>JBBRQC010000004.1:0-118608 GCA_038227135.1 Gemmatimonadales bacterium
TCGCCGCTTACTTTCCCCTCGGCGAGTGGCGGGGTGAAGTACGCGATGCCGTCGTAGGAGGCAGACACGAAGTAGATGGCGTCCTCGCTGCCCGAACGCACGTAGTTGAACGCATAGCGGCCGCGAGGATCGGCTTTGATCGAGTCGAGTGGGCCCGCCCGATCGGGCCCAACGCGGTGGAGAACGACCCACACGCCACCGACCGGAAGCATGCTTTGCTTCCCGGGGCGCGTGATGCGGCCCGATACCTGCTGCGGAGCGCTGGGAAGAGCGGCCTGCAAGAAGAGCAGGACCGCCAACTTACATATTGAACTTCCCAAAGTCTTCAGGACGCATGTTCTCGAGATACTCTTTCAGCTGATCCGCTGACATTTCCTCCGACGGCTCTGCGAGCGTCTCGGGCGCAGTCTGGCCTTCCTCGAGGAGGAGTGCGGTGAGGAGGCTTTCCTGCGCGAAGATAGGCGCTTCGAATCTGAGCGCGATGGCGATGCTATCCGACGGGCGAGCATCGATGTGCACGGCGCCGGAGCTCCGCGCGATGTGGAGCTCCGCGTAAAAAGTCCGATTCTCCACCTTGGTGATGTGCACGCGCCTCAGTGTTCCGCCCATCCCGATGATGAGGTTCTTGCAGAGATCGTGGGTGAGCGGCCGCTCCCGCTTGAGCTTGTTCATCTCGATCACAATCGACTCCGCCTCGGGCTGCCCGATCCAGATCGGCAGCAGACGCGATCCGCCTTTCTCTTGGAGAATCACCACATAGGAGTTCGTCGATCGGTCGAGACCGAGTCGCATTACCTCGACTTCTACCAGCTGCATGAGTTCAAGTTAACGTGATGGGCGGAAAGTAGAAAAGCTGACCTCGCGGCCAGCTTATCATACACCCCGTCACTCCGGTCGGTCTACTTCCCGTGGACTGCCTTCTTGAGATCAGCCACTCGATCGAGGCGCTCCCACGTGAAAAGTGTGCCCTTTCCATTCTTCCTGGGCGCGCGGCCGAAGTGGCCATAAGAAGACGTAGGGCTATAGATCGGCTTTCTGAGATCGAGCGCGTTGATGATGCCTTTCGGGGTGAGATCGAATACCTGCTGTACGGCTTTCATGATCGCCGTTTCCGGAACTGTATTCGTTCCGAAGGTGTCCACGTTCACGGATACGGGCTGCGCAACGCCTATCGCGTACGCCAGCTGCACCTCGCAGCGCCTCGCGAGCTTTGCCCCCACGATGTTCTTGGCCACCCACCTCGCCGCATAGCACGCGGAGCGATCAACTTTCGACGGGTCCTTGCCGCTGAATGCCCCGCCGCCGTGACGGCCCATCCCACCATAGGTGTCGACGATGATCTTGCGGCCAGTGAGTCCGGCGTCTCCCTGAGGACCGCCGATCACGAACCGTCCGGTGGGATTGATGTGGAACTTGATCGTCTTGTCCCGGAGCTCTTTCGGGATGACGGGCTCGATGACCTCCGAGATGATCGCTTCGCGCAGCTTCTTGTTCGAAATGTCTTCGGAGTGCTGAGTGGAAACGACGACCGTCTCTACACCGATTGGAAGGTAGTCCTCGTAGAGGACGGTGACCTGCGCTTTGCCGTCCGGGCGCACCCAGCTCCCTTCCTTCGATCTGCGGAACGCCGCGAGACGCTCAGTCAGGCGGTGCGCCAGCTGAATTGGCATCGGCATCAGCTCTTCCGTCTCATCTGTGGCGTAGCCGAACATCATGCCCTGATCACCGGCACCGCCGTGATCCACTCCCTGCGCGATGTCGGGCGACTGCTTGTCGATGGTGCTGATCACAGCGCAGGTCTTCGAATCGAAGCCCATGCCGGCGTCGTTGTATCCGATCCGGTCGATCGTGGAGCGCACGATCTCGGGAACGTTCACATATGTCTTGGTCGTGATCTCACCCGCGACGCAGGCGAGGCCGGTGGTTACGAGGGTTTCACAGGCAACGCGCGCCTGGGGATCGTCCGTGAGTATTGCGTCGAGAATGGCGTCCGAGATCGCGTCCGCGACCTTGTCAGGATGACCTTCGGTTACGGACTCGGATGTGAAGAGATGTCGATCGAGCACGAATTCCTCTGGGGAATGTGAGGATGATCGGTGGCAACGGTCGCACGCCGTACTATTCGTGCGCCGAAGAAGCTTTCAACCCACCGGAGCCTTCGAAGATATTTCCATCCACGAACCCAGGCAACCCGTCGCGCAAAAACGGAGCGTCACCGAACGCCGCGAGCAGCCGTCGCCGCAGCTCGCCCTCAGCTTCCCGCGCGGTCTTGGATTCGAGGGCGGCGTTCGCCGCCTCAGCGGCCACAGCGACGCTGACGCCCCGCACGATCCGCTTGACGAGCGGGACCGCGCGGCCCGCTACGCTCAGGGAACGGACCCCCAGGCCGATGAGCGCGAACGCCATCAGCGGTTGTGAAGCCATCTCCCCGCAGACCGCAACTTCCAGATGATGAGCGACTCCCACGTCGACGATTCGCTTGATCAGAGTCAGCACGGCTGGATGCAGCGGCGTGAAGCGCGACGCCAGGTTCGCGCTGCCACGGTCGACGGCAAGCGTATACTGCACAAGATCATTGGTGCCGATGCTGAAGAACGAGACATCGTCAACCAGCGTATGGATCGACAGAGCCGCGGCCGGCGTCTCGACCATCACACCGAGGGGAAGGTCGTGACGGTATTCGACGCCCCGCGCATCCAGCTCGGCGGCTGCCTCGTCCAGGAGACCGCGCGCCTCCCTGACCTCGTCGAGCGTGATGATCAGCGGGAACATGATGCGCACGTCACCGTGCATCGCCGCGCGCAGCAGGGCCCGAAGCTGCGTCTTGAACAGCTCGGGCTCGTCGAGGCACATCCTGATGGCGCGCCAGCCAAGGAACGGATTCGGATCCGTCGGATAGCCTCCAACGGGAAGCTTGTCGCCTCCCACGTCGAAAGTCCGGATCACCACCGGCCTCCCTCCAAACGCCTCGACAACGTGGCGGTACGCGCGATACTGCTCCTCTTCGTCCGGCATCGTCGCCCTACCCACAACCAGGAATTCCGTGCGCATCAGGCCGACGCCCTCCGCACCGCTATGCGCCGCGAATTCCGCCTCTTCGGGCAGGTCGACGTTTGCGCGCAGCGTAACCCAGTGTCCATCCAGCGTCACTGAATCCGCGGTCGCCATCGCCTGAAGCTCGATTACCTCTGCTGCCTCGCGCGCGCGCCGCTCCCGGTATGTAGCGAGCTGGGCGGGAGTCGGATTGATCACCAACGCGCCCGCTGTGCCGTCGAGGATCACGTACTCGCTTCCATCCAGGCGCTCGGTTGCATCGCGCAGGCCGACGACGGCCGGAAGTCCGAGCGATCGCGCCAGAATCGCGACGTGTGACGTGCGTGTGCCGGCGTCGGTCGCGATACCAATGATCGCCTCGCGATCGAGCTGAACCGTCAGGCTCGGCGTGAGATCGTGGGTGACCAGAATCTTGTTGGATCCCTTGGGGAGATCGACCGGGTCGTGGTCCGGCAGGCCGAGGAGAATCGACAACACCCGGATATGGACATCGATCAGATCGCCGACGCGCTCCCGGAGCAGCGGCCGGGCGTGAGCCGCGAATTGCTGGCGCCACTCGAAGAGGACGAGGTCGAATGCCTTTTCCGCACCCAGGTTCTGGTGGATGAGCTCCTCGACCTGGCGCAACAGCTCTCCGTCCTCGAGGATCGAGAGCTGCACGTCGAAGATTGCCGCCTCCTCAGGGCCGGCGTGCTTTTCAGCGCGGACCCTCACCTGCTGCAATCTCTCCCGTGCCTTGGCGAGAGAACGGTGGAAGCGCTTGATCTCTTCCGGAATCAACTCGTCGGCAATGATGCGGTGCCGAACATCGGGGACTTCCCACCGGAGAAGGTGGACCTGTCCGTCCACAATCCCGGGAGACGCCGGCATGCCGGCAAGTCCCGTGGACATCAACTCTCCCCGAACTTGTTCGCGATCACGGCACACACCGCGTCGAGGGCGGCTTCGGCGTCGTCACCAGTTGCCCGAAGAACGACGACCGCTCCGCGCTCGGCCGCGAGCATCATCACTCCCATGATGCTCTTCGCGTTCACCTCGAGATCGTCGCGGACGATGGTGATATTGCTCTTGAACTTTCCCGCCGTCTTCACGATCTCGGCGGCCGGGCGGGCGTGTATGCCCAGCTTGTTGACGATCTTCGCTTCGCGCTCAGGCATCAGGTAAGGACCGAGTAAAGTACGAACACCGCGAGGACTCCGAGAGCAATGCGCCAACCCTCCGCCCTTTCGCGCAGGCGGGCGAGCAAAAGAATGCCGAGCAACGCCGCGCCGACGATTTCACCAGCGAAAACCCGGCCCGGCCCAACGACCCGCTGCAACGCCACCGGTAGCGCGATGCCGGCCACCAGCGCCGCGGCGCTCCCGATATACTGTGGGCCCTGCCGGAACACAGGATTGCCAAGAGCCGAGGCGACGTTCAAGCCGCGAGACAGGCCAATGTGGAGGCCCCACGCTCTGAGCAGCAGGTGTCCGGCGTTGTACAGCAAGAGAAATGTACCGACTACTGCCAGAGCGGAGGCGCCGGCCCCGAAAACGCCGAGCGCTACGACGGAGCAGAACGGGAGCCAGCTCGCCCAAACAAGCCTGTCTCCGACGCTGCCGAGTGGACCGGCGAGCGCGCTCCGAAACCGTTCGATTCTCGCGGGATCGACCCCCTCGAGCTCGGCTCGTGTCAATGCGCCGATGGCTACTCCGGTGAGATACGGGTGCGCATTGAAGTAGCGCGATTCCCGCGCCAGCGCCGAGAGGTATTGAGGACCGTCCACTCCACCCGGCAGCGATCTCAGCGCGGGCTCCATCGCGAACCCGATCCCCGTCCCGAGCAGAGTCTCATAGTTCCATGATCCCTGAACGGCGAGCATTCGGACGAACATTGCCAGCTTCACACGGGCCGGGAGAGAAATCTGGGTTGCGCCTGGCGCTGTCATAGTACGCGCAGCAGCGCGGCAGACACGATCAGCCCGCCGACGAAAAACCATATCACGTGGCGCACCGAATGGAAAACCTTCCACAGTGCACCGCCGGCCACGGTCGCGGCGACAACCACAACGACCGCACGCGAATAATCCGATTCACTTCCCCAGACGGCGACGATGGCGCCGACGAGCGGACTGAATATCAACATCGCGATCGTAGTCACGAGCGCGCCACGCAACAGGTCGAGTGTCAGGCCCGACAGGTGCAGGGAAAGGAGTGCATCCCTGGATCCGTCTTCGATCCGGTCACGGGACTTTTCCAGCCGGCCAGCGATGATGCGACGCAGGACCACCATGCTCCAGCCGCTGATGCTGGCGGTGAGAAGCGCGGCGAGAATCGATGCCGGCAGAGCGCCCGGCATACCGTGCGCCTGCGCGGAAAAGAGAGCACCGCCGACGACACCAGCCGAGCCCCACTCGGGATAGCGAGATGCTCCAAACGGAAGAGTGTCCAGAGCAATCAGCTCCAACACGATTCCAATCAGCAGCCCCGACTCACTGTGCCCAATGAAGGTTCCCGCCAGCGTCGACGCGACGATCGGCCGGGATACCATCGCCTGGGGAAAGCTCACGACATCGAGCCCGAGCAGTCCGCCAAGAAACGCGAGTGGCAGAGCCTGCAGGATGTTCATTTCGAGGAACCGTCGAGAATCTCGGACAGCGGGACCGCCCGCGCGGACGGAACGTCCTGCGCCGTCACCTCGACCCCGGACGCCTCGAGGGCGCGCAGCTGCTCCTCTTCGGACGGCGTCAGGAAGATGTAGCGCAACTTCTCGGCGCGTCCGGCGCGATGATGGATACCGCCAAGGTTGACGCTACCGATGGCTTTGACGCCCTTCGCGAGCCGGTGCATGCTCTCGGTGTCTCCCGCAATAAGGATCCCCGGACGCGGATCCGCGGCGTAACGCGCGTGGTCCCTGATCGCGGTGGCGACATCAGCGAAGTAGATGTCCATCTCGGGCGGCACCGCCATTTGGTACAACTCCTTCTCCCAATCGCTGGATGCGACGAGGTCGTCCACGAGAATCAGAAATCGCGCGTTCAACGGCTGACCCCACCCGACAACGACCTGCCCGTGAATCAACCGGTCATCAATCCGGTAAAGGTGGATCCCCATCAGCTCCGCTCAACCACGATCAGCGAGGCCTTTCCCCGGTCGGCGGCGGATCTCGCCGCCTCGCTCGGAGAAACCTCCGTGTTGAAGACGAAGTCGAGGAGCGTGGCGAGATTGACCCCGCTCACTAGCACCATGCTGGAATCACCTTTCACAATTCGCCGGGCAGCAAGGGTTGCGCTTCCGGCGGGAAGGTCGGTGAATATGACGTGCGCCCCGGTTCGGGCGAGCTCCACTCGAATCGCCGTCTCGATGTCTTCGGGCGTGAGTCCCATCATCGATAGACCAACGAGCCGCCCGGCCATTCCGCAGATCTGATCCACGGCGGAGACCAGACCGGCGGAAAACTCACCGTGTCCAATTACGATCGCCCGAACTAAGGGTGGCCCCGATTCTCCGCCGTTACTCATGATCTTCCTGAAGGTATTCGCGAATGTTGGACGCTTCCGCCGTCTTCATCCGCTTGATGAGCCGATCATTGAACGCTTCAGGGGCGTGAATGCCCGAGTAGCGAAGCAGATGATTGAGCGCAATCACCTCGGCAATGACGGTGATGTTTTTCCCGGGATTAAGAAATACCGTGATCTTGGGAAGCTCAACCTTGAGCATGGTCGTCGTCTCCACGTCGAGACCGGTTCGATCCACGACGGCATCCTGATTCCACTGCTCCAGCTGCACGACGACCTCGATGCGCTTCTGCTGGCGCACGGCGCGAATCCCGAATATTGCGGGAATGTCTATCAGCCCGACGCCGCGAATTTCCATGTAGTGCCGCTGCATCTCGTGCCCGCGACCGATCAGCACATCATTGCCGCGCTTGCTGACGATCACGAGATCGTCCGCAACCAGCCGATGCCCTCTCTCTACGAGATCGAGAACACATTCCGATTTCCCGATTCCGCTCATGCCCGTGAAAAACAGACCGACGCCGAAGACATCGGCGAGCGAGCCGTGGAGTGTCGCTGTCGGAGCGAATTCCATCTCCAGCACCGGCTTGATCCGGCGGTAAAACTCCGCGGTCTTGAGCTTGGTTCGGATGAGCGGAATTCCGGCGGCGCTGGCGGTCTCCTTGAGGCCAGCCGGCAAGCGCTGACCCTTCGTGACGAAGACGGCCGGAATCGGAAAAGAGAAGAAGAGCTCGAGGATTCTCTTCCGTTCCTGCGAGTCCAGCGACATGAGGTAGGTGATCTCCGTCTCGCCAAGAACCTGCAGGCGCTCGGCGGAGAATCGCTTGACGTATCCGGCCAGAACGATGCCCGGGCTCGAGACTTCTGCGTTTCCGACCGGCCGGTCGTGACCGGTCCCCGGCTCGATCTCCTCCAGCTGCAGCGTGCCGCGCAACCGCTCGAGCAGCTGGCCGACGGTTACCTTCGGACTCGGCATCGCCACTCCGCTGCGGACAAGGTGCGTTTTGTCATTTCGCGACTACTTCCTCCAGGTGCGACAAGGTGTCGTTCGCCGCGCGATCCCACGTGAAGTTCTGCGCGAACCGCCGACCAGCGGCGCCGAGGACGTTCACGAGATCGCGGGACTCGACAATTCCCCTCATCGCAGCGGCCATGGCACCGGGATCGTCAGGCGGAACGAGGAATCCGGTCTCGCCGTCGACGACCGATTCGCGGATACCCGGCGAATTCGCCGCAACTACCGGCGTACCACACGCTGCAGCTTCGAGATTGCTGATTCCCCACCCTTCCTTTGGCGATGCCAGCGTAGATGCCCACGCGCGGCGAAGCAGATGAACTTTTTCATGCTCGGGGATGAATCCGAGGAATTGCACCCTGTCAGTCAGTCCGAGAGAGTTTACCAGTCCTTCGAGCTGAGCGCGATAGTCGCCGGTGCCGGCGATCTCGAGAGTAGCCTCCGGAACGTTCAGCTCGGCGAACGCGCGAATGACCACGTCGACCCGCTTGTACTTCTTGAGCCTTCCGAGGTAGACGAACAACGGCTTCTCCGAGCGCTCAAGCGGATCGGGGGTAAGGCGGGAGGAATCGACTCCGTTGTAGATCACCCGAATGGCGTGGCGGGGAATGCCCCGGCTCACCAAATCGTCGGCAGTGCTGACGCTCACCGCCTGGAACGGAACCTTTCGATAGAGCGTGCCGAGTGGCCTCTCGGAAAGCCAGACCGCGGCAGCAAGAGGCGCGGGAGCCTCACGAAAGACCGTCGCTCCGAACAGGTGATGGACGAGAGCCACTAGCTTCGGCACGCCCCACATCGGAGTGTAGAGTGGAACCTTGTTCAGGTCTTCGATAACGACATCATAGTTGTTCGCGCGCAGATGCCTTTCGAAGTACCGACGCACGAGGAAGGGATAACTCGTGCGATTGCCGATGCGGTGGACCGCTATGCCGTCGAGCGGGACGCGTGAAGGGGCGTCATCCCACGAGCTGCAGAGGAGATCTACGCTGTGACCCCGGGCAACCAATCGCGTAAAGATTTCCCGCAGATGGAGCTCGGCCCCGCCGGCTTGCGGATTCTCGTGGTCCTGCCAGTTCAGTACGAGTATACGCACTAGATCATGCCGGCCTGGCGAGCAAACGCGTCGAGCACTCCGTTGACGAACTTCGCACTGGCGGACGTGCCAAATCTCTCCGCCAACCGGACGGCTTCCTGGATGGCGACACGCGGCGGGGTTTCGCCTTTCATGAGCTCGGCAGCCCCTAGTCGAAGCACCGACCGCTCGATCGCGCCGAGCCGCTCGAGTCGCCAATTCGTGGTGACGTCGGCAAGTCGCGAGTCGAGCTCCGCGCCCCCACTCGCGACTTCCCGCACGAGCAGGCCGGCGAGGCGCCGTTCTTCGGGAGCAACGGCGAGATCATCCCAGACCTGCGTGGCAACCCGATCGAGATTCGCTCCGCCCCGCATCTCGCACGCGTAGAGCGCCTGCAGCGCTCGCGCGCGAGCGCGCGACTCAATCCGCATCGTCGGGTTCGAGTCGGTTGTAGAGATCGATCATCTCGAGCGTTGCGACGGCAGCGTCCCACCCCTTGTTGCCGTGTGCGCCCCCAGCGCGTGCTTCTGCCTGCTCGTCCGAGTCGCAGGTCAACACGCCAAATCCGATAGGCGTTTCCGAATCGGCGCTGACGGCGGCAAGACCCCGGGATGCCTCGCCGGCGATGTAGTCGAAGTGCGCCGTCTCACCACGGATGACCGCGCCGACCGCTACGAGGCCGTCGTACCGCTCGTTCGCCAGAAGCCAGCGGGCAGCGATTGGAAGCTCCCACGCCCCTGGCACCCAGACTACATCGATGTCCTCAAAAAGGACTCCGTACTTGAGCAACGCCTCGAGTGCGCCATCGACCAGCTTCTTTACAATCGGCTCGTTGAATCGGCTGGCGAGTACGACCATGCGCCGCCCGACACCGCTGGGCAGTCCCGCGAATTCAGGCATTTACGACGCGAACAGGTGTCCGAGCTTGGCTCGCTTGGCTTCGAGGTAGCTGGAATTCTCGTCGTGCGCAATCGAGATGATCGGTACGCGCTCGTCCATGGTCAGACCGTAGCCCTCGAGTCCGACCAGCTTGCGCGGATTGTTGGTGATCGGCCTGATGGTTCTCACGCCGAGGTCGAGCAGTATCTGGGCGCCAATTCCATAGTTGCGGAGGTCCGGCTTGAAGCCGAGCCTCTCATTGGCTTCTACTGTGTCTATTCCCTGATCCTGTAGCTCGTACGCCTTGAGCTTGTTGAGGAGACCGATGCCGCGGCCCTCCTGATCGAGATAAACGATCACGCCTTTCCCTTCCTTGGCGATCATTTTCATCGCGGTATCGAGCTGCCAGCCGCAATCGCAGCGCAACGAATGAAAGACATCGCCGGTCAGACATTTCGAGTGCATGCGCACGAGCACGCTGGAATCGGGGCCAACATCGCCGAACACGAGCGCGATGTGCTCGTGCTTGTCGACGTCGTTCCGGTATCCGAGTACGCGCCATACGCCCATTTCGGTGGGGAGCCGCGCCTCCGCGACTCTGTGCACGAGCCTCTCGGTCTGCAAGCGATGGGCGACCACCTGAGCCACGGTGATGAACGTCAGACCGTGTTGCGCGGCGAATCGTTCCAGCTCAGGCCGCCGCGCGCTGGAACCGTCTTCGCTCAGGATCTCGCAGACGACACCAGCGGGGGTGAGTCCGGCCAGGCGCGCAAGATCGACCGCGGCCTCCGTGTGTCCGACGCGCTGGAGCACGCCACCGTCGCGCGCGCGCAGTGGAGGAACGTGTCCGGGACGGCGGAGATCTGACGGGACTGTTTTCGGATCGACGGCGACCTGAATCGTTCTCGCCCGATCCTGCGCACTGACGCCGGTGGTGACGCCAAAGCGTTCGTCCGCATCGATCGTCATCGTGAACGCCGTTCGAAACTCTTCGGTGTTCGTCTCGGTCTGTTGCGGAAGATCGAGCTCGTCGGCGCACTCTCCGGTGAGTGCGAGACAGATCCAACCGCCCGCTTTGCGGATCATGAAGTTGATGAGCTCGGGCGTCACGAGCTGCGCACCGCAGATGAGATCGCCTTCGTTTTCGCGATCCTCATCGTCCGCCACGATGATAAGCCTGCCGGCCTTGATATCGGCAATAGCCTGCTCGACTGTTCCGAACTCCATATCCTCTAATGCTCCAGCGAGAAATCCGTCATGGAATTTACCGCGGATGCCTCGCGCAGGTAGGGCTCCAGCAGCCGGCGCAAATGTTTGGCTATCACATCCGCCTCGACGTGCACCCTGCTTCCCGCTCTGAGATCACCGAGCGTTGTGTGCCGCAACGTGTAGTCGATCAAGGAGAGCTGCGGGCCGCCCGGCTTGAGCTCGTTCACGGTCAGGCTTACACCATCGACCGCGATCGAACCATGGAGAACGAAAAGCGGTTCGACGAAAGCGGGAATCGAGAGATCCAATAGAACGGCGTCGCCGACAAGGTCTCGCGCTGTAACGACTCCCACGCAATCCACGTGGCCCTGCACGATGTGCCCTCCGAGACGGTCTGTCGCGCGTAAGGATCGCTCGAGGTTCACCCGGGTCCCGGCCTTCCAGCTTCCGACCGTCGTCCGGTCGAGCGTAGTCACGACGGCGGCCACGTCAAACCAGCCTGGTCCGAACTCGCGGACAGTCAGGCACGCTCCATTCACGGCAATGCTCTCGCCTGCTTCGAGATCGTTGAACGGAGCACGAATGCGGAGCTCGCGCCCGGCATCGGTCTGCCGCACGCCCTCCACTTCGCCAATCTGCTCGGTCAATCCCGTGAACATTTCAAGCCTCGCGCAACGCGTACTCCGTCATCACATCTTCGCCAAACCCGGCGCGCCGCACCACACGCGCGCTATGCAATTCCCTTTTCAAAGAGTCCGACAGCTCATCGAACGGGCTCAGGGCGCCCGCGCCAACCGTGACCGGTGACTGAAAGATAACCAGTCTGTCTACCAGGCCCTGTCGCAGGAACTCCCTGGCAACGCGCGCCCCACCCTCAACCATTAGATGCTGAACGTCAAACCCGCGCAGCGCTTCCAGGGCGGCCGGAAGATCCTCGGCCTCGAACACGTCCACCTCGGCGTTGTGGAGCGCCGCAAGCCGGGCAACGGGCGGATGGTGTGCGAAGACCACCGTTGGTGTCTCCTTCGCGGTTCGAACGAGCACAGAGTCGAGGGGGGTCTCGGCATTTCGGTCGAAGACGACGCGCATTGGCGGGACCCGTGGACGCACGGCGCCTCTGACCGTCAGCTGTGGATCGTCAGCCCGGACGGTTCCCAAGCCGACCGCAATCGCATCAACATTCGCGCGCAGGCGCTGGACTTCATTGCGCGATAGCTCGTTGCTGATCCAGCGGCGCTCGCCAGAAGGGTCGTTCATTCCCCCGTCGCTCGACAGAGCCAGCTTGAGCGTCACCCACGGCCGGGATGGATTCGCCGCCGCAAAGAAGAAAGGAGCATTGAGCTCCAGAGCAGCGGCTTCTTCCACACCGAAGTCCACCTGGACGCCGTAGTCGCTCAGGTGACGCGCGCCGCCACCCGCAAGCGACGTGGGATCGGCGGCGGCGATTACCACACGCTGGACAAGGGCCTGCAGTATCGCCTCTGTGCAAGGAGGAGTCTTGCCGAAGTGATTGCACGGCTCGAGCGTGACGTACATGGTTGATCCGCGCGCGCGATCGCCCGCCGCCTTGAGAGCAACGACCTCGCCGTGCGGCTCGCCGAAGCGCGCGTGGAAGCCTTCGCCGACGACGGTGCCATCTTTAACGACAACAGCGCCGACCATTGGGTTCGGCGCTGTTTGTCCCCAGCCTAGCTGGGCGAGGGCCAACGCGCGACGCATGAATTCTGCGTCGCGCGCATCGTTAGAAGCCGAATCGAGCTCCGACCGATCCGTAGACTCTGGAATCGGCTGCCTGCTTGCCATTGAAGGTGTTGTACGTGTTGATAGTGCCACCGGATACCTGTCCAATTTCGCCGGTCAGCTTGAAAAGCAAAAGGTTCATCGACAAATCGGCAAACACATTCGTGCGGGTCAGGTTCTGTGAGAGCGACACCGGACCAGCATTGGCTGCTGGCGTTGGCGGAACCGTTCGCGCAGCGATGTGAGCACGAATGTCGGTGGACGCGTCGTACTTGTCCTGACCGAAGCCCGCGGCGAGTCCAAAGAATATCAGGCTCTTGCTCGCGACAACGCGCCAGGCGTTGCTCTTCAGGCTGAGGTTGTTGACGTAAAGTGAGTCATTGTTGGTGTTCGCCGCGATGTTGACCGTGGGCAGCTCGCGGTGGAGGTAGCTCACCGAGATGCCCGGTACGAGCAGCGACTCCTGCAGAATTCCCACGCGCGCACCGTAACCGAACTTGAGTGATCCACTCGGCACCTTGGCGCTGACGTTGCTGTTGTTGAACTCGGGCAGATAAGACGCACTCACCAGAAGGTCGACGCCGCCAACATTGGTGATGGCCAGCGGAAGCCCCTTGAAAACGCCAATCGCGAGCTCGGCGGTGGGCATCGGAAGAATCTGCGTCTTGGTATCGTAGCGTGCGCTCGTCGCGCCGGTCACTGCGGGCGTGACGTTCTGAACCTGCGGGAGACTTCCCTGAACAGCATTGAGGCGGAACCCTGCCGAGAAATGTCCGAGTCCACCGAGGCTTCCTCCCTGCCCCAGCGTGGCGTTGCCACCCGTGAGGGAAGCACCGAGTTGCGGTGCCATGTACTGGAAGAGATCGATCGCCTTCTGACATGCATCCTGCGTCGCGCGAGCCTGATCCGGAACTCCGAAACCGTTCACGGTGCCCGGTGGGCAACGGCCGGTGTCAACGCCCTGCGCTTCAACTGAAGTCGCGCCAAACGCAACGGCTGCGAACAAAACGAACACGCCTGCTTTCATCTGTTGATCCTCAAGAGAGTATGACTACGCCGGAACCGGGCTTGAGCGAGCCGAGCTTCCAACCCGCGACTCCGACTGCGGAAGCCGCCGACAATACAGTTTTGACGTCGGCTGGCGCGCAGATGACCACCATTCCTACACCCATGTTGAACGTTCGGTACATCTCAGCGGGCTCCACCGACCCCGCGTCCTGCAATACCTGGAAAACAGCTGGTACATCCCAACTTGACGTGTCTACGACCGCGTCCAAAGTCTTCGGCAGCGCCCGGTCCAGGTTCTCCGGCAAACCCCCACCCGTGATGTGCGCCATCGCGTGAACGCGATCGAGCACGGGTTTGAGCGCCGGCAAGTAGGACCGGTGTTCAGCGAGAAGAACGTCCGCGACCGCCCCGCCACCACCAGGAAATGCATCGTCGGGTCCGAGCTTCAGTCGATCCTTTACGATCTTCCGCGCCAGCGAGTATCCGTTCGTGTGCAATCCCGAGCTTGGAAGACCAACCAGCACATCGTCGGGCCGCACGTGGTGCGGTCCAATGATGCGGGTTTCCTCCACATATCCGACGATGAAGCCCGCCAGATCGTAATCGGGGGGCGTGTATAAACCGGGCATTTCGGCCGTTTCCCCCCCTATTAGGGCGCAAGCGTTTTCGCGGCACCCGGCGGCAACCCCCGCCACGACGGCCTCAACCACGGTCGGATCGAGCTTCCCAAATGCGACGTAATCCAGGAAGAACAGCGGAAGGGCGCCCTGGACGAGGATATCGTTGACGCAATGGTTCACGAGGTCGCGACCGATCGTGTCGTGCCGGTTTGCCTCGATCGCAACTTTGATTTTCGTCCCGACGCCGTCAGCGCTCGAGACCAGAATCGGCCTTTCCAGGCCCGCGGGAACCCTGAACATCCCTCCGAAACCACCGAACCCGCCAAGAACGCCGGGCGTGAACGTGGATTCGACGAGTCTTTTTATCCGAGTCTTCGCGGCGTTGGAGGCGTCGAGATCTACGCCCGCGCTTCCGTAGCGAAGCGCATCTCTGCTCACGCCGGAAGCTCCTCCTCGAACGCCACGAGGCGGCGCATGTCCCTGACGCGCTGATCGATCTCGGCACGCGTCACCGTCATCAGTCGCTCGATGGAGAATTTCTCCACCGCAAACGATCCCATCACTGAGCCGTAAATCACCGCGCGTCGCATGTTGGCCTCGCTCAGGTCTCCCGTGGACGCGAGATATCCGATGAAGCCGCCGGCGAACGCATCCCCGGCGCCCGTCGGATCGAACACGCTCTCCAGCGGAAACGCCGGCGCAAAGAAGATTGATTTCTCGGTGAACATGAACGCGCCGTGCTCGCCCTTCTTGATAATGACGTGTCTTGGACCGCGCGCCATGATCCACTGGGCGGCCTGCACCAGGTTGGCCTTTTCAGTCAGCTGCCGCGCCTCGGCATCGTTGAGCGTCACGAGATCGACGTGTGCGAGCAGGGCGAGGACGTCGGCGCGACGACTCTGGATCCAGAAGTTCATCGTGTCGCAGGCAACGAGTTTGGGCTTCCTCACCTGTTGCAGCACGTCGAGCTGTAGCCGTGGATCGATGTTCGCGAGGAAGACATAGGGAGACGAGCGTAGCTTCTCCGGAATCTTCGGGCTGAAGTGCGAGAAAACCCCCAGGTGAGTCTCGAGAGTCTCGGCCGAATTCAGATCGTGGCGGTAGCGTCCGCGCCAGCGAAACGAGGTGCCCTCGGCGCGCTCCAGCCCGCTGAAATCAACGCCCCGCTTCTTCAATGGGTCGAGCTTCGCCACCGGATAGTCTGATCCGATCACGCCGACGACGCTCACTTGCGTGAGGTGGCTCGCCGATGCCGAGAAGAAATTCGCGGAGCCACCGAGTACGTCGTCGGCTTTCCCGAAAGGGGTTTCCACTGAATCGAGGGCGACGGAGCCGACAACCAATACCGACATTCTTTCTATTTCCCTGGAGTAGTGGCCAGCGCGGCTAATCCTAACCGCGATTGCGAGAGAGGCAATTACATCCTCTCCGGCGAGGTAATTCCGAGAATGCGCATGCCATTCCGGAGGACGATCTGCGCGGCGCGAGCGAGTGCAAGTCGCGCCCGCGTGATGTCTTCCGTCTGCTCGAGCACATGGTGCTTATGGTACCAGAGGTGAGCGAGCCGCGCGGTCTCCAACAGGTAAGTCGCGACTCGATGCGGCTCCAGCGTCTCCGCGGCAGATTCGACGAGCACGGGGAAATCTAGCAGCGCTTTGATCAACTCCTGCTCCTCCAGCTCCGTGAGGACTTCCAGAGGTGCGCCTTCGGCCGTAACCGACGCCGGCTCGACCTCGCCGACTCGAAAAATACCGCACATGCGCGCGTGCGCCATCTGGATGTAGTAGACGGGATTTTCCTCCGACTGCGACGCCGCCAGATCGACGTTGAAGATGAGCTGCGAGTCGCTCTTTCGCATCAGGAAGAAGTAGCGAACCGCGTCGCGCCCGACCTCGTTGACCAGATCACGAACTGTGACGTAGCTGCCGGCCCGCTTCGAGATTTTTACCTCTTCCCCGTGCTTCATTACGGTGACCATCTGGTGCAGCACGTATGCTGGATACTCGGCGGGCATTCCCAGGGCGAGCGCCTGCAGCCCGGCGCGAACGCGGGTGACGGTGCTGTGATGGTCGGCGCCCTGGACATCGATCGCGCGGCGGAATCCGCGCTTCCACTTGGTCACGTGATACGCGACGTCTGGCAGAAAGTACGTGTAGGTGCCATCGCTCTTCCGCATCACGCGATCCTTGTCGTCGCCGAAATCGGTCGTCCGGAGCCAAAGCGCGCCTTCGTGCTCGTAGGTCTTTCCCGATGCGATCAGCATCCGCACGGTGTCGTCGACCATACCGTCGGTGTAGAGCGAAGATTCGAGAAAGTACCTGTCGAACCTGACGCCGAATGCCTGGAGATCGAGATCCTGTTCCTTGCGTAGCTCCCGCACTGCAAACTCCCGGACGGTCAGGCCCTCGTTGTCAGCCTTGTAACGCTCGGCGATCTCGCGAATGTACTCGCCATGATATCCGCCTTCAGGAATTTGCGATGACTTTCCTTCCAGCTCGTCGAGCCGCGCGGATACGCTTGCCGCCAGATTGTCGATCTGCACGCCGGCATCGTTGTAGTAGAACTCGCGGGTCACCTTCCAGCCGGTGGTTTCGAGCAGTGAGGAGATCGCGTCGCCAAGCGCGGCCTGCCTGCCGTGCCCGACGTGCAGTGGTCCTGTGGGATTCGCCGAGACGAATTCGACGTTGACGACGTGGCCACCACCGGAATTGCTTTCTCCGTACTGTTCGTCGGCCGCAATGATGTCAGCCAGTCCTGACGCGATGCGCCCGGCATCCAGCCAGAAGTTCATGAACCCCGGCCCGGCAATCTCGATCCGCGACACCCCTGCGCGCTCGAGATCGACCGAATCGCGCAGCTTGTCGGCGATGTCGCGCGGCTTCGACCTCATTGGCTTCGCCAGCACCATCGCGAGATTCGTCGCCCAATCGCCGTGTGACGTTTCGCGCGGGCGCTCCAGGAGCGGACTTACGTCCTCGGGCGCACCAAGCTTACGCGCCGCGCGAATGAGCTCGGCGCGAATCTGCTCGGCCGCAGTCATTCGCTGCCTTTCTCTCTCTTCGACGTCGGCTTGGGCGCCGACTTGATGGAAACAGCCGGCTTCGCTTCAGTAGAGGGCTTTGAGTCCACGGGGGGCTTGCTCTCGGTTTTTCCAGCCGCATCGCTCTTGGATCCTGAATCCGAGTCGGATGCAGACGACGCGCTGTCGCCTGTTTTCACTGGAGGCGTCTGGGACTTCTTGCCATCCTTTCCGTAATCGGTGATGTAGAATCCCGATCCCTTGAACACCAGCCCGCCCCCGGCCGAGAGCTGTCGCTCCGCGATGCTGCCGCAAACCGGGCACGCGACCTCACCAGGGGCGGAGGCGATCGAGCGGAAGAATTTTTCGAAATCGTGGCCCTTCGGGCAACGAAACTCGTAGGTGGGCATGTGGGCCTGGGAGAGAACTGCGGCGACAGCGAAAGTTAGTCCGCTACGGAGAGTGACTCAAGCGGAGCCGGCCGATCCGTCGGCCCAAGATGGATTACAAGTGGCGAGGCCGCCGCTTCCACCGATGCGAGCGCGCCGCATATCGTCTCGCGCGCCATGGCTGAGGGGAGCATGCGACAATTTTACATGGACGGGCGGAAATACCCCCAGTTCTCGGCCAGCGCGCTGGAGATCTCTCCGACGGTAGCGCGGGCCCGAACTGCGTCGATGATGAGCGGCATCAGGTGCCTATCTGTTGAAGACGCGCCCGACGCCTCCTGCAGAGCCGCTACAGTCTGCTTCGCTTTAGCCGCGTCCCGTTTTTTTCTGACCGATTTCACGCTCTTCACCTGTGCTTTTTCCAGCGCCGAATAATCGGGCGCTGGTATGGAGAGATCTTCTTCGGCGTCGGCGAAACGATTCACGCCGACGATTACGGTCTCTCCCGCCTCTACGCGCAGCTGGTGCTCGTACGCGCTGCGCGCGATCTCCTCCTGGAAAAACCCGGCCGCAATCGCCTTTTCCGAACCTCCGAGCTCGTCGACTTTCAGGATGAGCTCCAGCGCCCGGCTCTCGAGCTCGGTGGTGAGGTTCTCCACGTAGTAACTGCCGGCAAGGGGATCGGCGGTGTTGGTCACGCCGGATTCGAACGCGACGATCTGTTGCGTCCGCAGTGCGAGCGTAGCGGCTTCGGCCGTAGGGAGAGCCAGCGCCTCGTCGTAGCCGTTGGTGTGAAGCGACTGCGTGCCGCCGAGGGCGGCGGCAAGTGTCTGTACGGCGACCCGGACGACGTTATTGAGCGGCTGTTGGGCGGTGAGAGTCACACCCCCTGTCTGGGTATGAAACCGAAGCCGCGCGCTGGCCTCCGACGCGTGGAAGCGGCCACGCATAATCCGAGCGTACATGCGGCGCGCCGCGCGAAACTTCGCGACTTCCTCGAACAGGTCGCTGTGCGCGGCGAAAAAGAAAGACAGACGTGGCGCGAAAGTGTCGACCGGGAGTCCCGCTTCGACGGCGCGCTTCACGTACTCGATCGTATTGGCGAGCGTGAACGCGAGCTCCTGCACGGCGGTGGCGCCGGCCTCGCGAATGTGGTATCCGGAAATCGATATCGGATTCCAGTTGGGCAACTGGTCGGCGCAGAAGCGGAATACTTCCGCGATCAGCGCCATGCTCGGTCCGGGCGGATAGATGTAAGTACCGCGGGCGATGTATTCCTTGAGAATGTCGTTCTGAATTGTGCCGCTGAGTTTGTCGCGCGCGATTCCCCGCTCCTCTGCCACGACCACATACATCGCGAGCAGAGTCGATGCCGTCGCGTTGATCGTCATCGACGTCGAGACCTGATCGAGCGGCATTCCCTCCAGGAGAGCGTGCATGTCTTCGACGCTGTCGATCGCGACGCCCGCGCGTCCCACCTCACCCAGCGCGCGCGGGGAATCGGAGTCGAGGCCCATCTGGGTCGGAAGATCGAACGCGACGGAGAGCCCTGTCTGGCCGGCATCGAGCAAGAGCTTGAACCGTTCGTTCGTGCTTTTCGCGCTCCCGAATCCGGCGTACTGGCGCATCGTCCACAACCTGCCGCGATACATTGTCGGCTGGACGCCGCGCGTATACGGCCATTTACCCGGGTCGCCCAGCTCGGATGGGTAGTCGACCTCTGCGTCCGCGGGACGATACACGGTCTTGATAGGGATTCCCGACGGCGACATCCGCTCGCTCGATTCGCCCTTTTTCATAGCCACCGGCCGGCACGCCGGCTTGCTGTCACGCGCCTACCGTTCCAACCGGGGAAAGGGAGCTCCCGGACCGCTGCTCGGGGCCGAGCATCGCGCGCGCTGCGTCCACGTCATTCTTGCTGCCGATGAAGAGTGGGGTGCGCTGATGAAGCTCGGTGGGCTGCACGTCGAGAATGCGCTGGGTTCCGTCGGTGGCTGCGCCCCCGGCCTGCTCAACGATAAATGCGAGCGGGCTCGCCTCATACAGCAGTCGAAGCTTCCCGCGCTTGTTTTTCCTGTTGGCCGGGTAGGCGAAGAGACCACCGCCCAGAAGATTTCGATGAAAGTCGGCGACCAGCGATCCGACGTACCGGGTGTTCATCGGCTGACGGTTTCCATCCTGGCCCCGATAGTAATTCATGAGGTTCTGCACGGGAGACTCCCACTGGCTGTGGTAGGAATCGTTCACGGATAGATATCGCCCGACGTCCGGGGTGCGAATGTTCGGGTGTGAAAGCAGAAACTCGCCGAGCGAAGGGTCGAGGGTAAATCCATGCGCTCCCTGGCCGGTGGTGTAGACGAGCATCGTGCTGGATCCGTAGATTACATAGCCTGCCGCCACCTGACGACGCCCCGGCTGCAACATGTCTTCCATTTCCCCGCGGCTTCCCCCCGTGATCTTCTTCACGACGGAAAAGATCGTCCCGACGGGCACGTTGACGTCGATGTTCGACGAGCCGTCGAGCGGATCGAAGAGGAGGCAATACTTACCGCAGCGGAAATTCTCGGGGATGTCGATGATGCCCGGCTCTTCCTCGGACGCCATGGCGCACAGCCGGCCTCCATGATCGAGCGCCTTGACGATGATCTCGTTGGCCAGCACATCCAGCTTCTGCTGGGTCTCGCCCTGGATGTTTTCCAGATCCGTCGCACCCAGGATGTCCGCGAGACCCGCGCTGCGGACCTTGTTGGCGATCATCTTCGCAGCAAGCGCAAGATCATAGAGCAAGCCAGAGAGCTCACCCGTGGCTTCTGGATGCAGCTTCTCCTGCTCGATGATGAACCGCTCGATTGTTACTACGGATGTCGCGGTGTGCTTGACCACTTCAGAGGTCCTTGTCGTTGGCGTTCTGCGCGAGACGCAGCGCGGAATACCGGCGGGCATCGATTTCGTACGCGTTACTGGCGTAGCCGTAACGAACTGACTGCCAAAGATAGCTAAGGGGAAATGTCTTTCGCTCCAAAAATTGGTGGACGTGACAAAGCTCGTGCAAGAGTAGCTCGGCGTTCAGTGGCGTATTGGGGGCGATGAAAACCGTGTTCCACAACGTGATTGCGGCGGCGCTGCTCGTCCCGAGGGCCCAGCCGGCAACTTTTGCCGGCATTCCGCCCCTGCGATAGCTCACGCTGGCAAGATCTGGATAGGCATCCGTTAACGCCGAAGGAAGTTCGATTCTCCGACCTGCTATCGCCGTGACGAGTCGCGTACCAATTCCCATTTCTCTCCCTTCGCCTCGACTTCGATCCGTAGTCCGTCGGTTCGTACGACAATTGTACCAGCTTCATCAGTACGCAGTACCTCCGCACCAACCAGCGCGAGTGCGTGGATCACGTCCCCGCTCGGGTGGCCGTACTTATTGCCGGCACCAACCGAGATCACAGCCAGGGCCGGCTGGACCGCGGCGAGAAACTCGTCGCTGCTGCTAGTCGAGCTGCCGTGATGGCCGACTTTCAAAATGTCGGCGCGCACCGGCGCGTGATGGGTCAGCAGCCAATCCTCTTCCGCGCGCTCGGCATCGCCAACAAGCAGAAAACGCACCATTCCGTAGCGCACCAGTGCGATCGTGCTGGCGAGGTTCGGGTCCCTCAGACCAACCGTCCAGACGGAATCGGGCGCCAGGAACGAAACCGTAACGCCGTCGATCTGGATGGAATCGCCGGGGTGTACTCTGTGCCAGGCGATTCCTTTTTCTCGCGCGACGGCGAGAGATCCGATGTAGGTCTCGGCGCCGCCGGCGAAAGCGGCATCCCAGTAGGTCCGCGGATGCATCGCACCGAGAACGCTGGCGGCACCGCCGACGTGATCGGTGTGCGGGTGCGAAAGCACGAACGAATCGAGCGATCCACCGCGGCGAAGAATGTATGGAATGACTATCCTGCGCCCGGCGTCACTTCCGTTCCACGCGGGGCCAGCGTCGAACAGAACCCAACGTCCGGCGTCTGTCCTGAGCAGAATCGCGTCACCCTGCCCCACATCGAGGACGTGCAGCTCCACGCCCGACGTTGCTCCAAACGGAGTCGCCGGGATGACAACCATGAGCGCAAGAGATCCCATCGCGGCGATCACGGGCCGGATCGGAGAGCGACTGACGCAGGCGGCCACGAGCGAGACGGCCGCGCACCCGGCGAGTACCGCGCTAACGGCGGATGTCGTGACAGTTATTGCTGCGCCGGGCACGGAGGCAGCCGACCACGCTACCCAATCGAATGCGAAGAGGAGAGGGTGGACTGCCTGCCCGACGAATCGGGCGGCCAGACCGAAGGGAGCGAGAACCAGAGCGAGGAACAGAACCGGCTGCGCGAGGGTTATCACCGGCGCGGCGATCAGATTCGAAACCGGCGCGATGAGACTTACACGGCCAAACACCCAGGCGACAAGGGGCGCAGTAACCGCGCACGCGACCAGGGATGTCACCAGCTCTCTTCCAATCCGCGCTCGCCACCCGGAAAGGCGTGTCGCCAGGTGCCTCCCCCACAACGATCCTGCGGCGACAAGCGCACACATCCCGAGGACGCTCAGCTGGTACCCGACATCGAGTACAGTTCGAGGAGTGAAAAGGGGAATGAAGGCGCCGACCGCCCAGGCAGCCCACGCCGACGTCGGCCGCTGCGCGAGGCGGCTGATCATCGCCACGCCGAGCATTGCTGCCGATCGAAGGGCGGGCGGTGGCGCACCAATCACGGCGACATAGAGGCCCGTTGCGACGAACGCGCCCAGCAGAGCCACCCGCCGCGGCATGCGACCGACCTGGAAGAGAAGCTCCATGGCGGCAGCGATGACCGCCACGTGAAGACCCGATATCGACAACATGTGGATGAGACCCGCCGACGCATACCGATCGCGCATCTCGCTCGGAATCTGACGCTGGTCGGCGATGAGGAGCGCTCGGGCCAGCGGCGCATCTTCGCCGAAGGTCTGGTCAATGGAACGGCCGGCGCGGGTTCGAATTCGTGTGAGTAAATCCGTTTCCGGAGGTGCCGTGGAGTGGGCGACCGGACGTTCTGGCGGGGGCGCTGTGACCGCGATGATGGCTGCCGCGACAAACACGAGCGCCAGACCGACACGATCGAACTGCTTCAATACCGCCGCCACCGAAGCACCGACCGTAGCGCAGGCGACAGCCAGCCACGCTCCGCCGCCGAACCCTATGAGGAGCCCGGCTGCGTAAGAGAGATATGTGGCGGTGATGAGGGGCAGTCGCGCTCCGCTTCAGACTTCATCACCCTACGATCCCGGACCCGCGCCTCCGCAATCATTCAGCGCGAGACCGAATCGAATCTGCGACGCCAAGGCCGAGCGAGCTTTGCTAGACAGCCATTGGGAGTGGCGCGCGCCGACCCACTACCTGGCCGATGAACGTCGATCCGGTCGTCCCTGTGAGTTCCACGTTCAGGTACCGCCCGATAAGAGATGCATCTCCAGGAATCATCACGACTTTGAAATCCCGCGTTCGTGACTGGAGCAGTCCCCC
Source organism: Gemmatimonadales bacterium (assembly GCA_038227135.1). Lineage (GTDB taxonomy): Bacteria > Gemmatimonadota > Gemmatimonadetes > Gemmatimonadales > Gemmatimonadaceae > UBA4720. Next base: position 23,032 of record JBBRQC010000004.1, read on the forward strand.
GCGGCGAGCGGCCTTCTCGACGAGCACTTCACGGCGCTCTCCGAGGAGTTTGACGTTCCGCTCGCGCGTACCACCCCGAACCGTCGCAATCAAGCGAGCGAGTCTTTCGCTGGCGACCTCGTCGGGCACGGTTTCGCTCGCGGGGAAGCGCGTAGCGGGAGTGCCGTCACGCGGCGAGAACTTGAACGTATAGGCGTCATCGAAACCCACAGCTTCAACCGCGGTCAGCGTCTCTTCGAAGTCATCCTCGGTTTCACCGGGAAACCCGACGATGATGTCGGTCGTGAGGGAGAGATCGGGAATCGCCGACCGCAACTCGTCGACGCATTCGAGGTATCCCTCGCGCGTGTATCTCCGAAGCATCCGCTTGAGCGTACGGCTCGATCCGGACTGCATGGGGAGGTGGACATGCTCGCAAACGCTTTCCGTTTCGGCGAGCGATCGCACCACGCGCTCGCTGAAGTCGTTCGGATGTGGGCTGGTGAACCGGAGTCTCTTCACTCCCGGAACGCCCCCAACCGCCCTCACAAGGTCGGCGAAATCATTTTCACCATCGGAGTACGAGTTCACCGTTTGCCCGAGCAGCACTATCTCGGAGATCCCCGACGCGACGACCGACTCGGCCTCACGCACGACCTCGGCAAGCCGGCGGCTACGCTCCGGTCCGCGCGTCGTCGGCACGATGCAGTAGGTACACCTGTAATCGCAGCCCCGCTGCACCGGTATCCACGCTTTCACTCCCTCGAAGCGGCGCGGGGTGAAATCCTCGTAGTGCTCCTCGAGGTCGAAATCGGTGGCGGTCGAACGCACCCCCATGCGAGCGCTCTCGATCAGAGAGGGAAGATCCCTGTACCCATCCGGTCCGATGACCAGGCTCACGTGCTTCGCGCGGTCGAGCAGCTGCGCGCCCAATCGCTGCGCCATGCACCCTGTGACACCGACGACGGCCCCTTGCTTCATGCGGCTCTTCATCTCGCCGATCCGCCCAATGACGCGCTGCTCCGCGTGCTCGCGTATCGCGCACGTGTTGATGAGAATGACGTCAGCGCCATCCGGCTCCGTGACCGATTCGTAGCCGGATTCGATCAGCTTCCCGAGCATGAGCTCGGTATCGCTGACATTCATCTGACAGCCGTAGGTCTCGATGTAGACTGTAGGTCGTGGAGACTGAAGCATTGCCCTGGAGTACGTGGTGAGCGCGCGCTTTAAGATAGTACCCGCGCTGCAGTGCTCCAACCGCGTTGCTGTGCTTATCGCGAGGAACCCGAAGAGGCGGTAGTGGCGTTGGTCGCGTGCGCTCCGCTTTCCGGGGTCGCCGGATCCGACGGCAGCTCAATGTAGAAAGAGCTTCCCCTGCCTTCCTCGCTCTTGACCCAGATGCGTCCCCCGTGACGCTCCACAACGAGCTTGCAGAATGTCAGGCCGAGGCCGGAGCTCCGCGTTCGCGGCGACCGCGGCATCTCCACCTGTCCGAATTTTCTGAAGATGAGATCGTGATACTCCGGGGGAATTCCGGGACCGTTGTCGCTCACTGTGAACAAGACGCCATTTCGCGCTTTTCGCGCGCTGAGCTCCAGATGAACTGGCTGAGACGAGTGCGTGACCGCGTTCTGAATCAGGTTCGAGAAGACGCGCTTGATCAGCCCCTTGTCGCCAGCGAAGACCGGCGCGTCGTCGGCGACCGATACAGTCGCCGTCGTTTTCTCCTGCTGGAAACGGTGTCCCCATTCGTGAACCAGCTCGGCGAGCAGCGCCCCTGGCGCCATCGGCGCAAGGGTGAGCGAGATGCGCGCCTCTTCTATGCGCGCAACCTCCAGGATGTCGTCGATCAGCGCGAGAAGATCTTCCGATTTCGTTTCGGCGTCGCCAATCGCCGCTTTCTGAGGCATCGTCACCGAGCCAAAATCCCCATCAGCGAGCATCTCGAGCGTCGCGAGCACGGATGTGAGTGGAGTCTTGAGATCGTGCACGATCATCTTCATGAGGTCGTCGCGCACCTTCTCCAGCTCGCGAAGCTTGCGCAGGCTGTCCTCGAGCGCGTCGGTTGCCGCCTTGAGCTTGAGCAGGCTGCGGACGCGAGCACCGAGCACCAGACGATTGTGAGGCTTGGTGAGGAAGTCGTCGCCACCGGCCTCGATCCCGCGCACGCGGTCGCTGGTGTCGTTGAGCGCGGTAACGAATATCACCGGTATTCGCGAGGTGCGTGGATCACGCTTGATGCGGCGGCACACCTCGAAGCCGGTAGACCGGTCGTCGACGCCGAGATCGCCCGCCGGCATCGACACGTCGAGAATGCAGAGGTCGGGATGATGCTCGAACGCGGCCGCAACCGCTGATGGTCCGTCAACCGCCGTTATCGTCTCGTAACCAAGGCTGTCCAGCTGGTCGAGTAACAGCTCGACGTTGGCGGGAATGTCGTCAGCGACGAGAATTACCTCGGGCTTCGCATTCGCCGCATCAGCCATATCAGGGCGTGACTCTCAAGCCAAAACTTAGAATGACTCCTCTCTCCCTGACGGAGCCCGCGGATCTGGCCGCGTGCTGGAGCGAGAAATCGAAAGCGGCTCGGTCGCGAGAAAGCGGTACCCCAATCCCACCCATGAACGAGGTCTCCGACACCTTCTCTCCGTTGAACCCGAACGGGAGCGTACGCAATCTGGCGCCGGCGCGCATCACAATCACTCGCTGAAGAAAGCGGGGCCCCGAGGCTTCCCCACCGAAAGAGTAGTCCCAGGAATCGAAGCCCTTCACACTGGAGCCGATCGAGCTGAGCGAGCTCCAGTTGTCGTGCGCCACCCGCGCTGAAATGTTGGCGCCCGTGATTCCGTCGAAGCTCACCGAGGCCGAGTAGTGATCAGGAAGCCGTCCGCGTCCGACCGTAGTATCGCCTGACGCCACTGTCAGGTCGCCACCTTTTCGGCCGGCTAGCGCAAATCCTAACGCCCGCGACGGATGAAATTCGATCCCGGCGGACGCGGCAAAACCCGTGAAGCTGAGCCGCGCGCTTTCGGAGGTACTGGCGTACTTAGCGCTGTCGGGGAAGACTCGCGACAGCCTGACGCGATTGCTGCCGCTGAAAACGTGGAAGCCGCCACCAAGGCGTACCTTTGGAGTTCCGGACCACGCGAGTGCCAGTCGAACGTCGTCGATCGCGCCAAGCACCTTGGTCAGCTCGGTCTCTTTGACGCTGTCCGCTCCCACGAGCTGTCTGCGCACGAGACTCGTTTCCGACGAGCGATCGAGGAAGGTCGAGGAGCTGAGCCCAAGAGCCCAGGCTTGTCCCAATGGAAGAATGCCGGACACCATCGGAAAACGCGCGGTCGTGGTGTTGGCGGTGGCCGACCCGGCTGTCACTCGCCTGAACTCGGGCGAATACTGAAAGAAAAGAGCTGACGCGCCGACTCCCGCGATCGAAGCCGGCGAGACAAGACTCAGGGCGTCGAAGTCTCCGAGGGCTCCTCCGGTCGCTTCGGCTCTCGCGCTCATCTCTCCGGTTGAGTAGCCAAGCCCTTGAGTGCTGAGCGCTCCCTGCGCGCCTACACGGGACACAACCAGTGCCACCGCCAGTGTTGCGACGATCAGCGTGCGCATTACGGAATCCCCAGTGGTACACGAGTAGTGTAGCTGATTCTCAGACGCGGGCGCAGAAGCGTGAGTGCTTCCTCACGCGAGGAAAATCGGATCTCGAGCGGAGAGTTGCCCTCGTTGAGCGTCTTCAGGACAATCGCGCGTGGAACGGTGTCCGGTGATTGCGTCCGCCAGATTGGAAAAGCCCTGACAAGCTCGATTTCCCTCAGACCTGAGCTGCCTGGTGTGATCTTCACGGTGTCGAGGGCAATATCGGCTACGATCTGCGCCGCCTTCGTGGGATCCGTAACAGCGTTCCCGGCGAGAACGAGCGAGGGAAGGATCAGCACGGTGTCAGTGGGGTCAAGCATTGAATTCGGGACCTGATTCAGCAGCAGGGTCGCGCGGACCACTGTGGTGGAGTCGATGATGTTGAGCGGAATGGAGAACCGCAGATAAACCCGACGCGGTGGAAGGCCGCCGACATCGAGGTCGGTCGCAGGTCCGGGCGGCGGGCCCTTCGCTGTGACGGTGTAGTCGGAAAGGTGGTAAGCGACGACCGCTTCGTTGGTCGGTGTGCGTGAGTACGGAGTCAGCGTCAGCCTGGCCGTCGCGGTATCCGGTGTTGCGCGAAACGAGAGCGAGGGAGGCGCAGTGCCTTCGGTCGAGATGATACGCATCTGCGACGAATTTGGTGCGACAGCCCGCAGGCCTATTCGCAGCCGGGCATTGCTCTGAATCTTGGCGAGCAGCGCCGAATTGGAGATGAAATATCGAAGGGTGTCCTTGAGGTCCACGCGATTGAACGACTGCGACGAAATGAAACGGTCGGGACGGAACAGAGCGAGAACGGCGGCGGTCGATGTGTCGCTTGCTGTGGTATCAACGTCGTACGCCTCGATCGTCACCCCCCCGCCCTTGATCGAGAGTGTATCGATGTGGAGCAGAATGAAGGCGCTGTCCACCTCTGTTATCGCTCGGGCGGTATCAGCCTTGGGGGTGAACTTGAGGGGCAGGGTGTCATAGCGGATGATCACGCGCGTATCCAGCGTGTCTCCGCGCGAAGCGAGAAAAAGCCCCGACTCAGTGCCCAACCCCGAGAGAGCCTGGACCGTAGTGTCGAACGCCACCGCATCGAGCGTGATATTCTGGACATTGCCGCCAACGGGCGGACAGAGCACGGAGCACACGCCGGAGCTATCGAGATTCTCCGAGCACGATGCGAAGGAAATGAACAACAGCGCGGTCGCGAGCGAACGCAACAGCAATGACAAAGACTTCACTACATCCTTCCACGTGATTGGTTCAGCACGAAGGCGTGTGGCAACAGCTCCTGGAGCGTCCACGAAGCTTCCTTTCCATCGCGCGTGTAGCTGGAGACCCTGATATTCGGCGCAAACTCGTTCAGCACCTGCCTGCACGCCCCGCATGGAGGGGTCGGTTCCCTGTCTTCCGATGCGATTGCGATCTCGTCGAATTCAGTCAGCCCTTGTGAGACAGCAGAAGCCACCGCAAGGGTTTCCGCGCAGATTGCCAATCCATAGGCGGAATTCTCCACGTTGCAGCCCGTGATGAGCTTGCCATCCCGCGTCAGCAACGCGGCTCCAACTCGAAAGTTCGAATAGGGAGCATGCGCGTTGTCCAGCGCACGCATGGCCGCCTCCCTGAGGGAAGCCTTTGTTTCCGACCTGGTCGCCATCAGACTATCAGCTCTGTCAGGAACGACGTGCCGCGACCTCTGAACGAGAGCCCGAACCACTCTGCTATCGTCGCCCCAAGGTCGGAAAACGTGTCGCGCTCACCGAGGTCGCGGGGCACGACGCGCATGCCTCCGGCGAGGAGGGGAACGAATTCCCGAGCGTGATCTGAAGATGGAGTGGTGGGATCGTTGCCGTGATCGGCCGTGATGAACAGCAGGTCTTCCTCTTTGAGCCGGGATGTGATTGAGGGCAGAGCTGCGTCGAATTCGCGCAGCGCACCATAGAACCCCGCAACGTCGTTGCGGTGCCCGAACAACTGGTCGAAATCTACTAGGTTGGCGAAGAGGAGCCCACCTTCGGCGCTCGAAAGCCAATTCTTGATGCTGCGGATACCGTCGGCGTTGGATGCTGTGTGCGTCGAGGTGATCGACCGTCCGGCAAAGAGATCATCGATTTTGCCAACCCCATCGCGCGGAATTCCTGCAGTGGCAAGGGCGTCGAGCAAGGTTACCGACGGCGGCACCAGGGAATAGTCGCGCCGGTTTGCTGTCCGGTTCGGTTCGCCATTCTCGGCCACGAACGGGCGAGCTATCACTCGGGAGACATCGTGCGGCGGTACCAGCATCGCCCGAGCCGCCTCGCACGCCCGATACAGCTCAGGCAGGGGAATCACATTTTCGTCGGCGGCAATTTGGAAGACCGAGTCCGCCGACGTGTAAACGATCCAGCCTCCGCTTTTGCGCTGCTCGGCGGCGAAACGATTCAGCACGTCGGTACCACTGCCCACGACATTGCCAATCACGGGGCGGCCGGTCTCCCTGGCAAATCTCTCGATTACCTCGCCTGGAAATCCCCTGGGGTACGTCGGGAACGGACGCTCCAAATGCACGCCGGCGATCTCCCAATGACCTGTCGTGCTGTCTTTACCGGCTGACGCGGGTCGCATGCGGCCCCACGCGCCGGCTGCCTCTCCGCGGCGAGCGACGCCATCGAGCGGTCGAATGTTGCCCAGTCCGAATCGCTCGAGTCGCGGAAGCCTCAGTCCCCCACTGGCCCTGGCAACATTCCCGAGCGTATCGCTTCCGGCGTCACCATAATCGGCAGCGTCGGGGGCTTCGCCGATACCAACGCCGTCGAGGACGATTATGACCGCGCGTTTCACGGTTACGGGCCCGTGTACGTCTTCGCGACCCGGGATCTCAAGCCGGTGAGAAGCTCGTACGGCGACATGCTCGCGGCATCGGCCACGCGCTCAACGGTGAGAACAGTATTCCCCGACCGGCCGATCAGCGTGACGACATCCCCGACTTCACACTTTAAAGTCGTCACGTCGATCATCGTCATGTCCATCGTAACTCTACCGGCGATCGGGGTGATCGTACCGCCAACCAACGCCGAGCCGACCTGGCTGAGCGATCGCGGATACCCATCGGCATATCCGATCGCCAGTGTCGCGATGCGCGCTGCACGCTCGACGCGAAGCGTCGCGTCGTAGCTGACCGTGTCGCCCGCTTGCAGGTTTCGAATCTCCACGATTGGAGCGCGCAAATGCACGACCGGCTCCGGCTGAATTTCCGCGCTGCTTCCACTTCCAACGCCGTAGAGAAAGATCCCCGGACGTACCAGGTCCCATGGGCTTCTACCTCTGCGCGAGATTGCCGCGCTGTTGTCGGTGTGCAGCAACGGCGGGCGAGACGGCAGCCGTGATATGGCCTCGCGAAAAAGGCTCTCCTGTGCGGCCATCGTCCCGTCGTTCAGCTCGGCGGAATGAAAGTGTGTGAACGCGCCCTCGGGCGGCGCCAGAGCGGTCAGCTGCGCGATCCGGTCGATTTCACGCCAGGGGATGCCAGCGCGGCTCATCCCCGTGTCGATCGCCAGATGCCACGCGCCTCCGCCCGCGCTCAACCACGCCTCGATCTCGTCGGGAAACCCGAGCGTCGGCGTCAATCGCGCTGCACGCGCGCGCGCCAGGTCGTCATTCAGCAGCGGAGTGAAAATGACAACGGGCCGCGACACGCCGAGGTCTCGCAGCTCCTCGCCCTCGATTGCGGTGGCGACGCCATAGCCCCACGGCTCGAGTGGCTCGAGAGCACGCAGCGCTCCCCTGGCGCCGAGGCCGTAAGCATCCGCCTTGATCATCGGGAGGAGAGGCACTCCCGCGCGCCGCGCAACCGCGGCTCCATTACGCTGCAACGCGCCCAAATCGATTTCGACCTGGGCGCGAGCTAATGTCGGCTTCATTGACGCTTCATTTACGATTCGGGTAGTATACGCCGGACCCCGGATCCCTTCAAGAAAACAAGCCTAACCGCGCATCATGACTCATGGATAAGACACATTCCCTGGACGATACCCTTGCGCTGATGCGCGACCTGCGGAGGCGGTGCGAATGGGACGCCGCGCAGACGCACGAATCTCTTCGACCATATCTGATCGAGGAAGCGAACGAGCTCGATGACGCCATCCGCCTCCAGGACGACAAATTGGTGCGCGAAGAGCTGGGCGACGTACTGCTCCAAGTATTGTTTCACTCCGTACTGGCGGAAGAGCGCGGCGCCTTCGATTTCACGGCTGTTGCGGAGGGCCTCATCACCAAGATGAAGGGGCGCCACCCCCACCTGTACGGAGATGCCGCCAAGGAGCCGTGGGAGCGAATGAAATCCAGGCACCGTAAGAGCATCGGCGATGGTCTTCCCGCCGCGCTTCCGTCACTTCATCGTGCACACCGCCTTCAGGATCGGGCAGCCGGGGTGGGTTTCGACTGGCCCGATGTCGAGGGGCCGGCGGAAAAGGTAGGGGAAGAGCTTGGAGAAGTGCGTGCAGAGCTGCTTCAATCGCCACCCCCCAAGCCGGGAGCGCCGCCGTCGCTCGACGAGCGGCATTACGCCCTGGAGGAAGAGCTCGGCGATCTCCTGTTTGCGGTGGTCAACCTTTGCCGGAAGGCCGGCGTGCACGCGTCGATCGCGCTCGACAAAGCGAACGCGAAGTTCGAGCGAAGGTTTCAGGAGATCGAGCGACTGGCGAAAGAGCGAGGGATCGACGTCGCCCACGCGGGTCTCGATCGCCTCGACGCGCTATGGGACGAAGCCAAAGCCGCCGAGAAGTAAGCCGCGCGGATCAGAGCCCACCGATCACCATCATAGGCGACCGCACCCGCTCGTTTTACCAAAGAGCCTAGTCGGATTCCTCTTCGGCTTCGTCGCCGTGCTCCACGATGTCACCCGGCTTGAAGAGGATTCCCTCGAGTATTTCCCGCCATTTCTTGTTCCGCCGAAGCAAAAACTCCAGATCCATGCCGAAGTGCTTGAACTCCTCGTGCTGGGCGTTCCGCATAATCGCTCTGGCCTCGCGATCCTTCTCGAGCGCGAGCCGCTGCTCGTACCAACCAATCGCTTCCGCCTCCTCGATGAGCGACGTGATCATGCGCGCAAACGTGCGCGTTTTCGCCGAGAGCTCGCCGGGCGGCTCGTGATACTGGTCGAACCCCATTACACCTCCGTAGAGCCGTGAGGAATGAAACTCACGGGTTGAGCCGGTTCATTGTTCTCGGGAAGGCGATCGCCTCCCTGATGTGATGGATTCCGCAAATCCAGCCCACTGTTCTCTCGAGGCCAAGACCAAAGCCTGAATGCACGAACGTCCCGTACTTTCTGAGATCGAGATACCAGTTATACGCGTCGACAGGAAGATTCTCCTCCCTGATTCGCGCCAGCAGCTTGTCGTGATCGTCTTCGCGCTGTGACCCTCCAATGATCTCCCCATATCCTTCCGGGGCGAGCAGGTCGTCGCACAATACCGTCCGAGGATCGTCGGGATTTTCCTTCATGTAAAACGCTTTTGCCTGCTTGGGATAGTTGTAGATGAACACCGGGCGGTCGTGGCCTTCGACGAGCAACGTCTCGTCCTCGGCGCCCAGATCGTCGCCCCACGTCACTGCACTTCCCTTCGATTGGAGGATCTTTACCGCATCACCGTAGTCGATGCGAGGAAAAGGTGCCTTTATGCTCTCGAGCCTGGAGAGATCGCGCTCGAGCTCTTTCAGCTCGGGCTGACGGCGTTCCAGTACCCGGCCGACGATGTACGAGACGAACTCCTCCTGCAGCCGCATATTGTCGTTCGAATCGTTGAACGCCACCTCGGGCTCGACCATCCAGAACTCTGTCAGGTGGCGGCGGGTCTTGGATTTCTCCGCGCGAAAGGTCGGGCCAAAGCAATAGATCTTCCCGAAGGCGGCCGCCGCGGCTTCTCCGTACAGCTGGCCAGTCTGGGCGAGATACGCGGTTCCTTCGTCGAAATACTCGGTTCCGAACAGCCCGCTGCGCTCTCCGATCGCCGCGGTGAGTATCGGTGTGTCGACGAGAGTGAATTCGCGCTCGTAAAAGAAGTCGCGGATGGCCTGCTCGGTTTCGTGGCGTATCCGGCCGATCGCGCGCTGCCTCGGTGTTCGAAGCCAGAAGTGACGGTTGTCGAGCAGGAAATCGATTCCGTGCTCTTTCGGCTGGATCGGGTAGTCGATCGGGCTCGGTCCATAGATGGACAGCTCCTTTACCCCGAGCTCAAAACCACCCGGCGCGCGAGCATCGGGACGCACGTCGCCCTCGACCTCGACGGACGTTTCCTGGGTGAGCTGTCCAAACCGCGTCCAGGCGTCGGGAGACACCGAGCTCTTGACGAGAACCGCTTGCAACAAGCCAGTACCGTCACGGAGCACGACAAAGGCGACCTTGCCTGAAGACCGGAGATGGGAGACCCAGCCACGCACGCGAACGGCTTCGCCGGCGTGGGAGGGCAGCTCTGAGATTCTTGAATATGGGGGAGTCATTGATGATCGCGGGTAGCGCGGCAAGGTAGATCACGCTCGTAGCGAGTGTCAACCGCAGCGAATGCTCTTCGGGCAATGGATTGGGGACCACGGTATTGTCCATTCGCTGTTCCGTTGCATCACGAGCCTCTGTACTATACAGGCTTCCCACGACGAACTCCGAGAGAAAGCACGCACAAAAGTCCTCCTTCAACATGACCCTCCGCGCCCGCCTCAGCTGGGGCCTGTTAGCCATTGCGGTCGTTCTCATCGTCCCGCTGATCCTTTCGCTGAGGTCGCTCGAGCATCTCTACGAGACGAGCCGCTTGCTGCGCGACCGGGAATTCGCCGCGTCCATGGTGCTCGGATCTTTTCGCGAGCGCACCGATGATGCGCGGCGCGCGGAAGACGCGCTGCTTTTCATACACGACCAGAAAAGCGCGACGCGAATGCAGCGCGAGATCGACGGACTAGTCTCGCTGACGGATTCGCTAGATCGCTACCGTCTCGATCTTTCCGCGAGCAAGATCCGCAACTCGCTGGACTCGCTCCGCGCCGCCGCCCGTGACGAGTTCGAGCAGGCTTCAGCGGGGCGCGGCACAGTCGCCGAGATTATTTCCCAGAAGCGGGCGCGTCCGGCGATCGCGTCGGTCGACAGCGCGCTCGGCGCGAGCGCCACGACGCTCCGCACCCGTACGCGTCGAAGAGTTGCCGATGCGACGAACGAGACGCTTACCGCCGAGAGGCTCGTCGCCGGAGCGCTGCCGGTTGCGCTGCTGATCGCGCTGGCGATTGGCATCTGGCTGCTTGGTTCGGTAAGCCGACCCGTCTACGCGCTCGAGCGGGGAATGCACGCAATCTCGGAGGGTGACCTCAGCCACGAGCTCGGGATAGCTCCGAATCAGAAGGAAGAATTCGGAAGGCTCGCAGCCAGCTACCAGACGATGGCGAAGCAACTGGCCGAGCTGGAGCGGATCCGCGCGGAGTTCGTGAGCGTGGCTTCGCACGAGCTAAAAACCCCGATCAACGTCGTCATCGGATACCTCGAGCTCCTGCAGGAAGGCATTTATGGGGAGCTCGAACCAAAGCAAAAGGAAGTGCTGCAGACTATCACCAAGCAGGCGAACACGCTCACTCGGCTCGTGAAGCGCCTGCTCGACATCAGTCGCTTCGAAGCAGGCGGCGGAAAGGTCGATGTCCGCGAGGTCGATCTTCAGAAGTTCCTCATCACGCTGGAGAGCTCGTTCTCCGTCCTCGCCAACCAGCGCGACATCTCGTTCACGGTCAATCACGGCCAGGATCTGCCGCGCAACGTCTACTGGGACGAAGACCGCATCAACGAAGTGCTAGGCAATTTGCTGTCGAATGCGTTCAAGTTCACGCCGCGCGGTGGCAAAGTCGCGCTCACGGTCAGCGTCCAGGAGAACAAAGTCGTCATCACGGTGACGGATACCGGAGCGGGGATCTCCGCCGAACAGCTGCCGCACATCTTCGACAAGTTCTTTCAGGCGGACAACCAGGCCCAGGCTGCTACGAAAGGCACAGGTTTGGGCCTGGCGATTGCGAAAGAAATTGTCGAGGCTCACGGTGGGAAGATCACGGTGGAGAGTAGTGTCGGTGACGGAACGACATTCGTGGTAATCCTGCCCGCCGAGCCCACGAGTGTAAGAAGGCGGCGCCAGGCGGCGCCCATGGCCGAGGTAACCGGATGAAAAGGTTTGGAATTATGGTGTCCGTGGTGGCGCTGGGGGGCTGCGCCCAACTTCCAGTCGCGACGCAAAATGTTCAAAGCGATTGGGACAGGACCCTTTACAACGCTCGTAAGAACACCGAGGGGGGGAACTATTTTGCCGAGGAACGCCTCATCGACGAATACGTGCGCGTTCACCCGGACAGCCGGGAGGCTAAGGAAATTGCTTTCTGGAAAGCTGTGTACACTCTCGATCCAGCCAACGAGCGTGGTTCACTTGCCGCTGGCATTGCGGCCCTCGACCAGTATCTGGCTTCGACCGATTCGACCGGTGTCTACCGTAACGAAGCGGTCGTGTTGCGTCGTACCGCGCTCTCGGCTCAGGGAGCTCCAGTGCGGAGTAATATCGGCGGCGCAGTCGCCGCAGCCGTCACCACCCTCGTCCCGGACACCGTGGTCGTTGTGAGCAAGACGAGGGAGGAGGAGATCACTTCACTGAAGGACCAACTGGCGAAAACGAAAGACGATCTGGCAAAAGTCAGCGCCGAGCTTGACCGCATCAAGAAGCGCCTGGCCAACCCGAGCAACTAGCTGCACATATGGTCGAGCCCCGCTCGACGGGACCGCTGCCGCGTTCAGCGCTAGCCGACCCTGAATAGCTCCAGCGCCCGCGCATAACGAGAGCTCATCACTTTTCGAATTCCCGCGTTCTCGCGCGCCGCGAGATCCGGATCCCTGTCGAGAAGGATTTCGGCGGCAGCCCGCGCCTTCACGTTGAGCGCCTCATCGGCGACAGGATCAGCGATTCTGAACGTCGCTTCGCCACTCTGTTCCTGTCCGAAAAGGTTGCCCATTCCCCGCAGCCGCAGATCCGCCCGCGCGATCTCGAATCCATCATCCGTGTCTGTGAATATCCTCAAGCGCTCAGCTGCCTCGTCTCCCACGTCTCCAAGCAGAATGCAGTACGAGGCCTCCGCGCCGCGGCCCACTCTACCCCTCAATTGGTGCAGCTGGGAAAGCCCGAAGCGCTCCGGATGCTCTATGAGCATGACCGTAGCATTGGCGACATCGATGCCCACCTCGATCACAGTCGTCGAAACAAGGATGTCGATATTGCCGTCCCGGAACGCGCGCATGATTTTCTCCCGCTCGTCGGCGGGAACGCGGCCATGGATCAGCGCGACGACCCGTCCTGCAAACGGGCCCGCAGATAGCGACTCGTACATGGTTGTGGCGGCCTTCAGATCCGTCTTCTCCGACTCTTCGATGACCGGATACACTACGTAGGCCTGCCTGCCCTTCTCTGTTTCCCGTGCGACGAATTCGAGTACCCGGTCCCTCGCCTTCTCCGGCCTCATCACCGTCGTCACGGGCTGCCTTCCGGCTGGTCGCTCGTCGAGCGTGCTGACGTCCAGATCGCCGTAAAAGGTCAGAGCGAGCGAGCGTGGAATTGGAGTGGCGCTCATGAGCAGCACGTCCGGCGAATCGCCTTTTGCGGACAACGCGGCACGCTGCTCCACTCCAAAGCGGTGCTGCTCGTCGATCGTCACGAAGCCGAGCCGGCCAAATACGGCCGCCTGCTGTACCAGCGCGTGGGTTCCAATGGCGAGGAGAGGCGCGGTGCTGGCGAGCTTGGCAGCTGCGCCTTTTCTCGCGCCCGATTTGAGGCTTCCCGTTACGAGAATCGGCTGGATTCCCAGCGGCTCGAGCAACCGCGTCAAGGTCCGCGCGTGTTGCTCAGCCAACAGCTCGGTGGGAGCCATGATCGCCGCCTGATAGCCGTTCTCCATCGCCAGCAGCGCTGCGAACAGGGCGACGATTGTCTTGCCGCTGCCGACGTCGCCCTGCAGCAGCCGATGCATCTTCCGGTCGCTGGTCATGTCGGCGACTATCTCGCGCAAGGCTCCTGTCTGTGCGCTGGTTAGCGTGTACGGTAGCGCCTGCTTGAGAGCGGAGGTCAGATCCCGCTTGTTCTCGAACGCAATGCCGAGACGCTTCTCCCTCACCAGAGCGTTGGCGCGACGGTGGAGGATGTGGACGAACAGCAGCTCCTCGAATGCCAGCCTCGACCGACCGTGCGCCCCTTCCGCGATGGATTCCGGGCGGTGGACCATCCGCATCGCCTCGCGCAGTGGTGGCGCCCCGGCGAGGCTTAGCACGTCGTCCGGCAGATATTCATTGAGCAGGGGAAGAAGCGTCTCGAGATGCGCATCGATAACGCCGCGAATGACTTTGAACGAAAGTCCTTCGGTCGCGGGATAGACGGCGAGGACTTTCCCACCCGTCACCCCTTCATCGTCCTTGCCGAGGTGGATGTGTTCGCGCGGCTGCAGCTGGCGGCCGTGATAGAATCGGACGGGGCCCGTGAGAAGCATCATGTCACCTTTCTCGATCGTTCGGTCGAGAAACGGCTGGCCGGGCCACGATGCCTCGATCATTCCAGTGTCGTCCTTGAGGACCGCCTGAAAAATCCTCAGCCCGCGCCGAGTGGGAATGATTCCCTTGGATATCACTCTTCCGATGATCGTCCCGTCCATTCCGGGCTCGAGGGAGGAGATCGGATTTACGGTGCTGGCGTCCTCGTAGCGGCGGGGGATGTGGAAGAGGAGATCTCGCGCCGTGATCACTCCCAGACGTCTCAGCGCTTCCGCGCGCGCCGGCCCGACACCTTTGAGATAGGTGACGGGCATGTCGAGATAGATTTTGCTTGGGCGCGTTCCGGTGCCGGCGGGCATTCAGGCCTCGAGAACCTCGCGGGCGAATTCCGTCGGGTCGAACTCAACGAGGTCCGTGACTTTTTCTCCCCTGCCGATGAATTTCACCGGAACGTCGAGCGCTTCGTGAACGGCGAGGACGATTCCCCCCTTCGCTGTCCCGTCGACTTTCGTGACCACGAGTCCAGTGACGGGAATTGCTTCCGCGAAGGTTTTTGCCTGCATCACGGCGTTCTGCCCGATCGTTCCGTCGAGAACGAGCAGCGTCTCGTGGGGCGCGGACGGCAGTCGCTTTCCGATCACTCGATTGATCTTCTTCATTTCGTCCATCAGCGAGCCGCTGGTGTGCAGGCGGCCGGCGGTGTCGACGATCACCACGTCCTTGTTGCGACTGATGCCCGCATCCACGGCGTCGAACGCGACTGCCGCCGGGTCTGATCCGGCGTTGCCGCCAACGAAGTCCGCGCCCGTGCGCTCCGCCCACGTGCGAAGCTGGTCGATCGCCCCCGCGCGAAACGTATCCGCCGCTCCGACGAGCGCCGACATCCTATTGTGCTTGAGAAGATCGGAGAATTTCCCGATGAAGGTCGTCTTCCCGGCGCCGTTGACACCGACGACGAGTACCACCGTCGGCGCTGATTTCGCCTGAATGATTCGCGGATCGCTGTTTCCCGATCGCAGCGACGCCTCGATCGCGGTTCGAAGCGCGCCCAGAAACTGATCCTGGGTCTTGATCAGTCCGCGCCGTGCCTCCGCCTCGATCTCGGCGACTAGACGCATCGTCGTCGGGACACCGAAGTCCGCCTCGAGGAGAACCTCCTCCAGCTTCTCCAGCGAGCCCTCGATGGCGCCCGCCCGAGCGACCGCCGAGACATCGGTGAGCGCTACGTCCCTTATCTTGGTCCAGAGCGAGCGGGCGGGCAGATCGCCGGTCCGCCTGACTATCCTGCCTGGCATTTCGAAGTGAGCTGATTGAAGACGAAAAAAAAACCCGGACGTCGAAGTCCGGGTTGAAGATAAGTCCTGAGGCCCTCCGCGCGCCTACTCTGTCGCGTTGGGTACGTGTGCCTCGCTCAAGCTCGCCAGCGTCTGATTTCTCATCTTCTGGAACAGAGCACGCTCACTGGCCGGAATCGGCTCTCCGCCTTTGCTCTGCAGAGCGAGCTTCGGATCGTGCGCCACACCGCCAACGCGGATCTCGAAATGGAGGTGCGGGCCGGTTGCCCAGCCGGTCATTCCGACGTAGCCAATGGTCGAGCCCATCGCCACGCGCATACCGGGGCGCATCTCCGGCGCGAAGTTACGCATGTGGCCGTAACGGCTGACCATGCCGTTCCGGTGGCGGATATCGATCATATTGCCGTAGCCGCCGCTGCGTCCGACGAAGACGACGACCCCGTCGCCGATGGCGCGGACCGGCGTCCCCATCGGCGCTGCGTAGTCGGTCCCCGTATGGTTGCGCCACTCCCCAAAGATCGGATGCTTGCGCGAGCCGAAGATGCTGCTGATGCGACGGAATGCGACCGGCGCGCGCAGGAATGCGGCACGCAGCGACATTCCGCTGGCGTCATAGTACTGAGTGCTGCCACCGCCGGGAGGATCGAAGTGAATCGCCTCGAGCGGGTTGTGGTTATTGGAAAGCGCGAGGCGCGCGCCGAGAATCTTGTTGACTATGATCGCGCCGTTCGGCTTCTGTAGACGCTCGACGAGTATGTGAAACTTGTCGCCCTGCGCCAGGTCGCGGCTCATGTCGACTTTGTACTCGAAAATGTCGGCCAGGGACCAGGCGAGCTTATGACGAGCCGAAGCGGGGAGAACACCTTCGCCGCTCTCGTTCAGAGCGTTGTAGAGACTCGAGTGAATGACACCAACAATCGAGAGTGTATCCACGAGCTCGGTGTTCGAAGCTCTTACAACGAGGGGGGAAAGCAGGAAATCAGCGGGCTCAAGACCGGGCTCGGTAACCACCACCGGCTGCATCGGGAACACCTGCTTCTTCTCGAGGGCAGGGGTAAGCCAAATAGCGACCAGTCCAAGGGTCGCCACGATAGCATAGCTAGCTGGGCGTATGCGTGCCTGCCTCAATCCATCTGTCTCCGAATGAAAGTCGGAATCTCCATATCACTGAGATCCTGCTCTGGAGACGATCGATCCTTGTCCGGTGTCACAGCGGGATTGACCGCTGGAGTATTGCGGCGCGGGATCTCAGAGAGCGTGCTCCGGGAGGCTCCGTTTCCCCTAGGTGGGCGTAGGGGAATAACCGGTGAGCCCCTAACGAGCGGCGAAGTCGTCGAGACCACGCTTTGGGGCGCGGAGGCCGCCTGCTGCCTCTCGCGATCGAAGCCGGTTGCAATGACCGTGACCCGTATCTCGCCCTGCATGGCGGGCTCGTGAACGGCACCGAAGATGATTTCTGCGTCTTCGCCGACGGCGTCGTGAATGATCTCGTTGATCTGGTGAACTTCCCCGAGGGTAAGGTCGGCGCCCCCGGTGATGTTGACGAGGACTCCGGTGGCTCCGGAGACGGAGACGTTGTCGAGCAGCGGACTGGCGATCGCCTGCTGGGCGGCTTCGATGGCGCGATTTTCACCGCGGCCGATGCCCGTGCCCATGAGAGCGGATCCACCCTCCTGCATGACGGTGCGAACATCGGCGAAATCGACGTTGACGAGACCGGTGACGCTGATAAGCGACGAAATGCCCTGCGTCGCGTGAAGCAGAACTTCGTCCGCCTTCTTGAGAGCGTCCTGGAACGGGATTCCTTTGCCGACTACGGCAAGAAGCCTCTCGTTCGGCACCACAATCATCGTGTCGACGTTCTTCCGCATCTCCGCGATACCGAGCTCGGCCTGGCGCATCCGCTTGCGGCCTTCGAACAGGAAAGGTTTGGTGACGATTCCAACCGTCAGGGCACCAGCGGCGCGAGCGAGCTCGCACAGGACGGGTGCGGCGCCCGTTCCAGTTCCACCACCCATTCCGCAGGTCACGAAAACGAGGTCCGCGTTGTACATCGCGCGTGCGACTTCTTCCCTGCTCTCGTCGATGGCCTGCTTACCGATCTCGGGCCGCGCACCAGCGCCCAATCCGCGGGTTAGCTTCTTACCTATCTGGATCTTGATGTCCGACTTCGAATTGAGGAGAGCCTGGGCGTCCGTATTGACCGAGATGAATTCCACACCTTCAAGGTGCTCCTCGATCATGCGGTTGACGGCGTTTCCGCCACCTCCACCGACGCCCACGACCTTCATGCGGGCGTTCTGTGTGGTGTTCTCCTCGAATTCGAATATCATCGTGGTGGGAAACTCCGGAACCGCGTTTATGTGGAAAAAAAGCTGGGGCTAGTATACGACGCTTAGTCGTTTCGTACCATAGGCAATGACGAGCGGGCACCAAAAAAAGTACAACAGGCGTGTAGGGAGTTATCCACACTCCGACTCGGCCCCGCAGGTTTATGATTTCCTCATAGTGCGCGCGCCGGAAAGCGCTGCGCGAGTACAAGCCTAGAAGAAATCCTCTAGCCAGACCTTTAGCCGCTTGGTGAACCTGTCGACGCCGGCTCCGGCGAGCGCTCTGTGTTTGCTGGTAGGGGAAAAACCCGCAGCCGCGCGGTGGGCGCCGTAGATCGCGAGGCCCACGACTGTGGCGAAGCGTGGGGCGTCCACGGAGTCGCTCAAGCCGCCGACGTTCTCCTCGGGGGAGCCGATTCTCACACCCGTGCCGAAGACGTCCGCGGCGAGCTCGGCGACGCCCTGCATTGCCGCGGCACCGCCCGTTATCACAACGCCACCATTCAACCGGCTCGCAAACCCGGCGCGCTCGATCTCGGTCAGCACGAGATTGAAAATCTCGTCCATGCGTTGGTGGATGATGTGCGCCAGCACTTCGCGCGGTATGTGCCGCTCGCCCTGCGCGACCGTGCTCGGCAGCTGAATTACGTCGCTCGGATCGACCAGCGGCTCGTACGCGCAGCCATATCTCTCCTTCAATCGCTCGGCGTCAGCCTGCGTGACACCCATCCCTTGCACGATATCGCTGGTGACGTTGTTGCCACCGAAATTCACGGTCCCGAGGTGCCGGATTTTTCCCTCGTGGAAAACAGCGATGTCGGTTGTCCCCGCACCCATTTCGACGAGTGCGACCCCGAGCTCCTTCTCGTCCTCCGTCAGAACCGCGAGCGCGCTGGCCAAAGGCTCGAGCACCAGCTCCCGCACGCGATACCCCGCCTTCTCCACCGACTTCCGAAGATTCATCGCCGGCGAAGCGCCAATGGTCACGAGATACATCTCCGTCTCGAGGCGCGTTCCGATCATTCCGATCGGGTCGCGAATGCCCTGATTCTTGTCGACGGAATATTCCTGCGGAATCGCGTGTAGAAGCTCGCGGTCCTGCGGAACCTGCTGCGCGCGCGCTACTTCGTTGGCGCGGTCGACGTCCGCCTTGGAAATCTCTTCGCCGTTCACGGCGACGATTCCCTTGCTGATCATGGCTCTGACGTGCTCCCCCGCGATGCCGGCGTAAAGCGTGTCGACCTTCGTCCCAGCCATCCGCTCGGCATCCTCGATCGCCTTCTTGATCGAGCGGGTCGTCTCCTCGATATCCGACACGACGCCGCGACGCAATCCGGTCGTGCGCGCCTGACCCACTCCAAGAATCTTGAGCCGGGGCGCGTTCTTTCTCTCGCCGACTGCTTCGGCAATCACGACTGTCGTCTTGGCGGAACCGATGTCGAGACCAGTGATGATGCGTTCCGGATTCATTGCAGCCTTGCGATTACTTGATCGCGATAACGTAAATCGAGCTCGCCAACGTGTGCCTGCCGGCGAGCAAGGTCATTCTCAACGGGAAAGATATCGGCCAACCGCTCCACTGACAGCCCTAACGGAATGCGCACTCGCACTGTTCCACCGTTCGAGACTGCCGTGTCTCCCGCGGCGTGACCGCGGTGAGCATCCCCGCGAGAGAGTGTCAGAAGGATCTCGTCTCTCCCGGTGCGTCTCACCTCTTCGATGCGGGAGAACACGCGCGGCACCGTGTAACGGATGGCGCCAACGAGCTTAAGAAGAACGGGATCGCTTGTCGCAACAATCGGCAGATCGAGATTGGTGCGAGCTGGATCGATCGGGAGTACGTGACCCACCGAGTCGTAGGGAACAAGCCCGGTGCTGCTTTGAATCAGCGCGACGGGTTGATTCTCCTGAATCGTCACCACCAACGTTCCCGGCAGTCGCCGGGTAATCGTCACTCCAGAGACCTGTGGATGGTGGCGCACCCGCGCTCGGAGCGGTTCCAGATCGTCCCACAACGACATCAGCGTGTCGACCTGCAGGCGCGAGAGAACTTCCGTTGGCTGCAGATACCGAATTCCCCGGACCTCGACGGACCGGACTCGAAAAAACGCCATCTGTCGGGCGGCCGAGCGCACTCCCCACGCGCCCGCCATGATCACGGCGACGAGAAATAATCCGCCCAGCATTTTCCAGCCTGGCTTATGGAGTCGTCCCGGAAGCGTCATTTGGCCCGCGCGTCCAGCTGTTGCTTGAGCTCGGGACCGGTGCGCGTAATGTCACCCGCGCCGATAGTGATGACGACATCTCCGTCGCGCAAGAATACGCAGAGCGCCGACGCGAGATCCCTCCGCGGGCCTTGCCAGGCGACCTTGCGGCCGGCGCGCTCGATTGCCGTCGCGACGAGCTCCGACGTGACACCGGCAATCGGTTTCTCGCGGGCCGGATAGATCTCGGTGAGAAAAACGCTATCCGCTTTCGCGAGCGACTGTCCAAACGCCTCCGCGAAGTCGCGGGTGCGCGAAAAAAGATGTGGCTGGAAGGCGGCGACGATCCTTCGATCGGGGTACGACGCCCGCGCGGCCTGAAGTGTGGCGAGGATTTCCGTTGGATGGTGCGCGTAGTCGTCCACGATCGTCACCCCAGCCACGTCGCACAGGCGTTGGAAGCGCCGCTCTACTCCGCCGAATTCCAGCAGCCCGTCGCGCATCGCGTCGAGACTGACGCCGAGAGCGAAGCCGGACCCGATCGCGGCGAGCGCGTTCTGCACGTTGTGATGCCCGGGGACCCGCAATGCCACCCGCCCCAACGGCCGACCGTCGTACGACACGGCAAACGTCGTCGCGTGGCCGGTGGAGCGGATGTCGCTGGCGACCAGCCGAGCATCGGGTGAAGTGAGACCATAGCGAATGACCTCCGCGCTCGCTGGCAGATCCAGACTGCTGGCTCCCTTGTCATCGGCGCAGAGGACGACGACCGCGGCGTCGCGAACGAAGCTCGAGAATGTGGACCTGATGTCTTCGAGGTCGCGATAAATGTCGAGATGGTCGGCTTCGACGTTTGTCACCACCGCGATAGTCGGCGAAAGCGTGAGGAACGAGCGATCGTACTCGTCAGCCTCGACCACGAACAGCTCGCCAGAGTCGTAGTGGAGATTGCCCTTCCATTCCGCCACGCGCCCGCCCGCGAGGCCCGTCGGACGCAATCCAGCGGCGGCCAGCGTCGCGGTCGTCATCACGGTAGTCGTGGTCTTTCCATGGGTGCCGGCGATGCCCACCAGCTTCCCGCCGGCGACGGCCTGACCAAGGGCTTCCGCTCGCCGGACGATCGGGATTCCAAGCTCACGCGCCCGCACAAGTTCCGGGTGGTCCTTTGGCATTGCGGACGTCACGATCACTTCGCGCACGCCGTTCACATGGTCGGGGTGGTGGCCCGCAATCACCTCGATGCCGAGCTCCGCGAGATCCTCCGTTGGGCCGGGATTCGCATCGCAGCCCGTCACGATCACACCGCGGCGCGCCAGAAGCTCCGCCAGCGCGCGCATCCCCGCGCCGGCGATGCCGACAAAGTGGACCGGACGCGAATCCGAGTTATCCAGGGAGCTCATTTCGTTTATATGCGCGCCTTTCCCGCTCGCACGCCTCTCAAGACGCCGAGCCGGAGCGGATCAGTGTCAGGATGTGACGCGCGATGTCGGCAGCAGCAGTGGGTCGGGCGCGCTCGAGCGCCTTCGCGCGCATGTCGGCAAGCTTGCCCGGGTCCGCGAGCAGAGACTCGACGGCGCCGGCGAGCGAGTCGGTATTGAGAGCGGATTGCCGGATCATTTCCGCAGCGCCGGAGGCGGCAAGTGCCTTGGCATTGGCCGTCTGGTGGTCCGCTGCCGCGGTCGGTAACGGGACCACAATCGTGGGTATACCCCACGCACAAAGCTCGGCGGTGGCCATCGCTCCGGCGCGAGACAGAGCCACGTCGGCCGCGCGGTAGGCCTCCGAAATTGGCGCGATGTAGGCTCTGACTTTTACGCGATCGCTCTCGTAGCGAGCCAGCTTCTCGTAGTTCCCCTTCCCGGTGGCCCAGATGACGAACAGATCGCCAGGAAGCCCACGGTCGATCCAGGACGCGACGACGTCATTCATGGCCTGCGAGCCCTGGCTTCCGCCGTACACGAGCAGCACCGCCCCGCCAGCGGCAGGGAATCCCCATTTCGCTCGAGCCGGCGCCTTCTCGAAGGCATCAGCTGGTGGCGGCTCGATCGGGTTGCCCGAATCGTACACTTCGGTCCTCTTCGACGGGGACAGATACCGGCGCGCCTCTGGGAAGCCGAGGTGAATCTGCGCCGCGAAGCGGCTGAAGAACCGCGCGGTAATCCCGGGATGGGTGTTCTGTTCCTGGAGCACGTAGGGGATGCTGTGCCTGGCAGCATAGGCGAGCGCCAGTCCAGCTGCATAGCCGCCGGTTCCAACGACGCACGCAGGGGGCTCGCTACGAACTTCCCCGGCGATGCGTTGCCACGCCGTCATCGCGCCACGGATGGTCTTCCAGTTCTCCCACGGACGCGATCGATACAGCGGATGCAGATCGAGCAGCTCGAACGGAAAGCCAACCTGTGGGAGCACATCCTTCTCGATGCCTCGACGGGCACCAATAAAGAATGGCTCGACCTTCGGATCCGCGTTCACGAGAGCGCGTGCGATCGCGAGGCCGGGATACAGGTGGCCGCCGGTGCCGCCCCCGGCAAAGATTACCCTCATCTGGCTGGGAGCGCGCGAAGAGCGAGGGGGTCCGTCGCCGCTTCACCGAATACTCTTTCACGTTTGCTGCCGATGTTGACCAGCATACCTGTCATGAGAAGCGAGAGGACAAGATTGGAGCGCCCGTATGAGATGAAGGGTAACGTCAGCCCGGTGGTAGGGAGCAAGCCGGTTGCCACGCCGATATGAAGATACGCCGTCAGCACAGTCGTAACCGTGAGGCCGACGGCCACGAGCTGAAGAAAGGGAGTGCGAGCCGTGCGCGCAATCCGGAATCCGACGGCCGCGTACAACGCAAACGCCGCCACAAGGAGCGCCAACCCAACGAATCCCCACTCCTCGCCGATGTGACCCGCGATGAAGTCGTCGTAACCGAACGGGAGAAAGCCGTATTGCTGGCGACCGCGGCCAAACCCTACGCCGAAGATCTGACCCGAGCCGACCGCAATCAGCGACTGCCGCAGCTGGTAGCTCACTTCCGGCGGCGCGCCTCCGGGATCGAAAAAGGCGGTCATGCGAAGAAGCACGTAGTTAAGCCGCTCGATCTTGACGTACAACAGCGGGATGAGCATCACCCCGAGCGCGACGAAGTGCCCGATGCGCACCCCGCCGGCGAACAGGATGATTCCCATCACCAGCGTGAACATCATCGCGGTTGAGAGATCGGGCTCGAGCATGACCAGGATGTCGAGCGCTCCAATGACGACCAGGAAGGGCAGCAGCCCCTTGGTGAGCCGCCTCATCACCGGGCCTTTCTTCACCACCAGCATCGACGACCACAGAACGACGGCGAGCTTGGCGAGCTCCGACGGCTGTAGCGACGCGCCGAACAGGTATCTGCGCGAGCCGTGGATGCGCGGCGCAATCCGGGCGGTGAACGGGAGAATCACAACGATCAGGAGAACGAGTGATATGGCCATCAACGGCCACGCCCACTTCTCCCACAGCTCGGCGTCCAGTTTTGCCGCAATCGCGAACAACACGGCGCCGACAGCCATTCCCGTCAGCTGCCGCAACAGCAGATAGGCGTGGCCCTGACCAGCCTGCATCTCGACGATCGCGCTCGCGCTGTAGACGGTCGCGATGCCAAAGGCGAGGAGGACTCCAGTGAGGATTACCAGCACACGGGCCTCGACGCCCATGGTCCAGCGATGTCTCAGACCGACGGACGCTTCCATCTAGGCGTCCTTCGTCGCGAGCACACGAAAGCGCTCGCCTCTTTCCTCGTAGTTCGAAAACATGTCGTAGCTCGAACAAGCCGGCGACAGGAGGATTGCTTCTCCGGCGCGCGCGGTGGCTCGCGCGGTCCGTATCACCTCGTCGAAATCCGAGCCGAGCCTGACCACGTCGACCACGGGACGCAGGTCGGTGGCAATGATTGCCGCAGCTTCTCCGTATGCGATTACCCTTTTCACCTTTTTTCGCACGGCATCGACGAGCGGCGTGTATGCCTCTCCCTTGTGCCGGCCTCCAAGCAGTAGGACGGTCGGACGCTCCATCCCGTCAATTGCGACGGCTGCTGAGCTGACGTTCGTCGCCTTGGAGTCATTGATCCACTGCACCCCGTCGAACTCCCCCACCAGCTCGAGCCGGTGCGGCAGGGAGCGAAAAGTGCGAAGCGCAGCCGCGATGCCCTTGCGCGCGCGCTGCGTTTGGTGCGACCGGTCAGCCACCATCACTGCGAGGCACGCCGCGAGGGCGTTGGCCACATTGTG
Source organism: Gemmatimonadales bacterium (assembly GCA_038227135.1). GTDB lineage: Bacteria > Gemmatimonadota > Gemmatimonadetes > Gemmatimonadales > Gemmatimonadaceae > UBA4720. Next base: position 47,254 of record JBBRQC010000004.1, read on the forward strand.
TGGTCCCAGCAGGGGAAGATCGTTGCGCTGGAGTAGAGGCGCGCCCAGCACAACCAGCTCGTTGCGCGCCGCATCGAAGTAACCAGGCGCTTCGCTGGAAAGCGAGAAAGGATATTTGTGGCCGGCGACGTCGCGCACCATCGCCTTCACCGCCCTGTCGTCGTCGTTGACCACCCAGAGGGAATTTCCGTTCGCGTTGGCAAAGAAACGCGCCTTGTCCGCATAATACTCCTCGACCGTCGAGTAACGATCTAGATGGTCGGGGCTGAGATTGGTGAGCACTCCGACGTCGGGCTTGAGGCTCGGTGTGTCGTGCAGCTGGAATGAGGACATCTCGAGGGAGATCCACTTCGGCTGCTGCTCGCGAATTGCGATCTCCGAGAGCGGCGTCCCGATGTTTCCCGCTTCGACTGCTTCGAAGTCGAGGCCGCGTAGCAAGTGAGCGATAAGCGCGGTGGTCGTGGTCTTTCCGTTCGTTCCAGTCACGGCGATCACGCATGGGCCTTCGAGAAAATGGAGAGCCACCTCCACCTCGCTGGCGACCCGAGTGCCGTTCTCGCGCGAAAATGCGAGGGGTCGCGCTGACGGTGGCACTCCAGGGCTCGTGACGACGAGGCTTGCGCGCGCCAGCCGCTCCAGGTCGTGCCGCCCTACATCGACGGAAATTCCCTGGCTGCGCAGCTCCTCCGCGCACCGTCCGGTGTCGGGCGATGACGCGAGGTCGGACGCGTAAACGTTGTAGCCGTGTTTTCGCAGCAGCGTAGCCACGGCGCGGCCGCTCCGGGCGAGACCGATGACGGCGATCTCGCTCTCGCGCGGCACGAGCTCGCGCGGGGTCATCTCAATTTCAACGTGCTTAGAGCGATAAAGGCGAACAGGACTCCGATGATCCAGAAGCGCACGACTACCTGCGCCTCATCCCAGCCCTTCACTTCGAAATGATGGTGGAGCGGGGCTCGTCGGAAGACTCGATGCTCGCGAGCGTACTCGACGCCATAGCGGCGCTTGCGGTACTTGAACACGAAGCGCTGGAGAATGACTGACATCATCTCCGCTACAAAAACCGCCCCCACGAGAACAAGCAGGAATTCCGACTTCAAAAGAATCGCGACGGAGGCGAGAGCTCCGCCCAGTGCCAGCGAGCCGGTATCCCCCATGAACACTTCAGCAGGGTGCGTGTTGTACCAGAGAAATCCAATGCAGGCGCCCAACACCGCAGTACAAAACACGGTGAGCTCACCTGCTCCACGCAGATAGTAGACGTAGAGATACTGACTGGCATCGACGCGGCCGACGACGTAAGCGTAGAACGCAAACGTCAGCGCCGCGATCGCGGTGAGACCGGCAGCCAGCCCATCGAGCCCGTCGGTCACGTTGACGGCGTTACTGGTTCCGGTCATCACGAACGTCACGAACAGCACGTAGAGCCAGCCGAGGCCGGCGCTGAGTGGAACGATGAGGATGTACTTGTAGAATGGCAGCGTCGTTGAGGCGCCGGGCAGCGAAGACAGCGGATGCTTCCACAGGTAGTAGCCCAGAGCGAACCCGAGGGTCACCTGGCCAACGAGCTTGTATTTCTCGACGAGACCGGTGTTCTTCTTCCCGGCCAGTTTCTGTTTCAGCTTGAGATAGTCGTCCCAGAAGCCTATCGCCCCCATCCAGGCCATCGAAACCATCGCCAGCAGCACATAGCGGTTGTCGAGCTTGGCCCACAGCAGCGTGCTGATGAGAGTCGCCCCAAGGATGATCAATCCACCCATCGTTGGCGTCCTTCCCTTCTGCTGGTGCGCGTCGGGAGTGCCTTCGCGGATCACCTGATGAAGGCGCATTCTACGCAGCCGGCGCATTATTCCGGGGCCTACGACGAAAGTGAGAAGGAGCGCGGTCACCGCAGCGCCCGCGGCGCGGAAGGTTATCCACTGGAACAGTCGCAGAAACCCGAAGTGCGGCAATCCTACGAACGGAACGAGCAGATAATTCAGCACTATGCAGTCGCCCAGGTAGTTAAATGTGAAACAAGGCGCTCCAGTTGCACGCCGCGGGACGCCTTGAGCAAAATAATAGCGTCGCGCTGGAGCCGGCCCTCGAGCTGTGGCCACAGATCTTCGACGTCGGAAGCCGTGATGACGCGCTCACGGTCTTTCCGGCTCTCGAGCGCGGGGGCGAATTCGCCGATTCCCGCCACGATGTCTGCACCCGAAGCCAACGCGAGACCAGCGATGTCGGCGTGACACTGCTCCGACGCCGCACCAAGCTCTCGCATCGTACCAAGGACGATTACCCTCTGGCGTCCGGTACCGGTCCCCTGCAACAGCTCGATGGCAGCACGAGTCGACCCGGGATTCGCGTTGTACGCGTCATTGATGAGCGTCACGTTACCAACCTGTTCCCACGCGACTCGCATCTTCGGCTGGGGCATCGCCGCGATTCCCTGCGCGGCGTCTTCGTAGCTCACGCCGCACTCGCGGGCGACCGCCAGCGCGAGCATCGCGTTGCGCAGATTATGGAGCCCGCGAACCGGCGGCCTGATACTCACACCACCTATCTCGATGACGCCAAGTCCGTCTGGCCCGATCTCCCAGCGCTCGGGCTTCAGATCAGCGGTTGGGTCCAAACCCGCTACCACTACACGCTTGGCTTTGCCGCGAGCCGCTTGGGCGATTTCAGGTTGCGCCGAAGGCCCGATCCCGACCGCCACTCCGTCGTAGACGGCAGCCTCCTCGCGCAGCACGCCGGCGAGATCGCCGAGTCCCTCCAGATGCTCCTCGGCGATAGAAGTGACGAGCGCGATGTCAGGCTCCGCAATGTCTCGAAGTATCGCGACCTCCCCGGGAAGACTCGTTCCGAGCTCGATGACCCCGACATCGGTGTCCGGCGGCAGCGAGAGCAGCGTAAGGGGCACGCCAATCCGGTTGTTCAGATTACCCGTCGTCGCGTGAACCTTGTAGGACCGTCCGAGTGATGCCTTGAGAAGATCCTTGGTACTCGTCTTACCGTTGCTGCCCGCGACTCCGACGATTGTCTTGCCCCAGGCATGCCGCCAGTAGTTCGCAACCGCTCCCAGGGCAACCAGTGTATCACCCACCTCGTAGACGGGAACCCCGAGTGCAGTAAGCTTGGGCGCGTGCGAGACGATCACCGCCGCGGCGCCGTCCCGAATTGCATCGCGAAGGTAGTCGTGACCGTCGAAGCGCTCGCCCTTGAGCGCCAGGAAAACATCTCCCTTGCCGATTTTTCGAGTATCGGTGGTGATGCCGCGCAGCTGCGTCGACCCTCGTGGAGCCGATCCCGTCAGATGCTTCTCGAGTGCGGCCGCGATCCGGTCCAACGTCCAGAATCCGGTGCTCACGCGTGACTCCCAGTCATCTCTCTCACTATTTCCTTCTCGTCGAATGGGTACGAGGTGGTTCCGCGAATCTGGTAAGTCTCGTGGCCCTTGCCCGCGAGCAGGACAATATCACCGTCCTCGGCCAGGTCCAGCGCGCGCTGAATGGCGGCGAGCCTGTCGGTGACTCTCTCGTGACCGGTGCCGCGCATCCCGGCCTCGATGTCGTCGATGATGGCGTCCGGGTCCTCCGTGCGCGGGTTGTCGCTCGTCACTATTGCACAGTCCGCTCCGCGCTCGGCGATCCCACCCATGATTGGGCGCTTGCCCTTGTCGCGCTCACCGCCGCATCCGAATACCAGGATGAGCTTGCCACGCGTGAACGCCCGCGCGGTGCGCAGCGTCCGCTCGAGAGCATCGGGCGTATGCGCGTAGTCACGAAGAACAGTCGGTCGAGTGGAGATGATTTCCAGTCTGCCCGCGACCTGCGGTACCGTGCCCAGGGATTCAGCGATCGTGTGCGGATCCCACCCGAGCGCAAATGCCGCGGCGGCAGCGGCAAGCGCGTTCTCGACATTGACGTCGCCAATCAGCGGCAGCGTGACTTCACCCGCCCCGCGCGGCGTGGCGAGCGTCCATTCGCTTCCCCGCGGCGTGTACCGCACTCCTTCCGCCCGAACGTCGGCGTTGGCGCGCAACGCGAATGTCACCGGTCGGCGCGTGGGCTTAAGCGTCTTCCATTCGGGGGCATCGGCGTTCACGACAGCGGTTGCGTCGGGTTTGAGGTAGTCGAGAAGACGTGCTTTTGCCTGCAGGTAAGCCTCCATCGTTCCGTGATAGTCCAGATGATCGCGAGTGAGATTGGTGAACACGGCAACGTCGAACTCCAGTCCGTCGACTCGTCTCTGATCGAGGCTGTGCGAGGAGACCTCCATCGCCACCGTTCGCACGCCCCGATCCACGAGCGCGCGCAGGATCCTCTGCAGCTCCACCGGCCCGGGCGTCGTCAGACCACTCCCCCCGGGCAGCACCTCGCCCTCGCTGCCCATCAGCACGCCGAGCGTACCGACGGATGCACTGGAGCCAGCGCCGTCGTCGAAGAGGTGCCGCATTATCGAAGTGGTCGTGGTCTTCCCGTTGGTTCCGGTGACGCCGAGTATCGTCAAAAGGCGGGCCGGATGGGCGTGCGCGACTGCCGCAGCCACTGCGGCGGCTCGGCGTCCCTCGCGGACGACCAACGCCGGCAGGGTCGTGCGCCCGGCATCTTCAACGATCGCGACACCTGCGCCGCGCTGCGCGGCGGCATCGAGAAAATCGTGGCCGTCGCTGTTCCAGCCACGGACGGCTACGAACAGCTCACCGGTCTTCACTTTGCGGCTGTCGTCTGCGATACCGCTTGCTTCGTCGGGAAGGCTGCCCTCTATCCCGACGATCAATCCACGCTCAGCCAGCGCGCTCCGGACTTCCGCGATGCGGATTTTCATTGAGAGGGACGGTTGAGCAAAACCATGATTCCCGGTGGAGACAAGGTTCCGGAAGCTGGAAACGTGCCCGGCGGTGACCCCGCGCCAAGGCGAACCCTGAATCCCGCCGCATGCAGCGTCCGGACCGCCTCCCGAACCGAGAGGCCTCCCACATCGGGAATGGCGCGGGGAGTGACAGGCAGCGGCGCCGCGGCGCCTGATGCGGGAAGATCCAGGACGTAAGACCTCGTCCCTTCGTCGGTGTCCCGTGGTCTCAGATTGTCGCTCGGATCGTAGGACGCCGCGTCGATGTGTTCCGTGGGATCGCGTGAGACCACGGGCGCGGCCGCGCCGACAACGGTCTTTCCCGAGCTGGCAAGGTCCTCACGATTGAGCGCCGCGTCGCGCGCCGCGAGTGCCGCACGCAACACGATCTGTGTCACGGGAGCCGCTATGTCGCCGCCAGCGTAATGCTTGCCCTTTGGGCTGTCCAGCTTCACCAGCACGACGTACTGGGGATCCTTGCCGGGAAACAGGCCGACGAAAGACGCGGTGTAGTTGCCCGTCGTGTAACCCGCGTTCCGAGAAGTGCGGCGAGCAGTGCCGCTCTTTCCCGCGACGTCGAACGTCTGAAGATCGGCCTTGGTCGCCGTTCCGTCCTGGACCACCGCCAGCAGCATGTGCTGAACCGTGCGTGCCACTTCTCCCGACATCACACGTCGCACCGCCCGGGGCTCGGCGCGATAGATCACCTTGCCATCGAGGGACCGCACCTCTTTCACCAGATGAGGCTCGAGGAGCTCACCGCCGTTGGCGATGGCGGAGTACGCGGTTACGAGCTGCAGCGGAGTGACAGCGATCTCGTAGCCCATGAGTATCGACGCGCTCGTCTGTCGCGACCACTCCCTCGGCTCGCGCAGCGTGCCCGGTGATTCAGCGGGAAGCGGAACGCCGAGCTGCATGCCGAACCCGAGATCCCGAAACATTTCGTACTTCTGGCCCCGCGTCAGCCGCTGTCCGAACTCGACGATTCCAATGTTGCTCGAGAACCGGATCACGTCGGAGAGAGAAAGCTGGGCAGCCTTGTGCATGTCTGTGATGGTCCGGCCATCGAGCTCGAGCTTTCCGTTGTGGGTGTCGACGATGTCAGTGGGTCGAGCGCGCCCTCGCTCCAGGAGCGAAGCAGCCACGAACGGTTTGAGCGTCGAGCCCGGCTCGAATGGTTCCGTCACCGCGGTGTTCGAGAACGAGGTGTGGCCAACCCGGTTGCTCGCAAGCGCGAGAATCTCGCCCGTGTGCGGATTCATCACGACGATGTCGCCGCCGTCCGCACGCAGGCTGTCGACCGCAATGGCGAGCTCGCGCTCGCAGATCTCCTGGAGTGTGTTGTTGATCGTCAACACGACCGTCGATCCCGCCCGCGGCTGTTCCGTCCACGCGTCGGGGCTGTCCAACGCGCGTCCGCTCTTGTCGCGCGCCAGGCTCACTCTTCCCGAGTCGCCGCGAAGAGTGGCGTCGAGCGCGAGCTCGAGCCCATCAAGCGGATTTCCCTGACCATCGAGGCTGCCGACGATGCTTCTGATGCCGCTCGATCGGGCGTACACACGCTGCAGAACGGGAGTAAGATGGACGCCGCTCAGCTTGGAGAGTGACGCGATGTCAGACTGGCTGTACAGTCCCGGCAAGTCCACCCATCTTCGCCGGCGATCGATGGCCGCGCGGACGAGCGCCGCATCCACCCGCGCTTGACGCAGCGCCCTGAGAACGAGACCGGTGTCCCGGACCTCCGGAAGCGCCACTGCCACGCGAGTCAGCTCGCGACTCTCGACCAGCGTGTTGCCGCTCGCGTCGAGGATCTCTCCTCGCGGCGCAGCTGCCGCGGACGCCGTGAAGTGTTGTCGCTTGCCGCGATTCACCCATTCTTTTCCTTCGACGACCTGGACCTCGGCCGCGCGCGCTATCAGAGCGAGGGAAAAGAGCACGAAGAAGCCGTGTACCACGGTGACACGGTTAGGGGCTTTCACGTCGTCCCCGTGGGAGTATGACGACCTGCTTGTCTGACGGAACGTGCATCCCGAGCTGCCCCTCCGCTACGACGCCGAGGCGCTGCCGACTCGACGCGTCGCGGATGTCGCTCTCCAGTCGTGCGCGTTCCCCCTCGAGCTCATTCCGCTTGCCGTCTAGCGTCGCGAGCCGCTCGGACTGTCCGATGCCAAGCGTTCTACGCCACACTATGGACAGTGCGACGAGGACAAATGCAGCGAGGACCAGCGCCACGAGGGTTCGCCCTCTGAGTGCTACGCCGCGCCGCTTCGCCATGCGCGTAGTCTGGCGCTCCGGGAGCGCGGATTGGAGGACGTCTCGCTGCGGCTCGCAATCATTGCGCGCTTGGTAACAAGCTTGCCGAGCGAGTGCCCGCGACACGTGCACTGCAGCTGCTTCGGTGGGCAAATGCACTCGGCGCTCCATTCGCGCATGGTGTGCTTTGCCAGCCGGTCCTCGCCCGAGTGGTAGGCGATGACAGCGAGTGTTCCGCCTGGGTTGAGCCGGTCGCGCAGGACCGGCAGTGCCTTCTCGAGCGCGCCCAGCTCGTCGTTGACGGCGATGCGGACGGCCTGGAAAAACCGCGCAAAATCACCCGGGCCCATGCGCGCGCCAAACGCGCCTCGAATCGCGTCGACCAGATCGTCGCTCACGTGCATGGGCTTACGCTCGCGGCGACGCGTGATTTCCCGAGCGAGGCGGTTGGACCTCGGCTCGTCTCCATACTCGCGAAAGATGTGGGATAGGTTGTCTTCATCCAGCGTGTTCAACAGTTCGGCGGCGGTCGTAGTAGAGCGACGGTCCATCCTCATGTCGAGTAACGCGCCAGGACGGAAAGAGAAACCTCTCTCGTCGGCGTCGATCTGGTGCGAGGAAACCCCCAGGTCGGCCAGGACGCCATCGAACTTGCGTCCGGCGAGCTCCGGAATCAGATCCAGCTCAGAGAAATTACCCCTGATCGCGAGAAAGCGGCCTGCCGCCTCATAGGGCGCAAGCCGCTTCCTGGCTTCAGCGATCGCTGCTTCGTCGCGATCGAGCGCTACGACGGAGGAGCCGGAGGCGAGGAGGGCTTCGCTGTGCCCTCCCCCTCCCAAAGTGCAATCCAGTACTTCCCTGGCTCCGGCGAAAAGCGCCGAGACTTCGTTGACCATGACCGGCGCATGGTAGGAAGTATCCCACCGGCCGGTCAGAGGATCGGTCACTTACAGAAGCGCTTCACCTCGTTGTCGACCGCCGGCGTGAACTGCGGAATGGCCGTCAGGAGCTGAGCTGCCTCGTTCGGGTACTTTTGTCCGCCTGCCGGCAAATTTATCTGGGCGAGATTGAATGCGTCGCGAGCCGTCCGAGCCAGGTCGCAGCTCTTCTTTTCGTTGGCATCGATCGTCGCGCTCTGGCCGAGGGAGAACGCGCTGGCGCCGAGGAGGAACTTGGCGTCCGCGGAGCTCTGGAGCTGGTCGGAAAGCTGGAGGAACTTGATGGCGCGCTGGAAATCGGCGCGGTCCTTCGAGCCCTGACCCGCCTTGTACGCGTTGCTCCCCTGCTGCAGGGCGAGCTGCGACAGCGCTGTCGGATCGGCGCCATTCTGCTTCGCAAGATTCAGAGTGTTGGTCAGGTCGTCGTACTGGTTCATTGCTCCCTGAATGGTCGCGAGCAGGAAATATCCGTTCGGGTTCTTTGGATTCGCTGCGATCGCTTTCTTGGCTGCATCGAGTGCCAGCGGCAGCTGTCCCGCCTTGTACAAGGCCTGAGCGCTGAACAGCTGGAGGTTCGGATCGTTAGGGAATTTCTTGGAACCGGCCATTATCGCCTCAGACGCCTTCTGCGGTTGATTCATGGCGGTGTAGGCGCCGGCCAGACGCGAGTAGTAGTCAGCGGTCGCTGCGGCCGTGTCGACGCGCACCATCTCGGTGCCTGTGGTGATCGCGTCGTTGAAGTCCTTCGCGTTGAGATAAACCAGCCAGGCAAGGTTGAGCAGCTGCGGATCGCCGGGATTGTTCTGAATCAGGTCGCGCATCAGCGGAACGGCCTGATCCGCGTGCCCCATCTTCGCGTACTCGGCCACGACATCCTGAATGAGCTTGATGTTCGTCGGGTCCGCCGCCGCGAGGGCGCCCAGGACGTGGAGCATCTTCGTCGTGTCGTTCTTGGTGCGGTAGGTGTCGGCCAACCTTCTCAACGCCACTATGTTCGCAGGATCGCTCGCGCGAATCCGCTCGGCGACTGCAATCACGGAGTCATCCATCTTGAGTCCGGCGTAGGCGTCGAGGAGGCAGGCGGCGGCAATGTTCGCGCTCGTAGAGCCGGCCATCGCGGACCGCGCGGCAGTCACACCCGCCTGGTATTGGCCCTGGGCAACTGCATTGTGACACGTCTCTTCGCCAGACAGCTGGCGGCGCGCAGCCTGGATCGCCTTGGCGACCTGGCTTGCCGCGTCATCGAGCTTGGGAGCCTGGGCGCTGGGAAGCACCTGACCGCGAGTCATGTCGCGGGAGATCACGAGCCGCGAGTCGATCTTGTAGCCGGTCGGGGTCTTCGAGACCGTCCCTTCCAGATACTGTGGCGCGCGTACCAGAGTAGCGAGCGCCTTCGCATCACCTGGAGCGAGGGCTTCCGTGGGGCTGTAACCCGAAGATTGCAGACTATTGACGATATCGGCTTTGGGGACGACCACGAGATCCCGGAGGTTGGTCTGCTTCTGCAGCTGGCTGCGGATTGCTTCCGCCGCTTGCCCACCAAGATCCTTGTCGGCGCTTTGAAGCGTCGGGATCATGACTCGATCGCCGGTTTTGGTCTGGGCGGCCGCGGGCGAGGCGCCCAAAGCAGCTAAGACCGCGACGATTGCGAGGAGAGCCGGTCGTGAATGACGTTGACGTGCCTTCAATGGTATAACCTCCGAGTCGGTAAACATTCCTACACCAATTCCCAATCCGTGGGTCCCTGAGACCTCTAATGGGCGAGGAGGGACTCGAACCCCCGACATCCTGCGTGTAAGGCAGGCGCTCTAACCAACTGAGCTACTCGCCCGGTGCAGAAACCGAGCCTATCCCGTCACCGCAGAATGGCCAGCGGAACCAGGACGCAGTACCCGATGACAAGCAGGATCGGGGCTAGCGTTTCGCCGCCACGCGCAAGATCGGCGAAGCCCGCAACGAGAACCACAGCGGCCAGGGTCCAGTAGAGCCAGGAACGACGACCAGTCATATCCCGCTGAGCCCTTGGACCACTGGCAAGATCGGTTTTGGCCATAAGCGAGGTAGTGTAGGGCGGTTGGAAATGCGTGTCAACCCGAATTGCTACTTCGGTGGGATGCAGAAGGTCCTAAGAGCCGGGTTTCTTGCCCTCGGAATAATGCAGCTCTACCCAGTCCCGGTAGCTGCCATCCATCACGGATCGCCACCAGGCCTCGTTCGCGATATACCATTTGATCGTCTTGAGCAGACCGGTCTCGAACGACTCCGATGGCCCGTATCCTGTCTCCAATGTCGCCTTCATAGCGTCGATAGCGTAACGCCGGTCGTGTCCTGGCCGGTCCTTCACGAATTTGATCAGCTCCGACGTATCCCCACCGGTTGCGGCCGCCGATTTCGGGAATTGCTCACGCAGCTTTTCGTCATTCGCGAACAGTGTATCGATGTGTTTGCAGATTGCCTTGACGACGTCGATGTTCTTCCGTTCGGAATTCCCGCCGAGGTTGTAGGTCTCCCCCAGGCGTCCTTTCTCGAGCACGCGCTCGATACCGCGACAGTGGTCGCGGACGTAAAGCCAATCGCGGATCTGGAGCCCATCTCCGTAAACCGGCAGCGGCTTTCCATCCAGCGCGTTCACGATGGTGAGGGGAATCAGCTTTTCGGGGAAGTGGTAAGAGCCGTAGTTGTTCGAGCAGTTTGTGGTCGTCACCGGGAGACCGTAGGTATGGTGATACGCCCGCACCAGGTGATCCGCGCCTGCCTTGCTTGCGGCGTACGGTGAATTCGGAGCGTATGCGTTCTCTTCAGTGAATGGAGCCGCGTTGGGCGCCAGCGATCCGTAAACCTCGTCGGTGGAGATGTGGTGGAAGCGCCGCGCACCGCCTGACCAGTCTTCGGACCACGCTGCGCGAGCGGCCTTCAACAGCTCATGCGTTCCTCGGACGTTGGTATCGATGAAAGGATCCGGCCCTCTGATGGACCGATCCACGTGCGATTCGGCGGCGAAGTGCACAACTGTGTCGATGCCTTCGCGCTTTATGATCTCGTGCATCGTGTCGCCGTCGCGAATGTCACCCTTGATGAAGGTGAATCGTTCGTTGTCCGCGAGTGGCTCCAGGTTCGACAAATTGCCGGCGTACGTGAGCGCGTCCAGCCCGACGACGGTGTCGCCGGGATGATGCTCGGCCCAGAAATGGACGAAGTTGGTGCCGATGAATCCGGCAGCGCCTGTCACGAGAATTCTACGCATTGTCTACCCTGCCCTCGTTCATAGCGCGTCTGAGCCTGTTGGGTGGTGAGCAACAAAGAGCGAACGATACCCCGCGTGTGTTCATCCGCCAATGCCTCGCTTTACGGAGCGGCAGAGATCATTGATCGCGCGCGCGATGTCACGCGCGGGTGCGACGCGGTCGGCGCCGGCCGCTTCCATCGCGGCTTGGGGCATTCCATAGATGATCGAGCTGTCGCGGTCCTGGATTACAGTCTTTCCGCCTGCGGCGCGAATTCGCCTCGAGCCCTCGGCGCCGTCACGACCCATCCCCGTGAGCACCACCGCAATTGCGTTCGCGCCGAAGACATCGGAAGCGGAAACGAACAGACGATCGGCGGCGGGCCTGACACCCCAGATGGTCGCCGAGGTATCGAGGCATATCTTTGCGTCGCCCGCAACACCTGTAACGGTCATATGGAATCCTCCCGGCGCCAGGTAAACGTGATTCTCGAGCAATGCCTCTCCGTCCGCGGCCTCCGCGACTGGCAGCGGGCTCATCAAATCGAGCCGGTGGGATAGGCTGCGCGTAAACTCTGCGGGCATATGTTGAACTATGAGCACCCCAGCTCCCAGTGTGTCGGGAAGGTGCGGAACGATCTCTCCGAGAGCGCGTGGTCCACCGGTCGATGCCGCAATCACGACAACGCGGGTCGCCGCCCCTGAGATTTTCTTGGGGACCGTCTCCCCCCCGACCGGAACGCCTCCCTGCGTGGGTGTCCGGACCCCCGCCATGTTCACCGCGCGCGCAGCGTTCAGCGCCGTGACCAGCTCCTGCCTCACCGTCAGCAAGTCAATGCTGATGGGACCCGAAGGCTTCCTCACGAATTCCACCGCCCCGCGCTCCAGTGCGCGAAGTGTCATCTCGTTTCCGCGCTCCGACCCGGCGGCACTCAACATGACCACTGGTCGGGGCATCTCCCTCATGATCGTTTCGAGTGTCTGCAGCCCGTCCAGCCGTGGCATTTCTATGTCGAGCGTCACGATGTCCGGGTTGAGGGCACGGATCGACTCGATGGCCTCGACTCCGTCCGCTGCCGTTCCGACCACCCGAAACTCGCGAGTCGATTCCACCATCTCGGCGATCAGCGCGCGCATGAATGAACTATCGTCGACCACCAGCACACTGGATTGCGCCCCCTTCATGCCGTCGGTGCCGGGTCAGATCTTGCGGAAAATGCGCTCGCGCGCATTGACCGGAGAAAAAAGTCCCCTTGATTCGCCCAGCAGCGTCTCCACCTTGCCGAGCACGAGAAATCCGCCCGGTGCGAGCGTTTTGTGGAAATGGGAGTACAGCGCGTCCTGCGCGGGTCGCTCGAGATAGATGATCACGTTCCGGCAAACGATGAGGTGTGCAGCCTCGAACGGTGGCTTGAATTGCAGCAGATCGCGAGCCTCGAATGTGACCAGCCGTCGCACCTCGGGCAGCATCGTCCGCAAACCCGCCGTCTGCGGGAAATACTGTTCCCGCAGTTCCGCCGGCGTATCACCCAGCGCAGCCTCGCCGTAGACTGCCGTGCCAGCTTCCTCCAGGCAATCGGTGTCGATATCCGTGCCTACGATCGACACCGATTCCAGTCCCTTCCCGCGATTCGTTGCCGCGTGCCTGTGCATGAGGATGGCGAGCGAGTATGGCTCTTCGCCGGAGGAACAGCCCGCGCTCCAGACGCGGACTTCTCGATCCTCCTGCACGAGGAGCGCCGGAACGACCTTTTGATCGATCGCCGAGTATGTCTCCCAGTTGCGAAAGAACTTGGTGACGTTGACGGTGAGCGAGCGCATCAGCCGTTCGTATTCACGCGGATCGCTGTCGAGCATCGACGAATACTCGGCGCAACCCGACGCGCCTCGCGCGCGAATGCGAACCGCGATCCGGCGGCGCAGGCATTTGTCCTTGTAGCTCGAGCACTGAAACCCGCTGTCGCGCGTGATCTTCTCCATCAGCGCGTGGAATTCGGCGTCGTCGCCCTGAATCAACTCGGTGGTGACTGTCAGGAGCGATTCGTCGGTTGTGCAGCGTCCTTTTCGGCGCGTGCGATTCCCTCGAGCGCCGCAGACAGATTGCGACGCAGCTGTGGCAGCTCCGGCGCGATGGTGATCCCTTTTTCCGCTACGTCCCGTGCGTGCACGTATTCCCCACGTTTGAGATATCCGGCTGCCAGATTGTTCAGCAGCACCGGCGACTGCGGGTGAGTCTCGGCCGCTGCTGCCAGCAGCAGAATCTCGCGATCGGGGTCGTCCGTCAACGCCGCCACCTGCGCCGCGTAATGGAACCAGACCGGCGGCGGCTGGCTGGAGCTCCACAGACTGCGTGCTTCGCTGAGCGCCACCTTGGCGGATTGCAGATCTCCCAGTCGAGCGGAGATGATTGCCGATTGCAGCTGGATGAGAGGCTCCGAATTGCCGCCGGCTATGATCGCGCGGTCTATCACCAGCTTGGCTTTCTCGAGCTGCCCGAGTTGCTCATAGGCGAGCGCCAGATTGTGCAGCAGCGCGGTCTTGCTCGGGGCGTTCGGGGCAGATGTCATGAACGCGTTCACCGCTCCCGCCCACTCTTTCTTGCGAAGCGCGATCAATCCGAGATGAAATGACGCGATCGGATCAGCCGCTTCCTCGACCAATGCGCGGAACTCGCGCTCCGCTTCGTCGTGCATGCCAGCCCTGTACAACGCGCTTGCCAGCTCGCGGCGTTCCAACGGGCTCGCGTTTCGGGGCAGAGTCGGCGTCGTTCTCTTGCGCCCCACAGGGAGCAGAAACGACGCATTGAGAAGTCCATAGAGCGCCTTCCCCACGTCGAACTCACTCAAACCTGAATCCCGGATCAGAGCGTTGATGTCGCGGTGGCCGTCGAGAAGAGGAAGCAGCGCTTCCTGCTCAGGGGAGAGCGCGTCCCGGTTCCGCGTCAGGCGCGGACGGTCGATGCTGTAGACGACGTCGAAGCTCGGGATTTTCTTTTCGATCAGCGACCACTCGTCGACCCGGCGCGCGCCTTCGAGCAGCAACGACTGCGGGTCGACCGAGACTCGCTCCGCGCCATCCTCCGGCTCGACACCTGGCTCGAAGTTGAAGGTGCCGCTCGTCCACGTGAAGAGCGTATAAACGGCATTCTCGGTATCGAGGGGGCGGTTCACGATCGCCGCATGACAGATGCGCCCGGCGTCGAAATAGATCGACCCGAAGCTGTCGTGGAAGGAGAGACCGAGACAGCCGCTCTTCTTTCCCATCGAGAGCAGTTGCAGAACGTCAGGGAGGCTCGCTTCCTTTAGGCTGCCCTTGATGGCCATCAGCCCATCTCCTCGATCATTCGGTCGGCGACGTTGTCCCACTCGCGGATAACGCCGGGATCCGGGACCGGAGTGGTTTCCTTCCTGTGAGCAGGCATACTCTTGGGCGTCGGGTTGAGCGACTCGACGCGCTTCGCGATCTCATGGCTGATGTCGGCCATGAAGTCGGCGAACTCGCCGCTGTCGTCCTCCGCTCCTTTCTTGACGCCGGTGGCCACGCTCAGGATCCTTTCGGGGCCGGAGCGCTGAGCCGGCCGAGCACCATCGACGCAATGCTGCGCAGAGTCTCGAAGACTCCGCCGCCGTTGATCGCGTTGGCGGCGAAATAGGGCGCCGCGCGGAAGTTGAGCGTCTCGTCCAGCTCCTGAATGGTACTTATCTCTCCCGCAGGCAGGTCGCGCTTGTTGTACTGCATGACGAGCGGCAGCGTGCGCGGATCGAGACCTTCGTCCGCGAGATTGGCGTGCAGATCCTGCAGGCTCTCGATGTTCTCCGCGAGCTGTCGCGATTGGCTGTCTGCAACGAACACGACGCCGTCCACACCCTGCAGCACCAGCTTCCGCGTTGCCGCGTAGTACACCTGCCCGGGTACCGTGTACAGCTGAAACCGCGTCGCGAACCCGGAAATCGTTCCGAGATCCAGCGGAAGGAAATCGAAGAAAAGGGTTCGATCCGTCTCAGTCGCGAGCGAAACCATCTTGCCCTTTCGCTCTTCGGGCAGCTGCGAATAGACGTGCTGAAGATTGGTCGTCTTGCCCGACCGGCCGGGACCGTAGTACACGATCTTGCACGTGATCTCGCGAGTACCGTAGTTGACGACTGACATTATTTCCCGAGCGGGCCGAAGAGCGCGTCGAGGCTGCGATTGAGCTCGCCCTCGAAATCGCCGGATGGGCCTTTTCCGCGAACTTCCGTTTGCGGCGTCAGCTTCTCGATCGCCTTCTGGAACTCCTCGAAATAGATCTCCACGACTCCGAACGAGCTTTCGCGGTCGAACACGCCGACGAAAAGGAATTCGTGCTGACTCGCGGCGCAGCGCGCCATGAACACCTGCCGGTCAACGCCAGCGTGGTGCATCTCCAGGAATGGCTTCCCGTCGAGCTGTCGACCGAGCTCTCGCGCCGACGCGTTGATCGCTGAGGTGAGCGCGCAGACAGACATCACATCGGCCGCATTGGAAAAGCCGAATTGGCCGACCGCCTTCCCGGTGGGATAGAGCAATACCCCCGATATGAGGCGGGCGTCGTCCATCAGCCGCCTGAGCGGCGCTGCCACCCACGGTTCGGCTACTGTTGGCTGCGTCATGATTTGTCTCGGGCTGCCTTCATCATATCCAGTCTCACTCGTCCCAGGTTGGCGTCAGACGTGACGATCGTGACGAGTACGACGTCGGCGGCGCCGACGACGCAGATTTGTCCCCGCTCGGCCTCCAGGCGCATGAACGCCGGAGTGCCGAGACGGGCAGCATCCGATGCGCGTGTTATTTTGGAGTAAAGATAGGCCGCTAGCGCAGCGGTATGCTTGCGAGAATCCGCACCGCCGGCCGCCGCACCCTTCATCGGACTCGTCTCGACGATCAATCCGTCGGACGAGCCCACGATCATGGCTGCCACGACACCGGGCAGGTGGGACAGGGTGGTCACTATTTCCGCGAATGCGCCTTTCATACGCGCCCCTGCATCCAGTTGATGGCGAGTGCGACCGAGCGCGTGAGCACCCGTCGCACGAGCCCCAACGGAACCGCGGACGAGGAGGCGAGGAGCACGACACTATCCTGCGGCGCGGGGGCGAGCGCGATCGTCGCCGCGTCGGTCTCCACGACGACCGCTGTCCACGCGCCGAGCGAGAGCAGGCGCATCGAGCGGGATACCTCCCTGCTCACGCCACTCAGCGCCGCGCCGACCTCGGCCGAGATGTCGCGTCCGCGATCGTCGACGTAGCTGCCGGCGAGCGGGACGCCGGCGGCGTCCAGGAGCAGTGCCGTCTGTTCGGCATCTCCAATCGCCGTCGCGAAGAGAGAGCGCGCAGACTCAGCCACGTTGCCCTCCGTCTTCCGGCGGCGTGATCTCGATGAGGCCGGTGCTCAGCATGCCGTAGATGATCTTGGCGACTTCGAACTCCGGCAACACCAGACGCTTTCCGATCTCGTGCAGATTCCGTTCTCCATC
This sequence comes from Gemmatimonadales bacterium, assembly GCA_038227135.1. Classification (GTDB taxonomy): domain Bacteria; phylum Gemmatimonadota; class Gemmatimonadetes; order Gemmatimonadales; family Gemmatimonadaceae; genus UBA4720. The sequence goes on from JBBRQC010000004.1 coordinate 63,992, forward strand.
GATCACGGACAGGACTTCCCACTCGCGCGGCAGCAAATCGATGAACGATTCCGGTCCGTCGTCGAGGGGCGCGAGACGCGGCAGAACCCGGGCGTCGGGAATCTTGTCCGCCATCCGCGACCATTCGTCGATGCGACGCGCGCCTTCCATCAATAACGACTCGGTGCTCACTCGAACGGCGATGTCCTTGCGAATGGGCCGCGGCGGCTCTTCGGAGAAGGAAAAGAATCCCTCGGACCAGGACATGAGATCGAAGACGACGGTCTCGATCTGCTGACGCATGAACCGGTCGATGTCGCGCGGAGTCACGATTCCATGGGCGACCAGGATCTCGCCGACACGGCGCTTGTCGCCCGCCCGCTGCATCGCGGTGGCGCGCGCCAGATCCGCCGCGGTTGCTTTGCCAGAGCGCTCCAGGATCGTGCCCAGCAGATGCGGGTTGCTCTTCATCGTCGCGGCGACAATTGTGCCCGCGTCAAAGTAGACGCTGCCTTCGTTGTTTCGCTCCGGAGAAGTTATGCGGAGCGTTCCCGTCTTCCTGCTCAGATCGAGGAGCTGGAACACGTCGTGGATGCCAAGCTCGCGGAGAGGTCCTTCAATGGCCATCAGCGCCGCCCTCTCTGCATGAGCCGGTAGTAGCGCAGCGCTTCCGAGTGGTTCGGATCGAACCTCAGCACGCGATCGAACGCGTTGAGCGCGTCGCTCTCGCGCGCCAGGTCGATGAGGATCTCTCCCAGTGCGATGAGGGCCGCGAAGTGGTAAACATCGCGCCGAACCAGCGCGACGACGCGCGGCAGCGCGCTGCGGGATCGACCGGTGCGACGATATGGCCCGACGAGCTCCACCACCGCGGCATCGTGGTTTGGCGCGGTAACAAGAACCGACTCCAGCTCTCTGATGGCACCGGTGTCGTCACCGGCTTTGGCGAGCAGTCTTCCGAGGGCGACGCGCGTCTCCACCTGTCGCTCATCGAGAGCCAGGCTGCCGCGATAAGCCCCGATCGCCTCGTGAGAATCACCGAGCGCGGCATAGAGATCACCGACGCGTTTCAGGACGTTCGCATTCCGGCCTTCATTCTTCTGCAGTGAGACGAGTAGCTCACGCGCTCCCGGCTTGTCGAGAGACGCCACCCGCGCCTCCGCGGCCAGCAGAAGGAGGTTCACATCGGTGCTCCCCGCCTCGACAAGGGCTTCCGCGTACGGACGCGCCTCCTCCGCGCGACCGAGGGCGAGCAGCGATCGGGCCGTTCCCTGCCGAGCGAAGGGATTCGTGGGTTCCGTCTCGAGCGCCCGACGATATCGTTCCAGCGCTTCGCCGTGGAGGCCCTGGGCGGCGAATCCATCCCCGGCCAAAACGAGCCCAACGATCTTGTCGCCACCGCGCGCCAGGACACGCGCGATCTCGCCCTGCGCGCGGTCGTGGAGGCCCTTGGTGATGAAATCGCGGGCGAGCGTGAACCCCGCCATCGGATCTTCCGTCACCTGCTCGGCGCGCGTCGGCTTGACGGCGAACAGTTCCTCCAGGATCGCCGGGTCGAAGTGGAAGTCCTCGACGTGGTCTACCGACTCGTCCGTCTCCGTGATTGGTGGCGCGACCGTGAGACGGATCTCTTCGTGCGGAAGCTCGATCGCCAGCTCGAGTTTCTGCGGCGTATACATCGGATCCAGCGATAGCGCCCGCTTCGTCTCGCGGAGCGCCGAGCTGAAATCGCCGAGGTTCGATAGGGTGAAGCTGAGATTGTAGTGGGCTTCGGCGAAATCCGGGTTCGCCTGGATTGCGCGAGCAAACGCATTTCGCGCATCGGAGTATCTTTCCAGCTCGACGAGTATCAGTCCAATCCCGTTCCAAGCCACCGGATGCTCCGGAGCTGTGCTGAGAACCTGCCGGTACGCTTCGAGTGACAGGTCGATGTGTTTTCTTCGGAACAAGCCGAGCGCGAGATTCAGCCGCGCCTCGACCGGTGGCGAAGGTGCCTGCAGCGCGCGCCTGAACGAATTGATGGCGCTCCTGGTGTCGCTCTTGTGCCAGATGAGGACACCGATGTTGTTGTGCGCGAACGGATAGCTCGAGTCGATCTCCAGCGCGCGATTGTAGCTCTCTTCGGCTTCCGTGTGGCGGCCCTCGAGCTGGAGCGCTACTCCGCGACCGTTCCACGTCTTCGCGGTCGGAGAAAATTCGCGCGCAAAGCGGTCGGCGGTTGCGATCGCGGCCCCCGTGTCACGCTGAAGCAGATAGAGCTCGAGCATCGCCTGCAGCACTTCCGCGTTCGCTTCACCGCCCTCGATGGCCTTCTCGTATTCCTTGAGCGCCTCCTGGAAATATCCCTTCTGGCGCAGAGCGCGCCCGAGTGTGATGTGCGCGCCCGCGGGGGTTCTCTGTTGATGGCTTGGCGTGACTTCGTGGCGATAGGTCTGCAGAGAGAGATTAGCCTGGGCTCGGACGAGCGTCGGATTCAGCATCACGGCGCGCCGGTTCGCTTCAGCGGCCTCTTCGCTGCGCCCGAGATCTCCGAGTATGAAACCGATCAGGTAAAGAGCGTCGGGGTTCTCCGGGTTCAGCTCGATGGAGCGGCGCACGGACCGCATCGCCTCCTCGTGCAATCCGCGATTGTAGAGCGTCTCGGCGAGAAGAAAGTGGAGAACCGAGCTGTCAGCATCGAGCTCGATCGCGCGCTGAAACAGGACGTGAGCCCTTTCCAGCCTGCCGGCTGTCTTCTCCGCTATTCCGCTCTGGACGAGGGCTTCGAGGTCGCTCGGATTCGCTCGCAGCCGTTCCTCGAGGTCCTGAAGCCGGCGCTCGAGAATGCCGCTTTCACCATACGCGATCTCCAGATTCCGACGCGCCACGCCCATCCGCTCGTCGAGCGCGAGAGCGCGCGAGAAGGCGACGATCGCCTCGTCGGTCAGCCCCTTTCGGAAATACAGGACCCCGAGATTGTTGTAAGCGCCCGCGTCCGACGGATCGATCCGGCGCGCGAACGACCGCAGTATGTCGATCTCACCGCCATTCGCGACTGCCGGTGGGCGGGCAGTTGCCGCTAGCGTCATCGGGTCAGTCTACGCGCACCGCGCGGAAGATTGCGTCGAACGCGCTCTGATCAGGGACAAGCAGGAAGAATCCATGCAGGCTCTCCACCGGCTCCTCCAAGAAGAACTCGGTCTCCACGCAAAGTATGGGGGAATCGGTCTTGGGAGCGTGGTCGCCCAGCGAATGCAACGCATGACTCGGGTCGCCGGTGGTAAGCGTGGGCGGAGAAAGCATGAGCCCCATTTTCAGAAACTCGCTCAGCGCCGTCAGGTAAGCCCCAGCCAGAATGTTGCCCGCTTCCTTCAGAGCCGACTGTTCGAGCGGTCCGAGGCTCTGAGATGTCCCCCGCTTGCGTCTCAGCATCCGTTCGGCGAGCCGGAGGCTGGACGGAGTCGCGAGCAGAAATACGGTTTGGCCCCCGATGTCGCCCGACATTGCCATCTGCACAGCGACAATCTCTACGTCGGCTGCAATCTCCGGAACGAAATCACCCGGAGGGACGATGTTCACCATCGGCACGCTGATCATGATCCGCGTGCCCGTCAGCGTCGAGAGAGCAGTAGCAGCGTGGCCCGCGCCTATGTTGGCGACTTCTCGCAGCGCGTCGAGGCGCGCGCTGCTCATCAGCGTGGTTCCACCATCGGTCGATTGTCCATCGCGGCGATTTGTCATTTCAAAGGAGGGTGGAGGCGTCGACTATGAGGGCGGGCGCACCATCGCCAAGAATGGTGGCACCGCTGAAGAGAGTTCTGCTGCCATTCACGCCGTCGAACTGTTTGACCACGATTTCCTGCTGTCCGGTAAACTCGTCGACGATGAGCGCGGCACGGCGGTCAGCTAGCTCCACGAGGACGACCTGTCCGCCGGTCTTGTTCGACGCGGGAAGCCCGACCTTTTCACGGAGCCAGATCGCCTGAAACAGATCGTCGCGGATCGCGACAACTTCCCTTCCCTTGATCTGCTGGAGCATTGGCTGTGACAACGCGAAGGTCTCGAGCACGTGCGTGAGAGGAATGGCGTAGACTTCCTGCTCGACGCGGGCGATGAGGGCGCGGGTGATCGCCAGGGTGAGCGGAAGACGCATGCTGACGTTGGTCCCCAGCCCGGAGTCGGTGCGCACTTCGAGAGAACCGCCAAGGGCGCGAACCTTGTTCGCCACGATGTCGAATCCCACTCCGCGTCCCGAAATGTCGGTCACCTTGTCGGCCGTGGAGAATCCGGGGCGCGATATGATGCGCACCAACTCGTCTTCCGAAAGTTTGGTGGTGGCGGCATCGACGAGTCCAAGCTTTATCGCGCGCGGCAGCACCTTCGCCTGATCGATGCCTCGGCCGTCGTCGGTGACGCGGATGAGCACCGTCGCTCGATCGCGCTCGGCAGTGAGAGTCAAGGTCGCCGTGGGCGGTTTGCCGGCCTTTTTTCGCTCGGCCGGGGTTTCGATCCCGTGATCGAGCGAATTTCGCAGCAGGTGAAGTACCGGCTCTCCCATCTCGTCGAGCATGGACCGGTCCAGCTCGATTTCCTTACCTTCGATCTTGAATTCCACTTCCTTGCCGAGCGATCGCGCGGTGTCGCGAACGACGCGCGGGAAACGGTCGAACACCTGCCACACCGGCACCATTCGACTGTTCATGATCTCGTTCTGGAGCGTTGCCACGATCTGGGAGGCACGCAGAGTCGCCTCGATGAGAGCTTCGTCGCCGATGCGCTCGGCGATCTGGGCGATGCGATCGCGGGCGATCACGAGCTCTCCCATCAGATTCAGCAGCGCATCGAGCCGACGGGAATCGATGCGAATGTGGCGAGCCGCTTTCGAAATGGGCGCTTTTGCTTCCTCCTCGTTCTTCTCCACCGACATGATGGCGAACTCGGTCGTGAAGGTCTGCGGAATCTCCTCGCTGGAAGCAGCCTTGATGCGCGCCATGATTTCCGTCACGTCGTGCTGTGTGGGAGTCGCCGCTGTGGCCAGAGCGACCGCCTCCTCCAGTGCATCGACACCCGCGAACAGGGTATCCATTATCACTGCAGTCACGTTCAATGACCCGGTTCTCAAGCGGTCGAGCAGCGTTTCCAGCTCGTGGGAAAGCTCGCTGACCGACGTGTAGCCCATTGCTCCGCCCATCCCTTTCATCGTGTGCACCGCCCTAAAAAGGCGGTCAATGGCCGTAATGCTGCCACCACGCTCGAGCTCGATGAGTGCGTTGTTTATTTCCGAAAGATTCTCACGACTCTCGGAAAGAAAGAGCTTGGCGTAGCGGCCTGTATCCATCAGGCGAGCACCCGTTGCACCGCTTCCAGCACGCGACTCGGCTGGAACGGCTTCACCACGAAGTCGCGTGCTCCGGCCTGCAGCGCTTCCTGGACGAGAGCTTGCTGGCCCATCGCGCTGCACATGAGAATTCGGGCGGAGGGATCGAGCTGGGTGATCTGCTTCACCGCCTCGATGCCGCCCATCTCGGGCATGATGATGTCCATCGTCACCAGATCCGGCTTCAGCTGCTGGTACTTCTCGACCGCCTGCTTTCCGTTCTCGGCTTCGCCGACGACGGTAAACCCTGCCTGGGACAAGATGTCGCTAACCATCGTCCGCATGAATACCGCGTCGTCACAAACCAGCACAGTGCTGCTCACCCTACCTCCCTTGTCCGATGACTTTCTGAACCAGCGCCTTTACATCCAGCACCATCACTTTCTTGCCTTCGATCTCCACGACCCCAGTGACTACGCCTTCCACACTGGGATCCGTCGGGTCCGCGCTCTCGAACTGATCGATCGGGACATCGTGGATGTCACGAACGTCATCGACGCCGACACCAACGAGCCGCTCGAAATAATCGGCCAGCAGGATCAGCCCGCTTGTACGCGCGCACGGCGGTTTCCCGAGTGCGACTCCACCATCGATGACCGTCACGATCGTGCCGCGGAGGTTGATCAGCCCGCACACGGTGTCGGGCGCTCCGGGCAGCCTCGTCGTCCGCGGTGTCGGGACGATCTCGCGAAACGATTCCATTTCGCAGGCGAACACGCTGCCGCCGACCTCGAACGCCAGGAGCCGGCGCGTGGGAATGCGCGGCTCTTCTTCGACCGTCTGTTCCGGCGGAATCGTTACCGACTCACTCATAGAATCGGAACGACGTAAGGGCGTCGGCTCCGGGAGCAAGCGCGTGCTCGCCCGACATCACGGAGAGCGCGTGCGCGAGATCCTCCGGAAGCGGAGAGCGGAAATCGAGCGGTTGGCCGGTCACGGGATGATTGAACGCGAGCCACGCCGCGTGGAGGAAGTGCCGCTTGGGAGGAAGTCCGGCCACACGACGTCCTCCGCCCCCGCCATACACGTCGTCGCCCATGACAGGATGGCCGATAGACGCGAGATGAACGCGGATTTGGTGAGTCCGTCCGGAATGGAGATGCGCACGAAGTAGGTCCCCCGCGTCGAACCGGGCAAGGCGTATGAGGTCGGTCTTGGCCGGCCGACCCTTATTGACGATTGCCATGCGCTTCCGGTCTCGCGGATCCCGGGCTATCGGCTTGTCGATCGTAAACGCATCGCTGGTGATGTGGCCCCATGTCATCACTGCATAGCGCCGAACCACCCGCCGGGCGGCTATCGCCGCGCTCAGAATCCGGTGTGCCCGGTCGGTTTTCGCGACGACCAGGAGTCCCGAGGTTTCCTTGTCGAGCCGGTGCACCATTCCGGCGCGCTCCGGCTCCCCCTCGCTCGACAATGCCCCCCCACGCCCCAGCAAAGCGTTTACGAGGGTCCCACTCCAGTTGCCCGGGGCCGGGTGGACGACCATTCCGGCCGGCTTGTCTACCACCAGCAGCGCGTCGTCCTCGTAGACAATCGAGACGGGGATGTCCTCCCCGGCGATCGTCCGCTTCTCCACCTTGGGGATCTCGACTCGCACCACGTCGCCAGTCACCGTCCGGTAGCTCGCCTTCTGCAGCCGCCCACCGACGAGGACGTGCCCCTGAGCAATCAGGGTTGCCGCCTGTGTGCGCGACAGCTCCGCCTTTTGGGCAATAAAGAGATCGAGGCGGACATCGCTGTCCGCCTCGACTGGAAAATCCTTGATTTCGCTCAGACCTAGATCTCCGTCGGCGTATCCGATACTGAAGCCGGAGCGACAGCGGGCCCCGGCGACCGCTCTTCCCCCCACAACACCCACGCGAGGAGAAAGGCTCCGACACTCACCGCCATGTCCGCGACATTGAAGGTCGGCCAGCGGACGTCGCCTAGCCCGACGTCGATGAAATCGACGACCCCGGTGGCCGTACGAACGCGGTCGATGAGGTTTCCCACCGCCCCGCCGCACACCAGGCCCAGGGCAAGCGTGCGCAGGAGATCACCCTGACGCGTCGCCTGGTACAGCCGGCCGAGGATGACCAGCGCGCCCGCGGTGAGCGCCATGAAGATCCATCGGGAGTAAATACCGAGGTTCAAGCCGAACGCCGCGCCAGGATTGTACACCAGCGTCAGCCGGATGTGGTTGCCGAGTATCTCGTGCGGTATGTGCTGCGGCGACAGGCTGCCCGCGGCAATCACCTTCGTTACCAGATCCAGCGCCACGACCAGAATCAGAGTGCCCCAGAAAAGGGGCGGATTAGGCTTGGCGCTTTCCATCTTCTTCGCGCTGCTTGCACTCGATGCAGTATCTGGCGTGCGGCAGTGCGTCTAGACGCTCGAAGCTGATCTCACGTCCGCAGTTGTGGCATTTGCCGAACTGTTCGGGATTCCGATAAAGGCGGCGGAGCGCTTCGTCGATGTGCCAGAGGAAGCGGCCTTCCTGACTCGCGAACAGGAACGCCTTCTCGCGCTCCATTGCGTCAGTGCCCTGATCCGCCATGTGGAAGGAATAAGCGCTCAGATCTCCGTCGGCGCCCTGCGGAGTCGAACCAAAAGTCTCGTCGTAGTGACCCAGCTCCTTGAGGACGCGCTTGCGCTCTTCGAGCAGTCGCTTCTCGAAATGCACGAGGTTCTTCTTCGGCATGGCCTTCGGTTTCTTATTGCTGGCTGCGGTTGCCATTTCTAACCTACCCTCTCTAAGGCGACTTCAACGCTCTGCCCATCAAGGTCGAACGCGTGCGTCGCGTGTGTTCCTTCGATTTTATCGCCGATCGCAATGCGCACGGCGAGAACTTCCTCGGCGATCCATTTCTGAAAAACCTTCATCGCTTCCTGAATCTCCGCATCCGCCCCCAGAAAAAGCGTGATGCGATCACTCACGGCGAAACCCAATTCCTTCCTCAACTTCTGGATCCTGCTGACCAGTTCTCGCGCCAGCCCCTCGAGCCGAAGCTCTCGCGTGACAACCGGATCGAGCGCGGCAAAATATCCGCCTTCCTCCTTCACCACCAACTCGCCCGAAGCGCGGCGAACGACCGTCAGGTCTTCCGCGCCAAGCTCGCGAGATTCGTTTTCGACCGAAACGTACAACGGCTTCCCCGCCTCGAACTCCCTCAGCGCTTCACTGCTCAGGGCGTGGACTGCCTCACTGGCCAGAGGCGTGTTCTTGCCGAACTTCTTACCCAGCGAACGGAAATTCGGCTTAGCCTCTAAAGTTACTAGATCGTCAGCGCTGGAGATGAACTCCACCTTTTTTATGTTCAGCTCGGCGGCCAGGAGGGGGCTTAACTCCTCGAGCATCATTTCAGCCCGTGCCGCGGCCCCCCGAAATACGACTCCCGGCAAAGGCACGACGCATACCATTCTGCCGAGGGGTTGGCGCACCTTCACCCCGGCTTCCTCCCGGGCTGCGCGGCCGAGCGTGGCCACCGTCCGGATATGCGACATCGCCCGGTCGAGGTCGACGTCGACCGTGCCCGGCTTGGGGCGGGTGTAAGGCGCGAGGTGCACCGAGTGACCGCTCAGCTCCCGGTGGACCCAATCGGTTATGAAGGGGGCGAATGGAGCCAGCAGCCGGCAGGTGATCGTAAGCACCTCGTGCAGGGTGGCAAAAGCCGCCCGGTTGTCCTGTCCGTCGACGTCGTAGAAGCGGTGCCGGCTCTGGCGGACGTACCACTTCGACACATCCTCGTCGAAGAAATTCATGACCGCCTTCGCCGCATTTGTCGCTTCATAGCGGCCGAGCATCTCGTCGGCCTCGCGCTCCACCGAGGCGAGCCGGGAAAGCACCCAGCGATCCAGAAGCGGACGGTCGCCCACGGCGGGGTCCTTTTCCGTTGGGCGCCAGCCGAAATTCGCGTACTCCGCAAAGATTCCTGTGTAGACGTTCTTGAAGGTGAGCAGGAATCGCCCAGCCGTGTCGCGGATTCCCGCCTCGTCGAATCGGCGAGGTGTCCAGATCTGGCTCGAAGTCGTGAGGAAAAGCCGAACGGCGTCGGCGCCGTAGCGCGGAATCACGGAGCCAGGCTCGATGATGTTTCCGAGCCGCTTCGACATCTTCTGTCCCTCGGCATCAAGAACCAGATCGTTGACGACGACCGTGCGGTACGGCGCAGTCTCGCCGACGCCCGGAGCGTGCGCCTCGTGGGCGAGCAGGTTGTTCGGGAGGGCGTCGCCGAGGCCGGTCGCGATCGCCAGCAGCGAGTAGAACCAACCGCGCGTCTGATCGATACCTTCGGCGATGAAATCCGCGGGGTAGTGGCGCTCGAACGTCTCGCGGTTCTCGAACGGGAAATGCCACTGTGCAAATGGCATCGATCCGGAGTCGAACCACGCGTCCACCACCTCTGGCGTTCGCGTCATCTTACCGCCGCACGAGCACTGCCAGGTGTGGCGATCGATGAACGGCTTGTGCGGATCGAAGTTCTTCTCGAGCGCGACGCCGGATCTCTCCGACAGCTCCGCGAATCCGCCAATGGCTTCCGCGTGCGACGCATCACGGTCGCATACCCAGATCGGAAGCGGAGTGCCCCAGTAACGGTCACGCGAGACGGCCCAATCGATGTTGTTCGTCAGCCACTCCCCGAAGCGACCGGCTCCGACTTCCGATGGGTGCCAGTCGACGCGCGAGTTGCGGACGAGCATCGCGTCCTTGAATTCCGTCGTGCGAATGAACCACGACGTGCGGGCGTAGTAGAGCAACGGGGTCTCGCAGCGCCAGCAGTGCGGGTACGCGTGCTCGTGGAGGCTCGACTTCCACAGCACGCCGCGGCGCTTCAGCTCCTCGAGAATGACCGGATCGGCCTCCTTGACGAACATCCCGGCGACGAGGGGCATGCCCTCGGGAAATTCGCCGCGAAGATTTACGGGCTGAAGAAAGGCCAGACCGTTTCGCTGACCCGCCGCGTAGTCGTCCGCGCCGAACGCCGGCGCCATGTGAACGACGCCGGTTCCTTCGTCGGCGGAGACGAAGGACTCGCCGATGATGATCTCGTGCTTGCCTTCCGTGTACTCGATCCAATCGAGCGGACGCTTGTAACGCTTGCCGACCAGCTCGCTTCCGCGGAAAGAGCGCACGGTTTCCCAGCGGCCGGCGAAATCATCGCCCAGAACCGCCGGAGTCCGGGCGAGGGCGAGGATGATGGTCTCGTCCGCTTCGGATTTTCTTTTCCGCAGCTCCACGTATTCGAGCGACGGGTTCACAGCCAGCGCGACGTTGGAGACGAGCGTCCACGGCGTCGTCGTCCATACGAGGATCCGTCGCCGTGTTTTCGCCCCTTCCTCGACAAGGTCGAGGGCGACGTAGGCGCTCGGATCTTTTACATCCTTGTAGCCCTGCGCAACCTCGTGGCTGGACAGGGTCGTTCCACAGCGCGCGCAATACGGCAGAACTTTATGGCCGCGATACAGGCGACCCCGCCGGAACATCGTGGCCAGCGCCCACCACACGCTCTCTATGTAGTTGTTGGAGTACGTGACGTACGGATCGCTGTAGTCGAGCCAGTACCCGATTCGCTCGCTCAGCTGCTCCCAGTCGGCCCGGTAGCGCCATACGCTCTCACGGCACATCTCATTGAAGCGCTCGACACCGATCTTTTCGATCTGCTGCTTGGCGGTGCGAATGCCGAAATCCGTTTCGATCCGCTTTTCTACTTCGATCTCGACCGGCAGCCCGTGAGTATCCCAGCCAGCTTTTCTCGCGACATGAAAACCGCGCATTGCGCGGTAGCGGCAGAAAAGATCCTTGACGGTCCGCGAGAAAACGTGATGAATTCCCGGGCGGCCGTTGGCCGTCGGAGGTCCCTCGAAAAAGACGAACTCGGGCTTCCCTTCCGCCTGGGCGAGCGTCTGCTGAAAGAGGTCCTCCTCTTTCCACAGAGCCAGCACTTCCTGCTCTAGTTCGTCGGGGGAGCGATCGGTTGGAAGGAGGCGGAACCGGCCGTCCCCCGCTTTCGCGTCTCCGCCCGCCAACTTCTCGGGGCGGACCACGGTCATTCTTGAGTAGGCCCCGAAGAATTGGAGCCGGCGCCTCGCAGCGTGTTGGCGACCACGTGCGAATCAGACGCTTCCACCTCGGAGAGCTGGCGCGCGATCAATGTCCGCATCTGCGCGAGGTACGTTCGCCGAGAGCGGTCGAGGTTGTCGAGGACCTCTTCCATCCGCCGGACGTCGGCCTTGGCGCCCTCGATGATCCGCTCGCCCTCGGCCTGAGCTTCCCGAAGGATGAGCTGCGCCTCACGCTCCGCCTGCTCGCGCACTTCCCCGCGAAGCTGTTGGGCGGATACGAGCGCGTCGTTCAGCGCTTTGTCACGGTCGCGGAATGCTCGAAGCTGCTCGTGAAAGCTTCGGGCCTTTGCGTCGAGGTCCTGGTTTATGCGGGTGAGCCGCTCCATCTCTTCCGCGACCTGGTCCCGGAACTGATCCACGCGCGCGGGATTGTACCCGCGAATCGCCCGACCGAAGTCGTAGCGGCGCACGTCCAGAGGTGTCAGATGAAACGATTCGTCAATCATTTAGCCCTCGCTCCGAAGAGGGTGGTACCAAGCCGCACCATTGTCGCGCCTTCTTCTACGGCGATCTCGTAATCGTTGGACATTCCCATCGACAGCTCCTCCGCGGAATGCCCGGCCTCGATCAAAGCCTGCCGCGCCTCGCGCGCTTCAGCGAAAGTCCGGTGCAAAGCGCTTTCCGTCGCAGTAAAGCTAGCCATTGTCATCACGCCGCGAACGCGAATTCCGAACAGAGAAGCCATTCTTTCGGCCTCAGGCAGCAGCTCGGCCGGGGAGAAGCCCCCCTTCGAGCTCTCGCCGGAGAGATTCAGCTCCACCAGCGCATCCACTGCCCGACCCCGCTCGACGCCAAAGCCACTCACCGCATCCGCCAGCCGCGCGCTGTCGAGCGAGTGGAGAAGGGCAAAATGCTCCAGCGATTTCACCTTGTTCCGCTGAAGATGGCCGATCAAATGCCATCGAACGGGCACTTCGACTCCGCCCATCTTCTTCAACGCTTCCTGTACTTTGTTTTCGCCGACGTCGTGCAGCCCCACTTCGTACGCAGCGCTCACCGCCTCGGCCCCGTGCGTCTTCGTGACCGCTACGATCGTCACGCGCTGCCCGTGACCGCCGCGTGCTGCCGCGGCGGCTATTCTGGCTCGCACATCGGCCACACGCTCAGCAAGGCCGGGAAAAGCCATAACGCGCAAATTTAGCCGGTAGGGTCTCGCCTTACAATTCGCGCGCGGGCGTGAAACCGCTATTTGGCGACGCGCTTGAAGCCGAGATTGCTCGGCAATCGTGTGGTTGGGCACGCTCTTTGGCTCTCCGTTTCGGTGCCGTACGAAAGAATGCCCGCTTTGGTTTAGGCGGAGCGGCCAAAGAGACGTCCAACGAGCCGCACGATGCTCTGCATGTTGCGGCTGATGTCGTTGAACATGACGGTAACAAAGAGCAGTCCGATCAGGAGCAGTCCGCCCTTGAGTATCCGTTCTCGCGTGCGGGTGCTGAAAGCCCTTCCTTTTACGGTTTCCGCGACGTTGAGCACGATCTGTCCGCCGTCGAGAATCGGGATGGGCAGCAGGTTGAACACCGCGACGTTGATGCTGATGAGCGCGATCAAGGCCAGAAGATTCTGTATTCCACCACGCGCGGCCTGCACCGACACCTGTGCAATCGCAATCGGCCCTCCGAGGTCGGAGACTCCCGCGCCAGTCGAGATCAGCGCCCGCAGTGTCGAGAAGACTTTTCCGCCGTTGTCCAGCGTCAGCCGCCACGCCTCGCCGAACGCCCTGGTCACGGGAACAGGCTCGAAGACTTCCGACGCGACCATCCCGATGCGCCCCAATCGCTTCCTTTCGCCGGTGCGAGGATCCGGTGCAATCTCAGCCACCGGCGTCACATGAACTGTCACCGGCTGCCCATGACGAACCACTTCCAGCGTGAGCGGAACTCCGGCGGACGCGCCAATGCTATCCAGCAGCGACATCCAGTTCCTGAGAGGGACGCCATTCAGCGACACGATGCTGTCCCCTGCCTCGATTCCCGCCTGGGCGGCCGGCTTTCCCGGGCTCACAGCCGCCGCGACAGGAATCGGAGTCGGAATACCCGAGCGCAGCAAGAGTCCGACGTAGATGACGTACGCCAGGATCGCGTTCATGGTTACGCCGGCGAGCATGATGAAGAGTCGCGCCGGAAGTGGCTTGGATTCAAACCAGCGGGATTCCGGAATGGGTTTCGGTCCGAACGGAATCATCGCCTCCGGATCGTATCCATCCTTCGGGCTGCCCGGCGTCGTAGCTGAATTTTCGCTCCCCCCCTCGAGGAATGCGGTCGCCTCGTCTTCCCTCGATGCCATCCGCACGTACCCTCCCAGGGGCAGCGCGGCCAGCACGTACTCAGTTTCGCCAAATCGCTTCTTCAGCAGTGACGGGCCGAATCCGATGGAAAAGCGCGGCGCGTAAACGCCAGTGAGCTTGGCGGCGATGAAATGTCCGAGCTCATGCACGAAGACAACCAGCCCGAAGACGATGATCGGAGCGAGCCAGCTCAGCACGATGCCACCTGCCTGACGTGATTTCTCGCGGCGGCGTCGGCGGCGAGCAGCTCCTCACGATTGCCGGAAGGCAGCCCGCTCAGTTTCGCGAGCGCCGATGATATCGCGGACGGGATCGCCGCGAACGCCAGCGCCCCCGCCAGGAAGGCCGCGACGGCGCACTCGTTGGCTGCGTTGAATACCGCCGGCGCCGCACCGCCAGCCCTTCCCGCCTCGATACCGAGTCGGAGCGCGGGAAACCGCTGGTGGTCCACAGGCTCGTAAGTCATTGGAGAAAGTTTAACAGGATCGAACGGCGGTACGCCGTCGTCTTCAACTCGCTCGGGGTGCGTAAGGGCATAGAGCACGGGTAGCTCCATCGTCGGAACGCTCATCTGCGCGACGACACTGCCATCTATGAACTCTACGAATGAGTGCACGATGCTCTGGGGATGAACCACGACTTCGATGCGATCGTAAGGCAGCCCGAACAGAAAGTGCGCCTCTATCACCTCGAGGGCCTTGTTCGCCAGAGTGGCGCTGTCGACCGAGATCTTTCGTCCCATCCGCCAGGTCGGATGCCTGAGGGCATCCTCAACCGTGGCTCGAGCAAGTCTCTCGCGACTCCAATCCCGGAAAGGTCCACCCGAAGCCGTGAGAATGACCCGCCTGACCTGGGATGCCGGATGCCCGGTGATGCACTGAAGAATCGCGCTGTGCTCACTGTCGACTGGAATCACCTCGCCGCGACCCGACGCGCAGGCCTCGCTCACGAGGTGGCCGGCAATGACCAGCGTCTCCTTGTTGGCGAGCGCGACACGCTTCCCCTTCTCCAGCGCGGCGAGCGTCGCGTCCAGACCGGCGACGCCTACGATGGCGTTGAGGACGATATCGACGTCGTCTCGCGTCGCGGCCGCAACCAGCGCATCAGTCCCGCTCTTCCAGGCCTCGTCGGCATCGGCGCTCGTTTCGACCATGCCCACAAATGAGGGTGAGAACAGATGTGCTTGTTCCCTGAGCAAGGCAACGTTGCTGTTGGCAGTGAGGGCAGTCACGCGGAACCTCTCGCGCTGTCTGTCCAATACTCGGAGCGCTGTCGTCCCGATCGAGCCGGTGGAGCCAAGCACCGCCACCCCCTTTGGTCCGGTGGCGGGCTTCGGGCTCACTGCGGAACGGGCAGCAGCAAGCGCCCGAGCAGAAGCAGCGCGATCGGCATCACGAACAACAGGCTGTCGAACCGATCGAGAATGCCCCCGTGTCCGGGAAGGATCCGGGAGCTGTCCTTCACGCCGGCCTCGCGTTTAAGCAGCGATTCGGCGAGATCTCCCGTCTGCGCGGCAACGCTGACGACGATGCCGAAGAGTACAGCTCCCTGAATGGTCAATCCCAGCTGCGCATAGGGCATCAGTATGAATCGCACATAAAGCAGACAAATGACGATCGCGAGGCCGAGTCCACCGACCGCGCCCTCGACGGTTTTTCCAGGACTGACGGACGGAATCAGCTTCTTCTTTCCAAACGTACGGCCGAACGTGTAAGCGCCGACGTCGGTTGCCCAGGTAACGAGGATCGGCAGGAACACCAGCACTGTCCCGGCGCCTGCACCCACCGCATAGTCGTGATATCGGAGCGCGTAGATGTAGGAGAACTGTCCGGCGTATATGATGCCGAACACAGTTATCGCAACGGACGAAATCGGCTTTCCCGTCGGGCCGCGCAGCCAGATCGTGCTCGCGAAAAGCACCAGAACCATGCAGACGATTGCCGTCAGCGAGAGCGTGTACACCCCGAGCCTCTGCGCGTGAACTGCTATGGGTAGGAGCGCGGCAAGGGCGATGCCCGCCGGCTCGAGCGGAAGCGCGCCCGTCTCGCGCGACATGCGATAGAATTCCCACGCGGCGAGAGCCGCCAGGACGGAGAGTACAATGGCCAGCACCCAGTCGCCGAAATACACCAGCGCGATTGCAGCGGGCGCGGCAATGACCGCGAAGATGACGCGCCGTGTCAGCTCCGACACGGGCTAGACTTCCATTATTTCTGCTTCTTTCCCCTTCAACAACTCATCGATCCTGGTGATGAAGTCGTCGTGGAGCTTCTGAAGCTCTTTCTCCGCCTTCTTCTGATCATCTTCCGACGTCTTCTCGAGTTTCTTGAGCTGGTCGCGCGCGGCCGTTCTCGCGTGTCTGATCCCGATGCGCGCTTCCTCGGCGAGCTTGTGCACCACCTTCACCAGCTCTTTTCTGCGCTGCTCGTTGAGCGAAGGCAGCGGAACGCGAATGACACCAGACTGCGTCTGCGGGTTGAGACCGAGGTCAGATTCACGCAGCGCCTTTTCGATCGCCGTCACGAGCCCCTTGTCCCACGGCGTGACGGTGAGCAGCCGCGGTTCGGGTGCCGACACGCCCGCCACCTGATTGAGTGGCATCTGCTGTCCGTACGCGTCAACGCGCACGGTGTCGAGCAGGCTTGCCGTCGCTTTTCCGGTTCGGATCGAGGCGAGCTCGCGCTTGGAGGCCTCGAATGACTTCTCCATCCCGGTACGGCAGTCCTTGGTGATCTGAGGAATTGTCGTCATTGTACGATCGTTCCGACTCGCTCACCCCTGAGCGCGCGGGCAACTTCTCCGTGACGGTGAATGTTCAGGACGATGATGGGAAGCTTGTTCTCCTTGCACAACGTGATCGCGGTCTGATCCATGACGCCGAGCTCGTTGACCATTACATCTCTGTAGCTGATCTCGTCGTAGCGCGTCGCTTCCGGATCCCGCTTCGGATCGGCTGAATACACACCGTCCACGCTCGTGGCCTTGATGATCACATCGGCGTGAATCTGGATCGCCCTGAGCGCGGCGGCGGTGTCAGTGGAGAAGTACGGATTCCCCGTCCCAGCCGCGAAGATCACGACGCGGCCCTTCTCGAAATGGCGCATCGCGCGGCGCCGGATGAACGGCTCGGCGATCGACTCCATGGCAATAGCAGTCATTACGCGGGTCTCGAGCTCGGCCTTTTCCAGCACGTCCTGGAGCGCCAGCGCATTGATGACGGTACCGAGCATCCCCATGTAGTCGGCACCGACCCGGTCCATTCCCATCTTCGACAACTGGGCGCCGCGAACGATGTTTCCGCCGCCGATCACCAGACCGACGCTCGCCCCCAGCTTGACTATGTCGGAGATCTCGGTGGCAAGCCGCTCGAGAATTTTGAAATCAAAGCCGGCGCCCTTCTGCCCGGCGAGTGCCTCGCCGGACAGCTTGAGCAATACGCGCTTGTACTTGAGATCAGCCAAAGCCGCTCTCTACTCCTCGCCCATCTGGAAACGGACGAATCGGCGGACCTGGATATTCTCACCGAGCTTCGCCGAAGCTTCCTTGATGAGCTCGCCGACCGATTTCTTCGGCTCTCTCACCCAAGCCTGGTGCACGAGGGCGACGTCCTTGTAGTAAGCCTCGATCTTGCCGGCGACGATCTTCTCGATCAGGTGATCGGGCTTGCCGCTCTCCTTCACCTGCTCGACGAAGATACGCTTCTCCTTCTCGACCTTGTCCTGCGGGACCTGGTCCTTATCGACGGCAACCGGGGCGGCGGCGGCAATGTGCTCGGCGATGAACTTCACCAGCTCCTTGAACGTATCGGTGCGAGCCACGAAATCAGTCTCGCAGTTCACCTCGACCATCACGCCGACTTTCCCGTTGTGGTGGATGTAGCTGCCGATAACCCCTTCGCTCGTCTGCTTGCCGATGCGCTTCTCGGCTTTGGCGATTCCCTTGGTGCGAAGGTACTCGATCGCCTTCTCCATGTCGCCGTTGTTCTCCTCGAGCGCCTTCTTGGACTCCATCATACCCGCGCCGGTACGCTGGCGCAGAGTCTGAACGTCTTTTGCTGTGATCTTCTCTTTAGTAGTCATCATCTTGTCTCGTGAAAACGCCGCCGGAATTTTTCCGGCGGCGTGAAAGTTAACCTTCCTGCTCGGTCTCGGCGGCTTCCTCTGGTGCGCCACCTTCTTCGCCGCCTGTCTTGAGCCGCGCGGCAATCGCCTCGGGTTTAGCCCGTCGTCTGCGCGGCCGTCTCTTTCGCTTCTTGTCGCCCTCGCCTTCGGGCTCAGCGCCACGATCGGAGCTGTAGGTGTACGATTCGGCTTCCTCGACTTCCTCGCGCGCCGGCGCTTCCCGGCGGGCTTCGACGATGGCATCGGCGATCGACTTCGCCATCAGTTCCACCGAGCGGATCGCGTCGTCGTTCCCCGCGATCGGAACGGTGATCAGATCCGGATCAGCGTTCGTATCGACGAGCGCGATCAGCGGGATTCCCAGCTTGTTGGCTTCATTGACCGCGATGCGCTCCTTCTTGGAGTCGATCACGAACATGAGACCGGGAAGTCGCGTAAGGTTCTTGATGCCCGAAAGGTTCTTGGAAAGCTTGTCGCGCTGACGACTCATCATCAGCTGCTCTTTCTTGGTGTAGTTCTCGAAATCACCGCCGGCCTCACTGCCCGCCTCGAGCTCCTTCAGTCGGCGAACCTGTTTCTTCACCGTCTGGAAGTTCGTGAGCAGACCACCAAGCCATCTCTCGGTCACGTACATCGCGCCGCAACGCTCGGCTTCGCTCTTCACAATGTTGACGAGCTGCCGCTTGGTGCAGACGAAGAGGACGTTGTCGCCGCGGAGAATCACTTCTCTCGCCAGCTTCTGCGCCAGCTCCAGCTGCCGCAGCGTCTTCTGCAAGTCGATGATGTGGATGCCGTTTCTCTCCGCGAAGATGAAACGACGCATCTTCGGATTCCAACGGCGGGTCTGGTGTCCGAAGTGGACACCGGCTTCGAGTAGCTGCTCCAGGTTTGGCTGAGCCATTAAATAGTGATTCCTTCGGGGTTTAGCGCTTCGAGAACTGGAATTTCTTTCTTGCCTTCGGACGGCCGGGCTTTTTCCGCTCGACCGCTCTTGCATCGCGGGTCAGCAACGCGAGGTCGCGCAGCTTCCGCCGATGCGACTCGTCCATTTTCACCAATGCGCGGGCAACCGCGAGGCGGAGTGCGCCCGCCTGTCCGGTCAGTCCGCCACCCTCGACCTTCGCCTTGACGTCGAAGCGGCCGAGCGTATCGGTGATCGTGAACGGCTGCTGGATCGCCGAGACGTGCGCGGGGCGCGGAAAATAGTCTCCGAGCGTGCGACCGTTCACCGACCACTTGCCGGACCCGGGCTTTATGTACAGGCGGCAGACGGCTTCCTTGCGCCGCCCGATCGTGTGCGTCGTATCAGGCATTACTTCTCACCCTTTTTGAGGTCGAGCACTTTGGGTTGCTGCGCGGCGTGGGTGTGCTTGGAATCGGCGAACACCCGGAGCTTGTTGCGGAGAGTCTGGCGTCCGAGTGCCGTCTTCGGCAGCATGCCGTAGACGGCTTTCTCGATCACGCGCTCGGGGTGTTTCTCCAGCATCGTCGCGAACGGCGTGAACCGCTCGTGACCCATATATCCCGTGTGTCTGAAGTACTGCTTCTGTTCCGCCTTCTTGCCGGTGACGCGAACCTTCGCGGCGTTGATCACGATGACGTTGTCGCCCGTGTCCATGTGGGGCGTGTACATCGGCTTGTGCTTGCCGCGAATAATCTTCGCGACTTCGGTCGCCAGACGGCCGAGGACCATTCCTTCAGCGTCGACGACGAACCATTGATGCTCGATATCCCGCGGGGTTGCGGAGTAGGTCTTCATGTGATGCGAAACGTATGAAAGTGCCGGCCCCCTTTCGTTCGAGTTGGGTTCCGAGCGGTTAGTTGCGACTAAGTGGTTTTGCGACAGCCTTTTAAGCTATCTGAGCAGGCTGATCGTGTCAACCGCGCTCGGCCCCGAAAACACGAAGGGCCGAGGAGCGCTCGGCCCTTCGAAATTTCAGCAGTTCGCCAGTCTACAACCAGCTCGCTACACCGCCGTGTCGGCTGCACGCTCCACGATGATTACGGGCGTGGGAGTACAGACCATCCTTGCAACGCGCAATCGCACCTGCCGGATTGTTGTCTTCACCGGCGCCCGACCCGGAGACGATGGCTGAGTTGGAATTGGCCCGTGCTACGGCTCTCGCCGAGGCCCGTGGCGTCGCCGACGTTCCGGGAGCCGGAACCGGCTCGCCAGTCGCCTTCGAAGTAGCTTCGGCGCCCTTCGCACCGCCGTGGCCAGAGCACGTTCCGCGACCGGTCGAATTCGATGTCGTTCCATCCACGCAAATCGTGGTGACCTGCGCGCCCGCCGTGCGCTTCGCGACGGCCGTCGCCGCCTTCACCTCGCTCTTGACGACTTTCTTCTGATGCGTGACGGCTTTCTTGTTCACACCACCGTGGCCGGAGCATGCTCCCCGCCCCGACGAGACGGATGTGGTTCCGTCCTTACAGATCGTCGCTACTGCTTGACCGTGCAACGACCCTGTCTGAATGGTCGCGACTGCGGCGATTGCAGCCGCGAGAATCCAATGTCGTGATCTGAGCACGCTACCTCCTCGATTCAAGAATGAAGTCAGGTTGAGATACAAAGTAACGGTTATGCCGGCGCGGAAATGGTAAACGCGGGCTCCTTACACAGGGATTACAGGGTCGCTTCTCGAGAATCGCCTGGCCGGGCGGGTGCCGGCCCTGTTCCTATTACGGCCGACCTCAAGTCAGCCGCGAGCTGCCCGGAATCGATTCCCTGATCCTGAACGTGCTGACCGATTCCGCTGAGCACCGCCGGCGCAACAGCGGCGACGATTGCGCCTGCATCCTCGCGACTCATTCCGGTAACGTCGCTTACGCGCTGCGTCACTGCGTCGTGATGATCGCCGAGGACTTGTGGAAGCGAGGCGGGGCGTTGTGGATTTTCCGCCTGCGTAGTGGCTTCGCGGTGGATGGTGTTCGCCCCGCCCGAATTCGCATGTGACGCAATTGCCGCAGTCACCAGAGGAATCGCGGCATTCACCGCCCGCTGCGCAACCACTGGGTCGATGCCGAACCGCTGGCTCACCTGCTGGACGGCCGCGTTGCTGACCTGCTGCTGAACCTGTTCCTGAATTGTGTCGAGACTCGAAGACATGGTCGCCTCGAGAATTGTCGCCGAGCCAGTAACGCAATGCGTGTACTCAGCCCCAGCTGAGTACACGCATAGTCTCACCTACCGCCAGAACGCGTCCGCCGCCTTCATCTCTTTTCCGACGTAGCTCATCTTTGGGTTGAGCGCGAAGATCTGCGACTGCGAGTTGGCCACGCCGTCGAGAACCAGTTTGTTGAGGGCGTTCATCTGGTCCGGACCCAAGGCGCGTCCCATCGCTTCGCTAGCGGCCGGACCCTGATCAAACGTTGCGAGCGAGCGGAACGGGCGAAAGACGTAGAACGTTGCCGTCGGCGTCCCACTCACGGCGCGGTAGATCGCCCACGGATTGTCGAGGCCCGCCTTTGTGTAGCCGTCGCGCACGAGGCCGGCGGCCTTGATGAAATCGCCCTCGTGTCCCGGCTTCATCGTGTAGGTGAGAATCTCGAAGTAGCGCATCTTCGAGAGGTCGACGTTCGGCTTGTAGCTGACGCTCGGGACGTAGGAAGCGAGAACTGTCCGAGTGTTCTCTACGTAATCGGATTCCCCCGCGGAGAGGCGGCGTAGCTCGGCGGTCAGTGATGCGTCCGCATCCGACCGCGCCTGATCCTTCTCGACTGCGTCGAACGACGGATATCCGACGAGGAACCAGGCCTCATTGATTCCAGAAACGGCGTTCATACCGAGATATGTAGTCGGGTAGTTGGCCTTCGTGTAGGCGGCAGCCCACCCGGTCTCCCATTGATTGTGGGCAGTGCCCTTTCCGGGCTTCACCAGCTCACGCTGTATCGACAGCACTGGGGGAGGCGGTTGAGTGCCTGTCATCTGTGCTGAGAGTGGAGCAGTTGCAACGATTGCGAGAAGCGATGCCGTGCGAGTGAGGGTGTTCATATCCTTTCCTCCGGATTTTGTTTGCCGGCCGGGTGGGAAGCGAATGGGCGGGTGGTCCCATTGCTCGGCAGGCGAGAGCCAAACTACGCTATTCCAGAGCAACCAGCAACGCACCCTTCTCGACAGCAGTGCCGGGAGTCACGTCTACGCTCTTTACAGTTCCAGCCGCAGTCGCGCGCAGCTCGTTTTCCATTTTCATTGCTTCCATCACGACGATTCCCTGTCCGGCTTGCACCGTGTCGCCAACCTTGACGTTGACGCGAACTATGAGTCCCGGCATTGGAGCGCGCACCGGAGCCGGCCCGCTCGGACGTGCGCCCGCCGCGGACACGTCGCGGATGGCGCGGGTCCGCTCGTCGAGCGCCTCCGCCTCGAAGCGGTAGCCATCGATCCAGAGCGTGTGACGCCCGCGACCCTGTCTCTTTTGCACCACCACCCGGTAGACCCTGGTACCGAGCCTTAAAACGCGGATCGGGCTTCCCTCGACATCGGTGAGTTCGCCCTCCAGAGGCGCGGCATCTTCGTAGGTCACGCCATCGGCTCCGATCGTTACCGTTTTCCGCTCTCCGTTGAGTTGCACGATGTAATTCATGCGGCAGTGACTTCTGCCAGCGGCCGGAGCACACAAACTGTCTCTACGTGCGCAGTCTGCGGGAACATGTCAAAAGCGCGGACAGACTCGACCCCATAACTCGGAAGCCGCGCGATGTCCCGGGCAAGCGTCGCCGGATTGCAGCTCACGTAAATCAGGCCGCGAGTCTGTGACGCATTCGCTTCGAGCGTCCGCGTCACGCGCTCGTCTACACCAGCGCGCGGCGGATTGAGCACGACGAGATCCGCAGGAAGCGCATCGGGAAGAATGTCCTCGACCCTTCCCTGCACGGCGCGAGACGGCGCGCGCAGAATGGTCGCCGACCACGCCGACGCATCGGGGTCGAGCTCGATCGCGGTGACTGCCACGCCTGCATGGCTCAGCGCCGCAGCGGTTTCGCCGGCGCCCGCATAGGCGTCCACCGCGGTTCGCGGGTTCAGGTCCAGCGCGCGCTCCAGCACATACCGCGCAAGAGTGTCGGCCACCTCCGCATTCACCTGTGCGAACGACGCGCTCGGCGCGCGGTCTGCCCGCCGGTCGTACAGAAGCCGCCGCGGTTTCTCCTCAGCGGGATCCCACCAGACCGCGGACACGGAGGGCACCGCGTCTGCAAACTGATCGCAGGCGGACCAGCTCTGACCGCCCATCATCACCAGCGTCGGGCCTCCACTGGTGATTCGAATGCTTCCGCGCAACTCACTGGCATCGGGAAAGTAGGCGTCCGCGTCCATGACCTCGCGCCACGCCGACACCACGCGTCGATCCGTAATCGGACAATCGGAAAGGGGAAAGACGCGCACGGGATCGTCGAACGGGTGGAGTCCGGCAATCCAGCGCGCGCCATGCCTGCGGATGGTCAGCGTAAGCTTGGTGCGATACCGCCACTCCTTCGGGCTGCGCTCGATTGTCGGGGGATCGATCGCCCGCTTCCCAATGCGTTGAAACGAATCTCGAATGATTATTTGCTTTGCCACGAGCTGGGAATCGTAGGTGATATGCTGAAGCTGACAGCCGCCGCACTTGTCGCGCGTGTAGTGGAGACACGGGGGATCAATTCTGACCGGTGACGGCGTCACCACTGTGCCGAGTGTCCCCCGCGCGAAATGCCCCCGACCGGAGATCTTCGCGGTGACGAGATCTCCGGGGGCAGCGCGAGGAACGAAGACGACCAGCCCGTCTTTCCGTCCCACGCCGTCACCCCCGGCCGCGATGGACTCGATGGAAACGCTGACGACGGCCATCAGTCGCGAAGCGATTCGAGCCGCGCAGCGTGCTTCCACAAGTCAGCTGCGACGCTGTTGGGTGAGCCGGGAGCAGTCGTTGAAGCACCGGACACAGTTCGCCCGCCACGATCGCGCTCGGCCAGCATCGCTCCGGCGATGGCCGCGACCTCCAGCATTTCATCCGAGGCGGGGCGCGCGAGCAATGAGGCGAGACGTCTCTCGAGCCACTGAACGTCGATCTCGCCCCGGCGGAATTCGTCGTCATCCATCACACGGATGTGAAAGTCACGCGAGGTTTCGACGCCGAGGATAATGAGGTCGACAAGTGCCCGCCTCATGCGCGAAATTGCCTGTTGGCGATCCGCACCCCAGACGATGAGCTTCGCGAGCATCGGGTCGTAGTATCGAACTACCTCGCTGCCGGCCTCAATGCCGCCATCCCAGCGCACGCCCGGCCCGCTCGGGAGATGCAGATAATCGATCCGACCCGTCGATGGAAGGAAATTGTCCGAGGAATCCTCACTCGTGATACGGCACTCCATAGCCCAGCCGCGCGGCGAGATGTCCTCCTGTCGGAATGGAAGCTTCTCACCCGAGGCAATGCGAATCTGCCACTGTACGAGATCGATTCCCGTAACCAGCTCGGTAACCGGATGCTCCACCTGGAGCCGCGTGTTCATCTCCAGGAAATAGAACTCCCCATTGCCGGCAAGCAGAAACTCGCAGGTCCCCGCGTTCACGTACCCGGCAGACCGCGCCGCGCGAACGGCGGTCTCGCCCATTTTTTTTCGCAGCGCCGGAGAGACCGCGACGCTTGGCGCTTCCTCGATCATCTTCTGGTGTCGGCGCTGCACTGAGCATTCACGCTCGCCAAGGGAGAGAACGGTCCCATGAGAATCCGCGAGGATCTGGATCTCCACGTGGCGCGGCCGGTCGACGAATTTCTCGAGGTAGACCGCGTCGTCGCCAAACGCGTTCTTCGCTTCTCTGCGGGCGGCTTCGAGGGCGGCCGCGAGTTCTTTTTGGTGCGATACGACGCGCATACCTTTGCCACCCCCGCCGGCCGCCGCCTTCAGCAGGACTGGATAGCCAAACGTGTTCGCCACCTTCGCCGCCTCCTCGGCATCTGCCAACGGCTCGGTCGTTCCAGGCACAACCGGAACTCCGTTCGCGACGGCCAGGGTCCGCGCCGCAGTCTTATTGCCCATGGCCGCGATCGCTTCGGCTGGCGGTCCAATCCAGACGAGCCCAGCGTCGCGCACCGCTCGCGCGAACCACTCGCGCTCGGACAGGAATCCATAACCGGGGTGGATCGCGTCGGCGCCAGTCAGCTTCGCCGCTTCAATGATCCTGTCGCCGCGGAGATAGCTCTCGTTGGACGGGGCGGGACCGATTAGAACCGCTTCGTCCGCTTCTCGCACGTGAGGCGCGCGCGCGTCCGCTTCGCTGTACACCGCCACGGTGTTGATGCCTAGCGCCTGGGCGGCACGAATTACCCGCAAGGCAATTTCTCCGCGATTGGCGACTAAAATCTTGCTGAGCAAGATCAGATTCGATCGGTCATGAGCAGGGAAGGTACGCCATACGCGCCGGCGCGCAAAAATCCGGTTTGGGCTGGCATCGTTACTGCACCTTTGGTGCGGAGATCAGCGCGCGCTGTCGAAGAGGGGCGCGCGTGGAATTGAGTTAACCAGCCGCCTTCGACGGTGTTGGCTGACGTTCCGCTGCTGGTGCGCCATACCCTTCATCAAGAGCTCTGTGACCGACATTGCCGGCGACCCAATCACCCGCGCGAAGGCGTCGGACTCGGCATTGCGATCAGCCGCGATCTCGCTGAGGCAATGGGCGGGACTCTTTCGGCGAGGAGCACGCTCGGTGAAGGAAGCGCCTTCTCCCTCACCCTTCCCGCGTCCGAACTGGATGGATAGAACCAGTCGGCCTGAGGTCGTGCTCCGGTGTCCTAGTCCGACTCCGAAAAGGTCGTGATGGTCATCGTCTGGTTGTGCAATTCACATGCGGCGGTCGGCGTCAGCGGTGAGATCTCCCCGTAGGAATAAAAGCCGGCGAAGTGGGCGTCCGGGCCGAATATCTCGCGCGCCGCAAGCACCTCTTCGTCCGCTCGCATCTGCAGCAACAGCTTCCGCCCGATGCAGCTCACGAGGAGAACCAGCTCTGGATTCGTATCTCCAGCGTGTCCCGCTCTTCCCGCGGCGCCGGCAGCGGCGTGGATGAGCGTGTCCAGATCAGCCCGCATCATGCGCGCGTGCCGGCCCTCGGGCACATCCCCCGCGAACGTCACACTTCCGGATTCTTCATCAATGCCCAGGATGGTACGCACCAACCCCGGACCATTCTGACCCAGTCGGATATTCAGCGGGTACAGGAGCCCGCTGGCCGGTAGCCCGTACGCCTTCCGCCCGAGTACTTCGCGATAGATCCCGAGCGCCGATTTGCCATCGAGCTCGTAGAGGACGTTTCCCTCGGAGCGGGTGATCCGGCGCTCCGGTCCGAACGTTTCCCAGCCACCGAGAGAGCCCATGCCGATTCTGAGCCGGTCTCCATACAGTCCAATGGCAACCAGCTGACCGGGTGCTGGGGATTCGTTCAACCCCACAAGAGTGCGCTTGAACCGCGCACCATCGGCCGCCAGTCCTCCGGTAATCGAGACTCCCGCAGGGAGCGCGGCGGTCAAACCGGAGGCTATCGCGCTCCCGTTTACCTGTATTCCCTCTGAAAAAACCAGAACGTGGCGCAGACCTTCCGGTGCAAGCTTTTCACCGAGTCTGCTGGCAGCGGCCTCGCTATCCGAGGCCGATGAGAGTACCTCGCTCGCGGCACTCACCTCTGTCGATTTGAAGCGGATCGCCGTTGCCACCGCGGAGTCATCGAAAACGCGATTACCGGCGATCTCTCCGCCGCTCGAGCAAAACACGATCTCCGCGTCGGGATACCTGGAGCGCAGTCGGCCGGAAAAGTCCCCCGCCTCGAGAATTCCTGTATCAGCGAACGCCATGACCAGCTGCGCGTCCGGCATCGAGCTCGCGGACGAAAACGCGCTGTGCCCGTCGCCGGCTTTTACTACCGTCTGTTCGACTTCCATTCCCGCAAGCTAGTCGCTCGCATCGCTAGAGAGGAATGTTGCCGTGTTTTTTCGGCGGATTCTTGTCGCGCTTAGCCTGCAGACTCTCGAGCGCCGCAATCAGCACTGGACGCGTGTCTCTGGGATCGATGATGTCGTCCAGATATCCGCGACCTGCCGCAATGTACGGATGCGCGAACTTCTCCCTGTACTCCTCGATCTTCGCTTCCGTCGCGGCGACCTCGTCGTTGCTCTCGGCAATTTCCTTCCGAAACAATATCTCAACCGCTCCCTTCGGCCCCATCACCGCAATTTCGGCGGTTGGCCAGGCGACGTTGAAATCCCCCCGAATGTGCTTGGAGCTCATGACGTCGTACGCGCCGCCGTACGCTTTGCGCGTAATGACCGTGAGCTTCGGCACGGTCGCCTCGCAGTAAGCATAGAGCAGTTTTGCTCCATGCTTGATGATGCCTCCGTGCTCCTGGGCGACTCCGGGCAGGAAGCCGGGCACATCTTCGAAGGTGACGAGCGGGATGTTGAACGCGTCGCAGAATCGGATGAAGCGCGCCGCCTTCAGCGACGCGTTGATGTCGAGAACCCCCGCGAGCACAGCGGGTTGATTGGCAACCACGCCCACACTGAATCCGCCGAGGTGGGCAAACCCACAGATGATGTTCCCGGCGTACGCGCGGTGCACCTCGTAGAACTCGGAATCATCGACAACGCGCTTGATGACCTCGTGCATGTCGTAGGGCTTGTTCGCATTGTCGGGGACGACGTCCAACAGCGACTCTTCGCGCCGTTCGCGTGCGTCCGTTCCCGGCCCGCGAGGGGGGTCGGCGAGATTGTTGGACGGGATGAACCGGAAGAGATCGCGGATCTGCTGGATGCACTCGGGCTCGGAATCACAGGCAAAGTGGGCCACACCCGACGTCGCCGAGTGCGTGTCAGCGCCCCCCAATTCCTCCATGGTAACGTCCTCGTGTGTCACGGTCTTCACGACATTCGGGCCCGTGACGAACATGTACGACGTGCCGCGGACCATGTAGATGAAATCCGTGATGGCCGGCGAGTATACCGCGCCTCCTGCGCACGGCCCGAGGATGGCCGAAATCTGCGGCACGACACCCGAGGCCAGAGTGTTGCGCAGAAATATTTCCGCGTAGCCTCCGAGCGAGACGACACCTTCCTGAATCCGGGCGCCGCCGGAATCGTTGAGTCCGACGACCGGCGCGCCGTTCCGCATCGCCAGATCCATGATCTTCACGATCTTCTCGGCGAACGACTCCGAGAGCGATCCTCCGAACACCGTGAAATCCTGCGAGAACACATAGACAAGACGGCCATCGATCTTCCCGTGACCGGTCACGACTCCATCCCCGTAGAACTTCTGCGCCTCGAGACCGAAATCGGTCGAGCGGTGTACGACAAACCGATCCAGCTCCACGAAAGAGCCTTCATCCAGTAGGAGCTCGAGGCGCTCCCGCGCCGAAAGCTTCCCTTTCTCGTGCTGTGTCTTGAGGCGCGTCTCGCCGCCACCTTGCTCGGACTCCGCGCGGCGGCGCTCCAGAAGGTCGAGCTTCTCTCGCATGGTCATAGACGCGAAAAGCTAACGCCCCGCGGAACGAGCATCTAGCGCCGTGGCTCTGGCGCGCTACTTATTATCGTTCAGAAACATTGATCAGCATCAAATACACACCTGTCCAACTTGACACCACCACGAAAGAGATCCCGCAAGCCGCGCAAGCGCGCGGGGCGCAGACCGACCCACCAGCACACTTCGCTCCCGACGAGCCGCAACGCGTACATGGAGACGCGCCAGTGGCTGCTCGACCAGCACGGCCCCGTGTGTGCCTATTGCGAGCGCCGCGTCAGCGCAAAGGCGATCACCATGGATCATGTGACGCCGAGAAAGGGGAAGACTGCATACGACCGCAGGGACAACCTCGTACTCGCATGCCCGGCCTGCAATGCGCTCAAGGCCGACCAGCCCTTCCTCGCTTTTCTACTGGGTCGCAGGACTCGTGCGGCGAGTCTTCTTCGGTACGGTGGTCACCTGAGTCCGATGCTGCTCGAGCTTGCTAAAGAGATTGCCGGTCCGGAAGCGGCGGCACGCGCAGCTCGGCTCGCGGATCCGGATTACCCGTATCTCGACTAGGAGTCCGTCGACCCCCGGTCTTTTCCACTTTCAGCCTGTCCTTGATGAAGTCGAGCACGTCCTTCTCGTGCCGACGAAGCGCCGGACCGCGCGGCTTGCGTGCACTCCACTTGCGCTCGGGGAGTGGCGGAAGAACTGAGCCCTCCAGGTACGCCTCGATGAGCGCGGGGTGAATGTAGTACTTCCGGCAGACGCTTCTCGTGTTGCCCAATCGCTTCGCGGTCAGGTCTACCGCCGCAATGATGTTTCGGTCAGCCTCGCGCTTGGTCTTGGCCGGCCCCGTTTGTCGGAGGGCCTCGGCTGCCAACATCGTTCCGGCCCAGGTACGGAAGTCCTTCGCCGAGATGTCGCGTCCCGTGATGTCCTGCAGGTACGCGTTGACGTCCTCCGCCTGGACGGTTTGCCGCTTTCCGTCGTCGTCCAGGTACTTGAAGAGCTCCTCTCCGCGCAGCTCCTGGCAACGTTGGACGATGCGGGCGATACGCTTATCGGTTACGGCGACCGCATGCTGGATCCCGCTCTTGCCGCGAAACTCGAAGCGCATTTCGGATCCGACGACCGCAACGTGTCTGCGCCGGAACGTGGTGAGTCCATACGACTTGTTCGCCTTGGCGTATTCATCGGAGCCGATGCGAATGAGCGTGGTCTCGAGAAGCCACACCACGGTAGCCATGATCTTCTCCCGCGTGAAGCCGGGAAGCTCGATGTCGCTCTCCACCCGCTCGCGGATCTTCCATAGCACGTCGCTCAGCTCGAACATGCGCTCGAACTTGGTCCCGTCGCGATGCTTCCGGAAACCGGGATGATATCGATACTGCTTACGCCCCCGGCCATCGCGCGCAGTGACCTGAAGGTGTCCGTCCTCGTGCGGGCAGATCCAGACATCGGTCCACGCGGGTGGTATCACCAGCGAGCGGAATCGCTGCAGCTGCTCGGGCGCGCGAAGCGCCTGGCCGTCGGGATCGATGTATCTGAACCCGCGCCCGTTGCGTTCCCGGCGAATTCCCGGCATCGCATCGTTGACGTATCGGAGTCCCGCGGCAGCTGCGGTCTCCATATACTCGTGAGAAACGGACTGTCCCAGCTTTCCTCCTCCACAACACGAACGCTTTGTGATCACGCCTCCGGCCGCGGGCCTGAGAGGCGGGGCGTCGTGTATGGACGCTAGAGCCGCGTCCCGGCAACGAGTTTTGCGCCCGGAAAAACCGTCCGCTTCGGATAGGGGCACTCGCCGGACTCGGAAGACGTTTTTCGATGGCTATCCGAGAGAATTCCCGGACGAAAAGGAGGCGGCGTCGCTGCCAGCGCGCGAGGGCGGTCGGACCTAGGTCACGCTCGGAAGCGTAAAATAAAACGTGCTGCCGAGCCCCACCTGACTTTCGACCCAGATTCGTCCGTGGTGCGCTTCCACGATCCCTTTGGCAATCGCGAGTCCGAGTCCGATTCCGCGACGGTCTGACGATTTCGCCTGCCAGAAGCGGCCAAAGATGTGCGGCACCTGCTCGGGTGGAATCCCGGGGCCGGAATCTGTCACAGCGAACCGCACCTCCGCGTCGAGGAGGTCGGCGGCAACCGTTATCGTGCCCTGTCGCGGAGTGAATTTCACCGCGTTGCCCACCAGATTCGACAACACCTGCTGAATCCTAGCCGCGTCGGCGAGGACCGCTGGCAGGTTCGCCGCCACGCTCGGCTCCATCTCGATCGAGTTCCCCGAAGCGAGCGGGCGCAGCATGTCGATCGTGTCGTTCACGAGAACGTCGGGTGATTCGGCTTTCACGTCCATCGTGAGGTGTCCGCTCTCCATTCGCTTCACGTCGAGCAGATCCTGTATCATTCGATTCATCCTGTCCGCGGCGCGGCGCACTATCTCCTGCTGCCTGCGCTCCTGGGTCCGCTCTACCGGCGTCATCTCGAGCATCAGACTGACGGCCATTGTCACGGTATTGAGCGGGTTTCGAAGGTCGTGCGCGACGACCGCGAGAACATCATCGCGCGCTCGCGTCGCCTGCTCCGCCTGGTGAAACAGTCTCGCGTGCTCGACTACAACCGCCGCCCTCCGAGCAACGTCGGCGGCGAGGAAAAGATCCGCTTCGTCGTAGACCCGACCAGAGCCGGAAGTCACCAGAGTCAGCGCTCCAATCGGCCTACCCGAATCGACCAGCGGCACGCAGATCAGGGAGCGTGGGCCGAGAGCCTCCACGGTCCTGGCCTGCGATGGCTCGGCGAACGCCGCGCGGATGAATTCAAGAGTTACCTCGGCCTCCAGCACTGGCTGCCCCGTCGACATGACGCGGATAAGAGGATGGCTCGCGGTCAACGCGCCCCGCGGAAACGTGGCCACTTCCCTGATCAGCATCGACTTGGTCGGATCTACGTGCGCCTCACCTATTCTCTCGAAGCTGTCGTCCCCGACGAGAATGTCGAGCGCGCAGTAATCCGCGAGAGTCGGCACTGCCAGCCGCACTAGCGCGGCGAGGGTCGTTTGATAGTCGAACGACGAGCTGAGCACCCTGCTCGCCTCCGCCAGCAGAGCGGTGCGCTTTTGCGAGTTCTCGGCCTCGGCCCGTGCTGCCTGCTCCCGCTCGAGCGCCCGTCCCTGCTCTTCAGCGCGGCGCCGCGCGGTGACATCGCGAAAGCTCCAGACACGCCCGACGGCGACGTTGTCTACGCGTTGCGGCTGCGAGTAACGCTCGAAGATTCTCCCGTCCTTCAGCTCCAGAACATCGTAGCTCGCGACCTCGGGGTGGTCGTACAGGTCGCGGACCTTCGCCATGAAATCGTCGGGATGCTTGAGGTTGGAAACAGCCGCGTTGATGGCTGCTTCGTCGTCCCCCGAAGCGAAGATCTCAGGCGAAACGCCCCACATGTCGGCCATTTTCTGGTTGAAGCTGAGAATCTTCCCGTTGACATCGACCACGAGAATGCCATCGGCCGTTGACTCGAGCGTGGCGCGCAGCAACGAGAAAGTCCTGCTCGCTTCGTGCTGCGCCTGGCGACGTTCGGTGATGTCGTCGATGAACGCGACCAGGTAAAGCGGGTCGCCGTTGCTCGATCGCACTACGGAAACAGTCAGGTGGACCCAGATAACGTCGCCGTTTCGGCGGACGTAGCGCTTTTCCATCTTGTCTTCGGCCAGCTCACCCGAGCGAATGCGGTCGATGAATTCGCGCGTGGCCGGAACGTCCTCGGGATGAGTCAGGTCCGCGACCTTCAGCTGGAGGATTTCGTCGCGGGAGTAGCCGGTGATCCCGCAATAACGCTGATTGACCGAAATCCATTCCTCTTCGAGCGTCATATGGGCGATGCCGATCGCCGCCTGCTCGAACGTGGCGAGAAGGAGATGGCCGGGGCCGCCCAGGGGGACGGCGTATTCAGCCGTCCAGCCGGGAACGGCGGACGAGGGCGCGAGCGTCACGGATTCGTCCATGGACGTTGGGCGAGGCACGACTTAATGTGGCACTGTTGCGGTCTCCGGAACAGACGATTCTGCGCCTCAGTCCAGTACGTCGAGCTTCCGCAAAGCCGGGATCTTCCAGGCGGTGACGCCGACAACCCCGAGCGTCATGATCCCCCCGAAAATCACCGACCTGACCGTGCCAAGAATCCTGGCCGCAACGCCCGATTCGAACGAGCCGATCTCGTTCGACGATCCGATGAAGATCTGGTTCACCGCGGAGACTCGTCCGAGCATGTGCTGAGGGGTTCGCAGGGTAAGCAGGGTGGATCGGATTACCACGCTGACATTGTCCAGCATCCCGCTGATGAGCAACAACGCCAGCGACAGCGAGAAGGAGTGGGACAAGGCGAACAGGATCCAGCAAGCTCCGAATCCCCCGACGCAGAGAAAAAGCATGGCGCCCGCATTTCGCAGCCGACGATGCACTAGCAGCACCGAGACGAGCACGGCACCACCGGCCGGTGCGGCGCGGAGGATTCCGAGCCCTTGCGGTCCGACGTGGAGAACATCCGCGGCAAAGATCGGGAGCAGCGCCGGCGCTCCCCCGAACAATACCGAGAACAAATCGAGCACCTGCGCGCCAAGCAGCTGTGGTTGCGTCAGAAGAAAACGGATCCCGATCGTCAGGTTCTCGCCAATGCTTGCCTCGTTCGCCAGAACCGGGTGCGGTGTATAGGCGATGCGCGCGAAGAGTCCCAGCGCAATCGCACAAAGGACCGACTCCCAGAGGTAGGCAAGCCTCGGCCCCGAGAATCCGTAGATCACTCCGCCAAGAGCCGGGCCGACGACCGCCGCGAACTGCCACAGCGAAGTCCGCCACGTTACGGCATTGGCGTAGGTCTCGCGCGGCACGATATCCGCCCCGAGCGCCGTCCGCGCCGGTTGGAAAAAGCTTCTCGAGAGTCCACTCGCACTGACGACGCCGTAGATAGGCCACACTCTCCCGACGAGAAATACGTCCGAGCGAATTGTGAGGATCAGCAGTGTTATTCCGCACAACACCTGAACCCCGATGGCAATCAGCGCGAGCGTCTTTCGATTGTGGCGGTCGGCAACGTGGCCGGCGTAGAGAGCGGCGCCGATGAACGGCAGCGCTTCAGCGAGGCCAACGATTCCGAGGGAGAGCGGATCTTTGGTGAGAGCGTAAACCTGCCACGCGACAACGGTAGCCTGTATCTGCGTACCAAGCGTTACCGCAATGAGACTCCCGACGTACCAGCGAAAATTGGGATTGCGAAGCGAAACGTACGGGTCTTGTTGCTCAGCCATTCCCTTGGGGGGACGAGATCCACGACGCCGGATGATACGCAGCCGCGACTCAGCGGGCAATTATCGGTGGCGCGCTACACCCGATCGCATTCTATTTCCAGCCGTCCATCTCAATTCGCGGGAGAATCGAATGGCAGCGCCGGCGGCCACCAAACCAGAGAAGGGCGAGTTTCTTCCCTACTACGAGAAGTACATCGACCTCGTGGGGAGTGGTGATGTCACTATTACGCTCTCCACGCAGATGGCTGAGACTGAGGCGCTGCTGCGCGGTCTCCCCGCGTCCGTGGCTACGTATCGGTACGCCCCCGACAAGTGGAGCGTAAACGAAGTGATCGGACACCTGATCGACAGTGAGCGCATTTTCGATTCACGAGCGCTTCGTTTTGCGCGAAACGATCCCACCCCGCTACCGGGGTTCGAGCAGGACGACTACGTCAACAACT
Organism: Gemmatimonadales bacterium; assembly: GCA_038227135.1. Taxonomy (GTDB): domain Bacteria; phylum Gemmatimonadota; class Gemmatimonadetes; order Gemmatimonadales; family Gemmatimonadaceae; genus UBA4720. The sequence goes on from JBBRQC010000004.1 coordinate 98,049, forward strand.
CCAGCTACGACAGCTATCCATTCACCGAGCTTGCATCGGAGCTGAGGAGCGTACGCGAGTCGACCGTCTTTTTGTTCAAGCACCTTGAGGAGGCCGCATGGATGCGCCGCGGGATTGCGAACGGCGCGGAGGTCTCCGTCAGGGCGCTGGCGTACATCATCGCCGGCCACGAGCTGCACCACCGGGAGATATTGCGAGCCCGTTACTTGTAGCCGAGTTCTATGCCAGCGTAGCCGAGTTCGACTGCGCTTAAAGGGCGCAGCTACGTGGATCTCCGGATTCGAGCCCGCGCCTGAACGCTGCCGACCGTTGCGCGGCGGATCCGTGAGTGAAGGAGTCGACGTTGATGCGGCCGGTCGCGCGCTGCTGGATGCGGTCGTCGCCCACGGATGACGCCGCATTCAACGCCTCGTCCACATCTCCCTTCTCCAGGATCCGCCGCTGCTCCGTCGAATGCGCCCAGACTCCCGCGTAGCAGTCCGCCTGCAGCTCGAGCCTGACTGAGAACTGATTTGCCTGACCTGGATTGGATTCTTCTGCACGCCGTATCTGTGCATCCGTACCAAGGATGCGCTGGACGTGATGCCCAAGCTCGTGCGCGATCACATAGGCCTGCGCGAAATCGCCGGATGCGCCGAAACGCTGCTTCAGCTCGTCGAAGAATCCGAGATCGAGATAGACTTTCTCATCGACAGGGCAGTAAAACGGGCCCATAACCGACTGGGCGATGCCGCATCCGGAGTCGGTTGAGTTGCGGAACAGAACCAGCTTAGCCGGATGATACCGCGCGCCGTAGTTGGGAAGAATGCCGGCCCATACGTTCTGAACGTCGTCGAGCACGAAAGAGACAAACTGAACCTCAGTCTCTTGTGCAGCAGAATCGGCCGCCGTCGTCGGGGCCGCGGTCGTGCCGATGCCCGCTGGCTCGACGCCGAGGTCGGTGAAGAGATTGCGTCCGAAGATCACACTCAACGCGAGCACGACCACCGTTCCGCCAATGCCGAGCCCTCTGCCCATCCCGCCCCCGGCTGCGCGGCGGTCCTCGAGATTGGGGCTGCGTCCGCCAGATGTCCACAGCATGTCCTCATCCTCCGCAAAGGCTTCGTGGTCGGAGGGGACTAAAGCAAAAAACCCGCCGCAGCTTCCGGATTACTCGAGCTGCGCTCTCGCTAGGCTGACGGCGTAGCTGGCTTCCCGAGTACGGAGCGCACGGCGGCGCAGAGTGTTTCCGCTGTAAACGGTTTTTGCAGGAAGTCGGTTTCCGAAGTACGGATGCCGCGCCGGAGAATCTCGTTGTCGGTATACCCCGACATGAACAACACTCTGATCTCCGGGCTCATCTCGTGCAGCTCGTCAACCATTCCGCGTCCGCCAAGAGTCGGCATCTCGATGTCCGTTAGCACGAGGTCTATCTCGCCCACCTCCTCCGCGGCGATACGCAGCGCCATCGCTCCGTCGGACGCTTCGAGCACACGATAACCCGCTTGAGAGAGAACCCGCTTGCCTAGTTTCCGGAGCGCTTTTTCGTCATCGACCAGGAGGATCGTCTCTCTCCCGGTAGGCGCCCCGTGCTTGAGCCCCGAGACGCGTCCGGCCTCCGCCTCGAGTGACGCACGCGCGGCAATCTCTTCCGCGGACTCCTTGAGCGGCGAGCCTGGAAGAGGAACCGTCACGACTCCGCGATCGAGCCCGGTAGGCTGCGGAAGCGTGCGACGGCTGGCGAGCAACAGTTTTTTCGTCAGCGCCTCGGCGCGGTCCGCCGCGTTTCGAATGTCTACTGCTTCGCCTGCGGAAAGCCTGGCCTGGTTCAACGTGCCCTCGATCAGGTCGGCGTTCATCCGGATCACCGTGAGCATGTTGTTCAGCTCGTGGGCCGAACGTCCGGCGAGATCCGCAAAGTTGTGAAGCTCCTGTGTACGGAGCACGAGGTTCTCTTCGGCGGAGCCACCCGCGCTGAGGTCTTCGATCGCCAGCAGGATCGTCGCGTCACTTGGATCTGCGGAAGGAACAAGGCGCGCACTCAGCCAGTGCACCGCCTGGCCACCGGGTTTTCCATCGTGTATGAGCTCGAAGTGATCTGATTGCGGTGCGCCCTGAAGCACCGTCTCGAGCATCGGCTTCAGCTTCGCGTCCCAGTTTCTGCCACCGACTTCATAGACCTTGTGCCCCACGCTCTCTTCGGGAGCGACTCGGAACATCGAGTAGAAGGCCTGGTTGGCGGCGCGTACAATGAGCTTTGCGTCGAGAACGACCAGCGCTTCGTGCGGAGTGCCGGGACTGATCATGAATAGCTGGAGAGGAGGAGCCCTGAGGTCGAAATACGTCGGGATCGTGCCTATGTAGACGATTCCGATGCGCGATGGGTATCGAATCCACCGACAACCCGTCTGGGACTCTGCTAACCCGAGAAGCGGAGGGATCGTGCGACTCGCGCGAAGCCAAACGTCCGGATTAGAGCTTCGGCCGGCCCTGGATCCTGGATGTTAGACCCCGATTGTCGAGACGGAAGGTCTTAACTACAGCTGCAAACCGTGGACTTGCCCTCAACGGGTCAAAGGCCGGATCGGCCAAAAAAATCCAGGATGCAGTCGTTTCGCGCGCGGCGGCCGCCGCTTCCAGCGATGCGAGCGCCAAGTCAGCTTTGTCCATTCCGAGATATGCATAGGCGCGCGCAGTGTTGATCATCCAGGTGTCGCGCGGAAGCGCGCCCAGTCTGGTCAGGATTCCTGCAACGTCCGCAGTATCTCCAATTTTCCCGAACACGTATGCGCTCATCCCGTTCCATGGTGTCTCGGGAAGTCCGCCGTGAAGAATTGCGCGTGCTTGGGCCCGATGCCCCGATAGAGCGCGTTCGATGGCCAGGAAAATTCGCGCCGTTGGAAGGTCAGGATCGAGTTCCAGCGCCCGGTTGCTCTCCGCGAGCGCCTCTTCGCGCTTGCCTGATACAAACAGCGTGTATGACAGCCAAACCGATGCTGTTCCTGCGAGCGGGTCGAGACGCCGCGCAATCCGGAATTGCTGGAGCGCTTCCGGAACCCTGTTGAGCATCATCAGGTAGCGAGCATACTGGGTCCGGGCTGTCGGGGACGTGGAGTCTATCGCGACGGCGCGCTTGAACTCCGCCTCCGACTCCTCCCAGCGAAGGGCATGCATGTGCGCCAGCGCCAAGGCAGCGTGTGGCTCCGCCAGCCTTGGATCCAATGAGATTGCGCGATTCGCGGCGGTCATCGCTCTGGCTTCGACCGAGTACGCCGGGGTCGGTGAGAAGTAAGGCAGCAATTCAAGCGCGGCACTCAACTCCGCGTATGCCTTGGCAAAGCCTGGGTCTTTGTTGATGGCCTGAGTGAGGTAGGCGACTGCCTGCTCTACTCCCTTTCCGCGTCTTTCCACCAGATAGCGGCCGCGCAAATAGAGATCGTAGGCCTCGACGTTCTCGGTGCCCGATCCCTTGCCGCCGGAGTCCGACGTCGTGCCCCCGTTGGGTGACAACCGCGGGCGTAAAGCACCGATGATCGCGCGGGTGATGTCGTCCTGCACTGAAAAGATGTCCTTGCTCTCGCGCTCGTACGTCTCACTCCAGAGCGCAAGACCGTCGTCCGCGTTACTCAACTGCGCCGAAACGCGGAGGCGGCCGGAGGACCGGCGCACGGTTCCCTCGAGCACGGCGTTTACTCCGAGGCGCTTCCCGATTTCCCGAACGTCCAGATCACCCCGCGAGCGCACAGCGAACGCGGACGTGCGTGACGCGACACGGAGGCCTGGCACCTTGGCCAGCTCGCTCGTCAGCTCGTCGGCTATTCCCGCAGCAAAATACGCGTTGGCGGTGTCACCCCCGACGTTCGAGAATGGCAGGACGGCGAGCGACCCCTGAGGCCGTGGACTGCGCGACGCGGAAAACATTCTACCCCGACCGAAGTAAGCGCCAATGAGCAGGAGGAGAGCCGCCACCGCGGCGGCAGGGATCCGGCTCGATCGCATCGGCGAAGAAGCTCTTGCCTGAGTGGAATCGTATGAAAGACGCGAGAGAGTCTGGACAATCTCCTGCGCAGACTGAGGCCTCTCGGAGGGATCCTTCGCCAGTGACTTCATAACGAGCGCAGTGAGCGACGTCGGCAATCCGTTCACGCGTTGGTCGAGGGCCCCGGGTTGTTCGCTCAGGTGGGCTGCAATCAACTCACGCACCCCCTTCTTGCCCGCGAATGGATGGACCCCGGCAAGAACCTCGTAGGCCACGATTCCCCACGAGTAAATGTCCGCCCGATGATCGACGCTATCTTCCCCGGCAGCCTGTTCGGGCGCGATATAGGCGGGCGTCCCCAGAGCCATGCCCGTACCGGTGAGAGTGAACGGGCTTTGCGATTTGCTTTCTGAGTCAGCATCCGCGCGCCGGGAGGCGGACACGGCCTTCGCAATGCCGAAGTCGGTGACAACTGCCGCGGTTCCCGCGAGCAGAATGTTTTCGGGCTTGATGTCGCGATGAACGATGCCCTCTCCGTGCGCGAACTCGAGCGCGCACGCGATATCGCGAAGTATCGAAATTCTTTGGTCCAGGGTGAGCGTGGTCTCCTGGCGCAGGCGGGCCCTCAGCGAATCCCCTTTGATGAACGGCATGGTGTAGTAAAGAAGGTCGCGCGCTTTGCCAGTCTGGAGCAGCGGGACGATGTTGGGATGCTGGAGGGACGCGGCGAGCCGCACTTCACGGGCAAAACGTTCCGCGCTCAGCGCCTGACCAATCTCGGTGTTGAGCACCTTCACGACGACCTTCCGCCCCAGCGCAGTCTCTTCGGCCACAAAGACGTGCGCCATGCCGCCACTCTTGAGCTCGTGGTCAATAGTGTAGGCGTCGCCGAGCGTTTGCTGAAGCTGGTCTCGTAGATCCATTCTGCTCATTGGTAGCGGAGTGGCGAAGACGACGAAGGTAGGAACTGGCGCTGCCTAAGGCAAACGATATCGGAAGGCCGCGTGGGGAACAAAAAAAAGCCCGCCTCTGTTCGAGGCGGGCTTACTTCGCGATGACCTACGCCGGCTCTTCAACGTAAGAATCGGGCGGCGTCGGAATCGGATCAGACAGGTTGTAATCGTCCGACTCCATCGGAATGACCTTGGACGGTGTCTCCGGGCGAGGTGGCTGCTCCTCAGGAATCCCGGTGACGGCGAGAACTATACGGCGGTGGATCGGGTCGACCTCGAGCACTCTGAGATCGAGATTCATCGTCTCGTAGACTATGTCCGCCGGACTGTTCACCGGCTGACCGAAGTTGAGCTGGCTGACCGGGACGAAGCCTTCGATGTCGTTTCCGATATCGACTACCACGCCCTTGTCCATCAGTCGCACGACTTTGCCGTGCAGCTCGGTGCCGACCGGGTAGGTCTCGCCGATTCTGAGCCACGGATCCTCTGTCGCCTGCTTGAGCCCAAGACTGATTCTCTTGTTCTCAGCATCCACGTTCAAGATCACGACATCTACCGAATCACCCTTCTTCACCACTTCCGACGGATGCTGCACGCGCTTGGTCCACGACATGTCCGAGATGTGGATCAGGCCGTCGATGCCCGGCTCGATCTCCACGAACGCGCCAAAGCTCGTGAGATTGCGAACCTTGCCATTGAGCTTCGTGCCAACCGGATACTTCTCCGGCAGCATCATCCACGGATCCTGCTCCGTCTGCTTCATGCCGAGCGAGATTTTCTCCTCGTTCGGATCGACCTTGAGCACAACCGCTTCGATCGCTTCACCGATCGAGACCAGCTTCGACGGGTGGCGCACATTGCGAGTCCAGCTCATTTCGCTGATGTGAACCAGTCCTTCGATACCCGGCTCGAGCTCGATGAACGCGCCGTAGTTGGTGATCGAGACGACCTTGCCCGACACTCTCGTGCCGACAGGATACTTCTCGGCGACATCCTTCCAGGGATAGCTCTGGAGCTGCTTGAGGCCGAGCGAGATGCGCTCGCGATCCCAATCGATATCAAGAACCTTGACCTCGAGCTCCTGGCCGATGTGCACCATCTCGGACGGATGCTGGATGCGACCGTACGACATGTCGGTGATGTGGAGCAGACCGTCGACGCCACCGAGATCGATGAATGCGCCGAAGTCAGTGATGTTCTTGACGACTCCCTTCCGCACCTGATCCTTCTGGAGCTCCTTCATCAGCTTCTCGCGCTTGCCCGCTCTCTCCTGCTCGAGGATGACGCGGCGCGAGACGACGATGTTCCGCCGGCGCTTGTTGAGCTTGATGATCTTGAAATCGAAGGTCTGGCCGAGCAGCTCGTCGACGTTCGGCACGCGACGGAGCGCGATCTGCGAGCCGGGGAGGAATGCATCGACTCCCATGAGGTCGACGACGACGCCGCCCTTGATCTTCTTGATCAATGATCCGCGCACTGGCTCATCGTTCTCGTAGGCGACGCGGATGCGCTCCCACACGCGCATGAAGTCCGCTTTCTTCTTGGAGAGAACGACGGACCCTTCCATGTCCTCGAGGTGCTCGAGGAGAACTTCGACTTCGTCGCCGGGCTTGAGGTCCGGGAGATCCTTGAATTCTTCGAGCGGGATCGTCCCTTCGGATTTGAAGCCGATGTCGAGGACGACCATGTTGTCTCTGATATCGAGCACGCGGGACTTGACGATCTCGCCTTCCTCGATGGAAGCCATCGTCCCGTTGTACATCTCCATCATTGTCTCGAGCTCGTCCTGCGAGTAATCGTCCTCGTCGTAGAGCTCGGGTCTCAGGTTGGCAAGCGGACGCAGCTGCGCCTTCTGCAGATCGCGCTTCTCGCGCGCGGTCAGCGTCGTGCCGGTAGTGGTTTGTGTGTCGTTGGGCGAGTCTATCATGTTGCTGGTTAAAGGGTTGAGTGGGTTCGAATCAAGCCTTTAAGTATAGACTCTCTATGGTTACGGGTCAACTTCCCGCGTAGCTGGGATCGGGACGCGCTATTTCAGTCCCTTCGTCAGCAAAAGAATCAGCTCCTCATCGGTGAGCCCTTCGAGCGCCCCGAGTGGAAGATCCATCGCCCTCTCGGTCCCATCATCGCACTTGAACGCGACCGTTACGCTGGGGGCCTTCTGCCTTCGGTCGGGAAGACCGCCCGGGCGCGTGGCCTCGAAGGCGCTCCAGTCCAGACCTCCCCGATCGGTGAATCTACGCATCAGCGAATGACCTCCTCGAACCTGCGGGGATCGAGCGGCAGGTACCGCACGCAAACCTGCTATTTAGACCGCTCCTTCGAAAGCCCCACGATCTGGGCAACCTGCTCCTCCTGAGTCAGGGCCGTCGTGTCGATAGTGACGGCGTCTGGGGCGGCGACAGTCTGCTTCGCGTCGCGAGCGTCGCGCTCTCTTATACGAATAGTCTCGTCGTCGAGCAATTGTTCCGATGTCGGGGTGCCGCGCTGTCTCAAGCGTCGCAGCGCGCGCTCCCTGGAATCGGCGACGAGGAAAATCTTCAGGTCCGCGTCCGGAAAGACGACAGTACCCATGTCGCGTCCGTCCACCACTACGTTTCTCGAACTGGCTGCCTCGCGCACCTTGTCATTCACCCACTCGCGTACGCGCGGCATCTGCGCGACGCGCGAAACGTGACGCGTTACGTCGTGTCCACGAATCTCCTCCTCGATCGACCTTTCCTCGAGAACCGGGTAGAATGAAGTCCGCGCGGCGCGGAGCTCCACCGGACTCGCCGCTTCGAGCACTGCCTCCTCCGTCCAACGAGACGCATCCTTTTCGCGGCGCAGCATTGCTGCGGTAGCGGCTCGATAGAGCGAGCCCGAATCAACGTGAAGGAATCCGAGCTTGTCGGCGACCATCTGCGCGGTCGAGGACTTTCCGGAAGCCGCGGGCCCATCGATCGCGATTACGGACGTGCGGCGCTTCACGCCGCGACCCGTTTTAAGTCTTCCCAGAAAAGGGGGTACGAGACGGCGACAACCTCCGGATTCCTGATCTCGATTCGATTGCCCGACACGGCCGAGAGAATTCCGAATGCCATTGCGATCCTGTGATCGCCCTGAGGATCGACGGTGCCCGCAAAATCCCGCGCGCCCGGCAGCACACGCAGTCCGTCCGGAAGCTCCTCAGCTCTCGCGCCGACCGCGCGAAGGTTCCTGACGACGACGCTGATGCGGTCGCTCTCCTTTACCCTGAGCTCGGCCGCCCCGGTCACCTCGAGGCGTATCCCCGCAGCTGCCGCCACGCACGCCAGCAGCGGCAGCTCGTCGATCAACGAAGGGACGTCGGCCGCCGTGATGCGAAGGTCGCCGAGCGAAGCGGGATGCACGGACAGTGTACCGGTCTCTTCGCCTCCCTCGGTGGCGCGGGAAGTCACCCGGATGTCGCCTCCCATTCGCCTGATCGCGTTGAAAAATCCGACACGCGTAGGGTTGAGGCAAACGTCATCGAGTTGGAGCTCCCCGGCGGCCGCCAGCGACGCCAACGCGACGAAAAAAGCCGCCGACGAAGGATCCGCCGGGACCGCAAGGTCGAGGGGCGCTAGCCGGCGCGCCGGACGAAGGCAGACCTGGTTTCGATCGCTCTCCACATCCACTCCCATCGAGCGCAGCATCCGCTCGGTGTGATCCCGCGATCGGCTGGTTTCGGTCACCCGCACCTCGACCTGAGACACCAGTCCGGCGAGCAGGATTGCGCTCTTGACCTGCGCGCTCGCCGACTTCGTGTCCCAATCGATGCTGCGCAAGTCGACACCGTGAACCGTCATCGGCAGCCCATCGCCGCGCTCGAAGTCGAACTGAGCGCCCATGTAGGTGAGCGGCTCGGCGATGCGCTTCATCGGGCGCCTGCTCAGGCTCGCGTCGCCTTCGAATCGCGCCGAGAAGGGATGGCCGGCGACTACTCCGGCGAGGAGGCGTGTAGTGGTCCCGCTGTTTCCACAATCGAGCGCTTGCTTCGGCTGGAGCAAGCCACGCAACCCGCCGCCGGGAATCCGCAGCTCGCGCGACAGCTCCGGAATCTTGGCTCCGAGCGAGCGAAGCGCACCGGCCGTGGACCTGACGTCTTCTGAATCGAGGATGCCGGCGACACGCGATTCTCCCTCCGCGAGACAAGCAAGAATCAGCGAACGGTGCGAGATCGATTTATCACCGGGCACCCTGACGGCCCCGGAGACGGTCAGCGGAGCCAAGACTCGAGCGCCGTCGCCGCGTCGGTCTTCTCGTCGCGGTATTTCACGATGACCGGCGTCTGGAGCGAGATCCCCTGATCGCACGCCCATTTGCCCTTCGCCTGCCGCGCTCCCGGCACGACGACCGCGTTCTCGGGGATCACGAGTGCACGCCCGTTCTCGGCGCGATGGACTGTCTCCCGCTCAAGATCATAGACCGGCGTGCCGCGGGTGATCACCACACCGGCTCCGATAACTGCTCCCTTTCTCACCACCGTCCCCTCGTAAATGCCGCAGTTGCCACCGATCACGACGTCGTCCTCGATTACGACGGGAGCAGCGTTCACCGGTTCCAGCACTCCGCCGAGCTGCGCTGCCGCGCTCAGGTGGACGCGCTGTCCCACCTGCGCGCACGATCCGACGAGCGCATGCGAGTCGATCATCGTTCCGGATCCGATGTAGGCTCCGACGTTGATGTACATCGGAGGCATGCACACGACACCACTCGCGACATACGCACCGCGTCGGATGCTCGATCCTCCGGGTACGATGCGAACGCCATCTGCAGAAGTGAACCGCCGGGGTGGATACGTGTCCTTGTCCAGGAACGAGAACCCAACGCGATCATTCGCCGAAGGAATCGACATGTCGACGATTACCCCGACGCGGAAGCCGAGCAGAATTCCCCGTTTGACCCAGGGTACGGCGCGCCATTCTCCAGTGGCGCGGTCTATCTCTGCCGCACGTACGCTTCCCTTTTCGAGTGCGTCGAGAAGGCTGTCTACGACCGCGCGGGCATCCTTTGGAAGCGGCGACTTGGCGGGAGTCGCGGCAAGCACTTCGACCCGCTTCTCAATTTCGTCGATGGAGGTGCTCACGCAGACAGGGCTCCAATGGACACGAGCGCCGCACGCACCGTCGGCTCGAACTTTTCCGCCAGGGGCACGAGCGGCAGTCGAACCGTGTTCGTCATTTTCCCCATCATTGCCAGCGCCGCCTTCACAGGAATCGGATTCGATTCGACGAAGGCCGCCACGGTCCACTCCGCCAGTTGGTGGTGGACGGCGCGCGCCGCCGCGTAATCTCCTGCCGCGCAGAGATCCGTGAGCTGCGCCACGAGCGCCGGCGCAGCGTTGGACGTCACGGAGATCACTCCGTCGCCCCCATCCGCCATCACTTGAAGCGTGAGTGGATCGTCGCCGGAAAGCACGGCGAATCGCGCAGGCCGGTGGCGGATGATCTCTCCTATTTGAGCGAGGTTGCCCGAGGCCTCTTTCACCGCGACGATGTTCTCGTGCTCCGCAAGCTCCAGCGTGGTCGCCGCTTCGATGTTGCTCGCCGTGCGGCCAGGCACGTTGTAAACGACGATCGGTATCCGCACCGCATCGGCGATCGCGCGAAAATGCGCGACGATCCCCCGCTGCGGCGGCTTGTTGTACATCGGCGAGGCATGGAGGAGGTGCGTCGCACCAGCTGCGGCCATTTCGCGCGAAAGGGCTATTGCCTTTTTCGTGTCATTCGATGCAGCTCCCGCGACGACGGGCACTCTTCCAGCCGTCTGTTCGACGGTTATCTCGACGACGCGCCGATGCTCCACGACCGTCATCGTGGCCGCCTCGCCGGTGGAGCCGCATGGGACGAGGAAGTGCACGCCACTCGAGATTTGCCAGTCCACGAATAAGCGCAGAGAGCGCTCGTCGATCTCTTCCGATTTCGCGAAAGGCGTGACGAGGGCGGTTCCACAGCCGGTAAGCCGCTGCGATTTCATTCGTTAAATGTACGCGGCACTCGCCGCGAAGAGCGAGTTCCGTCAGCCCCGCTGGAGATTCAGCACGTCGCGCATGGTAAACACGCCACGTTTGCCCACCAACCAATCCGCCCCGGCCAGCGCTCCTTCGGCGAACACACGCCGGTCTCTGGCAACATGCGTAAGTGAAAGCTGCTCGTAGAGACCGTCGAAGGTCAGCTCGTGCGTCCCCGGAACCGATCCGATACGTACACTGGTGGTTGGAATCGCCCGCTTCAGCCCCTCGCCGGCGGCGCTTCCTATCGCGATGGCGGTGCCCGACGGTGCGTCTTTCTTTTTCGTGTGGTGCGTTTCGACGATATGCGCGTCGAACTCCCCGAACGGCTGCATCAGCTCTCCGGCGTAGCGGGCGAGCTCGATGAGAACGTTCACTCCCAGCGAAAAGTTCGGCGACCACAGCAAGGCAGTGGCGGCGTTGTTGGCGACCTGCGTTACCGCGGGGAGCTGGTCATACCAGCCGGTAGTACCGGCCACGACCGGAACTCCCGCTCGCAGCGCCGCCGTTATGTTTGCAACGGCCGCACTGGGCTCGGTGAATTCCACAGCGACATCGGCGCTGCCGAGCGTGGCTTTCGTAATTCCACGCCCGCCCGCGCTCTCACGCTCGCCAATCATTGCCGCGACTTGCCAGCCCTTGGCCAGCGCAAGCTCGTGAATGGCCTGACCCATCCTGCCGTCCCCGATGATTGCCAACGTGCGCTGGCTCATTTTTTCGTCGTGCCGAAGAACGCACTGTGGAGGCGGTCCAGCGACGGGTTGAGCTGATCAGCATCGACAATGATCGTGAGATTTATTCCGGTCGCGCTCAGCGACATCATGTGCACCTTGATCCCATCGAGCGCGCTGATGGCGCGACCCATCGCACCGCTATCCTCGCTGATCGCCGCACCTACAACGGCCACGATCGCGCGGTCGCGCTCCACAGACACATCACCGAGCGCTGACAGTTCAACTACCAGAGATTCGAGGCCCGACGGATCATCGACCGTCACCGAGACCGACACCTCCGACGTCGCGACGACGTCGACGGACACACCGTTCTGGTCGAAGATCTCGAACACACGCCGCAGAAAGCCGTGAGCGTACAGCATCTTCGCGGCTCCGACCTTGATGATGGTGATGCCGAGCTTTCCTGCAATAGCGCTCACCGCACGTCGCGGAGCATCGAAGGTTATGCGCGTGCCCTTCCCATCCGGGTTCCGGGAGTTGTAGATGAAAACAGGAATTCCGAGCCGGACCGCGGGCGCGATCGTATTCGGATGAAGCACCTTCGCTCCGAACGTCGCGAGCTCGGAGGCCTCGTCGAACCGGATCTGCTCGATGAGCTTGGACCCCTTCACGACCCGCGGGTCCGCGGTAAGCATTCCATCCACATCGGTCCAGATCTCGATCGCGTCTGCGTGGAGAGCGGCGCCGAGGAGTGATGCGCTGTAATCGGAACCTCCGCGTCCGAGAGTCGTCGTGATTCCCGCAGCCGTCCTCCCGATGAATCCGCCCATCACCGGTACCTTTCCCCCCTGAATCAACGGCTGCACGACGTCCCGCGCCTTCTCGGCGATCGCATCCGTCTGTGGTTCCGCCGTCATGAAATTGTCATCGGTAATGAAGACGTCCCGTGCATCGACGTGTTCTGCGTCAATTCCACGCAGCTTGAAGAAGGCGGCGACCAGATGAGATGAGAGCTGCTCCCCGAACGCGGCGATGGCGTCGAAGCTCCGCGGCGTCGCGTGCCCGAGAATCGACAGCGCTTCAGCGAGGCTCGCCAGTTCGTCGAACGTCGCACTCATCTCGCCGGCGACGTCCGTTGCCTCGCTCGATGTTCCCAGCAGCGCTTCGCATTGGGCGAAGTGCCGGTCGCGCAGCGTCTCGACGCCGCGCAAAGCACCAATGAGATGTCCTTTCGCCGATTGCTCACCGATGGCGAGCAGAGAATTCGTCGCCCCGCCAAGCGCGGACACGACCACCGCCGGCTGTCTGGCGAGGCGGCCCTTGACGATGGAGGCGGTGCGCTCGATCGCCTCCGCGTCACCGACCGAGGTGCCGCCAAACTTTACGACGATCACGCGGTGTCGAGAGCGCCGTTCGCGGCGAGGAGCTCCGCGTTCAGGACTGAGCCACCTGCCGCGCCGCGCACGGTGTTGTGCCCGAGCGCGACCATTCTCAGATCGAGCACCGCGTCGCGACGCACCCGGCCAACGGTCACCGTCATCCCGTTGCCCGCGTTGACATCGCGCTTCGGCTGGGGACGATCGGCCATCTCAGTGACGACCAGCGGATGAGTGGGTCGAGTTGGAAGTCCCGACGTCGCCGGAAATCCTTTCCACTCCCGCATCGTCTGAATCGCGGCTTCCGGGCTGGGCTTGTCCTCGAACCCGATGGTCATGCAGATCGTGTGGCCGTGCTCGACCGGCACGCGGTTGGTGTGCACACTCACCTTGAACGTTGCGCTCAGAACTTCCCCGTCCTCGTACTTTCCGAGAAGCTTCAGCATCTCGCGCTCGAGCTTCGGCTCCTCGTCGGCGATGTACGGGATGACATTGCCGAGAATGTCGAGCGACGGAACACCGGGATAGCCGGCACCGGACACTGCCTGCATCGTCGACAGGAAAAGCTGCTTGATGCCGAATTTCTGGTGCAGTGGCGCGAGAGCGACCGCGGCGACAGTGGCCGAGCAGTTGGCGTTGGTCACGATGGCTCCGCTCCAGCCGCGCTTGCTGCGCTGCGATTCGATCAGCGCGAGGTGGTCCCCGTTCACCTCCGGGATGACGAGCGGGACGTCGGGCTCCATCCGGAAGTTCTTCGCGTTGCTCAACACGAACTTTCCAGCCTGCGCGAATGCCCGCTCCACCTCACCCGCGACGACCGCATCGAGCGCAGAAAAAACGATCGGCGCGCTCACGAGCCCCGGATCGCAGGCGATGACTCTGCGCGCCATGATGGCGTCCGGCGGTGGGGCACCCTCGAGCCAGCGTGTGACTTCGCCGTATTTCTTACCCGCTGATCGCTCGGACGCGGCAAGCTCCTTGAGCTCGAACCACGGGTGGTCGGCAAGCAGGCGTACGAACATCTGGCCCACTGCGCCGGTCGCTCCGAGCACCGCCACGGGCCATTTGCCCTTGCGATTCCTGGGGAGGCTTGAAGGCGTCATCGCGCGAGAAGGGTTTTGGCCAGGCGCTCATATGCATCGACGCTGGCTCTCAGCTCGTCGACGTCGATGAATTCGTCCGGCGTATGCGCAACGTGGATGGAGCCGGGCCCGAACAGAAACGGCTCGCCCCAGTTGGATAGAAGGGGTATGTCCGAGGTGTACGCTACCGGCTCGGTGTCGAAGCCCGGAACCGTCGCAAACCGCTGCGCAGGTATGTGGGAGCCGAATTCCACATCTGCATGACCCTTCGCCCAATCGAGGATCATCTTCTTGATCGGCTCGACATCACTCACCAGCCGGAACATGATCTCCGCCTCCGCGTGGGCGGGGATGACGTTCGCTTCGGTGCCGCCCCTGATCGTTCCGATGTTGACCGTCGTCTCTCCGAGCACCGGGTCCGACGGAAGGGGGAGCTTCCGAAGCGTCGGCAACAGCTCGAGCATCGGCTCGATTGCTGACCGTCCCAGATGCGGGTAGGCGGAATGTGCCTCGCGGCCGCGGGTTCGTATCGTGGCGCGGAGGGAGCCCTTTGCGCCGTTGGCCAGCTTGCTTTCGCTGGGCTCGCCGTTGATCAGAAATCGACTCTTGGTTCCAAGGTTGTTGGCTGCACGCGCGCCATCAGAGCCTTTCTCCTCGCCGACGACGAAGAGGAGCTCGACGCGCTTTTCACCGGCAGAGACGAGTCTGTCAGCCGCGACGAGCATCGCGGCCGCAATCCCCTTCGCGTCGGATGAGCCACGTCCGTACAGCTTGGCTCCCTCGAGGCGTGGCGGGACGTAAGGCGGAACGGTGTCGAGGTGCGTCGAGAACGTCACGCCTCCACCGGAGCGCGAAGCCCAGACGTTGGCGCGTCCCCGACTCACTTCCTGAAGGGTCACATTCCAGCCACGCCCCACTAGCCAGCGCGAGACGAAATCCACGGCGGTTCCTTCGGAGCCGGTGGTTGATTGAATCGACAGCAACTCCGCCGCAAGCGAGACGACATCGGTCATGCGGAGAAGTTAGCTCCGCTCGTGGGTGGTGTCAGGGCGGTGAAACTTCTAAATCAGCGGAAATGGACGGGCGAGGGCCGCGATCCACACCCTGCACGTTCTCCACGAACACGTGCTGAGCGAGTCGGCTCGCTTCCTTCACGTAGGCGTTGTGGTGCCTTTCACCGATGTCCCCGATCTCGCGGAGAGTGTGGTACCCCATCATCTTGCCGGCTTCGCGAAACGTCCGGAATGTGTCTTCGGCCTGCCCCGCCATCGCGATGTCCGCCACAAGCCGCGCGAAGTCGCTCTCCCGAGCGGAGTCGGCCAGATCGCGTGCGGCCCCCAGAACCCTGCCGAGGATGATGTTCTCAGCCCCTTCATCTACGCCGAGCTGCGACCCGTACTCCTCGAGCATGCGCTGAAGCTCGCGCATCTGTGGAACGTGTCGCGCGCATAGATCACGAAAACGGTCATCGTCCGCCTGGTTCTCGTGTGCCTCGATCGCTTTGAGAAATGCCCGGTGCTGCACGACGGCATTGTTTACCTGACTCCTGAGAAACTGGGGACCGCGATCCATGGCGAATTTGAGGAGCGAGACTTGTGCCGACGAATACGACCAGCACACGCCGTATCGCCCAGCTCTACTGTTTTACAGCTACTTCTCGACCGTTCCCGAGGTGGTGTCCCCGTACTTGTAAGTGGCCCGCGCGGCCTTGTTGAGATGCCAGTTCGGCTTCGCCGCGAATGAGCCGGGCGCGACGTGTCCATACGCCGAGAGGAACGCAACGGAGACCTTCGTATTGGAGCGCGGCTTGCCATCCTCGTCCGGCGTCTGGGGCGCGATCACCGTCACCGGCTGCGGCATCGCCTTGACTTCTTTGGCGATCGCCGTCGCTCGTGCCACATCGTTTGGTGACAACGGGCGCATGACGAATGGAATCGAGTACTGCTTCAACAGCTTTTCCATCTCGGCGTTCCAGGCGGCCTGCTCCGGATCTGTCGCATCGAGCAGCGAGACGACCATGCCCGACTGACCACCCAGAATGAACCCGAACATCTCGTGCTTATTGGGATAGGGAATCAGCCACTTGCCTGCTTCGAGGTGAGCCAACGAGCCACGCTCGAATGGATCGGGTCTATCCGCAAATCCGGTCGCAGCCTTGACGTCGCTGGCCCCCGCAATCTTGACTCCTTCCGCTTCGATAATGCGCTTCGCGACGTTGACTCTGTCACGACCCAGCCCGCAGTGCACGAAGTATTTCCCTTTCCCGGTGCGAGCGATCTCCCGAAGCTTCTGCAAGGATTCTTCGTTGTCGCTGACCCAGGGCAGCATCGGTGCCTGGATGAACTGGAGGTGCAGCTTCTTGGTCGCGTCCCGCTCGGCGCTGATACCCTCTCTCTCGATCACAACGCCAGGATGCTGGAGCGAGATGACCGCCGTCACTCCTGCTTTCTTGAGCGCCTCAAGCTTTACATCGTCAGGATAGGCCCCGAACAGGAATTCTGCTCCGCCCGCGACGTTGTAGGAACCGCCGTCTCCGCCGCCCGCAATCCCGGCCAGCAATTTTGCCGGATTGGACCATTCCCACGCAGTGCCGGCCGCCAGGAGCGTGAAGACGGCCGCGATTCCCCACCGGGTGTTCCGGTTTCGCGCGCGAAACATTACGCCCACTATCCAGCGCGTGAGCAGCAGCGAGAGAACGAGATACAGCAGGATCACGACTATGAGCACGTGATCCTGGGAGCTCTGCTCCCACCCCGCTCGGCCCATTCCCTCGGTGATCAACCTCACCGGACCGACGAGAACCGCCGTGCCCAGTACGAGGCCCACCAGCAGCCACATATAAAAGAACGTTCCGAGCACTGAACCAGCGCTCGGTCTTACGCGCGCAGACGCAGAAGTTGCCATCCCGCTCCACCTCTCCTTGATATACGTCTATCCCCTCTTTGGGATAAGCAAGCAGCCGGCCAGCGGGTCAACGGACACCGATAGGGGGGTGTCAGGGAGCAGCTCACCGTCCGCCTGGGCGATCATCGGGGGGACGGTTTCGACCCGGAATTCCCGGCCCGACCTGTAGAAGAGGCAGGGATCTGCCCGGAAATCCTTGCGCAGCATCCTCCAAAGTATTCTCATGGCATCCCACAGCGAATCGGGAGCGAAAACGCATGCGTTGAGGAGCCCGTCATCGTGAACGATCCCGTCGCCAAACGCGACGAGGTTGTTGAGAACCGCCCCGAAATTCGCGATGAGGATCGCCGACGCCCTCCGCTCGTATACCACGCCGTCTACCGTGAGGCGGAGGTCGAACTTCTGGTTGCGAAGGACCGCCTTGTAGCCCCCAAGGACGTACGCCATGAACCCGAAACGCTTCTTGAGCCGGTCCGGCGCCTCCGAGATCATAGTCGCATCCAGACCCACACCGACACCGATCGCGAAGCGTCGCCCGTCGCCCAGCCTGCCCAGGTCCATCGTCGCTTCGTCGCCCGCCAGCAGAAGGGGCACCGCGCGGGCCGGATTGATGGGGATCCGCAAGGTTCTGGCGACCACGTTGGCGGTTCCTCCGGCCAGAACGCCGACTGGAGGGCCCTGATGAGCGAGCGCGCTCAAAACCTCCATCACCGTCCCGTCACCGCCGAGGGTGAACACCGCGTCGAATTTGGACGCGTGCGTTTTGGCGAGGACAGCCGCGTGGCCGGGCGCTTCCGTGAGCATCATTTGGCATTCCACCCCGGCGTCGGCGAATGCCTTGAGCGCCTTCGTCCGGATCCTGCTTCCCCGCCGCGACGCGGGATTGACGATCAGCAGGACTCGCCCGATCCGCCTTGGCGCCAGCTTCATCGCAGTCGCCCCGCTCACGCCGCGTCCAACACCTTGCGAACCTGCATTGCCAGCTTTTCCGCCGTGAATGGTTTCTGTATGAACGAGATGCCGGGGTCGTTGAGCCCCCGCCTAATGATCTCGTCGTCCGTGTATCCCGACATATAGAGTACCCGCAAGCTCGGTCGGTCCGTGTGCAATGCGTCCACGAGCTCTCGCCCGCTCATCTCCGGCATCACTATGTCCGTCAGGACCATGTCGACCGCGAGATCCACATCCGACGCGAGCTGCAGGGCGTTGCTCCCGCCTTCGGCGGCCAGCACGTCGTAACCCCGCGATTTGAGTACGCGCTCGACGAGATTTCGCACCGATTTGTCGTCCTCTACGAGCAATATCGTTTCCGTCCCGGATAAAGAAACGTCATGCGACGTCTCCGCCCCCTGGGCCAAAGCGAAACCCGCGGCTCGCGGAAAGTAGACGCGGAAAACCGTTCCTGCATGCGGGGTGCTGGCGACAGAAATTCCACCTCCCGACTGTTTCACGATGCCGTAGACGGTCGACAATCCCAGACCCGTTCCCTTGCCCTGCCCCTTAGTGGTAAAGAATGGCTCGAAGATCCTGGCTTGCGTGGCCGGGTCCATCCCGAGACCCGTGTCGGTGACCTCGAGCATCACGTACTCGCCAGGTCCGGTTGGCATCGCGGGCAAACCGGCGCCGTCGCCCGCGATTTCATTCGACGTTCTGAATGTGATCAATCCGCCGGACGGCATGGCGTCGCGGGCATTCAATGCGAGGTTCATCAGAATCTGCTGAAGCTGACCGGGGTCCGCGCCTATGGAGCCGAGCTCTGCTCCATGTACGATCTTGATGCGAATGTCCTCGCCGATGAGACGCCGCAGCATCGGCTCGAACTCGTCCAGCGTGTGGTTCAGGTCGAGCACCCGTGGCTGCAGAAGCTGCTTGCGACTGAACGCGAGTAGCTGGCGCGTGAGCTCGGCGGCCCGCTCCGCCGCCTTTTTTATTTCCGCAAGATCTCCTTGCTGCTCCTCATCGATGTTCGGCGCGCCCACCAGGAAATCGATTCTTCCTGAGATCACCGTCAGCAGATTGTTGAAATCATGAGCTACTCCACCTGCGAGCTGTCCCACCGATTCCATCTTTTGCGCCTGTCGAAGCTCGCCCTCGAGCGCGGCTTGCTCCGTGACATCGCGCAGGTTGACAACAATCCCTTCAACTCCGGGCACGTCGAGAAGATTGATTATCACGCCGTCGAAGATTCTCCACGATCCATCCCGGTGGCGATAGCGCGCCTGTCCCGACACGGACGCGCCTGGAGACAGTTGCACGGCCTGAAGCAGTTCCCTCACCCCTGGCCAGTCGCTCGGGTGAACCATTTCCTGCGCGCTGAGCGCAAGGAGTTCCTCCTGGGAGTAGCCGAGGTTGCGTGACATCGCCGGACTTACGTATTGCCGCGTACCACTCGGGCTGACGATGACGATCATATCATCGACTTTCTCGATGATCGCCCGAAAACGCATCTCGCTCTTACGCAGAGCATCCTCGCGCTTTTCCAGCGTTTCGGCCATCGCGTTCAACGCGTTGCTCAGGACCCCGATCTCATCCTGACTCGCGGCGAGAGTCGACCTATGTGAGAGATCCCCTTTCGACAGGAGCGCTGCATCGCGCACTACCGTCCGCATGGGAACGATGATTCGCGTCGCCTGCGTCCAGGCGAGAACGATCGCCACCAGCAATGCGAGCGCGCCAAATCCGATCGCTCGCCAGAAGTCCGCGCTCTGCTTTGCGAAAGCGAGGATTTGCGGCGTGCCGACGTGCACGGTCCACGGCACGTGCCTCGCGGTGACGAATCCGGAAAACACGTTGACGCCGTCAAGGTCGGTCACTGCGGCGGTGCCCGCGGTCCTCGATCGCAATGCGGCGAAGAAAGGAGTTTTGCTGACATCCTTTCCCAGCCACGTGGAAGGCTCGCGCGAGCGGAAGATCACCGTGCCGTGGGAATCCATGATCGTCGTGATGCTCCCGCTCGGCATTGCGCTGCCCGAGAACTCCCGCTGCAGGCGCGCGATTGTCACGAGGCCGATCACCCGAACACCCGCTGAGGTGTCCTCGCGTGAAATCGCGATGGCTAGCGGACCTTGAGTCTTGTATAGGCGCGTTGGCCCCTGGATGTCGAAACCAAGGAGTGTGTCACCCACTGCGGGTGATGCGAATATCGGCTTCCTGTTCCCGTCTGGGAGAGTGTCCGACGTGCCGATCGCGCGCCCACCGGAAGTGATCGCGGCAAAGTGGGCAAATTCCTTCGGAAGCTCTTTCGCGACGACACGCAGCAGCTTGTCGTTGCGAAGGGAATCCCTCGGGTTCGGACTCACGGAATGGGCGAGAGTCAGAAGAACTGTCTCGACCGATCCGAAACGACTATCCAGTCTGTCCGCGAGTGCTGACGCGTGGTCCAGGGCATTCTGCTCGGCGCTCGCGCGCTCGTTGAAGCGGTGCTGGCGGGCGACCATTCCGATCAGCAGAACGAACGGGGCAACCGCTGCCAGCACGAGCGCCATGAGGCGCGTCCGCAACCCGAAAGCTCGGGCGCCAGCGGCAGGAGGGGAATTGGTCATCTAATGCTCGGGGCGGGGATCGAACCCGCATGGGATCTTATCCCAAGGGATTTTAAGTGCA
>JBBRQC010000005.1:0-103768 GCA_038227135.1 Gemmatimonadales bacterium
ACGCGCGCCCAGCGATGCGATCGTCTCCGCGTCCTCGCGCGTGCAGCGGCGAATGGTGTATGGCGCTATTTCGGTGCCCGGCAAACGAAGCTCGACGCGTCGTCGGTGCTTCCCTTCCCCGTGTAAGCCGCACGCTTCGGAAACGCGCACAGTGGGCGCGTTCTGATCGTCTTACCGGCAGAATCCGCTTTTGCCACTACCCGTTCGGGAGCCTGGCCATGCTCCACCCAATCAGATACGAGTTTGATCCACGAAACGTCGCTCGGTCCCGGCCCGCTTCCGCAGTGAAGGACTCCGGGCTCCATGAAAAGCCGAACGTACTCGCGCGCGCGAGCATCACGAGCAAGAACCTGCTGGTAGTAGTCGATCGTGGAGAGGGGATTGAGCGCCGGATCGGACCAGCCATGCCATAGAATCAGCTTGCCCTTCCGCTTCGAGAACCCGGAAAGATCGGGGTTGTCCGCGTCGAGCATCGCTACCCAGCGCTTCGAGTCTTTGATCAGAGACCCCTTGTAGCGACTGTAGTCCCAGGTCGAATCGCTGAACAGGAAGTACTTCGCCCCTTCCGTGACGAACATAGCCTGGGCGCTCGGCACGTGCAGCTGGCGCATGAACGCGGTGTCGCGACCGGTAATCCAGATTGGCCAGCCACCGGAAAGACTCTCTCCTCCGAATGGCTGTCCCGGATAGATCAAGCGGCCCCGATCGTCCCTGGCCGGCGCGTAAATGCGCGCGATTGCCGTTCGCTGTGCCCGAGTCAGACAATCCGCCGCGGCGTGGTCCCCCGGACACTTCCTGAGAGATTCCAGTCTGAACTTGCAGTCGCGGGGATCGTCGAGTATTCCGTCCTTCACTCCGTCCAGCCCGTCGCACGCCTCGAGAACCCTGGCTGACACAAGATCGAGATTCGCCTGACTGATGAGGGGATGATCGAAATATGAAGGATCCGGGAAAGCAGCCTGCGTATTCTTGAGGAATGAGGCACCGGTGCGGCTCATATGAGCGGCGGGAGCGCCGGCGACGATCCCGTCGAAGTCGTCGGGGAAGCGTTCGGCCTCCATCAATCCCTGACGTCCGCCGTTCGAGCAGCCGGTGAAATAGGAGTAGCTCGGCTCGGTTCCGTAGAAGGCCTTCGCCAGTAGCTTCGCGGTTTCCGCGGTGCGATGTACAGCGAGGTATCCGAAATCCACCTGACGCTCCGGATCGTTGAGCGCCCAGCGCGCCCCGCCTCCCGGAGAACGCTCGTGACCGGTATTGGTACTTACCGTCAGGTAGCCGTTGGTGGCGTCCGCGAGAATGGCGTGATTGATGGCGCCAGCATAGCCGCCATTGCCGCCCATCAGCATTCTCTTGTTCCACTGCTTTGGCAGCATCGCGGTGAATGCGGTGCTCCTGCCAATGACTCCCGACACCCGGCAGTGCGGTGCGCGCACGTTGTCACCGTGCTCGAGCGAATCGGCAACGTCCGCTACTTCCGTCAGGTGGACATCGGCGAGACGCAGGTTGCGGAGACCGGTGCACTCACCGCTGGCGGGGGGAAGAACCGCTGTAACCTGGGCGAGTGTCGTCGTCGCAGATAGCGAGACGAACGCTGAACCGGCAACCAGGCAAAGCGAGCAGCGCAAATACTTCGGAAATATCCGTATCACCACGAGCCTCCACTTCTCGGGGAGATACCCCGGAGTTGGTTGAGCACCACGCAGGAGATCGACCGCGGCAGGAATATATCCGCCGGCTCGGCGCGTGGCCAAGAAAAATTGGCCCGCTAACACGCCGCTTGGCTTTCGCGAGGACTACTGGAGGCGGTTTGCCAATTCGGTGAGGTGATCCGCCGCTTCCGTAATCGGTTTGGCGCCGGTCAGCGCGGCCTGATCGAGCGCGGGGATTTCCGGTTGCCTGTGAAGATTTCTGATGCCAAGTCGCTTACGAAGCTCGTTACGGAAAGCGATTGCAGGAGCGTAGAACCGATCGCGGTAAGTGCGCCAGGTCATCAAATGCTGCTGAACCAGCTCAGTGCTCTCGCGCTCGAGCTGTTTGTCGCGTTCCTCCTCCGACAGAGTCTCGAGCACTCGTGGACTGAGCAGGGTGCTCACGTAATCGCCGTCGCTGCCGGCCTCGAAATCCCGCATTGCCTCGGCGAGCTGGAGCGTTCCCTCTTTCAATACCGGGGCCGGGGCGGCGCTGAGCTGCTCGACCAGCGGGTCTACTTCCGGCACGGCAGGCGGTGCAGGCTTTTCCTCAGGAAAACCCATGTCCACCGGTTGCGGCACGGTGAGCAGAAGCCAAAGAAATTCCGCGGCGGTCACGATGAAGTACACCAACGCGAGGACCGCGGCGAATCGGGCTCCGGTCGGCCATGATCTGAAGACGCCATGACCTGTCCACAGAATGTTGAGGACGGAGACCACGACACAGCCGGCAACCTTGGTCGGTTGGAGCAGCGGAAGTTGTTGCCAGGCGCGGGGAGCGACGCGTCGCCAGTTTCGATTGCGAAGAGGAAGACTCACTGGTTAGAGACTGTTTCTCGGACGAGTGAGTCACGGGTTTTTTCGCCTTTCGCGGCCGAAAACACACAGTATTATCCCTACCATATCCCTTTCGGCCGACCACTCGAGATCCCAATGCGCTCCGCGTTTCGTTTGTCCTGCTTCGTCTGGCTCCTGGCCTGCGCACCGCAAGTCCTTGTTCAGAACCCGGTTAGCGTTGCGCCAGTTGTCACTGCTCCAAGTCAATGGGAGCCCGACATCGCTCAGTTCGAAGCCCAGGATCGCGCGAGCCCTCCGCGGCTGGGAAGCATCGTCTTTGTCGGTAGCTCCTCTATCAGGATGTGGACGACGCTGGATCGCGACTTCCCCGGAGTGCCGGTGTTGAATCGCGGATTTGGGGGATCCGAGGCTGGCGATGTCGCGCAGTTCGCCGAGCGCATCGTGGTCCCGTACAAGCCGCCGGTGGTGGTCTTTTACGCGGGTGACAACGATCTCGCGGCGGGCAAAACTCCGGCGCAGGTACTCAGTGCCTTCCAGTCCTTTGTCGCCACGATGCATCGGGACCTGCCGGGCACGCGAATCGTGTTCGTGTCCATCAAGCCGAGCATTGCGAGGTGGACCATCGTGGACAAGATGCGCGCGGCGAATGCGATGGTTCGAGACTACGTCCGGACGGATGACAGACTCGCGTACGTCGACGTGTTCGCTCCGATGCTCG
Organism: Gemmatimonadales bacterium; assembly: GCA_038227135.1. Lineage (GTDB taxonomy): Bacteria > Gemmatimonadota > Gemmatimonadetes > Gemmatimonadales > Gemmatimonadaceae > UBA4720. The sequence continues at coordinate 3,205 of JBBRQC010000005.1, forward strand.
ATGCAGCTGGTCAGCCAAGGCGCGAGCTATATATCGAGGACGGGTTGCACATGACGCCCGCGGGATACGCAATCTGGGGGGAGTTGATTGGCCCGGTGATCAGAGGACTTGCTGCTCACTGAAAAGTGGGAAAAGGGCGAGCGCTCAGCCTCGCGTTTCCCTTGGATCTGGTTTTAGAGTAAACGCCTGCGTGTAGCTCTTACCGTTCACGGTGAGCTTCGCGGTGAAATCACCAATAAAATGCTGGTTGGGCGGCCCGCCCTCGTCCGGAGGCGGGGCCCCTCGCGTTCGTGGACGTAGGGCGCTCCATGTCACGCGGTGCATGCCGGCTGCAGCCGACGGCAGCTCAGGGTGAGTCTGCCAGAGTGGAGATACGCGTGCGATTCCGGTCGGCTGCGTCGGAGCTGCGCTATTCGCCGCGCTCTGAGCCTTCGGATCGCTCGACCGCGTCTGCACTATTGCTCCGCTCGCATCGAGGATCTCCAGCACCACTGGCCCTCTCGCCGCGTTTTTCAGGAAGTAGTCGATCATCACGCCGCTGGGCGGATTCTCGGCGTGTGGCTCGTCTTTCTGCAGCGGCGTTCCGTTGTCGGTCCCTTCGATGAAGTTGATGGTGTCTGCCGGCTTGAACAGATAGGCGTCGTCACGCACTACGGCATCGCTCAATTGCCTGAGCGAGCTGATGTCGTCAATCACCCAGAATCCGCGACCGTGGGTCGCGACTATCAGGTCGTTGCCGTAAATCTCGAAGTCGCGCATGGACGTCACCGGCAGATTGAGCTGAAGCGACTGCCAGCTGTCGCCATCATCGAACGAGATGTGCACGCCCCGCTCGGTGCCGGCGACGAGGAGGCCGCGCCGCTGTGGATCCTCCTTCACCGTGTGCACGTACACGCCCGAAGGCAGACCCTTCGTGATCTTCTGCCAGCTCTTGCCCATGTCGCGGCTGCGATAGATGTACGGCTCGAAATCCTGGAGCTGGTGACGGTCTACGCTCGCATAAGCGGTGCTCGGATCGAAGTGTGAAGCCTCGATCATCGTCACCCTGCTCCACGGAGTCACCGCGCTCGGCGTGACATTGTGCCAGGTTTTCCCGTCGTCGGGCGTGAACTGGATGTACCCGTCGTCGGTGCCGATCCATAGGAGCGGCGCCCGCAACGGTGACGGTGCGATCGTGTAGATCACTCCACGCTTGCCGTTGCAATAGACTGACGCCGCCGTGACCGGATCCAGCGTCGGCGGAATGACGATTTCAGCGCGCGTTAGGTCGGGGCTTATCTGCGTCCAAATCTTCGCGCCGTCGGTGGTCTTGAACACAAACTGGTTCGCGTAGTACAACGCCCGCGAGTCTGCCTTGGAGAACACCAAAGGCTGGGTCCAGTCCTCGCGCGCGGGCTCGGGCGCCTTTGGACCGGTGGTGTCCGCGATGGGCACGTTGGCGTCGAGATTCCACCGCTGGCCGTCACCGCCATAGACGACACCGGGATTGAGCGGGTCGCCCGCGGTGTAGCCGCTTTCGCCTCCCGGCGCGATCGGCTCCCAGTCGTGCATCGAGATCTGGGAAAACTTTCCGCGCGAGCGAACAGCAATCGCACCAGAATCCTGCTGCGCGCCGGTTACCCAGTACGGAAAGCGATAATCGACCGAGACATGATAAATCTGCGCCGTCGGCTGATTGAGCCACGAGCTCCACGTGACATCGCGTGGATCGTCCGCCCGCGCGTTACGGGTGATGATGGCTCCCTGATCGCTGGCGACGATCATGGTGTTCGGATCTTCGGCCGATATCCACGGCTGATGGTAGTCGTCGCCGCCCGGTGATCCCCGAAGAACGACCCATGTCCTGCCGCCATCCTTGGTCCGGTTGACGGCGACATTCGGCACGTATACAATGTCGGGATTCTGCGGGTCGACGGCCAGCTTCTCGAAGTACCAACCGCGTCCCCACAGCGCCGGGTCATTTGACAAACGCGTCCACGTCGTGCCGGCGTCGTCTGAGCGGAAGAATCCTCCTTGTCCGGGTGGCGGGCTCGAACGACACGTTCTGGCCGGAGCCGGCTGCGGGGCAGGAATTCCAGGCGGTGGCTCGCCTTGCGGGGAAGCTTCGAGCACCAGACAGTCCACCACCGCGTAGATGCGATTCGGATTGGTCGGTGCGATTGCGATGCCCGTTCTTCCGATTCCTTGCTTCGGCAACCCGTTGGTGAGCTGCGTCCACGTGCTCCCGCCATCCGTCGACTTGAAGATTCCACCCCCGGGACCATTCGTCGGCGCGTAGGTGAACCAGGGCGGACGCCGCGTGCTCCAGAGCCCGGCATAGACGACGCTCGAGTTGGACGGATCGATCACCACTTCGACCGCGCCCACGTTTTCATCGCCAAGTACTTTCTGCCAGCTTTGCCCAGCGTCTTTGGAGCGGAAAATCCCCCGTTCCTTGTTGGCCGCGTAGAGCTTCCCGATCGCCGCGACGAAAACATTGTTCGGATTCTTCGGATCGATCGCGATCTTTCCGATGTGGTGCGTCTCCTCGAGGCCGAGGTGCCTCCACGTTTGGCCCGCATCGATCGATTTGTACACTCCGTTTCCGTAACCGACGGAATCACGGAGCGTCGATTCGCCGCTTCCAACGTAGATCGTGTTGGGCTGGGACGGCGCGACTGCGATTGCGCCGATCGACGCCGTCGGTTGTGAGTCGAATATCGGCGTCCAGACTCGTCCACCATCGATCGTTTTCCAGACGCCTCCGTTCACCGCGCCGAAATAAAATTCGTTCGGGCGGCCCGGGACTCCCGTCGCAGCCGCCACTCGGCCGCCGCGGAATGGGCCGAGCATCCGCCAACGCAGTCCGGAGTACAGACCTGTCGGCACCGGCGCGGTGAGGATTCCACGCCCCAGATCTTCCGGGGCGACGCGATGCGCGAGCTCGCTCCGTATGACATCCCGGAGCCGAGGATTGATGACAGAGAAAGCGAGCCCGTATTGACCGGCGCGGACGAGGAAATCCCGCCGGGAAAAGTCTGGCGGTTCCGTCAACGTCCGCCTTTCCCCATAGCCTCCCAGTCCTGGCGCGTAAGCAGAACTATCGGCTGGAGGTTCTTCGTGCCGATCTCGGTATTGAGCGACGCCAGATCCTTTGCCGACCACGCGTCGAATGCCGCGACTACGTCCGTCAACTCGTGCCCGATTGCGGTGGTGCGATCGAGCTGCATCTGCGATGGTCGTCCGTCATAGAAAATGACGGAACTATAGAGGTCAGCGAGATTCTCGCGAAGTCTCTCCTCGCCAGTGATCATGCCTCCTTCCTTGGTGGCAACGATCTTCTTGCGCAGCACGTCGGCCGCGGCTGACGCATCGCGAAGCCGCTGCGCCAAAGGATCCCCGGCGGGCAGTTTCGCCGCGCGGTCCGCGAGCGCGGATCGAACGCCATTCATGCGCTCCACTGCAAAGGACATATCGCCCAGCAGCGAAACGAGCCTGTTCGCGAGCGCGAACTGCGCCTGGCGATCGGCGAGAGTGTGCGTAGTCCGCGGGTCAGGCACCAGCTCGAGCGGCAGCGTGTACACCTTGTCGTCCTTGGTCATCCTCACCGTGTAGGTTCCGGGAAGAACTCTTGGTCCGTACGCTGCGCCGAACGCTGCACTGGCGGCCGCCGGAACCCTGGGTGGCTTGAGACGCATGGACCACCGCACTCGGCTCAGGCCGCGTCGCTTGGTGCTCGGCACCGTTCCGACGAGCTTACCAGCCGCATCGAGCACCTCGATCTTCATATCACCGAAGATGTGGCGCTTTTTCAGGTAGTAGGTGATGACCGCTGCGTCCGGGGGGTTGGCGCCGTTGTAGGAGGCGTCCCCGTTGGCCCAGCCTCCCTGGGCGGGAATCTTGAGGACGGTCGGACGGGCGCGAATAAATACGACATCGCTCGCCTGAGCCGCCGGGGTCAGAGCGCGTAGAGGCGTGATGTCGTCCACTATCCAGATCCCACGGCCATGCGTCGCGATCACCAGGTCGTTGTCGCGCGGGTGGATCGCGAGATCGTGCACGGCGACCGCCGGAAAATCACCACCTTTGTACCGTGACCACTGCGCGCCGCCATCCAGCGAAACCCAGAGCCCGAATTCGGTGCCAAGGAACAGCAGGTTCGGGTTGACCAGATCCTCCTTGATCACGTGGGCATAGCCGCGCACGGGACTTCCCGGCGCGATCACCGATGTCCACGTCTTTCCGAAGTCGGTTGACTTGTAGGCGTACGGGTGCATGTCGCCGAACGTATGAAGATCGAATGTCGCGTAGATCGTGCCGTCGTTGAAATGACTCGGATCGACGGAAGACACCCACGCGTTCTTCGGGAGATTCGGGATGTTGGCGACGACGTTCGTCCAGTTTTTTCCGCCATCACGCGTGACCTGCAGATTCCCGTCATCCGTCCCCACCCAGATCAGGTTCGGATTTCTCGACGACTCGGCGATCGCATAAATCGTCGTGTGCATTTCCGCCGCGGAGTTGTCTACGGTGACGCCCCCGGATTGTTCCTGGAGCTGCTTCGACGGATCGTTCGTCGTCAGATCTGGTGAGATGCGATTCCAGGTCTGCCCGAAATCCTTGGTGCGATAGAGATACTGCGACCCGATGTACAACGTGCCGTTGTTCGTTGGACTCACGTGGATCGGCGCATTCCAGTTGAAGCGCTCCTTTCCTTCCTTGTAGCGAGGAAGCGGCTTCAGTGGACGCGTCTCGTGCGTCTTCCTGTTGACGCGGCCGATCTCTCCCCCCTGAGCCTCAGCGTAGAGGTAGTTCTGATCGGTGGGATCGACGAACATCCAGAATCCATCGCCGCCATACATGTTCTCCCAGCGGCTGTTGGTGATACCTCCCGGATATTCCGAGTCGCCAACCCACGAGCTGTTGTCCTGCAAGCCGCCGTACACGTGGTACGGACGATCGTTGTCGAGGCTGACGTGATAGAACTGCGAGACGGGAAGATTGTCCCCCTTCCACCATTTGTTGCCGGCATCGTACGAATACCAGACACCGCCGTCGTCGCCGGTGATCAGGTGATCGGTGCTGGTTGGGTCGATCCACACATCGTGGAAGTCGCCGTGCGCGCCGCCTCCGATGCCGCTGAAGCTTAGACCCCCGTCGGAGCTGACTACGAGTGGACCGTCAGGCTTGTAGATGCGATTCTCGTTCTTCGGATCCACGAGGAGATTTGCAAAGTAGAATGGACGCCAGATCATCGCCTGACTTCTGTCGCGCATCTCCCACGTCTTGCCGCCATCGGCTGAACGGTAGAGCGCGTTCTTCGGCGGAGCGGCCTCGATGAATGCGTAGACGACGTTCGAGTTCGATGGAGCGACGGTAACCGCGATCCTGCCCCACGGCTTGGCGGGAAGTCCGCTGGCGCTTGACGCGTTCAAATCGTTCCACGTCGCGCCGCCGTCCGTACTCTTGAACAAGCCGCTCCCACTTGGCGCGCTCTCGCCGTCACCGCCGGAGCGGAACGTCCAGCCCTTCCGGCGGAAATCCCACATGCCGGCGAACAACGTCTTCGGACTCTTCGCGTCCATCGAAATCATCGAACAGCCGGTGGATGCGTTCGATCCCTTGAGGACTTTCGTCCAGCTCTGCCCGCCGTTAGTCGTCTTGTAGACGCCGCGATCCTCGCTGTCACTCCACAGCTTTCCGGGAACGCAGGCGTATACCGTATTCGGATCCGATGGATCGATCAGGATTTTCGCGATGCGCTCCGACTCCCGGAGCCCCATGTTGGTCCAGTTGTCTCCACCGTCTACCGATTTGTAGATGCCGTCGCCGATCGAGACGCTGTTGCGCGTCCACGCTTCGCCGCTGCCGACCCAGATCACTTTCGGGTTGGTGGGATCGATCGCTACCGCGCCGATCGACTGAACCGGCTCCTTGTCGAAGACCGGCTTGTAAGTCGTCCCGCCGTTTTCCGACTTCCAGACTCCACCACTGGCGGAGCCGAGGTATACGGTAAGACGATCCCCCTCATGCACCGCCGCGATGGCAGCGATCCGTCCGCTCATAGCCGCCGAGCCGATGTTGCGTGCCCCGAGCCCCGAGATTGTTTCCGAGTCCACTTTTGGTGCAGAACCGGGAGCAAGGGTCACTTGCGAGAAGACGTTGCCGCTGAACACAGCGACCAGCGCTGCTCCCCACCGGGCAGATTGCGAAAAATTTATCATTAGAGTGACCCTCCGCCCGTCGGCGGCTTCGGCCGCGAGTAGCGGGTGGTATCGATCGGAACGTTGAACTCGATCTTGTCGAACGTGATTTTTCCGGACCCCGAGCTCCCCTTCTGACGTGTCTCCATCGAGAACGGGAGATACCAGCCGCCCACCTGCTTGTAGTCGCCGAGGCTCGTTTCAGTCTCCTGGGGGCTGCCGCGAATGATTCGCTTGGTGTCGTACTTTATCGGCACGTACGAATCGGTGTCCATATAGTAGTAGCGGGTGTCGCCGCTCCTGAGAGTCACTTTCAGCTTGTAGACGTCCGTGCCTTCGATCTGGTCCATTCCCACGAGCTCGACCTTGTTGCCTTTCGCCTTGTAGTCGATGAGGGGCTCGTCGAAATCGGAATCCTCGACGATCCCCCGCAGCTCATCTTCGCTGAGCGCTTCGGAGTCCTTTTTCCCGCCGAACGGATCGATCTTCCACCCATTCGATCCGTCGTAGGCGTTGATACCGGTCATGCCCTGAATGGTGAAGTCTTCCCGCACCTTGTTCGGGCGGGTGTTCTCCTGCACGACAATGGCTTCGAATCCGCCGTCGCCGGTGTATTTGCCGACCCGTCGGAGTGTCTTGATCGACTGGATCTTGTCGGGGCCACCTACGGTCTTGATGTAGCGGGCGATTATGTCGTCCGCGGTGAGCGTCGTCTGTGCGCCGGCAGAAGCGGCGACGACGAAGGTCCCCACGATGAACAGGAGTTTGCGCATGATTTCCCTCGAGCGATGTCGAGTCGAAAGAGTTGGGCGAGCTAGACTTAAGATTTTGCGCATTGGGGGAATTGTTTGTCAATGAGCGCGGCTGGCGCTGATCAGAGTCTACCCTCGTTCCCGGCGTCGGTGAATCGGTCTTCGATCCGACGATCCGGGATCAGCCACACCAGCGCAACAGATGCATATATCACGTCCGAGAGCGCCTGGTGCACGAAGGCCAGGGGAATCGCCGCAAGGTAGAGAACGACAGAGATCTTTCCCTTGAAGTCGTCGCCGACCGCGGCCCTGAGCCGCGAGTCCGATCCCTGACTTCTGATTATCACCTGCTCTAGTATGAAATACGCGACCCCCGCAAACAGCAGCACCACTCCGTACAGCGCGGTCGGAATAGGCGCGAAATGGTTCTCACCCATCCAGCCGGTTACGAAGGGCATCAGTGAGAGCCAGAATAACAGGTGGAGATTTGCCCACAGTATTCCACCCGTTACCCGATCGGTGAGATTGAGCATGTGATGGTGGTTGTTCCAGTATATGCCGACGAGGATGAAGCTCAGCAAATAGGTGAGGAATACCGGCAGCAGCCCACGGAGCGCGGCGAGGTCTGTCGTGTGTGGCACGTGAAGCTCGAGGACCATGATCGTGATTAGGATCGCAATCACGCCGTCGCTGAAAGCGTTTAGTCGCTCGGTGCTCACAGTGTTCTCCGGTCTGGAGAAGAAAATTTACTGCATTCCCTTGAACGGTTGCCGTTTCTCCTCCACATAATTGTTGGCCGGGGCCCAAGTCGTGGTCGGATCCACTCTCACAACGCTCGGACTCGCGAACCTGTTTATAGATGTACTTTTGCCGGAGCACACTCGACCACACGCAGTATTCAATGAGAAAGGAGAATCACGAGTGAACAATCCCCCGCTCCTGAGATGAAGCGCGCACTCCTGTCGGTGGCCGCCGCCGTGACGCTTTGGAATTCTGCCTCCAGCCTGTTGGCGCAAACTCCGTCCGCCACCCAGCCAGCGCCGACTCAGGTCCAGACTCGCGAGGCCACGCTCTTTTCCGCGCGCGCGTCCCAGTTCGCTGATTCAGTTCTCAAGCTGATGACCCTGGACGAAAAGATCGGACAGCTGAACCAAACGCCGGGCGAGGGATCGCAAACGGGTCCGCGCGTGCCGGCCGGCGGCGAGGCGCTCATTCGCTCCGGCCGTGTCGGGTCGTTCCTTGGCGTCTGGGGAGTCGATTACACTCGCGGGCTCCAGCGTATCGCGACCCGGGAGTCACGACTCAGGATTCCGCTCCTTTTCGCGATGGATGTGATCCACGGATTCCGCACCATCTACCCGGTTCCGATCGCCGAGGCCGCGAGCTTCGATCCGGCACGCGCTGAGTTCTCTGCGCGGCAGGCTGCGGTCGAGGCGACGGCACACGGACTTCATTGGACGTTCGCTCCAATGGTGGACATCGCACGCGATCCACGTTGGGGACGCATCGTCGAAGGCGCGGGCGAAGATCCTTATCTGGGAAGCGCCATGTCCGCGGCGCGAGTTCGCGGATTTCAGGGCGGTGACGGCGCTTTCGGCCTGGGCGCGCCGGACGCTCTCCTTGCGAACGTAAAGCACTTCGCGGCCTACGGGGGTGCGGAGGGCGGTCGCGACTACAACACTGTGGAGCTGAGCGAACGGACCCTCTGGGAGACCTATCTTCCTCCCTACGAAGCGGCCGTCAAAGCGGGCGTCGCGTTCGTGATGTCGTCGTTCAACGACATCGGCGGCACTCCAGCGCACTCGAGCGACTGGCTGCTAGGCGACGTGTTGCGTCAGCGCTGGGGATTCAAGGGAGCGGTCGTGAGCGACTGGGGCGGAATCTCGGAGCTCATTCCGCACGGGGTCGCCGCCAACAGGGGTGAGGCTGGCATCCTCGGCATTCGCGCCGGGGTGGACATCGACATGTCCGACAACGTGTACGTCGACAGCCTCGGAGCTGCGGTGCGCTCGGGAAGAGTTCCAGAAGCGCTGGTCGATTCAGCGGTCCACCGGCTGCTCAGGGTAAAGTACGCGATGGGACTCTTCCAGGACCCGTACCGATTCAACGACATCGCCCGCGAGCGGAAGTACACGCTCGCTCCCGAACACCTCGTCGCCAGCCTTCTCGCCGCGCGCGAGGGGATTGTGCTCCTCAAGAATTCATCGAAGACGCTTCCGCTCCGAAAAGATCTTCGGACGATTGCTGTAATCGGCCCGCTCGCCGACGATTCGCACGCGGCTCTCGGTGGCTGGGCTGCCGATGGACGCGCGAGCGAAGCTCTCAGCGTGCTCGCGGGTGTGCGCGCCGCGGTAGGCCCATCCGTAAAAGTGCTCTACGCGCGCGGATCTCCGGTCGATAGCGCCGACACCACCGGTTTCGCCGCGGCGCGCGCTGCAGTCGGTCAAGCGGATGCCATCGTTCTCGTCCTCGGCGAAACCGACACCTTGTCTGGCGAGGCATCGAGCCGCGCGTCGATCGAATTGCCGGGATTACAGCTGGAGCTCGCACGCGCGGTGCTCCGCGCCGCGCAACGCAGTACCGCCTTCGTGCAGACCGATACAGCACCAAAACCGGTCGCAGTTGTGTTGATGAATGGACGTGCCCTCGCCATTCCAGAGCTGGCTCGCGAAGCGCCCGCGATACTGGAGACGTGGTTCCTCGGCAGCCAGCACGGCGCGGCCGTCGCCGACGTCTTGTTCGGAGATTACAACCCGGGTGGAAAGCTGCCTGTGACGTTTCCGCGCGCGACTGGCCAGATCCCCATCTACTACAATCATCGCAACACCGGGCGTCCCGCGGACACCGCTAACCATTATACGTCGAAATATCTCGACCTCCGTTCCGGTCCTCTTTTTCCATTTGGGTATGGTCTCAGTTACACGACTTTCACTTATTCGAACATCCGCCTTTCCTCCGCGACGATTGCTGCCGGAGATTCTCTGGATGTCTCCGTGAATGTCAGAAACTCGGGCGATCGCGGTGGCGAAGAAGTCGTGCAGCTCTACGTGCGGGACGACGTGGCCAGTGTCGAAGAGCCCGTGAAGAGACTTGTCGGATTCCAGCGTATCGTGTCGCGCTCGGGAGACACGCGAACAGTCACTTTCACAATTCGTCCCGAATCCCTCTCACTGTACGACCGGCAAATGCGCCGTGTCGTCGAGCCGGGAACGTTCACGGTTTACGCAGGCACCAACTCGGATGACGTGCTCACGGCTCACTTTACGGTGACCGGCGGGACGCTCGTGCTCGCGCCGGCGCCGACCCGTTTCCGTTGAACGATTTCATTCCATTTTGAGGTACGATTGCAACAGCAGCTCGCCGACATAGTCCAATCGCTGGAATCCGCGCAGTCGCGCCTGAGACGACTGACCGATAAGCTGCCCGAAGCAAAATGGAACAGGAAACCGGCAGCGAATGAGTGGTCGGCGGCGGAGTGCGTCGAGCACCTCAATCTCACTTCCCTCGCCTACATCCCTCTGCTGCGCAACGCGATCGCCAGGGCTGGAGAGGTGCGACACTCTCCCACGAAACGCTATCATCACGACGCACTGGGCTGGTTCCTGTCCGCTATGTTCGGACCGCTGCGGCGACTGGGAAAGTTCAAGATCGGACGAGTCAAAACGACGCCGGCGTTCGTACCGAAGCCGGGGCGTTCGCGCACCGAGATCCTATCGGATTTCGTTCGACTTCAGTCGGAGCTGATCTCCCTCACCCGGTCGGCCGATGGGCTGCCAATCGACGACGTGAAGATCGTCTCGCCGTTCGGCGGACGGATGAAGTACGGGGCTTACTCAGCGCTGGTGATCGTGGCGCGCCACCAGCATCGCCACCTCGACCAGGCGGAAGGAGCCGCGCGCTAGCATCACGGCGTGACTGTGGCGTCGAAAAAGACTGCCGGAAGCGAGCTGACCTTCGCCTGTATCTTGACCGCGCCAGCGGTCGCTCCGGCAGTGTATCTCGTCCACGCCACCCCGTTCAGATTGGTCTGGGACGTGAGAGGACTGAGCGATCCACCGCCCGAGACCACACTCCAGGTGACCGTCTCGTTCTCGATCGGCTCGTAGAACGAGCCGACAACGACCACTGTGAGGGAATCCGGCAGAGGCGTATTGACCGACGCAGTCTGAGCGTCGCGCTCACTATTGCCATCGTGGATGGCGCGATGGATCCGTGCCCAGCGTACAGCGGGAGAACGCGACGGCTCCAATGACGAGCGCGATTAGCCATTTGACGAGCATCGGACGATTCACTCCGCTCATGGAATTCCCCCCATGGTGATTGGATGGTGCTATCGCTTCCAAAAGAATAGCGGTGTGCTGCGGTCTCCGCACTTTCGGGCATCTTACGTGCGCAAAAAGGGCCGGTGACAATGTCACCGGCCCTTTCCGTATGCGAGAGAATACTAGGCTTCTTTCCTCTCGAATCCGACCGGCAAAGCCGCCATTCGGTCGTAGTGGCCGCACTTCCCCATCTCGTCGACGCGTCGACCATTAGAAAGAAGGGGATAGCTATTTTCGATCCCTGTCGAGAACAGAAAGGGATGTTGCATGCGGCTCAGGATTTAAAGAGTGTGTCTCCAGCGTCGGATGACTTGCCGCCGGAGATGGGTTTTTTCGAGGAATATTTTCTAACATCTTCTAGACGATTTGGAGTCTGCCCGGTTAACAGGTTTCGCGCGGATTCGACGAAGTTGGTTGATGATTTTTTCGTAACATCCAGCCCGGTTTTGGTTAATGCCTCCGAGCGCGCTTTCCCGCGTGCGCAAGCTCCGTCTGGGGCTTTCCAGAAGCCACGAAGTGGAAGCTTGTGATGATAGACGCGGCTCGAGAAAGGGTCAGGCGAGTGTCTCCACTCCACTCACCGTAATCCGGTGCGATACCAGCGGTAGCGCCGGTGGAGCAGAATCCGAGATCACGATCGCCTTTTCGAGTACTGCCCGCCCCGCATCGAGATCTTTCCTGGTCCGCGCGTGGACCGTCGCAAGGCGCTGGCCCTTCAACACGTGATCGTGGGGGTGGGCGGTGATCACGAACCCCACCGATGGATCCACTCTCTCCTCCATGTTTCGCCGGCCTCCGCCGAGAGCGATCACGCCATAACCGATGGTGCGCGGATCAACGGACTGGACGACTCCGTCGCGGCGTGCAGTGAACTCGGCCCGGTGAGGCGCCTGCGGCAGACGCAAAGGGTCGGCGACAACGCCAGCGTCACCTCCCTGAGCACCGATGATCTCCTCGAATTTCTTCAGTGCCTTTCCCGACCTGATCGCCCCGTCCATCATCGCACGAGCCCCTTCTCTCGTCGACGCCAGTGTCGCCAGCAGCAGCATCTCCGCACCAAGGGCGAACGTGACCTCGATCAAATCCGGCGGACCGGCCCCCTTTAACACTTCGATCGCTTCGGCGACCTCGAGCGCGTTTCCACACGCGCTTCCAAGCGGGCGATCCATCGCGGTTACGAGCGCCACGACCGGACAGGCGTGTGCCACGCCAAGGTCTATCATCGCCTGTGCGAGCTGGATCTCCTGCTCGAGCTCGGGAAGGAACGATCCCGATCCGCGCTTGATGTCGAGCACCAGCCCGGTGAGGCTCTCAGCGATTTTCTTGCTCATGATGCTCGCTGCGATCAGCGGTATCACCTCCACCGTCGCAGTCGCGTCGCGAAGCGCGTAGATCTTTCTGTCGGCCGGGACAATTTCATCGGTCTGCCCCAGCAGCGCGCAGCCGATTCTGGCAACCTGCTTCTCGGCTTCAGCAAGAGTCAGCGCCGTCCTGAAGCCCGGAATCGACTCCAGCTTGTCCAGCGTTCCACCGGTGTGTCCCAGGCCGCGGCCCGACATCATCGGCACCGCCACGCCGAGCGATGCGATGAGCGGGGCCAGAATCAGGGAGACTTTATCGCCAACGCCGCCCGTCGAGTGCTTGTCTATGCGCGGAATGGGGAGGCGCGACAGGTCGAGTCGCTTTCCGCTCTCGAGCATCGCATCCATCAGCGCATTCATCTCGGAGCGGTCGAGGCCGCGAAAATACACGGCCATCAGAAGCGCGGCCATCTGATAGTCGGGCACGTCGCCGCCCGAGTAAGCAAGCACGAGCTCCCTCAATTCCTCGGGCTCAAGGTTCCCACCGTTGCGTTTGCGTTCGATCAGACGCGGTACGATCATTCAGGGCCAGTCGGGGTATTTGTCTGAAGCACTTACACCTGCAATCGGAGTCCACATGCGCGCTTTTCAGTACCTCTCGGTCGGAATGGTGCTTGCCGCTTCCATCGCCGGCACCCAGACCGCGGCAGATCACATTGCGCTCGGCGACAAAGAATACGTCGCAATGAACGCTCCCGCCGCCCTCGCCCACTATGAGGAAGCGATCAAGGTGGATCCGAAGAGCTATGAAGCGAATTGGAAGGCGTCCAGATCGGCCGTTGATCTTGGATCGTACGAGCGCAACGACAAGACCAGGGAGAACTACTTCAAGAGCGCCGAGCTATACGCCCGCCGCGCGGTCGAGCTGAACCCAGGCGACGCCGAGGGCCACTTCAATCTCGCCCGTTCGCTCGGCAAGAACGCGCTTACTCAGGGGCCGCGTGCACGAATCAAGTACGGCACCGATGTCCGGACGCATGCTCTCGAGTGTCTGAAGATCGATCCCAAGCACGCAGGCTGTCTACACGTCATGGGGATGTGGAACGCCGAAGTGATGCGGCTCAGCGGCTTCACTCGCATGATCGCGAAGAATCTGCTCGGCGGGAAAGTCTTTGCCTCGGCCAACTGGGCGGACGCGAGGAAGTACATGGAAGAGTCGGTCGCGAACGACCCCGAGCGGATCACTCACCACGTAGACCTTGCGGGCGTGTACCGGGACACGGGAGACAAGGCCAAGGCCCGCGCCGAATATCAGGCAGCGATGAAGCTTCCGAACCGGGATTACAACGACCGATACTTCAAAGCCGAAGCCGACGCTGGGCTGCGAGCCGGATAGCGTACAATCTTGCCCGCGGGCCGGATAGCGTAAAATCTGCCCGCGAACCCAGCGGGGGTAGGCAATCAGCTAGCTTTCTGCGGAGAGATTCGCCTCTTCCCGCTCGGCGGCGGCTAGCTCCAGCTCCTCGGCGAGGTCCTCCCAGACATCATCGTCGCCGCCACGGAACCGCCGAGCGATGCGGTCGCGAGTCTGGTCTCCACTCGCCGGCGCCCGCAACAGAGCGACGGTTGCCCCCAGGATCGCACCAACCGCGATCCCCGCCGTAAACAGACCGATATTGTTCCAATCGGGAACGGTCTCATGCGGCAATCCGTCCGGTTTTGGCTGGGGAATGGAGCCTGGCGGAGGGGCCTTGGGCATCGAAGACGCCGTCCGGGAAGGACCGGGAGAATTGAACATGCAGGCTGTAGCTCAGGGGATGGTAAGAAATTTGCCCTAACCAATACCCCAGCAATAGCCGTGCGAGGATACTGAATGAGTAGTTCAGGTAAAATGGTATTGTTGGTGGAAGACAACGAAGACAATCGTATCGTCTATTCCACCATCTTGAAGCACTTCGGTTACGAGGTAACCGAGGCGTTGAATGGTGAGGAAGGCATAGCCAAAGCCCGGTCAGAAATGCCTGACTTGATCCTGATGGACATCTCCATCCCGATCATCGATGGCTGGGAGGCGACGCAAGTGCTGAAGCACGACCCGTCGACGAAGGGGATTCCCATTATCGCGCTGACCGCACACGCTCTCGCGTCCGATCGTGAAAAGGCGATGGAAGTGGGCTGCGACGGGTACCTTGCAAAACCGTGCGAGCCGAGGGCGGTTGTCGCGGAAGTGCAAAGGTTCCTCGGCAAGAATAATGGAGCATAAGCCCCGTTACCGAATCCTGATCGTAGACGACCACGAGGACAACATCGAGCTCCTCCGAGCTCGTCTCGAGGCGCGCGGATACGAGGTGCAGGGCGCCAGCGATGGCCAGGAGGCGCTGGATACAGTCGATCGATGGTGTCCGGATCTGATTCTGCTGGACGTCATGATGCCGAAGATGGACGGCATGGAAGTCGTGCGCCGGCTGAAAGCGAAGACCGACAGGAAGGAGCTCCCTTTCATCCCTGTCATAATGCAGACCGCCCTGGACTCCACCGAAAACAAGGTGGAAGGTCTCGACGCGGGCGCTGACGACTACATAACCAAGCCGATCAACTTCGCCGAGTTGGAGGCGAGGGTCAAAGCGCTCCTGCGCATCAAGCAGCTCCAGACCGAGCTGGTGGCAAGCAGAGAGGAGCTGTCGCAGTTGAACAACAAGCTGCGGGAGATCTCCCTCACCGACGGGTTGACAGGCGTTGAAAACAGGCGCTCCCTGGAGGAGCGTCTCAAGGAGCAATGGAGCCACTCCGTTCGCCTGCACGAGCCCATGGCCGTCGTTATGTGCGATATCGACAAGTTCAAGAGCGTGAACGACGAATTCGGCCACCAGGCCGGGGACGCGGTTCTGAAGTCGATCGCGCAGATCCTCAAGGGCGAGGCGCGAGAGATAGACCGCGTGGGGAGGTACGGCGGAGAGGAGTTTCTTCTGATTCTGCCGGGAACCGTTCTGGACGCCGCTGTCACGTTCGCCGAGCGGCTGCGGGAGAAGGTGGAGAATCATACATTTGCATATGAGGGCGGCACGCTCCGCCGCACCATGAGCTGTGGTGTGGCCGCCGCCCCGCACCCGAAGGTGAAGGACCAGGAAGGACTGGTGAGAGCAGCGGACGACGCTCTCTACGTGGCGAAGGAAACCGGTCGCAATCGCGTGGTGCGCTTCGACGGCACCGAATTCAACGCACATACGCAGAGCAAAGGAAACGACCCGACGGATGGCGACAAGCCGGCCAAAGAAGCAAAGGGAGGAACCAGCCCAGGATCCCCGCCCCGACCACCAAACTCCGCAACCTCCGCGGAAACCCGGCGCGCAACAGCTTAAGCGCGCCGAGGAACTGCGCGCTCGGCTGACCCGCGCCTCGCACGAGTACTACGTTCTTGACCGTCCCACGCTCGCGGACGCCGAATACGACAAGCTGTTTCGAGAGCTCCAGGAGATCGAGAGGAATTTCCCGGAGTGCGTCACACCCGATTCTCCAACCCTGAGAATCGGTGCCGAGCCCCAGACCCAGCTCACCAAGCACGAGCATATCAGACCGATGCTCTCGCTCGCCAACGCCTTCAACGACGACGAGCTGCGCGCGTGGGAAGAAAGGCTCATTCGCATCGCAGGAGACGACGTCGCCAGATCGGGATATACCGCCGAGCTGAAGATCGACGGCATCGCTGTGGCGCTCACCTACGAGAACCAGCTTTTCGTCATCGGCGCGACCCGCGGGAATGGAATCATCGGTGAGGACGTCACGGTGAACCTGCGCACGGTGCGCGATGTCCCGCTCCGTCTGCACGAGAGCGCGCCACGCGGGCGAATCGAGGTGCGCGGTGAAGTCTATTTCCCGTTCAAACGGTTCGAGGAGATGAACGAGTCTCGCGCGCGGGCCGGCGATCCTCTCTTCGCCAATCCGCGGAATGCCGCCGCTGGAAGTCTCCGCCAGCTAGATCCAGCGGTTACGGCTTCCCGCCCGCTCCGATTCTTCGGCTACTCCGTGGCGGCGCCCGACAGAGAAGACCTCCCGTTCGAGACGCAGACGCAGCTGCTCGATACTCTCGTGAAGTGGGGTGTTCCAGTAGCGCCGCACCGCAAGCGCGCGAAGACCCTCGCCGAGGTGGAGAAGTGGGCGCACGATCTCGAGCACAAGATCCGGAGTGAGCTCGACTTCGCGATCGATGGCGGGGTGGTGAAGGTCGATTCCCTGGCGCTGCAGGAGGAGCTGGGTGTGGTCGGCGGGCGCGAGCCGCGGTGGGCGATCGCACGCAAATTCGCTCCCGACATCGCCGAGACGAGGTTGCTGGCGATAGAGGTCAACGTCGGTCGCACCGGCGCCATGAATCCGTTCGCCGTACTGGAGCCGGTTGAGATCGGAGGAGTGGTCGTGAAGCTGGCCACACTCCACAACGAAGACCTCATCATCTCCAAGGATCTCCGCGTCGGCGATTGGGTGCAGGTGAAGCGGGCCGGTGACGTGATCCCACAGATCATTGCTCCGATTCCGGAGCGGCGAACCGGAAACGAAAAGCCTTGGCGCATGCCGAAGCGATGCCCTTCCTGCGGCACACCCGCGACCCGGGAAGAAGACGAAGCAGCGATCTATTGTCCCAACGTCGCGTGCCCGGGAAGGCAGCTCGAGGGACTGGTCCATTTCACGTCGCGCGGCGCCATGGACATACGCGGTCTCTCGTACGCGAGGATACAACAGCTCGTGGGCGAGGGCCTGGTGCGCGACCCGGATGATCTTTACGCGCTCACCCGGGATAAGCTGCTCGAGCTGGAAGGATACGCAGACAAGGGCGCGGACGGCTTGATCGCCGCCATCGAGGCATCCAAGACCCAGCCAGTGTCCCGCCTCCTCCACGCGCTCGGCATACGGCACGTCGGGTCGATTGCGGCGCAGCTTCTGGCCCAGCACTTCGGAACCCTGGATGCACTCGTGTCGGCGTCGGCCGACGACATACTCGCCGTGCACGGCATCGGCGCCACGATTGCGAACGGTGTCGTGGCTTATTTTGCGGATCCGGCGGGACGGGCCCTGGTCGAGAAGCTGAGATTGCACGGAGTGAATTTCACGGAGCCGCGCGCCGTCGTCGCGGGCGGGCCGCTGAGCGGTCAGACGGCGGTGATCACCGGCACGCTTCCGACCTTGAGCAGGGCGAAGGCGACAGCGGTGATCGAGGCAGCGGGGGGACGTGTGACAGGATCGGTGTCAAAATCGACCAGCTTTCTCGTCGCCGGCGAGGAAGCGGGAAGCAAGCTCGAGAAAGCAAAGACCCTCGGTGTCGAGATAATCGACGAGGCCGACCTCTTGCGTCGAGTCAATACTTCAGCAACATCTTCCGCGTGAAATCGTCCTACTTCGCATGACAACTTCAGAAGCTCCTGAGCTCATTGGCCTGGCGCAGCGCACACTGCGCGACCTCCGTTTGCGCGTCGCCGGCGCCAGTGGGGGCGGACCCGACGCGCTTCGCGAAGCTGGTTACGCGGGAGCCGCGTCGCTATTCGACGCCTTCGAGAGCTGGCTTGCCGATCAGGGATCGAGGCGGGCGGAAGACCTCTCCATCGCTGAGTTTTCGTCCCGCGCCGCGGAGTTCTTCCAGAACGCGGGCTGGGGCAGAGTGACTTTCCGTTCCCTCCACGACGCACTGGCGGTGATCGACATCGAGAATTGCTGGGAAGCGCAGCTCCACGGCCATGGCGAGCCCGGCTGTCATCTCACCACGGGCACGCTGGCTGGATTTCTCGGCTGTCTCGCCGATTATCCAGTCGCGGTGATGGAAATCGAGTGCGGAACGAGCAGCAACACGCGCTGCCGATTTCTTGCGGGAAACGCCGACATGCTTGAGCACTCTTACGAGCAGCTTTCCCGGGGCGAGATGTGGGAGACGATCGGGGCGGGAGAGTTTTAGTCCGTTTGTAGACGCGCTCTGCCAAGCATCTATGCCGAGGGGTTAACGCGGATGCTCGGAGAAGGGCCGGATGCTCCTGATCCGTTCCGAGAGGCGTTAGAGATCCTATTTCCGGGTGGGGGATTTTTTGGGAAACTGCCGCTCGGGATGCCTCAGCCCGCCAGCGGATCAGAAGCATTCGCGGTTCTTCCGAAGCATCCGCGTTAACAACTACACATTGATGCCTGCCGGGCGGAAGTACCGTTGCCCGCTAGCCAATCAATCCGAGCGCGTCCGCGTACAGTGGGTTCGGTCTCAGCTCCCCGTTCACGAGAATCTCTCGATCCCACGGCAGGATGATCGTGCTTTCGGTCGCGATTGCGTGAAAGTCGGGTGTGTACTCTCCGGTCTGGAATGCGACGGCGGTTCTCACCTCCGCCGCGCCGGCCTCGGAGACCGCGGCGATCGCGAGCCGCATCGTATCGCCGGAGTCGCAAGTCTCGTCCACGACCAGCACGCGACGGCCGCGCACTTCCTTTGTCGCGCTGCCGAAAACTTCAGGAATCTCACGCGCGCTCGTTGCCCTGAACTTTCTGCTCACCACGAGCGAATGGAATTCGCGGCCGAGAATCGCGGCGATTACCGCGCCGGGAATCACCCCCGCCGTCGCGATGCCGATCACGATCTCGGGGTCGTATGCTCTCGCCACCTTCAGCGCGAGTCCGCGAGACAGTTCGCCGAAGAACGGCCATTCGATTTCGAGCACGCCTTTGGTGGCGTCAATCGTGCGTTTGCGGGGTGACATTTCGCTCTCAAAGCGTTCGGGGAAAAGCAGTTAGAGTTAAGCTAGCCCTCTCACATCTTAGTCGGTAGATTCGACCAAATGTCATTCTGGGACCGTCTCACCGGTGGAAAGCCGAAACCTCCGGCGGATAACCTCGATTATTTGAATGAAGCGCTCGCGCTGGAAAGGCAGGGCGACTACGACGCCGCATTGACGTCATACCGGCTCGCGCTCCGCCAGAGGCCCAACAACCACAAGGTCATCCAGAACATGGCCATCGCCTACTCGAAGCTAGGCCAGATGGACGAGGCAGTGCGCTGTTACCGTCGCGCACTCGCGATCGAACCAAGACTTTCGGGCGCCCATTACGGTCTCGCGTTTCTTCTTCTCAGGCGTGGCGAGATAAACGACGCCGCGTTCCACCTCGAGGCGTTTCTCATGGACCCGCCGCGCAGCCTGGAAGCCGAGCGGTGGGTTAAGCACGCCCAGAAGACGCTCGATGAGATGAAAGCCGCCGGTCCACCGGACTCTTCCCGGACCGAGGGAGCCGAGTCGAGCGAGCTCCCCGGGATTGTCGAATAGATGGGAGCGGTTCTCGCTGTCGTAAGCCAGAAGGGAGGAGTCGGCAAAACCACCACCGCAGTCAATCTCGCCGCCGCGTTCGCGCGCCGCGGGATGAAGACGCTCCTCATCGATGTGGATCCGCAGGGATCTGTGCGCTATGGCGCAGGCCTCGCGCGCGGCCACGAGACCGCGGGATTCGCCGATTACCTGAATGGCGAAAAGACGCTGCGCGAGATCATCCTGCCCACCGCCCTTCCCTGGTTGCGCGTTATTCTGGCCGGATCCGTCGCCGACGAGGCCGACCACGCCGTCTACTCGCAACTGGTCCGTGAAACCAACGTCCTTCACGATCTGCTCACAATGGCTGAGCAGCGCTGTCAGGTTGTCGTCGTGGACACGCCGCCCGGACTGGGACCGATCACGCGCAAGGTGCTGGGGCAGACCGAGCACGTGATAGTGCCGCTGCAATGCGAGCCGCTAGCGCTGCAGACGACGCCGCAGATTCTCCGCCTGATCCAGGACATCGTCGCGACGAACGAGCGGCTGACTCTCGATGGAATCCTTCTCACCATGTACGAGGAGAACAATCCGGCAAGCGACAGGGTAGTTGATTACGTGAGGAGACACCTTCCTGCCAACATCGTTTTCGACGTCGTCATTCCCCGAACGGCGGCCACTGCGGACGCATTCGCGGCGGGCCAGCCCGTCGTGGTGCGTACTCCTGCCGACGCCGCTGCCCAGGCCTACGTGAATCTCGCGACGATGCTGGCCGATCGTCTGGTATGAGGCTTCGCGCAGTCCCAATTGGGTTCGCGCTCTGCTGGGTGGCCGCGCTTGCCTGCGTCGATGTGAGTGGCAGCTCTACTTCGGTGCTCTCCATACAGTTCGACTCTCTGGCAGCGCCGTCCGTGGTCGTGGGGGACACTCTTCGCGACACGACTGGCGCGGTGATCCGGCCAACGGTCCACGCGTTCAACTTCAGGGGCGATGAGATACTGCCCGCACCGGTGTGGTTTCAGTCTCCGGATTCGGGAGTCGCAGTGGACAGCCTCACCGGTATCGTCGTTGCGGACAGCCTCCGCTCTACGCCGGCGCGCATAGTCGCGACTGTTGGCAGCCTCCAGGCGATCCAGAAAGTGGATGTCACGCTCAGGCCCGATTCCCTCGCGGCCGTGAACGGGTTCGATTCGCTTTCCTACTCGCTGCTCGACACCACTTTGAACGTGTCGCCACAGCTTACCGTGAAGCTCACCCATGGCGTGCCCAACGACAGCGTGGTCCGGTCATACATAGTCAGCTTCGCCATCGTCTCGCAGAGCAATCCGCAGCTCGGCCAGCTCGTCAACGATGGCGGCAAGCCGTCTGTTGTCGATACGACCGATGCGAGCGGCATAGCGGGCAGGGCGATTCGTCTGCATCCTCTGTTCCTTGCTTCCGCGACAACCGTCGATTCCATAATCGTGAACGCGACCGCGAAATATCGCGGCGCGCAGGTAAAGGGCAGTCCGGTGCGACTCGTTCTGAAAGTGAAACCGCGCAGCTAGGCCACGACCTTCGAGGGGGGAGCTGATGGAAGTAAGAGGTGGACCGCGTCCCGCTCCCGGGACTCTCAACAAGCTTTTCTTCGACGCGATCTCGAGCTACAATCGGCCGGACGCGCTCCAGGTGAAATCGGGTGGCGTGTACAAGGCAATCTCGCATGCTGAGGTCGCGGTGCGTGTCCGCCGCACTGCGCGCGGGTTGCAGGCTGTTGGGGTAAAGCAGGGCGACCGGGTAGGAATTCTCTCCGAGAATCGCCCCGAATGGGCGATCGCCGACTTCGCGAGTCTGACGGCGGGACTGACCGATGTTCCGATCTACCCTACCCTTCCACCGGATCAGATCGCCTACATGCTCAAGGACTCGGGCGCGGTCGCGATCTTCGTCTCCAATCGCGCGCAGGCGGAGAAGATAAAGGAGATTCGCGGCCAGCTGCCCGCACTCAGGACAGTGATCGGATTCGAGGACATTCCGGGTCTGACTGACATGTCGATCGCGGAGCTCGAAAAACGCGGCGGGCAGGGCGAAACAGAAGATACGACCACGCGCTACCGCGCTGAGGCAATGAGCGTCGAGCCCGACGATGTGGCGACCATCATCTATACATCCGGTACGACGGGCGAGCCAAAAGGTGTGATGCTCACCCACGACAACATCTACTCCAACGTTGCCGCATCGAGGACAGCGATTCCGTTCGGAGGCCGTGATACGGCGCTCAGCTTTCTCCCGCTCTCTCACATCTTCGAGCGAATGGGCGGGCATTACCTGATGTGGGCGACTGGAACGTCCATCGCCTACGCCGAGTCGATCGACACTGTTCCCGCCAATCTCCAGGAAGTCCGCCCGACACTGGTGCTGTCCGTTCCACGCCTGTACGAAAAGATGTACGCCCGAATTCTCGAGACCGCGCTCACAGGCGGATTCGTCAAGAAAAAGATTTTCTTCTGGGCGCGCGGCGTGGCGGAGCGGTGGGCGATTGAGAAGCTCGCCGGAAGGCAGCCAGACGGGATACTCGCCAGACAGTACGGAATCGCTCAGAAGCTTGTCTTCTCAAAGCTCAAGGCTCGCACCGGTGGGCGCCTTCGCTATTTCGTCTCCGGCGGTGCCCCGCTTTCGCCCGAGATCAACAAGTTCTTCTTCGCCGCCGGCCTGGAGATTCTCGAGGGGTACGGATTGACGGAGACGTCACCAGTTATCGCCGTGAACACGCCCGAAAACTTCCGGATCGGCACCGTCGGCAAGGCCATCGACGGAGTCGAGATAAAGATTGCCGCGGATGGCGAGATACTCACCCGCGGCCCGCACGTGATGAAGGGCTACTTCAACAAGCCGGAAGCGACACGGGAAGCGATCGATCCTGACGGCTGGTTCCACACCGGAGACATTGGCGAGCTCCGCGATGGCTATCTCGCCATCACCGATCGCAAGAAGGACATCATCGTCACCGCGGGCGGAAAGAACATCGCGCCACAGCCCCTCGAGAACAAAGTCAAAAGCAACAAGTACGTTGCCCAGGCGGTCATGCTGGGCGACAAGCGCAAATTCCCGTCGATGCTGATAGTTCCGAACTTCGATCAGCTGGAGAGGTGGGCAACCCAGCACAACATCATATGGACCGATCGCGCGCAGCTTCTGCGGATGCCGACGATCCACGCCAAGATCGAAAGCGAGGTGAACAAGGAGCTCGCCGGCGCGGCGCACTTCGAGGTGCCCAAGAAAATCGGCCTCCTGGAGCACGACTTTTCGATTGAGCGCGGGGAGCTCACGCCCACGCAGAAGGTGAAGCGCCGGGCGATCGACAAGCACTACAAAACGCTGATCGACTCGCTCTATGCCGAAGCGGAGCGCTCGGGGATTACCGACTCCCACGCGATATCGTGACGACCGCCGGGGCCCTCTGCGCCACCCAGTAGTTCGCGTCGTGAGCCAGAATCGAAAGCTCGGGTGGTGCCTTGGTGGCGGCCGCACCCACGATCCGTCCTCCCGGCCTTACAACCCGGACGGCTGATTCGACGATCTTTGCGGGGAACCACGCGTCGAGCGCGACGCCGAGGGCCGAGCCCGGGGCAAGCGGAATCTCCCCACCCGCACGCACAAGTCCTACGGTCGCCGACTCCTTCACCTCGATCGGCGCATTGACGGCGATCACGCGAACTCCCGCCATTTCGCTCAGCACCTGCGCGGCGTAGGCCCACAGCCCGCCGAGCACGATCGTCGCGCCGGGCTCCGTCGCCTCGAGGTAGGCGCCAGCGCGGGTCGCGAGCTCCTCCGTGCTATGACTTGCGGTCTTGAGCTGGTCTTCGCATTCCGGAAAAATCATCTCTCCGCTGAAGTCGGCCACTCCGCCACGAATCCAGTACTCGGCTGAGCACGACGGGCATCCAAGCCTGGCTTCCTCCACGAACCGGTTACTCACTTTGCTGAATGACGCAACGAGCCAGGTATCGTCGTGAGGCCTGACGCAGCGCAGCAGATCGATCAGCTCGATGAACACCGTTTAGCTGTGTGAGAGTCTCAGCTCGTCGATGCTGACGTGATCGGGCTGGCTGAGCGCGAATATCACCGCTCTGACGACGTCATCGGGATCGAGCATAGGCCGCTTCGAGTGAGGCTTGCCGACGGGATCGGTCACCGTGACTGTGTTCCAGATGTCGGTATCCGTCGCCGCGGGCGAGACGAGGGTCGTGCGCACGCCGGTGCCCTGCAGCTCGGCACGCATCACTTCGTGGATTGCTCTCAGCCCGAACTTCGCGGCCGAGTATGCGGCGTTGCCCGTAAAGATCGTTCTGTCGGCGATGGAGCCGATCGTGACGACGTGTCCGGTTTTTCTCTTTTTCATCTCACCGAGAAAAGCCCGGACGAGCAGGAACGGACCGACGAGGTTGGTGTTGATCGTGTCGACGAGAAACTTGACCGTAGTCTCGTCGACCGTCGAGACACCAAAAATTCCCGCGTTGTTGACGAGAATGTCGGGTGCGCGCTTGAGCTCGCTCATGATGCGCTTCGCCGCTTTTGCCACGCTTTCGGGCTTGGTGACATCGCAGACGATCGGAATCGATCCGGCAAGGGAGGCCGCGCGCTCGCTGAGCTTCGCTTCGTTGCGGGCGAGCATTACGACCTGGACGCCGTCCCCCGCCAGCGCCGCCGCGATTCCAGCGCCGATCCCGCGAGAGGCGCCGGTGACGACTGCAGTTTTGCCGCTAAGTGAGCTCATTCTTGGGATAATGCAGGTTACTTGTCAGAACGCCCGAGCAGCTACATCAATTGGAGCCGTTGTGCGCGAGCCTCAGGAACTCGTCTCTCGTCTTGGGATCTTCGCGGAATGCGCCACGCAGCGCTGAAGTGATGGTTTTGGAGTTCTGCTTCTGCACCCCGCGCATCATCATGCAGAGGTGGTAAGCCTCGATCACCACTCCCACTCCGGCGGGGTTTAGCACGCTGCAAAGCCCTTCAGCTATCTGCTCTGTCAGCCGCTCCTGCACCTGAAGCCGCTGCGCGTAAACGTCCACGATCCGCGGGATCTTTGACAGACCGACAATCTTGCCATTCGGTATATAGGCGACGTGCGCCTTGCCGAAGAACGGCAGCATATGGTGCTCGCACATCGAGTAGAGCTCGATATCCCGCACCATGATCATGTTGTCGTGCTCTTCCTTGAAGATTCCGTTGCCAACGACTTCCTTCGCGGACGACCCATACCCCTGAGTCATCCACTTCAGAGCGCGCGCAACCCGGGCCGGTGTGCGCAGCAATCCCTCTCGATCGGGATCCTCGCCCAGGAGCTCGAGCTCCCGGCGGACGAGCGCCTCGAAGTCCTTCTCTGCTTCCTTATTTGCCTGTGTATTCGACATAGTTGTTTTCGGTCTCCCACAGGACGAGCCGCGCCAGCGTGCCCGGCTTGACCCTGGGGGCGAGGATTTTCCAGAAGGCCGTTATGATGTTTTCCGAGGTCGGAATCACGCCGTGCATGAACGGCACGTCGAGGTTGAAGTTCTTGTGGTCCACGATGTCCACGATCTCCTTTTCCACGATCGCCTTGAGCCTGGACAGATCGCAGACGTACCCGGTCCTTTCGTCGATCTCCCCTTCGACGGAAACGTCGAGGGTATAGTTGTGGCCGTGCCAGTTCGGGTTGTTGCACTTCCCGAACAGCTTCGCGTTCTCGGCGTCCGAGAGCGCGGGGTTATGGACGCGGTGAGCGGCGTTGAACCGCATACGGCGGGTGACTGTTACGCGCGGCATGTTTAGAGTAAGATATCGCACAACAAGAAGCTCCGCCGCTGGCCCAAGTGCTCTTTAACAGAAAGCTCCGCCGCTGGTCTAAGTGCTCTTTAACAGAAAGCTCCGCCGGATAACCGGCGGAGCTTCACAAAAGATGGGACGGAGAGGTTTTTTGAAGCCCGGTCGAATTTTTGAGGCCCTCACCCCGCCTACCGTCTTCCCCGCACTGGGGCATGACGTCAGCGAAGTTTATCGGACCCACTCGAAGGACTTGTTGGCTCAAAAAGTGAGTTCTCCGCCCCAACGATGAAGGCGAAATATTTTTTTGCTGCTCGTGCAGTATCGACTGTCTGAACTTACTGGTCGTCACATTCAAGGTCAACGATTCTTCCCATGGATTTAGGCATAATCGCTGCGGTCGCAATGCTCGTCGTTTGGGCGGTGGTCACCTTCACCACATCGGCTCCGGGATGGATTCACATCCTCCTCACTATGGGAATGTCCCTCCTCATCTACCGCATCGTGCTGAGGGGGTCTCGCGGCATAGACCGTGGCCGGAAGAGTGACGGTCAACCAAGGAGCTGATGGATAACCGCGGCCCGTACTCCTACCAGAACGAAGGATCTGCGACCGCCGTAGCCGAACAGCCGCTCGCCCTCTCGGCTGACAAAAAAAAACCCGTACTCGTAACCGGGGCAGCCGGGCTGGTGGGCATCCACACCTGCCGGGAGCTGACGAAAAACGGCTGGCAGGTGAGGGCGCTCATCAGAGATCCCGCGCGAGCCGCAATGGCGCTCGGACAGCTCCCGGTGGAATTCAGAGTCGGAGACGCACGCGATGCCACCACTCTGAGGAATTGCCTCAACGGGTGCGGGGCGGTCGTTCATCTGGCCGCAATCGCGATCGAAAAGAAAGGGGAGAGTTACAGGGAGTCGAACACAGCCGCGACAGAACGCCTGATCTCGGCAGCACGCGCCGAGAACGTGCAGCGAATCATTTTCATGTCGCAGAACGGCGCCGACAGCAGATCGCCGTACCCGTTCCTTCGCAGCAAGGGCGTGGCACAGGACTCCATCAAGACCAGCGGCCTCCGCTGGACGATACTCCGTCCGTCCGTGATCTTCGGTCCCGAGGATCAATTCGTCAACGTGCTCGGCAGGCTGATCCGGCTGACGCCGAAGATTTTTCCCCTGCCCAATGGCGGAAGGGCGCGGTTCCAGCCCATCGCAGCGGATGATGTGGCGCGGGTCGTTCGGCTTTCACTGGAGAAAAAAGAAACTGTGGGTCAGGTCTACCATCTGGGCGGGGCGGTCCCCCTCACACTGAGGGATATGACTGAACGGATTCTGATAGCCATGGGAGCGCAGCGAAAGCTCGTGCCGGTGCCGGTGAGACTGCTGCGGCCTCTTGTCGCGCTGGCCGAACGACTGCTGCCAAATCCACCCGTGACGTCCGGTTTGCTGGACTTGCTCGCCCTCGACAACACCGTCTCGAGCAATGCTCTCACGGAAGC
Source organism: Gemmatimonadales bacterium (assembly GCA_038227135.1). Lineage (GTDB taxonomy): Bacteria > Gemmatimonadota > Gemmatimonadetes > Gemmatimonadales > Gemmatimonadaceae > UBA4720. The sequence continues at coordinate 30,300 of JBBRQC010000005.1, forward strand.
GTTCAAGATCGTGCCCGTGCCATTTGCTGGCGACGAGCTTCAGTACCTGCGCAGGATTACGGCGAAAAACGCCCTGAGGTCGTTGTTCGAGCGAAAGTAGTACTTGCTAGACATATCGCGCGATCGCCATAGAGGAAGCCGTAACGAGCCCTAACCCAACAGCCGTTGCGCTGGCGACTGTTGCCCGCCGGCGCAGACGATCGACCTGCGCGGTGAGCCGTTCCCGCTCGCCGGCGTCAGCGGACGCGGCAAGGGATGCAGCGATCGCACCCGCACGAACCATCGCCGGTCGAGACACCCCAAATGACAAAACGGCCGCGATAATCGCCGCTCCCGCCCCGATTGAAAACGTTCTACCTGTTCCGGTGGACAAGTAGCTGTCCGAAAACCCCGCCGAATCGATCCAGAGGAGCCGGAGACCCGACAGGATTGTAAGCCCCGCAACAATCTGGAGCACCAGGAATATTCGCCGGCGCTGCAGTCCCGCCATTACCTGACCCATCACTGCCGGCGAGCCCCCGAGCGCGGGAACAAGGAAAAACGTGGTATAAATCCCGCTGCCCACCCACACGATGCCGCTAAGAATGTGAATCAACCGCAGAATGAGAATTTCAGCGTACATCAACGTCTCCGATCAGTGAATTGGAGTCGGGTTGCCTCAAGCAGGCAGCGCAGGGTGTTCTGATCTTAATGCCACTAGCCAGGGCGCGAGAGCGTAGAACATCAGCCACGCGCGCCACACTTCCGCTCGGGATGTGTCACGAATGCCTCGCGCGTTACCGACGAAGATCTAGTCCAACCGCTTTTCTATCGCGCCTCCTGTATCGCCTCACCACCGACCCAGAAGGTATTCCCCACCCGAACGCAGCTGCCCGCCAGGTACCGCCGCTGAAAGCAAAACAAGAGGGAAAGGCTGACCGCACCAGCCGTTACAGCTCCCTCCGGTTCAACTGCTTCACCGCGTAATCCACGGCTCTCGCGGTAAGCGCCATGTAGGTGATGCTCGGGTTCTGGTTGGCAGTGGAGGTCATGCACGCGCCATCGGTCACGAAGACGTTGGGCGCATCCCAAACCTGATTGTGTGCGTTGAGAACCGATGTCTTCGGATCACGACCCATTCGGGCGGTCCCCGTCTCGTGAATCACCAGTCCCGGGGGATTGTCTTCTTTGTACGTCCTGATGTTGGTCGCGCCAAGCGCCTCCAGCATTTCGGTGGCGGTCACGACCATATCCTCCTGCATCTTGTGTTCGTTCTCGCTGTAGGCACAGTTGACCCGTAAGGCCGGAATTCCCCACGCATCCACGAGATGCGGGTCCAGCTCGACGTAGTTCTCGTGGCGCGGAAGCATCTCACCGAAGCCGCCGAAATCCATCTCCCACGGCCCGAGGTCGCCGATGAGGGATTTCTTGAACGAGGCGCCGAAACCGGGCATTTCCGATCCGCGACGCCAGTCAGGACGATAGGCGCGACCCTCGAACCCGTATCCACGCAGGAAATCCGGCTGCTTCGTCTTGATATTCCGGAAACGCGGGACGTAGATGGCATCGGGCCGATTCCCGATTTCCCGGCGGTCCGCCGCGAATGGCAGCGTACCGGTCGCGCCCCCGTCCATGATGTGGTCCATCAGGTTGTGTCCGAGCTCGCCGCTTGAGCTGCCGAGGCCCTTCGGGAATTCGGGGGTCGAGGAGTTGAGAAGAATGCGCGTCGACTCCATCGCGGACGCGTTTAGGAAGACCACCTTCGCATGGACCTCGAACATCTCCTTGGTGTTCGCGTCGATCACCCGCACGCCGGTGGCACGCCGCTTCGCCGAATCATAGATGACGCTGTGCACGACGCTGAACGGTCTGAGCGTCAGACGCCCCGTTCTTCGCGCCGCCGGAAGGGTGGCGTTGATGCTGCTGAAGTACGAGAGCGTTATGCATCCGCGGGCACAGTGGCCGCAAAGGTGGCACTTCTGACGCCCGCCGTGGTCCTCGGTCAGGACGGCCAGTCGCGCGTTGGTGATCACGCGCTCGCCGCCGAATTTCGTGAGCAATATGTCGCGCGACTTCTGCTCGGCCGCATTCAGCGGCCACGGTGTCTGAAACTCCCCGTCGGGGACCTGCGGAAGATTCTCCTTCCGCCCCTGGATCCCGACAAATTTCTCGACGTAGCTCCACCACGGAGCGAGATCCTTGTATCTCAGCGGCCAATCGACGCCATACCCTTCTTTCGCGTTTGCCTCGAAGTCGAGATCGCTCCAGCGATACACGCACCGGCCCCACATGATCGACCGGCCCCCAACCTGCCGTCCGCGTATCCAGTAAAACGGCTTGTCGTCGGGAAACGAGTACGGGTTGTCGAGATCGTTGACGAAGAACTTGGAAGACCATTCGTCGCATGCGCCGGTGTGCCTCTGGATCGGCTGATAGCGCTCGACCTGTTTGCGATTACCCATGCCTCGATATCGCTTCTCACCCGGAAGTACGTGCTCGACGTAATCAACCGCCGGATCGATCGGCCGTCCCGCCTCGAGCACGATCGTGCGGAGTCCCTTCTCCGTCAGCTCCTTTGCCGCCCAGCCGCCGGAGATCCCCGAGCCGACGACGATTGCATCGAATGTCATTGGAGGCATCGTCAGACCGCCGGAGTGAAAGGCACGTTGCCCTGATACCCGTTGAAGAACATCTGCACTTTCAGGATATCCTGTTCTACGGGTAAGGAGGTGAAGTAGCCGTACACCGTGAGAGCTTTCAGCCGCCGAAACGCGAACGCAGCGTCAGCCTTCCCCGGCGTCGCGGTATCCAGCGCAGTCATCAGCTCGACTTTCCTCGCATTCGGCAGCCCAACGAATCGAGCCGAGCCCATCGCCGACGCACGAGTATCAATGTCGCTCAGCCCGGTAAGAAACGTGGCCCGCTCATCGTCACTGGCCCATTCGGTCAGAACGAGATCGATGAACTCCGGGACCTTCACGCTCGTCGCCCCCGGGGTGTCGGTCTCGGGAATAATCATCTCGGCGATGTTCGTCACGAGGGCCTGCTGATCCCTGTTGAGCGTCCTGAACGGAACGTCACCGAGTCGCTCGTGCAGGCTCTGGCCCAGCTGAATCGCGGCTTCGGCTCCGCGCGGAAGGAACGGCAGCGCGAGAGCAGCGCCGAGGAAGCGTACGACTTCGCGTCTTCGCATATCGGGGGCGATGGGGAAGTGGCGGTCAAGTGAATCCTAGCAGTCCGAACGTAGGACGCGGGAACAAGCGCGTCAAGAAAATCGTGCTGTGACCTTCAGAGACTCACTACTTTGATCGCCGCTTGCGAACAGCAGGGGGGCGCCGCGGGCGCTGCTTCGCTGAGATGGATTCCCGCGATCTGGTCCTGGGTGCTTCGATCAGTCGCCGGCATCAGTCGATGTCGATCGACAAAACGGCGGGGTCACCGGGCGGGTAACGCAGGTCGAGCTTGTCGAGAGCGTCGGCGATCGTGCGCGCGATGAGCCAGTCGCGAACATCCTTGTCATCGGCGGGAACGATGTACCATGGCGCCCATTTGGTGCTCGTGTGCTCTAGCGCACCTTGATACGCCTTGGTGAAATCGTTCCATTTCGCCCGGTCCTCGAGGTCTCCCACGCGAAATTTCCAGTTCTTCGTCTCATCGGCGAGCCGCTCCGTCAGGCGCCGCTTCTGCTCCTCGCGCGACACGTGCAGCATGAACTTGAGGATAACGACGCCGTTGTTATCCAGCATTTTCTCGAAGTCGTTGATCTCATCGTAGCGGGCCAGCCACCCCTTCTTCTTCAGCGAGCCGTGCACCCGCGGCACCAGCACGTCTTCGTAGTGCGACCGATTGAAGATCCCGATCATTCCTCGTTGCGGAACCTGCGCGTGCACCCGCCACAGGAAATCGTGACGCTGCTCCTGCTCCGTAGGCGCCTTGAAGCTCGCTACGGTGCAACCCTGTGGGTTTACCGCCGTGAAGACCCTCCTTATAGTGCCGTCCTTGCCCGACGCGTCCCTGCCTTGCAGGACGATGAGGAGCGCGTACCGCGCATCCGCGTAGAGAACGCGCTGTAGATCGGAGATCCGCTTGACGTTCTTCTCGGTAGCACGCTCCAGGGCTTTGCCACTCTTGACGCCATCATGCAGCCGTGCATGCCGGTCATCCAGCTTGATCGAGCGTTCGGGGTCGACGGGCTTGAGCCTCACCTGGTTTCGTTATCCCCCGCTCACAGCGGCGAGAACGTATATCGTGGCGCCGTTCGGTACGGCCGTACCGAGGCCACCCAGAAATCGAACATTCTCGCCATTCACGAAGAGGTTGACGTGACGCCGCACCTCACCCTGCTCGTCCATGATCCGGTCGAGCGCTCCTGGCGATTTCCGGCCCAGCGCGGCGAGCGCGTCGCCAACGGTGTTGCAGGGCTCGTCGAGCACCAGCGAAGGGTTCTGGTCCGTGTACGAGCAGAGGACGTTGGGCAGCTCGACGGTTATCAGGCTGCCCCCGCTGTTCCTGTCTTTACACAAACGATCGGCGGAAGCGCGTCGGCGATCTCGGTCCACGTGCCCCCCTCGTCGCGGGAGCCGTAAAGCTTTCCGCTCCTCGTTCCGAAATAAATCCCGGCTGCGTCGAATGAGTCTGCGGCGAGCGCATCGCGCAGCACGTTTTCATACGCACCCCTTTGCGGCAAGCCTCTGGTGAGAGGCTCCCAGCTCGCGCCCGCATTCCTGGTTCGATACACGCGCAACTTCGCCTCCGGGGTCGCGCGGAACATGTCCGCTTCGATCGGCACGATGTAGACGGTGTCCGGATCGTGGGGATGCATCTGCATGGCGAATCCGAAATCAGAGGGGACGCCGTTGGCGATATCAACCCAGTTGTCACCCCAGTCGTCGCTCCGGTACAGACCCCAGTGGTTCTGAAGAAAGAGTCTCCCCGGACGGCTCGGGTGATGAACAACCTTGTGCACGCACTGCCCGAACTCCGGATACCGCTGCTCCTCGGGCATGAACTGCGCACGGACACCAGAATTGCGCGCACGCCAGCTATTCCCTCCGTCCTCCGAGCGGTAAACCCCTCCCGTCGACATCGCGATCAGCATGCGCCGGGGGTTTTCGGGATCGAGGACAATGGTGTGCAGACAAAGCCCTCCGCCTCCGGGTTGCCACTTGGGCTGGTGCTCGTGTTTGAGCAAGCCCTGATTGGGCTGCCAGCTCTCGCCTCCGTCGCGCGACTCGAAAAGTGCGGCGGGCTCGACGCCACAATAGAAAACGTCAGGCTCGGTCCGCCGCCCGGACGCAATCTGCCAGATCTGCGCGAGCGCTCGGCCGGAATCAGCCGGAAACCGAACGGTCTGTGGACCCGGCCTGCTCCACGTCACCCCGTTATCGTTGCTCGTTCTAAGGGTGGGGCCCCAGTGCATGCTGTTCGTCGCAGCGAAGGTGCGAGCACGGTCGCCCCGAGTGTCGTGCAGCAGCGCGTAGACGGCCTCGCCGCGAAAGTGCGGGCCCTCGATCTTCCACTTTTTCCGCGACTCGTCGGAACGGAGCACAAACGCGCCCTTCATCGTTCCCACAAGCAGCAGCACCTCCCGATTTCCAGAGGAGCTGCTTGTCAGCCTCCGGGTTTTCGGGGGACGACTCCCTTTCGCCACGCTCTTCCGCGCCCCCTTTACAGTTTTACGGCGAGCCTCTTTTGCCATCCGACCTCCGGCAGAACTAAGGTGTTAATCCTTCAGCGCGATAATTGACTGGAATGACGGGAGCGGCCGTAAGGGAGCCAGCCAATTGTCATCGGCCAGCGAGTTCATCAGCGACAGCAATTCCCATCCCTTGTCGCGCCCGGCGTCAGCCAATGTCACGGCCCCCTCGAGATCACCAAGCTGCGAATGAATTCTCGCTCGTAGAATCTCGAGCTCGCCTCCCTCCGCAACGAACGCCGAAGACGTGAGCAGTGAGTCGATTTGAAGAGCTTCCGCACGCAGCTTGAGTTGCGCGTCCACTACTCCGAGGGTGCCCAGCGCCCGCAGACGGCTCGGAATCCTTCGCTCCCGCGGAGGGGCACCTGGACTCGAATCAGCTTGTGCGAGCCTCGTCAAAACGGCTTTCGCTTCACCCAGACGTCCGGCCGCGACCAGCAACAGCGCGCGAGAATAATCGAACTCTGGGCCGTTCGATGATCGTTCCAGCCATTTCGTCGCCAGGCGGCGCGACTCCGGGGCCAGACCGACGTCCGCCATCACCTGCGCCGCACGAGCGGCAAGCTCCTGTCCCGCCGCGCCGACGTCGTCCCTCGCGATCAGGTCCGCTACGGCGTCCAACTGCCTGAGATGAACGAAGGAAGACACGCAATAATACGCGAGGAAGTAATCCTTGGGAAACCGCTTCAGCCCGCGCATGCAGGCATCGACAGCGCCCCGATAATCCCCCAACTGGTAGAGAGCCACCGTTCGATTCTTCCAGAAGAACGGCGCCGCGAGATTCAATCCGCGATCGGGATCGACCGCCTTGAGCGCGGTCAGTGCAGTGTGGGGCCGGCGGTTCGACAGCGCAGCGGTCGCAAGCATCAGAGGCGTCTCCGATGAGCCGGGTGTCATCTGGAAGACTGTTTGGGCGGCGCGCAGCGTTCCTTCGAGATCCCCTTTCGTTTTCGCTTCCGTGTAGTAGATGATTGCGCGTTCCACGGGGGTCATTCGTTCAGTCAGCCGGTTGGCGCGCTTCAACGCCGAGTCCATCACCGCCTTGTCGCCACGGTCCTCTGCGGTAACCGCCATGATGACCCAGGGCGTCACGTAGGCGGTATCGAGCGAGGTTGCGCGGAAAAAATGCGCGTACGCGCTCGCTGAATGCGTGAAGGTCCCCTCCAATCCTCTTCTGAACTCCGCGTAAGCATCGAGCGATGGTGGGTCGGAGAGTGTGGATAGAGCGACGGAGGTCGTATCCGACGTCTGAGCTACCAGCGCGACAATTCTCCGCGCCAGGTTCTCGAGAACCGTCGTCGGCGAAGTTATGGGCCCACTGACTGGAGAAAGTGACCAAAGTAGCTTCCCGTCAGCGACGTCAACGACGTTGGCCTGGAAGCGGAGCATCTCGGCGTCGCGATAGAATCGCCCCGAGATGAGGATACCCGCCCCAGTCTCCTCCGCCAATGCCTTCCCCTTGTCGCGGCCTCGCCATGGCCACGGAGTGCGCTTGACCACCTCCGACGTAATCGCTACGGTCCTGGCGTCGACGACATGAAGCGTTCCGGTTCTGGCGAGTCCCTGGGCTATCCAGTCCGCCGCCATGGAACCGAGCGGCGTCAGATGCTGGTCGCCGGTCTCATTGCTGAACGGCGCGACAATGATGCGGTCGTTGTGCAGCGGCACCGGACCGCGCCGCGCGAGAGCCATCGCGGTCGCCAGCTTTTCGCGCGGCACGAACGCGAATGCGACTCCCGCCAGCAAGCCGATCATGAGCAGACTTCCCGCGGCAATGGCACCGGCGCTCGCCCTCCACGGTGACCGGCGCCGGATCGCGAGAAGGAGCGAATCAGCGGTGGGAGGCCGGGCGTCGGGCTCCTTTGCAAGGCACTGCATCACGACGTTCCTGAGCGCGGCGGAGTGCCCCGACGCACTCGTGAGAGGCGCCGGCTTCTCACTCACGTGAGCGACTATCACCTGCTGAATGTTCTTGCAGTGCGCGAACGGATGCCGGCCCGAAATCATCTCGTAGGCCACGACTCCCCACGCGTAAAGATCTGATCTCGTGTCGACTTCGTCGCCGACGGCCTGCTCGGGAGACATGTAGGCCGGCGTGCCGAGCGACAGGCCAATTCCGGTGAGCGACTCGCTTTGAGGCGAGTGCTTCGACATTGCGAGTGCCTTTGCAACACCGAAGTCTGTTACGCTCGCAGCTCCGCCGGACAGGAGAATATTTTCCGGTTTAATGTCGCGGTGGACGATTCCGTTTGCATGCGCGCACGCGAGCGCTCGGGCGACGTCAATGAGAATCGAGCGGGTTTCCGCCACCGGGATCGGTCCGCGTTTCAATCTCGCCCGCAATGACTCGCCGTCCACGAATGGCATCGTGAAGAACGGGAGACCCGCCGTCTCGCCAGCGGTAAGAACCGGAACGATATTGGCGTGCTGGAGATTTGCGGCCACCGCAATCTCACGCTCGAACCTTTCTACTGAAACGCCGGCGACAAAATTCGGCGGAAGAACCTTGATCACCACCTGTCGCTGGAACCTCAGCTCACGTCCGAGAAATAGACGGCTGAGTCCGCCTCCCGGGAGCTCCCGCTCGACGGTATGCGTCCCCGCCAGGGTCTGCTGGAGCTGGGACTGCAGAATGTCACTCACCCGTGTTCCTCGACGCTCGATGTACCCAATCTAGGTCTCGGTGGAGACACGGCAAGACAAAAGGCGGCCTATATCTCCCAGTTGGAGAGCACGATCCCGCCGCCCGCGGGATGCGACTCCGCAAAGTCATGGACGGACATTCTGAGATCGGTCCACCTCACCCGCGCCCCGCGGGCCATGAGGCGCCGATAGACGTCGCTATACCGGCCCTGGACCCTGATCGCCACGCGCCGTCCGCCCTTTGCGCGCGCGTGGGCGCAAAGCTGCGTCACCAGCTGATCAAAATCGGCATCGCTTCGAGCGACGATCTTGAGAACGCGCATCTCCTCCGTAGCACGCCCCTCGACCAAAGGCACCGAATGAAAAATCGCGAATGACACCACGTCGCTGCCCTTGCGCACGAAAAGTGTGTCGCCGAGCTCGTGATGAGCGGTGAGAACGATTTCTCGCGTGTAGTCGTACCCAGGCATGAGCTGGTGCAGCATCTGCCGGCACTGCCTTAACGCCAGCTCGCGCTCGTGCGGATCGAGCGTCGACATCGGGATGGCTTGAATCCCGCTGCGCGTCGCGTCGAGCGTTACCGTCACCGTGAGATGGCCGGGCGTGAAGCCCAGCGACGAATAGAATCCGACGTTGTCCATCGTGCGTGGCATCGTCTCGAGCCCGATCACTTTTGCGCCCGTCTTCTTCAGCCACTCGACTCCCGTAGTGACGAGCATCTTGCCGATTCCCTGCCCCTGATAATCGGGATGCACTGCAAGCGGACCCATCCACCCTTCGACACCGGAGCGATGCACCATGTTGAACGCGGCGATTCCTTCTCGCGCGTTGCGCCAGATCATCGCTCCATCTTCAGCGTCGGTGATCGCGAACTTCCATACGGCGGGGTTCAGGTGTGGCACCCTAACCCCCACCATCCCGTCCTTGCGGTAGCGCTCGGTAAACGCTTCGCTGAACACGGCGTTGAGCGCGGGGATCTCGCGGACGCTGGCGCGCTCGGGTGTCTCCGATACCCAGGCGTGCCTCCAGTTGCGGGTGAACGCCATCAGGCTGCGGCCCCGGCGTCCGTCTGGCCTTCGACGGAGTCCTGGTCGCCTCTATGGCGTTCTCTGGAGCCCGAATCGGAAGCGCGCGGACGCCGATCATCGCCGATGCCCACGCTTTCGTTCTCGCTCTGTGTGACTATCGAGGAGCCATGATCCGCGTCGTAGCTGACCGATATCACGCGATCAAGGCCCTCTCGCACCGGCTCGATGTGCGTTATGAGAATCACCTGCTCAAAGCGATCGTGCAGTCCGCGCAAGAGCTCGACGACGTTGAACCGTCTCGCCTCGTCGAGCGATCCGAAAACCTCGTCGAGAATGAGGAGCGAGAAGGCCTGGCCCGCGCGTTCCGCGATCATCTGCGAGATCGCCAGGCGCAGTACCAGGTTCGCCAGATCCTCCTCTCCGCCCGACAGCACTGGCTTCGGTACACCGTCCTCCAGAATAACGATGTTGTACTGGTCATCCAGCTCGAGCTCCGTATAGCGCGCATCCGTGAGCTCGCTCAGGAACGCGCTCGCCAGCTCCGACAACTCCGGGCGCAGCTGGAAGTTCAGATCCGTGCGCAAATCCGAAAAAGCGCGATCCAGCTCGTCGTGCATCCGCCTGTCGTCCTGCAGTACTTCCAGCTCGGCAACTTTTTTCTTCAGATCCTCTGCCGCTCGCTCCGCGGCGGCAAGAGCGACGGTCGCGCTGGACACCTGCTCCTGCGCGCGCGCCGCCGCGACTTTCGACTCCTGCAACTCGCCCCGAACGCGCTCGAACTCCGTTTTCAGCTCGTTGAAGTCCTTTTCCGTGAAGGAGATCTGCGCCCGCCGCGTGCGCAGAGTGCCAAGCGTCGATTGAACGCGCATGATCTCCTGCGCAATCCGCGTCTGTTCCAGCCGGAGCTGCGGCTCGCGGTCCAGCATGGCCTGGAACCGACCTACCTCCGCCTCCATCGGCATCAATCGATCGACTTCCGCGATGACCTCGGCGTGACGCGCCGGGTCGTAACCGGGCGGGATTCGCGAGAGGTCACGCTTCATCTGCACCTGACGCTGCTGCTTGGCGGCGATCTCGCGAACGATCGTCCCAAGCTCCTGCACCGCGAGCTGCACTTTGGCGAGCCGCCGCTCGAGCGTTCCGACTTCCTGCATCAGCACGCGGCGCTTCTCGTCCAGCTCACGCACGTCTTCAGGCATCTGCTCCAGCTGCTCTACCCGGGCTTTGTAATAGTTCCCGTCGACATTGACGGTATCCATCAGCTCATCGAGGTGCTCGACCACCGTGTGCAGGCTTCCTCCAAGCGGGCGGCTGCAAGTCGGACATTCCCCGTTCTCGCCGAGTGAGACGACCCGGTCGCGCTGGACTTTGACCTCGGCGTACTGGGCGCGGAGCGCCTCGCGCTTGGTCTGTGCTTCCTGCCTGTCGCGCACCCACTCGGTCCGCCGAGCTTCGAGCAGACCTTGAGCATCCTCCAGCTCCGACCGCTTCTTCTCCAGCTCGAGAGTCGCTTCTTCCTCGAGAGCGGGTGCGCGCTCGATCTTCGAGTGCCGGTCTTCGAGCCTCGCGATCTCTTCGCGCAGAGCGGACTCGCCCTCGAGGAGCGTCTTGCGGCGGCCTTCCTCGCGATAAAGCGTATTGAGCGCCTGCAGCTCCACGTTCAGCGCGAACAACGGCTCGATGGCTTCGCGAAGATTGTCCAGCTGCGCTCTCGCGGCCTGAACCCCCTCCAGCTCGCGGACGACGCGCTCCGAGTCGCGATGCAGCGCCGATTCCTTTTCCTCGGCGACGGTGATCTGGGTGAGGAGCTGGGCGGACTGCTCGCGCTGCCGCTGCACCATTTCCCAGCGCGGCTCGATGGACATCATCTCGCGCGCTCGAACCGCTCCGCGATGAGCAGCCTGGTGCGCGCGTCCCTCCGCCTCCGCCTTTTTGGATGCGGCCTCGGCGAGCGAGCGCAGCACGGCTTCGGGGTCAGGCATCCCGCGATGCATTCCTTCGATCGACGCCCTCACGCGATTTCGCTTCTCGCGTGTGAGATCCTGAGCAATGCGGAGTTTTTCGTAGCCAAGTACCCGGGACAGGAACTGTCCACGCTTTGCCGGCGTCATCGCCGCCATCACGCTGAGCTCTTTCTGACCCGTGAAATAGGTGTGAAAGAATTCCGAGAGCGACATGCCCAGTCGCCGCTGGAGCAGATCGGTAACTGCTGAAATGGTGTTCGCAATAGGTGTGTCCGCGCCATCCAGATAGACTTCGGCGCTGGTGAGTCCCCGACACACGCGATAGCGGTGCGAACCGAGCTCGAAGTCCAGTTGCACCTCGACCGGGGCGCGCGCGCCGGCGCCCATGAAGCGAATCGAGTCGCGGTTGCCCCGAATCGCGGCATTGCCGTAGAGCGCCCACGCTATCGCTTCGAGAATCGTTGTCTTGCCGGCGCCGTTAGGTCCGATAATCCCGGTAAGCCCGGTCTCGAAGTTGATTTCCGTCCGGGCATGCTGACGAAAGTTGGTCAGACTGAGGGTGTTCAGTCTCAAGCGGTCGCTTCCTCTTCCGCCGGCCCGGCGAGAGCGTCGGCTTCCCGCAGGTAGTGAAGACCCAGCTCGACAAGAGCCTCACGATTGATGTTCTCGGTGAGAACGCGCGACCGGAGCTTGTCGCGGACCGTGTCGGCGAGGGAGGCGCGGCGACCCGGAGCGGCTTGACCCTTTTCCGGACGCACGATCTCGGGTCGCCGGGTATCGAGATTGAAGTGCAACGCCCTCCGTTTGTACTCTCTGAGAGACTTGTGATCCAGGTCACGAAGGATGTGCCTCGGGACGTCCCGCACGACGAGCCGCACGATCTTGTCGTCGATCCCGCCATCGCAGTTGTCCAATACTGCGTGAATCGCTTCGTCCAGCGCACTGGGTGAAAGACCCGCGCCCGAAAGAGGCGGCAGATCCACCCAGGCTCGCAGAGGTGGGAGTGGATGAAATTTATGCATGTTTGTCGCGAGATCGTGCTCGATGATTCCCTTGCCACCGATGCCCATCTCGCGCTCTTCGGCCAGTTCGCCCCAGGGATTCGTGCTGGTGTAATCGACGGATCCCGAATAGAACGCATTCGGCGCGACGGACCGATATACGTGATAGTGGCCGAGCGCAACGTAGTCCCATTTTTCCGCCCCGAGCTCTTCCCTTGAGATCTCCATCGTTGAGCGGTCGAGCTCCCGTCCATGTTTCGGCAGCACTCCTTCGATCTCCCCGTGCAGAAGGAGGACGTTGTGCCTGGCGGTGTGATCCGGCTCGAGAGCGGGCTTATCCTGCGCCATGTCGGGCACGGCCAGAATCATCAGATCACGCTCCGGAACCGATATACGCTTGGAATCGCCGTCCACCACCGTGATTCCGAGCCCCCGGAAAAGGCCGAGGATGCAGCCCGTTTCCGCCGTGCGGGGTGTGTCATGGTTGCCCGCAATCATCACTACAGTCGCGTCCGGTAGCATCTGCATCAGCCGCGAAAACTGAAGGAATCCATGGAGGATCGCGGGATTCGTCGGGCGAACGGTGTGAAACACGTCGCCCGCAATGAGAACGATATCCGGCCGCAGCTCGATCACGGTGTCTATCACCCGGCGCAGCGACGTCGCGACGTCGGCTTCCCGTTGATTGATCCCGGTCGGTGTCTGCCGCTGGTACTGCCGGAACCCAAGATGTATGTCGGCAAGATGAACGAGTCTCATCTTGCTCGCATTGCCCTGATCCACTGGGTGATCTTCGTCCGCACCTGCATTGGTTCCTCCTTCGGATCGCCTCGACCGTCCGGAGCCGATTCGATTGTCGAATGCACGATGATGCTGCTCTTCGAGTCAGTAATCCAGCCGAGCCGTCGATCGATCTGAATGGTTCCGGAGAGCTGACCGGACGTGCCGTATCCTGGACCGGCCGGGGCGGCGCCAGCGGTGTTGATCCTCGACATCGTTCCGCGCATGGAGATGTAAGCGATGTCCCCGTTTCGTCCCAGAGAGTCGAGACGGAAAGTCGCGCGGACCGCGCCGACCGCCCCGGGCTCGCTGCTGAGCGGGATCTGCATTTCCCGGGTCCACTTCTCTCCGATCGCCACCGGGCTGCGAGTCAGCACCGCCGGCATCTCGCCGAATATGTGTCGCAGCTCGCTGTTCGAATCCCCATCATCCACCATTTCCATCCTGCCATCCACCGATACCCGCAGCAAGACGGGGCTCGACTGCATCGCCCGACGCTTGAGATCCGCCAGCGAGGCCGCCGAAGCGGGAGTCATCGCCACGGAATCCGTAATCGTCTGCATCAGAGTGCCGGCAGACGTGTACTGCTCCGCGATCGCGCGAGTGAACACCTCGATCGATGTCGTCATCGAAGTGGCATCGTGCCGGTGGCCGGGCTTGGTCCCGGTCATCTCCACTGTCTGCGAGAGGTGCATCCGCAGGGTGTCGCCGATGTGAGGCCGGATCTGGAGCAGAACCGACTGACCGGGCGCAGCAGTCGCGGAAAAAAACAAAGCGAGAAAAGCCAGGCCCCCTCGCGCTGGCGCTATTCTAAAACCCATACGGATCGTTCTCGGGCACGGAACGAATGCTGGCCGCCAGCGGACGCTGCGCCGGCTGCGCGGGAATGACCTTCCGGAACTGGGAGCTGAAATACGCCTTTACGTCATTCGGGCGCGCGAGCAATGTCGCGTTGCGCGCGCGAACCACTTCCTGCTCCGTATATAGCGCGGTGATTTCCTGAACCCAGGGCAGCGTAATCGTGGGGTCGAGCGGCCTCAACGCGCGAAGGATCGCCGCCTCGAGTGAAACCTCACTCGATTGCGGATAGCGCTCCGAGCCCTCGCGACCCTGCATCACTGCCGGACGAGGGAAGCGCACGAAAATCGGCTGCGTAAAATGTGGGTGGCGAATCATCAACTGTCCCTTCTCCAGTGTCGCGAGCTTGGTTCTCGTCGCCGGGCTCAGCACCGCATACCCGGGCGTCGAAAGCTCGTCGGGATCCATCCGTCCGAAGAGCGCCGTACCAGAGTTGCCGACGACGCGGCGGTGCACCTGCGACCGGAATTGCTGGGCGCTGAAGAGCACCAGGCCCAGGTAACGGCCTCGCTCCGCGATATCGAGCAACATTTTCCGGACGTAAGTATCCGGTCCATCGCCCGGCGCGTACTTGTTGAGCTCGTCGACGAACACCACGAGGTGTTTGACGCCGAGGTCCCTTCGTTCCAGATGCTCGCGCAGCTTGGAGACGATGCGGGCGAAGATGAGATCCTGCGCATCTTCCTCGAGGTTGGCGACGTCCACTACGTACACCGTCTTTTCCTCAAAGCTCCCGAACGGGAGGTCACTCACCGCTCCGGAATCGGTCACCAGCCCGGCGCACCGGGTGGAGATGTTGGACAGCCGGTTCCGGACCTTTCGGATGGTCGCCACGTGGTGAGTACGCCAGCTCTCTCCGTTCCTCTTTTCCAGTCCCTGCAGAACGTCCCTGAACCAGGCGTCCAGATCGGCGAACGACTCCACGCTGTGATTTTTCGCGAGCACTCCGTCCGCGGCAAACTCCTTGTCGACCACGTTCTCCGTGATGAAATCAATCAGCGCGTCGGCCTTCGCATCGATGTCATCCTTGTTGAGGAGCACCTCCGCGTACTGCAGAACCTCCCGCAACCCCCACGTCAGCGGAGTTACATTGTCCAGCAGCTCCTCGTTGTTCCTGAACGTGTTGAGCGCGAGTCCCTTCGCCGTGTACGGCGCGAAGTATTCGACTTTCGAAAACGGCTTCGCCTCTACACCCAGCTTCTCGTAGAGAGCTTCGTCGGTCTTCTCGACCTTGCCCGGCTGGTCTAGGTAGCAGAGGTCGGGGCCCTTGACGTTGAAGCAGACAGCGGCAATCGACCCCTTCTCCTCGGGGAAGTGCGTGAACAGCGACGCGAGCAGCCACTCCACCGCGCTCGTCTTGGTCGCCAGCCCCGACACACCGGTGATGTTGAGGTGCGCCGCCTCGGGACCAAGTAGAAAGTCCGCGTCGAGGTAGATCACGGCGTCGGTTCCTCCGGCGCGATACACGCCGACGGGAATTCCGGTGTTGGCGCCTTCCTTCAAATAGCTGTCCATCCGGAGCGCAACGTGCACATCCGCTTCCTCGGCCAGGAAAACCTGTCCCATCGGCACGGGCTGAAGCGGCTCTTCGGGAATCTGCCTCAGCACCGCCGCGGTATAGAGCCGGATTTCCGCTCTCTCCGTCGAGGCGAATCCCGCCTGCGTCGGCGATCCGTCGTGGCCAAGCACGTCGTGCATCGGAGACTGCAGGTCGGTGTAGCTGAATCCTTCGACGACGATCCCATAGATCCGCGGGATTTGTCCATCCATCGGCTGCGCGCCATCCACGCGCACTATCGTTCCGATGCCCACCGGCGAATTGATCGCCGTCCAGAAATGGAATTCGTGCGGGGTGTTGGGCTTCCGTTCCGTTGCGACTACTCGTCCAAGCGCTTCGCTCATGAAATTGCTCTCAGGAATTCTTCGCAGTCTCTGACTCCGTACGCGAGCTTGTCCCACCGTCCGTCGGGGAGTGAAAGCGGAGTCGTCTCCGCCATTATCCATCTGGATATTTCGTTGGCGCGGTCGGAAGCACGCTCCCGCTCGGCGACTTCCACGCGGACCAGTCCCCACAGCGGGTCGCGGCCTTCGGCGCCCCGCAGCCGGAGATACCAGCTCATTACAGAATTCCGCGACCGGGGCGAGACACGAAACACCGAAGACCGCTCGCCCTTTCGCAGGCCGAGCACGATTCGGAGAGCGTCACCCTCGACGTAAAGCGTGCGATGGCTCTTGATCACGCCAACCGCCAGCGGCGACGATGCGACGCTCGCGGTTCTGCTGATTCCGCCATCGATGAAGATCGGAGATTCGCCGTTTGCGCACCACGCTTCTGCCAACCGATCCTCGAGCTGCTCGCGTTGCTGATCGACGGCGCGAGTCGCGCGCTCGAGCAGTACCGCGGGATGCTGGCTCGGATACTCGCCGCTCTTGTCCGGCGTCGAGGTGTCAACGATCTGCCAGCTCGTCTGAGCAGCTTCGGCGCTCAAATCGGCGAGGGCAGGCAGATACCGCAGCGGCAGATATATCTTCCGCTCCACGCGCGGCGGCTGGTGTCCCCACGTCGTCATCCGCCGGTCGACCCGGACTCTCACGGCCGCCGAAACCGTGCCGATAACGATGGGCATTCCACTATGATGCGCGACGATCTGCACCCTCTGCGTCCCGTCGAGGAAAGCCCCGAATCCCGACTTCGCCTCGGGAGAGAAATCCGGAACGCGCGCCACGCGCAACACAGTTCCCTCGATGACGGTCGCGGCGCGCAGCGCCGGCGGATCGCTGGTGGCGAGCGGCTCGACAGACCCGGGACCATCCATCACGCTCACTCCCGGAAGCTGGCGCATCAGCAACCGAAGCGCGGCCCGACTCGGCGCGTCCGGACCTGAGTTCCTTACCGGCACCGGCGGCTACTCCAGCCCGATATCCCACGCCTGCTCGAGGTCCTTCTTCGAGTAGGCGCGGAAGGCGGTGAGCGTATGGGTCGACTTGATGCCCGGAACCACCGTGACCTCCTCGGTCACGATGCGGGCGATCGCCTCGTGCTCGGCGACTTCTATCATCGCGACCAGATCCCATTCGCCCGAAACCGAATAGACCTGCGAAACGCCATCTATTCCCGCCAGTTTGGTGGCGCATTTCGCGATCTGCTGCGGCTCGGCCTTGATCAATACGATGGCGGTAATCATGGGGGCCCCGATGCTGCTATCTTTGGTGAGCGGCGTCGCCGCGAGAGGTGAGACATATAACGATACCGGCGCGGCAGACACTACGCCACGTTGCAAAATAGAGGTTTAGGATGTTGGAATCGGAGGAAGTCGGAGAGCGCCCTTCCGGACAAACGGGCCGCCACCAGAATCTGGTCTACACCCTTCCGCATACGACCGAGTCGATTGCGGAATTTCTGCCTCCGGCGCTCACCCGCGTAGATCCCGCTGCCGGAGGTACGCAGGTCGTCGTCGTGACTCGCGATGCGGAGACTGCGTTGACCATCTCCGAGACCGTTCTGCGCCTTACTGGTTCGGCCGGAATCGAGGTCGTTCCCGTCACCAACGCCTTACGTGCCGCGCGGATCTTCAACGCGCGCCCGGTGCTCGCCGTTGCCGGGAGCGCGGCAGAGCTCGGCGGGCTCGTCCGCGCGTCTCTGCTGAAGGTCGATTCCGTAAAAACGGTCGTTCTTGCATGGGCTGACGACATACTCGAGGAGGGGCCCGAGTCAGTCGCCGCTCTCGAGGCGCTACTGAGCGAGCTCGGCGAGGCGAGCCGAGTGATCGTGGTGCGCAAAGTCACTCCAGTAGTCGAGAACCTGGTCGAGCGATATGCCCGGAGGGCGAGGCAGGTGAGTCCGCCGGAAACCGAAGTGCCGCAGATGCCGGAGAATTACGAGCTTCCGATCGTCAGGCATGTCACGGTTAGCCCCAGCGCCAGACCCGCCGCACTGAGACGCCTGCTCGACGACCTCAACCCGCCTTCGGCGGTTATTGTGGCGCGTGACGGTCCGACCGTCGAAAGCGCGAAGCAGACTCTTCGCACCCTCGGTTATCACGATGACGACCCCAACGTTCGAGTTACTCAGACCGACTTCGGGGGTCCGGCACACGCGGTGATTTTCTTCCAGCCTCCAGTCACGCCCGCGGAGCTCCAGAGCGCCGCCCAGGCAAAACCAGTTCAGGTCGTGGTGCTGGCCAGGCCTGGCGAGATCGCGTGGCTCAGGGAGCTGACGGGTGGACGGCTCGCGCCTCTCAATCTCGCGGGGCCGGAGCGCCGGGCGCATGATCGCGAGGCCGCCGTTCGACAGGAGTTGAGGGCAGTCCTGGATCGCGGCGTTCCACCGCGTGAGATCATTGCGCTGGAGCCGCTGCTCGAGGAGTTCGACGCCTCGGAGCTCGCCGCCGCGGCCTTGTACCTGCTCGAGCGCGAGCGCGCCCAGCGACGCGCGGCCGCCGAGAACGCTGCGCCGGCCGCCAAGCCGCGGCCGACGGATGTCGATCGACCCGGCGCCGCAACGGGGGGAATGACGCGCCTGTTCATGACGATTGGGACGCGCGACGGAGTCAAGGTCGGCGATCTGATGGGCGTCATCGCCGGCGAGGGCGGTATTGCCGGCGATCACGTCGGCAAGATCGACCTTCGCGAGAGCCATGCTCTGGTCGAGGTCGCGGATGCCGATGCAGCAGGCGTCATCACCCGAGTCAACGGCGCGATGATCCGGGGCCGACGCGTGGTGGTGCGCGGAGAGCGCGACAAGGAGGAAAGAGACCGTTCTGCAAGCAGTCCGAGAGGTGATCGTCCGGATCGCGCTGCGCCTCGCGATCGCGGACCTCGTGATCGCGGTGCGCCGCCGAGAGGCCGGCCCGGCGCCCCACGTCGTGGCGGACCGCCGGACCGATCGAGCCGCGGAGGTCCTCCCCGTAGAGATCGCGACCGGTCGTGAGCGGACCGAGCGGACCATTCCACCAGGCCGGTGGATGGATTGAGGTCATCGCCGGGGTAATGTTCAGCGGCAAGAGCGAGGAGCTGATTCGCCGAGTGCGCCGGGCGATAATCGCGCGGAAGCGCGTGCAGGTCTTCAAGTCGCACCTCGACGCTCGCTACGCAGGCATCTATACGGTCTCGAGCCACGACGGCCGCACTGTCGAGGCAATCCCCGCGGACTCGGCCGGCCAAATCGCGCAGCAGATAGACCCGATGGCGCACGTGGTCGCGATCGACGAAGCCCAGTTCATGGATCGGGGAATCGTCCCGCTGGTGACGTCTCTGGCGGGCAGGGGCCGGCGCGTAATCGTCGCCGGAACTGACACGGATTTCCGTGGCGAGCCCTTCGGCGCGATGCCCGAGCTGATGGCGATCGCGGAAGTGGTCGATAAGCTTCACGCGATCTGCGTCCTGTGCGGAGGCCCAGCCAGCCGCAATCAACGGCTGATCGGTGGACGTCCCGCGCCCTACAATTCCCCCCAGATCATGGTCGGTGGTACGGAGTCGTACGAAGCGCGGTGCAGAATGTGCCATACAGTTCCAGCCGGCGACGCTGCCCAGGTAGCACTGCTCTAACAAGCTCAGCAGTAGGCTGGGGTCGCAACCAGCAGTTTACGCGTGACAGGTATGGAGGAACTTCCTATCTTGGCCGCGCAGGCTTGGTAAACCACCTCAAATCCTTTGACAGATGATTCGCATTGGACTGACAGGAAATATCGCGAGCGGAAAGTCAGAGGTTGCAAAAATGCTCGCCGGTCGCGGCGCTACCGTGATAGATGCGGACCTGTTGGCGCGTGAAGCAGTCGAACCGGAGACGCAGGCCCTCAGAGACATCGTGAAGCGATGGGGCAAGGACGTCCTGAATGCGGATGGCAGCCTCGACCGCGCGGCCCTTCGGCGGATCGTCTTCGCGGATCAGAGTGAGCTGGACGCGCTGAACCGAATGGTCCACCCGGGTGTGACGCGTCTGCGGGACCGGGAAATCGCCCACGCCAGAGAGCGCGGAGATCCGATCGTCATCTGCGTCATTCCTCTCTTGTTCGAGCGGAATATCGTCGACGAGTTCGACGCAATCGTGCTCGTCGATTCTCCACGCCCGTTGAGGCTCGAGCGCCTGGTTGCAACCCGGGGGATGGAGGCGACCGACGCGATGAACATGATCGCCTCACAGATGCCCGCCGAGCTCAAGAGCGCGCGCGCTGATTACGTGATCGAGAACAATGGCTCACTCCAGGACCTCGAGCGCGACGTGAATGCGCTGTGGAGCTCCCTTCAGCGAGATGCTCAACGCACGAACCCGCTCGCAGGGAAAACCGCGGTCGAGTACGTAGAGGCACACAGCGAAGCCGGCGTTTCTTGACTCTCCTTTAGACCGCCGATAGACTTCGCGCCCGGCGTCCGGACCGCGCCGGCGAAAATCACGATCACAGCGGAGCAGAAGTGGCAAATATTCCCGGCGATCTCCTCTACACCGAAGAGCACGAGTACGTCCGCAAGGGAAAGAACGCCGGGGATCCCGTCGAGATCGGCATCACCGATTACGCTCAGGGCGAGCTCGGCGATATCGTCTACATAGAGCTGCCGAAGGTCGGAACGAAGTTCGGAAAGCACGACGTCTTCGGAACCATCGAAGCGGTGAAGGCGGTGTCGGAGCTCTTCTCGCCAGTTGCTGGCGAAATCGTCGCCATCAATGACCGGCTCGACAAGGAGCCGGCGCTCGTGAATACCGACCCCTATGGCGCGGGGTGGATGATCAGAATCAAGCCGAGCGATCCGTCAGCTGTTGACGCGCTGATGAAATCGGACGCCTACAAGGCGCACATCGGCTAGCACCCACCCGCATGTTTAGCCTCCTGTGGTTCCCGTTTCGGCTTCTACGTATGAATCCGTCGGCAGGCAGGAGCATATCAGATGCCTGTCACCGTAGGCGCTCTCCACGCGCGCGACCGCGGGCCAGAATTTGAAATCCCGCGTCCACTCGGCGGGAAATGCGGCCTGTTCCCTCGTATACGGATGCGTCCACGTCGTCGCTACCACCCGGCTCATCGGATGGGGCGAGTTCTTGAGCACGTTATCCTGCCTGTCAGCCGCGCCCGATTCGATCTCTCCGATCTCCGCTCGAATAGATATCATCGCGTCGCAGAACCGGTCCAGCTCTTCCTTCGGCTCGCTCTCCGTCGGCTCGATCATGAGCGTCCCTGGAACCGGGAACGAGACCGTCGGCGCGTGGAAGCCGTAGTCCATCAGCCGCTTCGCGATGTCCTCCACCTCGACGCCGCTGGACTGCTTCACCACCCGTGTATCGACAATGCACTCGTGGGCCACGGTTCCGTGCTCGCCCTTGTACAACACCGGGAAATACGGCTCGAGACGCCTGGCGATGTAGTTCGCGTTCAATATCGCGATCTTCGTCGCGTACTCCAGGCCGTCGCCGCCCATCAATTTGATGTAGGAGTACGAGATCGGAAGAATGCTGGCGCTGCCCCACGGCGCCGCTGAGACCGCTCCAACCTCGTCGCGCCCATTGAGCTTCACCACCGGGTGCCCGGGCAGGAAGTGCACGAGATGCTTCGCTACTCCGATCGGCCCCATCCCCGGTCCGCCGCCGCCGTGCGGGATGCAGAAGGTCTTGTGAAGGTTCAGGTGACAAACGTCGGCGCCCACATCCCCGGGCCGGCACAAGCCGACCATCGCGTTCATGTTCGCCCCGTCCATGTACACCTGGCCCCCGTACTTGTGGACGATGCCGCAGACTTCGACGATCGACTCTTCGAATACTCCGTGAGTCGACGGATAGGTGACCATCAGCGCAGCGAGATTCAGAGCGTACTCTTCGGCCTTGGAGCGAAGATCCGCGACGTCGATGTTTCCACGCTCGTCAGTCCTTACCACCACGACTTTCATCCCCGCCATCACCGCGCTGGCCGGGTTCGTCCCGTGCGCCGACTGCGGAATCAGGCACACGTTGCGATGTCCCTCGTTGCGCGACGCATGGTAGGCGTGGATCACCAGCAGGCCGGCGTACTCTCCCTGCGATCCGGCATTCGGCTGCAAGGAGACAGCCGAAAATCCAGTGATCTCCGCCAGCGCGCGCTCCAGCTCGTCGAACAGGCGCTGGTACCCTTCGGTCTGTTCGAGTGGCGCGAAGGGATGGATCTTGGCGAACCCCGGCCACGTGATCGGCATCATCTCCGCGGTCGCGTTCAGCTTCATCGTGCAGGAGCCGAGTGGAATCATGGAGTGGACGAGCGAAAGATCCCGCGACTGCAGCTTGTTCATGTACCGCAGCATCTCCGTCTCGGCGTGATGCTTGTTGAAGACCGGGTGCGTGAGAAACGGAGTCGTCCGATTGAATCGCTCGTCGTAGCGGAAATCTGCCGCCGACATTACGTCGTCGAGCGAAAAGCCTGGCTCTTTTCCCTCGTTGAATGCGGCAAAGAGATTTTCGATGTCCCCGTTGCTCACCGTCTCGTCGAGCGCGATGACGATGCTTCTGTCGTCCATCGCGCGAAGATTGATCCGCCGGTTGCGCGCTTCATCGAGAATCGCCAAGGGGCTTCGTTTTCCGAGCGCGACGCGAATGGTGTCGAAGTAATCGTCGTGGGCGATGGCGAATCCAAGCCTGCGCAATCCTTCGGCGAGCGCCGTCGTGAATCCGTGGATCCGTTTCGCGATGCGCGTGAGTCCATGCGGACCATGATACACCGCGTACATGCTGGCTACTACGGCCAGCAGCACCTGCGCCGTGCACACGTTGCTCGTCGCCTTCTCTCGGCGTATGTGCTGCTCTCTCGTCTGGAGAGCCATCCTCAGCGCCGGGTTGCCATCGGCGTCGCGCGAGACGCCGATGATGCGTCCGGGTAGTTGGCGCTTGAACTCATCCTTCGTCGCGAAGTATGCCGCGTGCGGTCCGCCGTATCCCAGCGGCACGCCAAGTCGCTGGCTGTTGCCGACTACGACGTCGGCGCCCCATTCCCCCGGAGGCGTGAGCAGCACCAGACTCAGCAGATCCGCGGCTACGGTAACCAGCGCGTCTGCCACGTGCGCCTGCTCGCAAGTCTGCGTGTAGTCGATGACAGCACCGTCAGTAGCCGGATACTGCACGAGAACTCCAAACACTTCCGGGCCGATCTCGAAATCCGCGCAGCTCGACACGCGCACCTCGATGCCGCGAACGCCGGCGCGCGTCTTAACAACGTCGATCGTCTGCGGATGGCACTCCGAGGCGACTAGGAACACTTCCTTTCCCGGATTCCCCTTGACCGCGTAGCTCATCGTCATTGCTTCCGCGGCCGCTGTCGCCTCGTCCAGAAGTGATGCGTTGGCGATCTCCAGTCCCGTGAGATCGATCACCATCGTCTGGAAATTGAGGAGCGCCTCGAGCCTTCCCTGCGCAATCTCCGCCTGATAAGGCGTGTAAGCGGTGTACCAGCCGGGATTCTCCATGATGTTCCGCTGAATCACGGGCGGCGTCACGCAATCCGAATAGCCCATGCCAACGAAAGAGCGGAATACCTGGTTTTTCGCGGCGAGCGCGCGGAAGTACGCGAGCACTTCGGGCTCAGTGAGTCCTTTCGGAAGGTCGAGGCCGCCGCGCAGGCGGATCTTCGCCGGGACGGTCGCGTCGATCAGAGCGTCCAGCGATGCGAAGCCGAGTGTTTTCACCATCTCGGCTACATCGCGGTCGTCGGGTCCTACATGTCTTGGAACAAAGGATTCAGCAGGAGGGATGGCTGCCTCGACCTGCTTGATTGTAGTGCTCATAAGAGTGACAATTTAACACTCTATGCACCTCCGGCGAAGTTACGGACGCTGGCGACTTCTCCTCGCTCCGCCACGCTCGGGCGCCGAGAACATGGCGCGGGACATGGCGTTGCAGGCGCGCGCCGCCGAGACTTCCGAGACAGTGTTCAGTGTTTACTCGTGGACGCGTCCGACTCTCTCATTCGGCAGGCATCAGCCCGCCATCGGCCTCTACGACCTCGAGAGGATTCGGTCTGCCGCGCTCGACGTCGTGCGGAGACCAACGGGTGGCCGCGCAATTCTCCACAATCGCGAAGTGACCTACAGCGTGACGGCGCCCATCGACGACGCGGAGACGCTTCGGGAAGCGTACTCGCGCATCAATCGGATCCTGCTCGACGGTCTCGCACGACTGGGCGTAGTTGCCGGGATTGCCGCTCCCGCCGAACGGGCGCCCACACCCAGCATTCGTCCCTGCTTCGAGACCCCGGGTGAAGGCGAGCTCGTCGCCGACGGCGGCAAGCTCGTAGGCAGCGCGCAGTGGCGCGAGGGCGGCGCATTGTTGCAGCATGGCTCCATCCTCGTCGAGGATGATCAGTCTTCGCTCAACTCCTTCGCGGCGGACGTCATGGATGAATCGTTCAGCCCGACCGGACAACCCGCAACGCTCGCGGCCTTGCTGGGTCGCGCGCCAGACTCTCGGGAAGTGGCGAGCGCGATGTTCGACGCGGTCCGGTCGCTCGAGGATCCGAACGCAATCGAGCTCGGCGAAGACGAAATCCGCGCGGACGCCTTGAGCCACCTACCGCGCTTTCTCGACGAGAAATGGACGTGGCGCCGGTGAAGCATCTGTCGCTCCTTTTCGCGTTCGCGGTATGCGCTGGTTGTACGGGATCTGAATCGCCATCCGGAGGTAGGTCCGGCGGAACGCTGACGATTTCCACCGGCGGCGATCCCGACGTTCTCATCCCGTCCCTTGTCGCTACGGTTCAGGCGGCACAAATGACCGATCTCATTTACGATCGGCTCGCCGAGATCGGCGATTCCCTCAATATCGTGAACGACGGCGGATTCACTCCCCGCCTCGCTGATCGCTGGATCTGGAGCTCGGATTCGCTGAGCATCGCGTTCCACATCAATCCGCGCGCGGAGTGGCACGACGGGCAGCCCGTGCGTTCGGGCGATGTCCGCTTCACTCTGCAGACGACGAGAGACTCGACGCTCGGCAGTCCCGTCGCCGCGCTCATCACCAACATCGACTCGGTGACGACACCGGATTCTGCCACCGCCGTTTTCTGGTTTCACAAACGAACGCCGCAGCAGTTCTACGACGCCACGTATCAAATGCCGATCATGCCCGAGCACGTCTGGAAAGGCATGGCACCCGCGGCGTGGAGAGCGTCCGACGCAGCGAAACACCCAATTGGGTCGGGCCGGTTCAGATTCGTGCGCTGGACGCCGCGAACGGCGGTCGAGGTAGGCGCCGACACGGCCAACTATCGGGGCGCGCCCAAGCTGGATCGCGTGGTCTGGAGCATCGCCCCCGATTTCCCGACCGCGCTCACCCGGTTCCTGAGCGCCGAGACGGACTTCTTCGAGGTTCTGCGTCCGGAAAACATTCCCGAGGTGGTCAAGCAGCCCAATCTGCGAGTAAAAGCATATCGTGGGCTGGCCTATCTCTTCGCGCAATTCAATCTCCGCGATCCGGCCAACCACTCGCGCCCCCACCCGATCTTCGGAAACCGGGAGCTGCGGCGTGCTCTCACCATGGCGACGGATCGCATTGCAATCGTACGCAGCGTGTACGACACGCTCGCTCTTCCCGCCCTAGGTCCCACCGTACGCGCCTACCCGACCACCGATCCAAACCTGGCCCAGATTCCGTTCGACCTTCCCCGCGCGCGACAGCTACTGGACTCGCTCGGCTGGCGCATCAAGGGCAGCGACGGAATGCGTTCGCGCAATGGACGTCCGCTGCGATTCACCGTTTCGGTCCCGAGCACCAGCAAGGCTCGAGTTCGACTGGCCGTTCTCATCCAGGAGCAGCTGCGCCAGGCCGGCGCCAAGGTGGATGTCGAACAGCTCGATTTCCCGGTGCTCGTCGAGAAGGAGCGAAAGCGCTCGTTCGACGTCGCGATTGGACAGTGGAATACCCAGCCCAGTCCGGGATCCGTTCGCGGGTCATGGGGAACGGCCGGCTCGAGCGCGTCGAGCGGCACCAACTATGGCTCATATGAGAATCCAGTCTTCGACGCGTACGTCGACAGCGCTCTCGCTTCGTTCGATCCCGCCGCGGCCAAGTCGTATTTCACAAAGGCTTACGACACGATCATTCAGGATGCGCCCGCAATCTGGCTGGCCGAGCCGAAGCCGACGGTCGGGTACAACGCGCGAGTGCAGCCGGCGCCGATGAGATCGGACGCCTGGTGGGCGCACATCCCCGATTGGTCGGTCTCCGCCAGCCAGAAAACCCCGTAACGGGTGGTCCGCTACCTCGCGCGACGCCTCGCGCAGGCCGCAGTCATCGTCGCCTTCGTGGCGGCGATCAGCTTTGCGCTCATCCATATTGCGCCCGGCGACCCCTTCAGCGCCGTAATGGACAATCCGAACGTTAGCGAGAGCGTCCGCCAGACGCTCCGCGCACAATACGGACTCGACAAGCCGCTGCCGGAACAGTTCGTCCGCTACCTCGGCCAGCTCGCGCGCGGGGATCTCGGGTGGTCCTTCTCACACGAGCGACCGGTGCTCGATGTACTCGCTTCCGCACTGCCAAATACGCTCCTGCTGATGAGCGTTGCGCTCATTGGGAGCTTTTCGCTTGGCATTCTCGTAGCGCTGATTCAGGTCGCCAGACGCGGATCGATCGTTGATCACACCTTGAGCGGAGTCACCCTGCTCCTGTTCTCGATGCCCGATTTCTGGTTCGCGATCCTGGCACTTCTAGCATTTACTTATTGGCTGCCGATTTTCCCGGTTGGCGGTGCAGTGGACGCCGTGATGCACGACTATATGGGGCTGGGCGCGCGCATCGGCGACCGGCTGCGCCATCTCACGCTGCCGGCGCTGACGCTCACCATTCTCGCGGCTGGTGGAGTTGCGCGGTATCAGAGGGCGGCGCTCCTCGAAGTCCTTCCCGCCGACTACATTCGCACCGCACGCCTCAAGGGCTTGACCGAGCGCGAGATTCTGCGGCGCCACGCGCTCCGCAACGCGTTTCTCCCGATAATCAGCCTGATCGGTCTCTCGTTTCCCGCGCTCCTCACGGGTGCGTTCTTCATCGAGAAGATCTTCGCATGGCCGGGGATGGGGCTCGCGGTCGTGAGTGCCATCAGCACCAGAGATTACCCACTTGTCGTCGGCGGAGTGATCATCGGCAGCATCATGGTGACGCTCGGCAGCCTCCTCGCCGATTTGTTGTATGCCTGGGCGGATCCAAGACTCCGTGATCGCTAGCGCCCCGCTGCCGCGCGAGTCCGCCTTTGCGCTCGGATTGCGGCGCATTATGCGCGCGCCCTCATCGCGGGTCGCGCTTGTCATCCTTGTGACAATCGTCCTCGTCGGACTGCTCGCGCCGTTCATTGCTCCCTATGACCCGGCCTCCCAGCCGGATATTGTCGCGCTCAAGAGTCTCGGTCCCTCGCTCGCACACCCGTTCGGAACGGATCCATACAGCCGCGACGTGCTGAGCCGCGTGATTTACGGAGCGCGATTGTCTCTGATGATTGGGCTGCTCGCCACGCTGGTTAGCCTCACTCTTGGCGTCGCCTATGGGGCGATCGCCGGGTACGTGGGGGGATTGTTGGACGCGGTCATGATGCGCGTGCTCGATGCGTTTCTCGCGATCCCGCGACTTCTGCTCCTGCTCGGGATCCTCGTCGCGTGGCCGCAGCTCTCTATCGCGGCGCTCGTCCTGTTCCTTGGCCTCACGGGTTGGTTCGGGCTGAGCCGCATCGTCAGAGGTCAGGTTCTTGCGTTGAGGCACGCGGAATTCGTCACTGCCGCGCAGGCGCTGGGGGCCAGCCGGAGACGAATTCTGGTGAGGCACCTGCTCCCGAATCTGATCTCCCCAATCGTCGTTGCGGCAACAGTCGGAGTCGCCCACGTTATCGTCCTCGAAGCCGGACTTTCCTACCTGGGCATCGGCGTACCGCAACCGCTGGCAAGCTGGGGCAACATCATTCAGGACGGTGCCGACCAGGTCGCGACGTTGTGGTGGATGTCACTCTTTCCCGGTCTCTTCATGGTCCTTACGGTGATGACGCTGAACATCCTTGGCGAAGCTCTGCGTGACGCCTACGATCGCCGCTGACGAGTCGATGAGCGCTCCTACTTCCTCTCCCCTTCTCTCGATCAACGATCTCAGGACTTACTTCTACACTGAGGCGGGCGTCGCCCGCTCTGTCGATGGCGTGTCGTTCGACATCGGTGCTGGAGAGACCGTAGGAATTGTCGGCGAGTCGGGCTGCGGAAAGTCCGTGACGGCTCTCTCGATTCTGAGACTGATCCAGCCGCCCGGACGCATCGAGCCCGGCAGCCGCATCGAGTTCGAGGGGCAGGATATCGTCACGCTGGGAGACGAAGACATTCGCGACATTCGCGGCAACCGCATCTCGATGATCTTTCAGGAGCCGATGTCGGCACTCAACCCGGTTTTCACTGTCGGCGATCAGGTCGCAGAAGTCGCGCGCGTCCACGCGCGGTTGAGCAGGAAGCACGCCTGGGACCGCGCGGTCGAGATGCTGTCGGTCACCGGGATACCGGACGCGGGGGAGCGCGCGAAGCAGTACCCGCACCAGTTGTCGGGCGGCATGCGCCAGCGCGTCCTCATCGCAATGGCGCTGATGATGAAGCCAGCGCTGGTCATCGCGGACGAGCCGACTACCGCTCTCGACGTGACCATACAGGCTCAGATCCTCGAGCTGCTCGTGGATCTTCAGAAAAAGATCGGCACTTCGATTCTCATGATCACCCACGACCTGGGTGTGATCGCCGAGACCACCTCGCGTGTGATCGTTATGTACGCCGGGGAAATCGTGGAACAGGCAGCGGTCGACGAGCTCTTCTCCAGGCCGCACCATCCGTACACCGAAGGCCTGATGCATTCGATGCCCCACATCGGCCACGATCAGGAGCGACTGAACGTCATTCCCGGAACGGTGCCTGCCCCCACGGAGTGGCCGAAGGGCTGTCGGTTCCGCGAGCGCTGCCCCTATTCGTGGGACCTGTGCGAGCGGGAGCATCCGCCGCTGTACCAGGTGGGCATTGGCCACGTTTCGCGTTGTCACCTCGCGATCGAGCCCGACCGCCGCAACAATCCTCACCCGCCACTCGTGGTCGAAGAAGGAGTCGCCGCCGCATGAACGGCGCTTCGCCGCTGTTATCGGTCAGCCACCTCAAGAAATCCTTTCCCATCAAGAAGGGCGTTTTCGCTCGCCAGGTGGGCGCGGTGCAGGCGGTGAGCGACGTGTCCTTCGACGTCGCGCGCGGCGAGACGCTCGGCGTCGTCGGGGAGTCGGGCTGCGGCAAGACGACGACCGGACGCACCATTCTGCGCCTCATCGAGCCGACATCGGGTGAGATCAGGTTCGAAGGTCGCGACGTGAATTCGATGGGAACCTCGGAGCTCCGCGCTTTGAGACGCGAGATGCAGATCATCTTCCAGGATCCCGTCTCTTCCCTCAATCCCCGCATGACGGTCGGGGCCATTATCCGCGAAGGGCTCACGATTCACAAGCTCGCCGAAGGCGCCGCTGCTGATGCACGCGTGAGGCAGCTCCTGCAGGAGGTCGGGCTGCGTCCCGAATACTCGACGCGCTACCCGCACGAGTTTTCGGGCGGTCAGCGTCAGCGCATCGGCATCGCCCGCGCGCTGTCCGTCGAGCCCAAGTTCATCGTCTGCGATGAGCCCGTTTCCGCTCTCGACGTGTCGGTGCAGGCCCAGGTGATAAACCTGCTGGTGGATCTGCAGCGTGAGCACGATCTCACCTACATGTTCATCGCGCACGACCTTTCGGTCGTCGAGCACATCGCCGACCGCGTCGCCGTGATGTATCTGGGGAAGATCGTCGAGCTGGCAACGGCGGAGGATCTGTATCGCGATCCGATCATGCCGTACACGCAGGCGCTTCTCTCGGCGGTTCCGGTCGCGGACCCGAAGTCGCGCAAGGAGCGGATCATCCTGCAGGGCGATGTCCCGTCGCCGGCAAACCCTCCATCTGGATGCGTCTTCCATCCGCGGTGCCATCATCCGGCGAAAGACGAAGCGTGCGCGAAGATCGTTCCCCCGCTCGAGGAAAAAACGCCGGGCCATTTTGCGGCGTGCATCAAGCAGCCACCCACGATCATTGCGTGGGAGGAACAGAAGCAGGCTGGTGGCGTACATTCCCCCGAGCGGTATCTTCCGCTCGCGGCGGTCCACGCGTAGCGACCCTCACTCTTCCCACAATGGCCCGAGACCCGAGAGACATCCGCAAGCAAGCTGAGCTAGGAACTGTCACGACCGATGCGCTGCCGCCGGGATTCGACCGCGGCCTGAGCGGGCGCACGTTCTTCGGACATCCGGTAGGTCTCTCCACTCTCTTCTTCACCGAGATGTGGGAGCGCTTCTCGTATTACGGGATACGACCGCTCCTCGTGCTGTTCATGACCGCCGCGCTGGCGAGCGGCGGGTTCGGATTTGACCGTACCACGGCGTCATCCATCGTCGGTATTTACGCGGCCTGCGTTTATCTCGCGTCGCTTCCCGGCGGCTGGATAGCGGATAGATGGCTCGGTCTCAGACGCGCCATATGGTACGGGGGAGTTCTCATCGCGCTGGGACACCTGTCAATCGCGCTGTCAATCGTCTTCGCGCATTCCGCTTTCTTCATCGGGCTCGTTCTCATCGTCATGGGCACGGGATTGCTCAAGCCGAACATCTCAGCGATAGTCGGCGAGCTGTACCCCGAGGGCGGATCGCGACGCGACGCGGGCTTCTCGATCTTCTACATGGGTATCAACATCGGCGCTCTCGTCGCTCCGCTCATCACCGGGTATCTCGGCGAGCGCGTTGGTTGGCACCTCGGCTTCGGTGCGGCCGGAGTCGGAATGGTGATCGGTTTGATCACCTATCGCCTCCGCGCCGACAGTACACTTGGCACGATCGGCGTGGTGCCCGGGTCCACCGATCCCGCCGAGCACCGCAGAGTAAGGCTGACCTCCATGATTGGAGTCGCGGTGATCGCTCTGCTGGTCATCCTGACGATGGCCGGGATCATCCATGTGAATGCGGTTTCGCTGGCGGAGAAGATGACGGTGGTCATCGTCGGATCGGCGGTGGTTTACTTCATCTACCTGTTCGTCGGCGGTGGGCTGACCACCGAGGAGAAGAAGCGCGTCGTCATCATCATCCTTCTCTTCATTTTCGCCGCGATCTTCTGGTCGGCGTTCGAGCAGGCTCCCACTTCACTCAACCTCTTTGCCCGCGACTACACCGATCGCGTTGTATTTGGCTGGGAGATGCCCACACTCTGGCTCCAGGCGGCCAACTCTGTATTCGTTATTGCGCTGGCGCCAGTCTTCGCCGCGGTCTGGATCGCGCTGGGCAGGCGTGGGAAGGATCCGTCGAGCGTGGCGAAGTTCGCATGGGGCTTGTTCTTCGCCGGACTTGGATTCGTCGTGATGGTCTTTGCCGCGAACATCGTGATCAGGGGCGGAGGCGCCGTTCGGGTTTCACCCTGGTGGCTTGTGCTCAGCTACCTGTTCCAGACCGTCGGAGAGTTGTCGCTCAGCCCGGTCGGCCTCAGCTCGATGACCAAGCTCGCGCCGTTCAAGTTCAAGGGTCAGATGATGGGCGTCTGGTTCATGGCGGCGGCGCTCGGAAACCTCATCGCCGGTCTCGTCGGCGGTCGTGTCGATCCGGAGAAGCTTCAGGATATGCCGGCGCTCTTCGAACAGACGTCGATCTTTCTCTTCATCGCGGCGGTGGTGTGCGGCCTGCTGGTGTTCCCGGTCGGGAAGATGATGCGTGGGGTTCCGGCGGGAGATCGGTGATCACGACGTGGCGTAGCGCTGCCTACTCCACGTTACTCGGGGTCGTTATGGCCAGCTGAAAACCGAAGTGGGCACCGACCGCTCGCGACTGTTGGTCACGTCGCGGGGCTCGATCCGGAACATGCGCGTGAAGTCGGTCACGACGATGCGCACTTCTGTTCGCTTGTCACTTTGACCCCTGACCGGAAAAGCAAAATCAGCTCTTAGTGTCCGTCGCGATTGCGGCGGAGATGCGGCGAGAAGGCTGAACCCCACCGATGCATAGACCGGAGTGTTGACTCCGAACGGCGTATCGCCAGCCCACAGCTTTCCGGCCTCCGCGAAGCCGGCCACCGCGACACTCGCTAGCTGCTTGTATCTCCCGATCAGATAGCGATCCTCGACTTTCCCGATCAGGCGCCTTCCACCGCCCGCTTCCGACGATCTGAATCCGCGCAGACCTCCATCGCGATCGGCAAAGGTGAGCTGGAAGGGAATCCGCTGCCTCCACCCTCCGCTCCAGGTGAGATCGGACATGAACGTCTGCCGGTTGAACGGCTTCATGTACAGTGCAGCGCGCCCGTGTGCGAGAATGCCGTCCCAGTTGCCGGCCTGATCGCGCCTCCCTTCGCCGGTAATCTCCAGCGCCGTGAACGCCACCTGCGACGCTGCGCCCGTATACAGGCTCGTCGAGCCGAACCAGTCCTGCTCCTTGCCGCGAAGGAGCCGCACCCCCTTTCCGACGAGCGTCGCCACCTCGACCCCGGTGCGCAAATCCTGGGTCCCCTCGAGTGCATCGAATCCGCTTACTCGGACGAAGTGAATGTTTCTCACGCCCCACAAACCGTTGATTCGCGCCGTTTGATGCGTGGTGTAGCGGTTGATCAGCGCCTGGCTTGTGTCCGGGATGACACTCGAATCGCTAATGAGGACGGGCTGCGTGCCGGGCTTCTCGTCTTCGAACGAAATCGATCCGCCCACGAGCGCGACGCGGCCAAGCGGTGGCCCTATTCTGACCACGCCGCCGATATCGCTCCAGGAGCGCTGAATCCGCAGCGCCACGGCGGCGGCACTGGGGTCAGTATTCGGTCTTCTGAATTCGAAGTAGCCGAGCGTATTTCCAGCGGTCGTTCTCCACGAGACGCGCTGCAGGTCGGTAAGGAATGGATGGGCCGTTTCCATCGCCCAGTCGCTTCCCAGTTGCCGCCTCCCACCCTCGAGTCGTGCCTGGTAGGGTCTCCCCATAAACTGGTAGTCGACGATTTTGGCCTGATACTCATCGCGAAACCCGTATCCGGTCTTCCAGCCAGCCTCGGCGTGGATTGCTCGGCCCATGAGGTTGGCTTCGCCGAGGGTGAACGCCCGGAAACGCGGGGACTTGGAGGTCACGCCTACTCTTAGGATCAGCGAGATTTCGTCCACTGTCGTGACGTTGAGGACTATCCCCCCGTTCCCATCCGAGTACGCGAGCACGGTTGCGTCGGCGATGAATGGCTGCGCGCGCAGAATGCGCTCCGACTCGCCACGTCGCAGTTCGGTGCAGGAATCTCCTTCCTGCAGCGCGAGATAGCGCCGAATGATCCAGTCCTTGGTAGTAACGTGCTGCCTGGCCGCAAAACGTCCCGCGCGCTGCCAGATGTTGTCTCCGTTGATACGGAAGGGAGGATTCGACTCGATGTCGATACGACTGATCCGTTCCCCCTTGCAGGTGACAGGCGGCCCGTTCAGACTTTGAGCGTGCGCCATTGTCGCCGACGCGGCGGCGAACAGTAATGCCAACCTACCCTGTCCAAGAGAGATCACTCGTGTCATCCGCGCGCAAGCCGGTTCCAGCTTGCACTGTTGCTGTTACCGCTAGCATCCGCCTCGATGGCGATACCAGTCGTGTCCGGCTTACCGCCGCTTACGTGACTGCCCTCGAAAGTGCAGGGCTCATACCACTCATCGTCCCTCCTCTTTCGAGCTCGAGCGCTGCCGCAGCCATTATGGAATCAGTGTCCGGTCTTGTGTTGACGGGAGGCGAGGACGTCGATCCGGCGCGCTACGGCGAAAAACGCCACGAAAAAGTACGCTCCGTCAACGCCGCGCGCGATGCGACCGAAGCCGCACTCATCGAAGCGGCGAGGTTTCGGGGAAAACCCGTTCTCGCCATCTGCCGCGGTATTCAGATTCTCAACGTCGCCCTTGGCGGGACGCTGGTGCAGGATATTCCCTCGCAGGTCGACACCCGGATCGCCCACGACGAAGACTCTCCGCGCGATACACGCTCTCACGAGATCTCCGTTGAGCCAGGATCCCTGATCGCGGAAGCCGTTGGGACGGAGCATCTCACCGTCAACTCGTTTCACCATCAGTCGGTGAAGCGCGTTGCCGAGGGGATGCGAGTCACTGCCCGCTCACCGGATGGTGTCATCGAGGGGCTGGAGGCAACCGACGACTGGTGGGTGCTGGCGGTGCAGTGGCACCCTGAAGAGATGACTGACTCGCCGGAGCCCTGGGACCGGGGTCTGTTCAACGCATTCGCGCGGAAGCTCGGAGCGTAATGGAGCGGCCGCGAATCATTCACATCGACTCTGGGCGC
Source organism: Gemmatimonadales bacterium (assembly GCA_038227135.1). Lineage (GTDB taxonomy): Bacteria > Gemmatimonadota > Gemmatimonadetes > Gemmatimonadales > Gemmatimonadaceae > UBA4720. The sequence goes on from JBBRQC010000005.1 coordinate 64,553, forward strand.
AGCTGGCGCGGCGGCCAACGGCAGGTTTTCCTGCTTGCGACCGGACTTCGGGATCTCGGCTATCGCGTTCTCGTTGTGGCGCCGACGGGATCGCCGCTGATTCGGCGCGCCGAACACGCGGGGCTGCCCACCTATCGGCTCACTCTGCGGGGCGAGTGGGACATCCGCGCAACGCGCGAGCTGCGCGCCGTCGCGCGCGAATGGAGCGCCAACATTGTTCACGCCCACGACGCCCGCTCCCACTCCATCGCTCGGCTCGCGCTGCTCGGCAAGAGAAAGATTCGCCTCATCGTCAGCCGTCGCGTCGCATTCCCGCCGAAACAAATCCGCCTCAAGTACCGTCACGGTGTTGATGCGTTCATCGCGATCTCCCACGCCGTGAAGGGAGTTATGGTAAACGCCGGAATCCCCGCGAGCCGCATCGACGTGGTGTATTCCGGACTCCCTGCCCCCCAGGTGAAGCGCCCCCGGAACTGGCGCCGGGAGTGCGGTTGGCCGCCCAGCACCGTCGTCTGTGGAATCGTCGGAGCCATGACGCAGGAAAAGGGTCTGGACATGATCAGCGCAATTGCCCGGCGCCTGCCCGGCGAAGTCTTCAGGCGAACCCGTCTCGTATTGCTCGGCGGCAAGGGAAAGGGCGGGACGAGCGTCGCCGGGGTCGAAGGATTCGACGCGGGGTTCGTCGAGGAGATTCACGATGCCATCGCTGGTCTCGATGTACTCTGGCACCCATCGCGGTCAGAAGGATTGGGCACGTCCGTAATCGATGCGATGGCTATCGGGGTCCCGCCGATAGCCTTTGCCGTCGGTGGATTGCCCGAGGTCATCGAGGACGGCAAGAGCGGAATTCTCGTGGCGCCGGGCGACCTCAGCGGATTCATGCGCGCTGCCGCCGAGCTCATTACCAATGACGCGTTGCGAGCCCGGTTGGGGGCGGGTGCCAAGGCCAGAGCCCGGGAATTCGACTCAAAGACGATGATCGAACGAACTGCTGAGGTGTACGATAGAGTCGTCGCGGGGTAGCGAGTGATCGTCTGTTACTCCTATCTTGCCTCTGACAGCTTTGCAGCCGCACCCTACAACTCGAATTCGCCTTGCTTTACATCTGTATTCCGACCTACAACGAGGGTCCAACTGTCGGTGTGCTTCTCTGGCGCATCCGTCGTGTTTTTCAGGATTACTCGCGCGAGTATGAGATCATCGTTTACGACGACGGCAGCACCGACGGAACCCGCGAGACCGTCGAGCCGTACGCCGAGGTGATCCCGCTCACCGTACTCAGGGGTGAAGAGCGCAAAGGATTCGGGTTCGCCATCGACAAGCTCGTTCGCGAAGTCTCCCGCCGCACGCGGTATGCCCGCCGAGATGCACTAATAATGATGCAGGCAGATTTCACGGATCAGCCGGAGCACATCCCGGAGCTGGTCAAGCGCTTTGAAGGAGGGGCCGACATCGTCGCCGCGAAGCAGGAGATGAGCGAAGCTCCCGCACCGGTGCAGAGGCTTCGCCGCTTCGCGGACTGGCTCCAGAGTGCGGGGTTGCCGAAGACCGATGGCGATCCATTCACTACGTACCGACTCTACCGCATCTCGGTTCTTCGCGAGCTGCTCAAGGCACTTGGGGACAAGCCAATAGTCACGAGCAGCGGATGGGCTGCAAACGCCGAGCTTCTGCTCCAGGCGCGGAGATTTGCCCGTCGGTTGGAGACTGTCGATCTCGCACCGCGTTACGACGTGCGCACTCGGGAGACACGTATCCGTCCTTTTGCGGATGCGCTGAATCTCTTCCGCTTCAGTCGAAAGGCCCGCGTTCTCGCGGCGGCAGCCAAGGGTAACGGATGAAGCCCGCCTTCCTTTCCAGCATCGCACTCATCGGCGCGGCGGTCGCTGCGACAGCCTCGGCACAGGATCCCGCAAATCCGAGCGTGTCCGCTCCGGTCACGGTCGTAGTAAATGGGGTGAAACGTGCCAAGGTGCCGTTCGGCGTCGGAGAGCGGCTCGAATACGACGTCAAGTTTGGCGCGCTCAAAGTTGGCAACGCCCATATGGAAGTAGTGGCCCTCGATAACCTTCGCGGGCGGCCCGCCTGGCACACGGCCTTCTGGGTGCAGGGCGGAAACTTCCTCTACCGCGTCAACGATGTTTACGAGAGCTGGATGGACGCGGAATCTCTCTCGTCGCTCAGGTTCGTGCAGGAGCTCGAGGAGGGCGGCAAGGACACTGAACGCAGATTCGAGATCTATCCCGAGCGCGCGGTGTTCGTTCAGACGTCGAACAAACCGGCAACCGAGGAGCGCTCGGTGAGCCAGCCTCTCGATGACGGCTCGTTTCTCTATTTCGTGCGCACGATTCCGCTAGTCGTCGGACAGACGTACGACTTCAACCGCTATTTCCGTCCCGATCGAAACCCGGTCCGGATCCGGGTGCTCCGGAAAGAGCGGATCAGGGTGCCGGCCGGCAGCTTCGACGCGATCGTCATTCAGCCCGTGATCAAGACGAAGGGAATCTTTTCCGAGAACGGGCACGCCGAGATCTGGCTCTCGGACGACGATCGGCACATCATGCTTCAGCTTAAGTCGAAGCTCTCCTTCGGCTCGCTGAACCTTTATCTCAAGTCCTACTTCCCATCGCCGAGCCAGTAGACGGTAACCGCGGCCCCCGTTCGCGTTCCACGCCTTCCAAGCGGGGAAAAGCGGGAGCAAAATCCGGGAGTCCGGCGCAAGGGACCATCGCGGAAGCCGACCTCTCGAAGGTCCGCACCGTTCCCATCGAGCGGCGCCCGAACAAAGTTGCCGTAGCCGAGTTTGCCTCGCCTCCGGGCCGGAATCGCAGCTTCGCCGCGTTTCTGGAGTCACTTCCCGATGTTCTCGTCGCTCGCGACTTCCGCCGCGTCGTCGACGCCGTTGTGTCCGCGAAGAAGAGTGGTCGGGCCGTCGTCGTCATGCTCGGCGGCCATATCGTCAAGACCGGGCTCGCGCCGCTTCTGATCGACCTGATGAAGCGAGGAGTGATCACACATCTGGCGATGAACGGATCCGCCGCGATCCACGACTACGAGATCGCTCGCTTCGGCGCCACTTCGGAAGATGTCGCGCGCGGACTGGTGGATGGCACCTTCGGAATGGCGGAGGAGACCGGGCGCGGAATGAACGAAGCATTCATTGCCGGCATGAAGAACGGTTGGGGAATGGGTGAAGCTCTCTCCCGCGCTCTGGAAATGCTCCCGCTAGCGAACGCCGAGTTGTCGGTGATGCTTGCGGCGCACCGGATCGGGATTCCCTGCACCGTGCACGCCGCGCTGGGCGCCGAGATCATTCATCAGCACCCGGCAGCGAGTGGCGCCGCGATCGGCGATACCAGTCACCGCGATTTCCGCAGGCTCGCCGCATCCCTCCCGGCACTACACGACGGCGGAGTCGTGCTCAATCTCGGGAGCGCGGTGATAATGCCGGAGGTTTTCCTGAAAGCGCTGACGATTGCGCGGAACCTCAACAAGGCAAAACCAACCGGTTTCACGACGTGCGATCTCGACATGCAGCGGCACTATCGCCCGCGTGTAAACGTCGTAGAGCGTCCGACTCAGGGGAACGGAAAAGGGTACGAGATAACTGGCCACCATGAGATTATGGTTCCGCTCCTCGCATGGGCCATCGTCGACGCGCTGGAGATCTGAGAGGACTGCAGATGAACGGGACGCGGTGAACTGGCAACCAACGGCTACGCTACTTACAAACTCGCACCCGTTCAGTTGCCTTGGCGCTCGACTAAGCGAGATACCGGTACTCCCGCTCGTTCAGTTCCAGCAACATTGGAAACCCGGTTTAGTAGCGGGTCAGTCTCGTACCTGCGAATTTCTCTCTGAGTCGAGCTGCGGTCCCCGGGGAAAGTATGCGAACCCCGAAGTAGAGCACCCCGCCGATAATGAGTACTTTGACCGCAAGCGCTACCAGCCAGAAGGTCAGACCAATAATGCCGCCGAACAGATTGAACACCATGCTTACGGCAAAGAGGCCCAGCATGGCAAACAGGCCGATCATGAAAATGGCGCGCAACATGACGTTCTCCAAAACGGTGACAGTTATCCCTACGCTAAACTCTCCCCGTCGGTTTCAGAAGGGGCAGACAAGCTGAGCACCGAAGTCATCGTCGTCGGCGGCGGTCTGATCGGCCTCGCCGCCGCGATCGCTGTTGCCGAGCGCGGAGCGTCTGTCACGCTGATAGGTGAAAATAGGGCGGGCGAGGCTTCGCCCGCTGCCGCGGGGATGCTTGCGCCGTCGGTGGAGCGCGCGGTCGGGTCAGCGCACGACTTCGCGGTGGCGGCCCGTGATCGCTATCCGGGCTATGTAGAGTTCCTCGCTGAGCGTAGCGGCATTCTGGTCCCGCTCAACCGGCGCGGCATTCTCCAGATCGCGCTCAGCACCAAAGGAATCAAGGGGCTGAAAAAGACCGCGCCCCCGACCAGCAGCTGGCTGGATGCGAAGGAGCTGCGAGAGCTGGAGCCCGCGCTGGCGCACGCAATCGGTGCGATTTTCAATCCGGATGACGGCGCAGTCGACAACACGGTGCTTCTCTCCGCTCTGCTGAAGCTCGTCTCGACAAGCGAGCAAATCGAAACGCTGGATGATTCAGTTGTCGATGTGGTTGCGCGCGAGATGTCTGCGACGGTCCGCACAGAATCGGGGGCGACGCACAGCGCGCGCTACGTGGTTCTCGCCCCCGGTGCCTGGGTGGGACGAATTTTGGGTGCCCGACTCGGAGCCGCGGTGGCGCCCGCTCGCGGCCAGCTCGTCTCTTACCCGGCGTCTCTGCTCGGCCACGTCGCATACGGACCGCGCGGTTATGTTGTTCCTCGCGGTGATTCCACGATCGGTGGCAGCACGATGGAGGATGTGGGTTTCGACGCGACCACGACGACTGAAGGGGTCGAGAAAGTTCGATCTGCTGCGGAAGAGATCTGTCCGAGTTTGTCGCGGAGCGGTACAACCCGTTCCTGGGCCGGCCTTCGTCCCGTCACGCCCGACATGCTGCCGATGATCGGTCCCGATCCAGAGCATCAATCCCTGATCTACGCCTGCGGTCACTCACGCAATGGCGTGCTCATGGCCCCCCTGACGGGGGATTTAATCGCCGATCTCGTGACAGGAACACCACTTAGCTTCGACCTGACACAATTTCGCCCGGACCGTTTTTGATGTAGATTGCGGATGCTCGACTCCGGCACAGGTTCGGGGTTGGGCAACGGGTCCCCCAGCACCCAGATTCATCAGTATCGCAGAATCCAGTCTCCTAATGCCCGATACTCTTTACCAGATAATGGGTCGTCACCGCGCGGAGCCGCTTCCAGAGCGTAAGCCGTCGTGGCTCAAGGTGAGAGCGCCCGGAGGCCCCAACTACATGCGGCTCAAGCACTTGATGCGGGAACTCGATCTGCATTCGGTGTGCGAGGAAGCGCACTGCCCGAACGTCGGCGAGTGTTGGGAGCACGGCACGGCGACGTTCATGATTCTGGGTGATGTCTGTACGAGAAACTGCGCCTACTGTGCCGTCGCCCACGGACGCCCGCCCAAGTACGACATTGCGGAGCCGGAGCGTGTAGCGCAGGCGATCGCAGAAATGGGACTCCAGCACGCGGTGATCACTTCAGTGGATCGGGATGACCTGCCCGATTTCGGAGCCTATATCTTCGCCGAAACGATCCGGCAGATTCACGAGAGAATCCCGGGCTGCTCCGTTGAAGTTCTCGTCCCCGATTTCCAGGGGAACGAAGACAGCATTCGCGCGGTGCTCGAGGCTCGCCCGGAGATTTACAATCACAATACCGAGACCGTCCCGCGCCTTTACAAGAAGGCAAGACCTGGAGGGCGGTACCCCAGGGTGATGGAGATCTTCCGCTACGCGAAGAGAATCGCGCCCGAAATTCCCACCAAGACGGGCATGATCCTCGGCATGGGCGAAACAATCGAGGAAGTCATCACCGTTATGCGCGACCTGCGCGACGTGGACGTCGACATTCTCACCCTCGGGCAATACCTCCGTCCCTCAGATGCGCACATCGCCCTCGACCGGTATTACACTCCTCAGGAATTCAGGAAACTTTACGAGATTGGGATGGATATGGGCTTCCGGCACGTCGAATCAGGTCCACTCGTTCGCTCCAGCTACCACGCGTGGGAGCAGGTACAGGCGGCAGGCGTATGAGCACTGAAGCCAAACGCCCTCCCGCTCAGAAGGGGAAAGAAAAAGGCGCGCCGAAAAACAACGGAGCGGACGCCGCTCCCGCCAACGATCCCTCGGGAACCACTCCCGGTCTCCGTCGGGAGCTGCTCCACTCGATGCTGCTCCAGCGACGCTTCGAGGAGCGCTGCGCCGAAGCCTATGCGCTCGGAAAAATTGGTGGCTTCTGCCACCTCTACATCGGGCAGGAGGCCATCTCCACCGGCGTCATGTCCATGATTCGCCCGGACGACTACGTGATCACCGCTTATCGCGATCATGGCCAGGCACTCGCTCGCGGCGTGAGCCCGCGCGCCGTGATGGCGGAGCTGTTCGGCCGCGAGACCGGATGCTCGGGCGGGAAGGGTGGCTCGATGCACATCTTCGATTCGAAGACCAACTTCCTCGGTGGCCACGGAATCGTTGGCGGACACGTCCCGATCGCGGCCGGCGTCGGCTTCGCCATAAAGTATCGGCGCGGCAATCAGGTGTGTGTCTGCTTCTTCGGCGAGGCAGCCGTGAACATCGGCGCCTTTCATGAGGCCCTGAACCTCGCTTCGCTCTGGGATCTGCCGGTGATCTTCATAATCGAGAACAACCGCTACGGCATGGGAACGGCAATCTCGCGTTCGACCGCCAACGAGGACGTACTGATCCGCGCCAAGGGCTATCGGATGGAAGGCGAATCAGTTGACGGGCAGGACGTATTCTCCGTCCGGGAGTGCATGGCGCGCGCGGTCGAGAGAGCTCGAAAGGAGAAGCGGCCCACGCTGATCGAGATGCGGACTTATCGCTTCATGGGCCACTCCATGTCCGACGCGGCGAGCGGGACCTACCGCACGAAGGACGAGCTGGAAGAGAACATGAAGCGCGATCCGATCCTTGTCCTGCACAACATGATGTTCGAGTCGGGCGAGCTCACCGAGGGAGAGATGCACAAGATCGACGACGAAGCGAAGACGATCGCCCAGGACGCGTGGGATTTTGCGGATGCGAGTCCCGAGCCCTCCCTCGAGAAACTGCACGACGACGTCTACGCGGATACGAGCTCCTGATGGCAGTCGTCACTTACCGCGATGCCCTGACGCAGGCACTCCGCGAGGAGCTTCAGCGCGACGATAGGGTGTTCCTCATGGGCGAAGAGGTCGCGCAATACAACGGCGCGTACAAAGTCTCCAAGGGTTTGCTCGACGAGTTCGGACCAATGCGGATCGTCGACACACCCATCACTGAGCTTGGCTTTGCCGGGGTTGGTGTGGGAGCAGCGATGGTGGGCTTGCGTCCCATCGTCGAGTTCATGACCTGGAACTTCGCGCTGCTCGCGATCGATGAAGTGGTTAATGCCGCGGCGAAAATGCTTTACATGTCGGGCGGACAGTACAAGATACCAATGGTGTTTCGCGGGCCAAATGGGTCCGCACTTCAGCTTTCCGCGCAGCACTCGCAGGCCTGGGAGAGCTGGTACGCGCACATTCCCGGACTCAAGGTCTGCACGCCGGGGACACCCGCCGATGCGAAGGGACTCCTCAAGTCGGCCATTCGAGACGACAATCCCGTGGTGTTCCTCGAGGGCGAGATGCTCTACAACACAAAGGGAGAAATCCCCGATGGTGAGCACATCGTCCCGATTGGAGTCGCCGATCTGAAGCGCGAAGGCGGCGACTGCTCGATCATCACTCACGGGAAGATGGTTCTCGTCGCGATGAAGGTCGCCGATGATCTCGCCAAGGAAGGGGTCAATATCGACGTCGTCGACCTCCGCACCGTGCGCCCGATCGATGTCGAAGCGATCGCCCGCTCGGTCCGGAAAACCAATCGGGCGGTCGTCCTCGAAGAGGGATGGGAGATCTGCGGCATGGGCTCGCAGGTCGTCGACTTCATTCAGCGCGAATGCTTCGACGATCTTGACGCTCCCGTACTGCGTGTCCACCAGGAAGACGTGCCGATGCCGTACGCGAAGAATCTCGAGCGAGCCGCCAAGCCGGACGCCGGCAAGGCTCTCGCAGCAATAAGAAAAGTCATGTACCTCGACTAACCTATGGCAACCAAAGTGGTGATGGAGGCGCTTTCTCCGACGATGGAGGAGGGACGTCTCGTCAAATGGAACAAGAACGAAGGCGATGCCGTGAAAACCGGCGACGTGCTGGCCGAGGTCGAGACCGACAAAGCCGTGATGGAACTGATCGCTCGCGGCGACGGAGTGCTCCGGAAGCGCCTCGCAAACGAGGGGGACTCTTCTCCCGTCGGAACAGTGTTGGCAGTGATAGCCGCTCCCGATGAGAACATCGACTCGATCATCGGATCAGCCGCCGGTGCTGGTGCCGCAACGTCGGGGCAAGCCGCGCAGGCTCAGGGCTCGGCGGGCGCACAAGCCGGCGGCTCGAATCAAGCGGTCGCCGACACGAAGGAAACCGCCGCCAAGACCTCTATTCCGCAATCACCAGCCCAGTCGCAAGGTGAAGCCTCGACTTCTCCTCAACAGAAGGGTGCCGCAAGTCAGGGTGCGGCAAGTCAGGGTGTGGCTGCGCATGGCGCGCCCCCCACTTCCGCACCGCCTCGCGCGTCCGGACCTCCCGCCCCACGAGGAAACGGAGCATCGCGTTCTGGCGCGCCGTCGGCTACCGGCGGTCGTCAGCGCACATCCCCGCTCGCGCGCCGACTCGCAACCGAGCGAGGAATCCAGCTTGGGGGAATCCAGGGTACCGGACCAAGCGGCCGCATCGTCAAGCGCGACATCGAAAACGCCAAAGCGGCGGGCGGTACCGGACGGTCCGCTGCGGCGGATCGACTCGCCACCGAGGGCGACTTCAAGGACATCCCCCTCACCCAGATTCGAAAGACCATCGCCCGACGGCTCGCCGAATCGAATGGTCCCGTTCCGACCTTCTTTCTCACGTCCGAGTACGACGCCGTCAGAGCATCGGAGCTGCGCACACAGCTCGCCGAGATGGGCGATCACTACAAGGTGTCGTTCAACGACATTGTGATCAAAGCCGTCGCTCTCGCCCTGGCCGAGCATCCCGAGGTCAACGCGCACTGGCTCAACGACAAGATCCGGCAGTTCAATCGCATTCACGTAGCGATGGCCGTCGCCGTCGAAGATGGCCTCATCACGCCCGTCCTGTTCGACGCAGATCGCCTGTCACTCTGGGAGATTTCCGCCAAGGCTCGCGATCTTGCGAAGAGGGCGCGAGAACGCAAGCTCATGCCGGAGGAGTACACGGGCGCGACGTTCACGGTATCGAACCTCGGCATGTTCGGCATCGATCAGTTCACGGCGATCATCAACCCGCCCGAAGCCGGTATCCTCGCCATCGGCGGCGTCGAGGAGAAGCCAGTGGTAGTGAACGGCGCGTTGGAAGTTCGCCAGCGGATGCGCGTAACGATGAGCTGCGATCACAGGGCAATCGATGGCGCGACCGGGGCGAAATTCATGCAGACAGTCCGGCAATACATCGAGAATCCGCTTTCGCTGGTCATCTGACTGCGAACTGAGGACTGTGCGGACCCCAGTCACTAGATTTACACTCGACTATACTCGACCAAAAAATGGCAAGTTATGACGTGATCTTTATTGGTGGCGGCCCTGCAGGATATGTGGGCGCCATTCGCTGCGCTCAGCTCGGCATGTCCGTCGCAGTCGTCGAACGGGAAGGCCTGGGCGGCACCTGCGTCCTGTGGGGCTGCATTCCGGCCAAGGCTCTGCTCGAAGCGGCGTCTGTCGCGACAAAGGTCTCCCACTCCGCCGACTTTGGGGTGACCGTCGCCGATGTAAAACTCGACTACGGCGTCGCGATGAAACGCTCGCGCGCGGTCAGCACCCAGAACTCAAAGGGTGTCGAGTTCCTCTTCAAGAAGAACAAGATCACCTGGATCAAGGGCACGGCAAAGATTTCCGGCAAGAACGCGGTTTCTGTCACAATCGATGGAAAGGAGGAGAAGCACGAAGCGAAAAAGGCGGTCGTCATCTCCACTGGCTCGCGGGTAAAAGGCCTGCCGCAGATCGGCCTGGAGCTGAACAAGACGACGGTGCTCTCGTCCGACGAGGTGCTGGTTCTCGAGAAAGCTCCGAAATCGTTGGCTGTCGTCGGGGCTGGCGCGGTCGGCTGTGAGTTCGCCGACGTCTTCGCAGCGTTCGGAACTCAGATCACCCTCATCGAAGCACTTCCGGTAATTCTCCCGCTCGAGGACGCTGATTGCAGCGCCGAGCTCACAAAAAGCTTCAAGAAGCGGAAGATCGATGTCCTGACGGGGGCCAAGATCAGCGATGTGAAGGTCGGAAAGAATTCCGTGACGATGAGCGTCGAATCGGGCGGCAAGAAACAGACGCTCGAGGTCGAGAAGGTCCTCGTCGCCGCGGGCCGCGCTCCGAACATCGAAGAGATCGGAATCAAGGAATCTGGAGTCCATCTCACTGAGCGCGGCTTCATCAAGATCAACGAGCGAATGGAGACATCGGTCAAAGGCATCTACGCGATCGGGGATGTCGCTGGCCCGCCGATGCTTGCCCATAAGGGCCAGCGCGAAGGCGTCGTTTTCGCGGAATTCCTCGCCGGCCAGAAAAACGTGCATCAGGTGAATTACGGCAACATCCCGAACGCGACGTACTGCCACCCTGAAGTCGCCTCGATTGGAATGACCGAGGCGCAGGTGAAGGAGAAGAAGATCGATTACAAGGTCGGCAAGTTTGCGTTTTCCAATAACGGCCGCGCCCGTACATCGGGAGAGACCGAGGGGTTCGTCAAGATCATTCGCGACGCTAAATACGGCGAGATACTTGGTGCCCACATCATCGGCGCCCACGCCACCGAGCTGATCCACGAGCTCGCTGTCGCCCGCGAGAATGAGTACACGGTGGAAGAAGTCGATCTTGCCATCCACGCCCATCCGACCCTCTCCGAGGCAATCGCGGAGGCTGCGCTCGATTCGCTCGGAAAGATGATCCACGCGTGATTCAGGTGATGCGTAGTGGCTGAGCGCGAGCTATGGACAGTAACCCTCGGCCGAATGCCCTACGCGGAAGCGCTGGAGCTCCAGCGCCAGGTCGCGCGAGACCGGATTACTGGCGCGATACCCCAGGACGTTCTGCTCCTCGTTGAGCACCCACCGGTAGTCACGCTCGGCCGCGCATCGAAGGAGAAGCATCTCATTGCTTCGCCGGCCTTTCTGGAGAGCAGGGGCGTAGAGCTTTTCGAAGTCGAGCGGGGCGGTGACGTGACATTCCACGGTCTGGGACAGCTCGTCGGCTATCCGATCATCGACCTCAAGCGTCACCGGCAGGACCTCCACTGGTACCTCCGGAAGATCGAGGAGGCGCTGATCAACGCCCTGGCGGACTACGACATCCCGGCCGAGCGCAACCCGAGCTTCACCGGGGTGTGGACGAGAGGAAAGAAGATCGCTTCGATCGGCGTGCACGCGCGGGACTGGGTAACCTGGCACGGTTTCGCGCTGAACGTTACGACTGATCTCTCCTACTTCGACCTCATCGTGCCCTGCGGAATCAGCGGGGTCGTCATGACTTCCGTTGCACGGGAGCTGGGACTGGAGAATGTCTCGGCGCAGGATGTGAGAGACAGGGTATCGTCCAAGTTCGCCGAGGCGTTTGACCTCGAGGTGGTCGTCACCTCCCATTCGGCGCTTCTCGAGTCCGTCGCGTGACGGAGACCCTCAAGGTCTACCCGTCGCGTGATCGCCTAGAGACTGTCGGCACCCCACGCGACTTTGCCGCGGAGCTGAATCCGCAACAAGCGGCCGCGGCGACGCAAGGCGACGGGCCGCTGCTCATCATTGCCGGCGCCGGAACTGGAAAGACCCGCACGCTCGTTTATCGGGTCGCGCATCTGATCGAACGCGGAGTCGCGGCCGAGCGAATTCTTCTACTTACGTTTACGCGACGCGCCGCGCAGGAAATGCTCTCGCGCGCCGAGCGTCTGGTCGGCAGCAACAGCAAGCGCGTGCATGGAGGGACCTTTCATGCGACGGCGCACCGCCTGCTGCGGCGTTACGGCCCCGCCGCCGGTTTGCCGAAAGATTTCACGATCATGGATCAGGGTGATTCAGCCGATCTCATGCACCTGTCGCGCGCGCAGCTCGGGTACGCCGCGAGAATCAAGAGATTCCCGAAGAAGGAGACGCTCCAGTACGTCTACTCCCGACACATCAACACGGGAATACCGGTCGAGGACATAGTGCGCGATGAGTACGCACAATTCGTCGACTACCTCGAAGGTTTCGGCAAGATTTACGGCGACTACGTCCGGCGAAAACAGGAGCGGAATCTCGTCGACTACGACGACCTGCTCCTGTTCTGGGCGCTGATGCTGGAAGCATCGCCCGAGCTTCGCCAGCAGATCGGCGGGATGTACGACCACATCCTGGTTGACGAGTATCAGGACACCAACGTGCTGCAGGCGCGAATTCTTCGCGGCATGTGCGGCTCCCACGCCAATCTCACCGTCGTCGGAGACGACGCACAGAGCATCTATTCGTTCAGGGGCGCCAATTTCAGGAACATCCTCGACTTCCCCAAACAGTTCGTTGGCGCGACTACGGTCACTCTCGAGCAGAACTACCGCTCGACCCAGCCCATCCTAAGCGTCACCAACACACTGATATCGCGCGCGGCGGAGCGGTTCACAAAGAACCTCTGGACAGAGCGGACGGGCGGAGAGACGCCATGGCTGGTCGCGGCTCGCGACGAGCAGCAACAGACCCGTTTTGTCGTCGACCGCATACTGGAGCTGCACGAGGAAGGAACGCCGTTGCGCGAGATCGCGGTGCTATTTCGCGCCGGGTACATGTCCGCCGACCTGGAGATAGAGCTCACCAACAGGAAGATCCCGTTCGAGAAGTGGGGCGGCCTCAAGTTTCTCGAGGCAGCGCACGTCAAGGATGTGCTCGCGTTTCTCCGCATCCTCGAGAACCCGCGCGACGAGGTGAGCTGGTACCGGCTGCTGCTGCTGCTTCCCGGAATTGGCGACGCGACCGCGCGTGCGGCGATCGATTCGATGATCGCGGCGGCGTGGGAATCGAATGCGTTCGGCCGCTATAATCCGCCACCAAGGGCGAAGGCAGCCCACGCAGCTCTGGTATCGCTGCTCGAAGGTCTGCGGACCGGGCCCGCACTGGACGAGGCAAAGGTTGCAGCAGACATTTCGCGTGTACGGCGGCTCTACGACAACATCCTGCGCGAGCGCTACGATCGCGTTGAGCCGCGACTGGCTGATCTGGATCAGCTGCAGACGATAGCCGCGGGTTATCCCGACCGCGCAACGTTCCTGTCAGCGCTCGCACTGGAGCCACCGCAGGCCACCCAGGATCTTCCTGGCGGCAGCAGCCGCGAGGAAAATGACTGCCTCGTGCTCAGCACTGCCCATTCTGCCAAAGGAAAGGAATGGGACGCGGTGTTCGTGATCTGGGCCGTGGACGGATGGTTTCCTTCCGCGCGCTGCCTGAACTCCGAAGAGGAGACCGAGGAAGAACGTCGACTGATGTACGTCGCGCTTACGCGCGCGCGAAATTATCTGAGCGTGGCCTATCCGCTGAACGCATACTCGTCGCGAAGAGGCGCGGACTACTCGCTCGATCAGCTCTGCCGCTTCATCGATCGAGGCGTGCGCGACAACATGCAGCGCGTTGCCCTGGCGAGCGACAACACTCCGGAGGATGTCCCCCCGCCCGAGAAACAGCCCCTACTCGACCTCCGCGCCTTGCTTAGGTCGAAATTCAGCGCTCCTGAGCGCGGAGAGTCGCCAACGCCGTAAGAGTCCGACCGTACGTGAACCTCGAGCCTGGATGCCAGCTAGAGCGGCTGATGTGCTGGGTGCTACAGCGAGCCTGAAAGAGAATCGGGCCTCACGCCCACCCACCGTCTCAGCGCCGAAAACGGAGACTTCGGATTCGATTTCGCGAGAGCAATCATGCGTCCGATCGAGCGCTTCAACTCCCGTCCCTCCTTTGCGTAGACCTGATCGAACACATCGAGATCGCTCGCGTAGACTCGCCTCGCCAGTAACGACGCGTTGTCGAGGGGCACCCGCTCGGCGTAGCGCGGGCTGATCGTTTTGAGCGCAGGTCCTACTTCGGAGACAAGCGCCTTTCGGGCGCGGGCGTACACCGTGTCGCGGACGGCTATCCTCGCCTCTTTGCTCTCCGGATGCACTGCGTACGCCGAGTCGAGAGACTTGATTACTCCGCTCCAGAACCTCGCCAGCAGCTTGTCATCTTCCCATTGCGCGTCCAATCTGTCAGCCGCGGCTTGCTGGCCGCGCGACCTGAAAAATGCGGCTGCGCCCCGGGCCCCGACGAACATCGCGAACGACTCGTTGAAGGGCGCCTGTCCCGACGCGTAGAAGGTGTTGTGTGTCAGCTCGTGAATCACCGTGTTCGCGAGCGAGAGCGAGTCGCCCTTGAGAGTCGTGTTCAGCAGCGGATCGTTGAAGAATCCCAACGTGCTGAAAGCATCGGACGGCCGCACGTAAACATCGAACCCATCCGCTGCAAGATTCTTCGCTTCACGTCTCGCGGCGGCGAAGTCGAAGTAGCCTTTGTATGGAACGCGACCGACGATCGGAAACCACCACGTGTAGGGCTTAAGGGTGTCCCGGTATGCCGCCGAAACCAATAGGACCAAAGTGTCGTGATCAAGGCGTGAATATGTCGTGAAACTGTCTTTGGTTCGGAGCTTTAAACTATCCTTTGCGTACTGTCGGGCCGCTAAAACCACTCTAAGTTTCGCTTTCACATCCGCCGGCGTCCGCGGACTCGCAACCAGCTCGGAAATCGGTTCTCGCCGGCTCAGAATCCTGGCTTCTTCCCACGCACCTCGACTGAGATAACAAGCTGTCGGAGCAGAGATTAGACCCAAGACGGCGAGCGCAACGGCTATCGCCACGAATCCGCGGCGCATTATCTTACCACGTGTCCTTCGTTCACCTGCACTGCCACTCCGAATACTCTCTTCTCGACGGCGCAAACCGCATCGATGATCTCATCACGAGAGCATTGGAGTTCGAACAGCCCGCGCTCGCGATAACCGATCATGGCAATCTTCACGGCGCTTGGGAGTTCCAGGAAAAAGCCAAGAAAGCGGGGCTCAAGCCTATCATCGGCATGGAAGCCTATGTCGCGCCTGGCGATAGACGCGCTCGCAACCGCGTTGGCGGCGATCGGGGAAAACCCTACTACCACCTCGTCCTCCTCGCTCAGAACGCAACCGGATACAAGAATCTAGTCAAGCTATCCTCCCTCGCCTACACGGAGGGATTTTACGCCAAGCCGAGGATGGACCGCGAGCTCCTCGCGAAATACAACGAGGGCATCGTAGTCTCGTCAGCGTGCATGGCCGGCGAAATCGCGCACAATCTCCTGTCCGAGGAGTACGACCAGGCCCGCGCAGCTGCTTCGTGGTACGCGGATGTGTTTCGCGATCGGTATTACCTCGAGGTCCAGGCGCACAATTCCGAGAACCAGGCGACGCTCAACAGCCGCGTCTTTCAGCTCGCCGCGGAGCTGAATCTCCCCGTCCTCGCCACCAACGACGCCCACTTCCTGTCGCGCGGCGATCACGACGCCCACGACATCCTGCTCTGCATCGGCCTCGGCAAGGATTTCTCCGACACCAATCGGATGCACTACGACGAGGGCCTCTACTTCAAGAGCGCCCCCGAAATCGCGGACGCGTTTCCGGGTCGGAAAGACGTCCTGGAGAACTCGCTCCGAATCGCGGATGAAACCGCGATCACATTCTCGAAGCAGTACAAGGTGCCATCGTTTCCGCTTCCCTCGGGGATCGAAACCGAAAACGAGCTGCTCGTCCGCCTCTCCGAGCAAGGAGCGCACTGGAGGTACGGAGCCGAGTTGCCCGCGAACGTGCGCGAAAGACTCGACTACGAGCTGGGGGTAATCACCAGCACCGGCTACGCCGGCTACTTCCTCATCGTCGCCGATTTCATCAAGGCGGCGCGTGAAAAAGGAATTCCCGTCGGCCCGGGACGTGGGTCGGCCGCCGGATCGCTTGTCGCCTACTCATTGCGTATTACGGATATCGATCCGCTCCAGTTCGATCTTCTCTTCGAGCGATTCCTGAATCCGGAGCGAGTGTCGATGCCTGACATCGACGTCGACTTCTGCTTCGAGCGCCGCGGCGAGGTCATCGAGTACGTTCGCCAGAAGTACGGCCGCGATTCCGTCGGTCAGATCATCACCTTCGGGACGTTGAAATCCCGCGCCGCCATCAAGGACGTCGGTCGCACGCTCGGCTTCACTCCGTCGGAGACGGATTATCTCGCCAAGCTGATTCCGAACCATCCGAATTTCTCGCTCACGGTCAAGGAAGCCATCGAGCGGATTCCCGAAGTGCGCGAGCTCTACACGCCGCGCAAGGAAGATCCGCGCGAGATCAGGGAGAAAAAAGAGAGGTATCGCCAACTCCTCGATTTCGCGATGAAGCTGGAAGGCCTGTCGCGACACGCCGGCGTCCACGCCGCCGGAGTAGTCATCGCTCCGGGTCCGCTCGACGAATACGTTCCCGTCTGCACACAGGCGTCCAAGGGCTCGGGCAGCGGCAACGACGAGTCCATCGTCGTCACGCAATACGACATGAACGCGCTCGAGAAGGTGGGGATGCTCAAGATCGATTTTCTCGGGCTCACCACACTTACAGTGATCGCTGACGCGATTCACGGCATCCGCGAGCGCACCGGATCGGCACCCGACCTCGGCAAGCTCCCGCTCGACGACGTCGAGACATATCGGATGCTCCGTGCCGGGAAAACCGCTGGCGTATTCCAGTTCGAGTCTCCGCTCGCCACCGACATGCTCAAGAGCATTCGCGCGGACAGATTCGACGATCTTGTCGCGTCCAACGCGCTGATGCGCCCCGGCCCGCTCGACGCCGGAATGCATCGCGTGTACATGCGTAGAAAGCGTGGAGAGGAGCCTGTCTCCTACATTCTGCCCGAGCTCGCGCCGATTCTCGAGACCACCTACGGCGTCATCACCTATCAGGAACAGGTGATGCGCATTGCGCAGACTCTCGCCGGAATCTCGCTCGCCGAAGCGGACGTGCTTCGCAAGGCAGTCGGCAAGAAGGACGCGGAGCTGATTCGCGCCGAGTTGGCGAAGTTCATCGAGAAGTCGGTGGCGCGCGGTCACGACCGCGAGATCATCGGGGAGATCGCCAGCCAGATCGAGACCTTCGGCCGGTACGGCTTCAACAAGTCGCACGCGGTTGCATACTCGATCATCTCGTATCATACGGCCTGGCTCAAGACGCACTTCCCCGCTGACTTCATGGCAGCGCTGATGTCGTCACAGATCGGTGACACCGACGGCGTGGTGAAGTACATCAACGAGACGAGGCAGCTGCACGTTCCGGGCGCTGCACAGGCAGGCGTGGAGATCCTTCCACCGGACGTGAATGAATCGGGCTACAAGTTCACCGTCGTTGGAGAGACCAAGATCCGTTTCGGGATGGGAGCGGTGCGCAACGTCGGTCGCGGCGCGATCGATTCGATCATCGGCGCGAGGAAGAAGGAAGGACCATTCCAGTCGATCTTCGACCTGTGCGAGCGCATCGACCTGCGCATTTGCAACAAGCGCGTGCTCGAAGCACTGATTCACGCGGGTGCGATGGATTCCCTCGGCGGGCACCGCGCGCAGCTTTCGGCCGCTCTCGACACCGCGATTCGCGAGGCGTCGTTGAGACAGGAGGATATCGCCACCGGCCAGGTATCTCTATTCGGCGCGCCGGCGGATGAATCCCAGAAGGGCGAGACGAGTCACACGCTCCCCAATCTGCCTCCGTGGACCGAGTCGGAGCGGCTCGCCAGGGAGAAGGAGATTCTCGGGTTCTATATCTCCGGACACCCCCTCGAGCGCTTCCGGACCGAAGCGGAGATTTTCTCGACCCACACGGTATCGGATCTGGGCAAATGGCGCTCCGAGCCTATGACCCTCGCCGTCGTCGTGACGAACATCAAGCGACAGATGAGCAAGAAGTCCGGCTCCGAGTTCGCCCGGCTGACCATTGAGGACTTTTCCGGATCGGCCGAAGTCCTGATTTTCCCGGAAAAATGGGCGACGCTCAGCGATCAGATCCGCGCCGACATTCCGATGCTGCTCAAGGGCGCCTACTCCCGGCGCGATGAGGCCGGCGACAACCCGGCATTCATCGTAGAATCGGCAACGAAGCTGGCGGAAATGCGTACCAATGGCCAGGTGACGGTTGCGATCGACCTGGCAAAAGGGGCATACTCGGGTGATGTAATGTCGGACGTGAGGGCTATA
The DNA here is from genome assembly GCA_038227135.1 of Gemmatimonadales bacterium. Taxonomy (GTDB): domain Bacteria; phylum Gemmatimonadota; class Gemmatimonadetes; order Gemmatimonadales; family Gemmatimonadaceae; genus UBA4720. Next base: position 83,056 of record JBBRQC010000005.1, read on the forward strand.
GCCGAGACTTATCCCGGGTCGGCGCCGCTCGAGTTCCGCTGGAGCGACGGAACGGGCGTCAAGGCGCGCCTCCGCTCGCGATCGCTGACGTTGGCAGCGGATGGCGCGGCCTTGAGCGCGCTTCGCAATATTCTGGGCGAGTCTTCCGTCAAGCTTCAACGCGGGAGCTGAAACAGTGGCATCAGCAACACAACTCGAATTTGAAAAGCCGATCGCCGAGCTGGAGCGGCAGATCGACGAGATAAAGAAAACCGCGGGCGACAGCCAGCTTAGCGTCGCTGAAGCAATCGAGCCGCTCGAGCGGAAGCTCTCGGATCTGCGTGAGGAGGTCTACCGGAATCTCACTCCGTTTCAGAGAGTCCAGGTCGCGCGCAACCCGAAGCGTCCGTTCACCGCTGATTACATCCGTCTTGCTTTCACAGACTTTATCGAGCTCCATGGCGATCGCGCTTTCCGCGACGACGCGGCAATCATTGGTGGCTGGGCTCGTCTCGATGACGATACGGTGATGGTGATCGGGCATCAGCGTGGGCGGGACACCAAAGAACAGCTGAAGCGGAACTTTGGCATGCCGCACCCGGAGGGGTACAGAAAGGCGTTGCGGCTGATGAAGCTCGCGGAGAAGTTCCACGTTCCCGTCCTCACCTTCATCGATACGCAGGGAGCGTGGGCGGGGCTCGGCGCCGAGGAACGCGGGCAATCCGAGGCGATCGCGCGCAACCTCTACGAGATGAGTCAGCTGACGGTTCCCATCATCGCAACCGTAATCGGCGAAGGCGGATCGGGGGGAGCTTTGGCGCTCGGCGTCGCCGACAGAGTGCTCATGATGGAAAATGCAGTTTACTCGGTGATTTCAGTCGAAGGGTGCGCCGCGATTCTCTGGAAGGATGCGAAGAGCCCCGAGATGCGCGAGAAGGCTGCGACAGCGCTCAAGATCACTGCCCCCGAGCTGCTCGAGCTGAAGGTGATCGACGAGGTCGTTCCGGAGCCAAGAGGGGGAGCGCACGCGGATCACGAGGCCGCCGCCAAGTCTCTGCGCGAGGTCATCGACAAGCATCTCGAGGAGCTGCGCAAGATGCGGCCGGAAAAGCTGGTCAGGCGTCGTCGGCAGAAGTTTCTCCGCCTCGGCGCGTGGACCGAATAGATCGTGCCGCACCTCGTCGAAGTCGCCTTCAAGGGCAACCGTAAGGAGTTCTTTCTCTGGGACTATCCCGATCCGCCGCCGTTGAACTCGGCGGTGATCGTGGATGTCGATCGCGGAGAGGATCTCGGCTACGTCCACGCGCTGGGAGAGCTCGCGGCGAAACGCAATGGCGGATGCTCACACGGGTGCGGCACGTCCCTTCCCGAGCGCAAGGCGCTGCGCCTCGCCTCTGACAGGGATCGGGGCTTGTCGAAGGACCTCGACCGGCTCAACGAAGATGCCCGCCGCAAGGCGATGGAGCGCGTTCGCGCCAATGGACTGGGCATGAAGCTGTCCGACGCGGAGTGGCAGTGGGACAGGAAGAAGCTCACCCTCTACTTCACGGCGGACAAGCGCGTCGACTTCCGCAATCTGGTGCGCGATCTGGCCTCTCTCTTCCGCACCCGTATCGAGCTCAAGCAGATCGGAGTACGCGATGAGGCCAAGAGACTGGACGGCATCGGCCGCTGCGGACGGCAGTATTGCTCAGCGTCATGGCTCCCCGAGCTTCGACCGGTCAATCTGGGCGTAGCCAAGGACCAGCGGCTGTCGCTCAATCCGTCGCAGATCTCCGGCGCGTGTGGACGCCTCATGTGCTGCCTCCGCTACGAGCACGAGTTCTACGTCCAGAGCCGCAAGCGGTTCCCGAAGGAGGGCAAGGTCGTGGCGACTTCGGTCGGAGAAGAAAAAGTGGTGAGCATCGACATCTTCCACGAACGCATCATGCTCCGCGGCGTCGATGGAGACATGCGCTCGCTCACGCTGCCGGAGTTCAAGCAGGAAACGGATCAACTGTCGGGCGTGGGAGCCGCCGAGGTTCCCGAGGCAGATGAGGAGGAGAGCGTCGCCGAGACTATCCGCCCCGAGGAGATCTCACCGGAGCTGATGTACACCGCGGAGCACCAGATCTTCGTGCCGCGCACGGACAGTATATCCGAGCCGGCGAAGACAAACGCCCGTGAAAACGACGCTGGCAGCAAGCGACGCCGCGGCAGGAGGGGCGGGCGTCGCGGCCGTGGCGACGACGGCCAGCCGGGAAGTCAGTAGTTGGCCAAGTACTTCCTCACCTGCGCGATAGACTACGCCACCGCTGATCCCCATCAAGGGCACGCATTCGAGAAGATCGGCGCCGACGCCATAGCGCGCTATCACCGCCTTCTCGGCGACGACGTTCATTTTCTGGTGGGGATGGACGAGCACGGCCAGAAAGTCGCACAGACAGCGGCGGAACGGAGAGTCTCCCCTCAGGAGCTGGTGGACGCGGTAGCCGAGAGCACCGAGGAGATCTGGGGACTCCTCGGCATCTCGTACGACCAGTTCGTCCGGACAACGGATCCAGCGCACAAGGCCGGCGTGAAGACGTTGATCGAGCAGATCTTCGAGAACTCTCCCGACGATTTTTACGAGAAGGCGTACGCCGGCTGGTATTGCGTTGGTTGTGAGGCGTTCAAGCAGGACAATGAGATCGTTGATGGGAAGTGCATTCTTCACCCGACCCGAACCCTAGAGTGGATCGAAGAGAAGAACTGGTTCTTCCGCCTTAGCGCATACACCGAGCGTCTCAAGAAGCTCGTTTCCAGTGAGGAGTTTCTCCGGCCGAAGTCTCGTCGCAACGAGATTCTTTCGCTTCTCGATTCCGGACTCGATGACATCTCCGTCAGCCGGAACCGCTTCTCCTGGGGCATTCCCTTCCCCCGCAAAGGAACCGGCGGCGAGGACCAGACGACTTATGTGTGGTTCGATGCCCTGCCGAACTATCTCACAGCGACAGGTTTCCCCAATCCGGATTACGAGCAGCTCTGGCCCGCCGATCTGCATGTGATCGGCAAGGACATAACCCGCTTTCACGCGGTCATCTGGCCCGCGATGCTGATGGCCGCTGGCATCGCGGTTCCAAAGCGCATCTGGGTGCACGGATTTGTGCTCGTCGGCGGGACACGCGTGAGCAAGTCGGCCGGTGGCAATCTGGATCTGCGCGATGCGATCGGACGGTACGGACCGGATGCATTCCGGTACTTTCTCCTGCGCGAAGTACCATTCGACGGGGATGGGAACTTCTCCTGGGAAAGGTTCGAGGAGCGGTACAACGCCGATCTCGCAAACGCCTTCGGCAATCTCGCCAGCCGCGCGATCTCGATGGTCGAGCGCTACTTCGACGGAATCATCCCCCGGGGCGCGCGCAACGAGATAGACAAGGCGGACGAAGCGGATTTCGCGACTTATCATGAGTCGATCGGCCCGAAGGGATTTCAGCTGCACGAAGCGCTCAGGGCTGTGTGGCTGACCGTGGCGAGAGGAAATGAGTACGTCGATCGGCAGGCGCCCTGGAAGTTGGCAAAGGATCCCACACTCCGCGCTGAGCTGGAGAGCACGCTCGCGACCCTGATGAGGCAGCTGACACGCCAGGCGGTTTATCTCTGGCCGTTCATGCCGGGAAAATCCGAAGAGCTGTGGAAATCACTCGGCGCGCCGGGATCCCCGGGCGAGATGAGGCTGGATCGGTTGATGCAACTCGATCCCACTGGATGGAAAGTGGAAAAGGGTCTGTCTCTGTTTCCCAAGAAAGATTCCAAGCCCGAATGAAAAAGGCCGCCCGAATGGGCGGCCTTTTTGATTTGCCGCTGCCAGAACTAGAAATTCGGATTGTTCAGGCGCTCGACATCGGGCACCGGAAAGCAGCGTTCCGTCCCGTAGTTCCCTCCCTTCAGATAAACGGTGGAGTACGGCGTACCTGCCGCCGGATCCAGGGATAGGTTCAAACGCCGGACGTCATACAGGTGCTGCCCCTCGAGGAAAAGTTCACGGCGCCGCGCTTCTGTGACTTCGGCAGCAATCGCAACCGGATCCGTGCTCGAGAATGCAGGGAGTCCTTTCGCCGCGCGAAGATTGTTGATGATGTTCACCGCTGTCTGACCTTGTGCGACCTCGGCGACGATCAGCTGCGCTTCCTTGTAGCTCGCAATTGGAATCGGGCTCGCGCTGTTGGCGTACTTGGTCTGGATATAGAGGGGGGTTCTGTTGTCGGTTCCGTTCTTCCCCGCGTTCGTTACGGCGACGCGAGTGTCCGGAACCGTTCCGGTCCCGGACGCCACCGTCAGGTTGCGATAACTCGGCGCGACTGAAACGAGACCGCCCTGGTTAAAGACCTGGATACGGTTCTGGCGGATGGTTGGGGCGTTTTCGGACGCGGCATTGATTACGAAGCCCGCCGGAACGAGTGCCGCATCGGCCGTCGCTCCCGTCTTGTTCCCCTGATCGAGACGAGCACGCGCGCGGCCAACGTACGCCATGTTCAGGATCTGCTGATCGCCGGCGGCCTGAGCTGCTGTGATCGCGGTGGTGAACATGGCTTCGGCGGACGCAAATATCTCCGCCGACGTCATCTCCTTGCTCAAATTGATGGCCGCCGTGCAGAAAGCTTCACCGAGCAGGATCCTGGAATAGCCCGCGTACGCCGCGGCCTTGGCGATCAGGCCTTGCCGCCCTGGTACCTGTGCGTCGGTCCAGCTCTGAAGCAATTCGAGCGATCTGTCTGCCGTTCCCCGCGCGACCTGAATGGGAGTGTAGATTCCATACGCATCGCAACCGTTCGTCGCATAGCGCGTATCAGACGTCGGATCAGTGTTGCGGCTATCGAATGGCCAGTTAGCAGCAGTCGCGGTCGCATCCATGAATTCACCGCTGGCCATTCCCGCATCGACGATGTACATCTTCAGAGCGCACTCGAAATTTCCAATCGAACTTGTGACGAGTAGCCCGGCGTTCGCGGGAGTTTCGAGTACAGACGTCTCGATCTTATCCGGCGCCCTTGCCTCCAGGCCTTTATCGAGGACGTTGCATGCAAGTGTCGGTGCTGAGAGCACGATGACGGTAACCCACTGACCTGCTCTCACTGTGACCCTGTTCATCCTACTCGCAGTGCGAGTGAACATCATATACAGTCTCCGCATTAATTCGGTGAGTCTTTGGTTTAGTTGAGTTGGCATTAGAAACTAAGGCGCAGCGTTCCAACGAATGTCCGAAGCTGCGGAGTTACATCCTGCTCCCATTGCCCGAATCCACGCGAACCGCCCTGAAACGACGCTTCCGGTTCAAGCCCTTTGTAATTCGTCCAGGTGTGCAGGTTGCGACCAGCGATGCTGACGGACGCTCTCGCTGCGCCGAATCTTGCCGCGAAAGAGCTCGGCAGATTGTAGCTGAGGGAGATCTCGCGGAGCTTCGTGTAACTTGCGTCGTTGATGAGATCGCTTACGTAGTTTCTGCTGGTGATGGCGCCGACTATGTCGGGAGAGAATTCCTTGGGATAGTAATTCTCCCGACATTCAATGAAGATGTGGCAGCGGACGCGGCGATTTCCGTCGAGCTTCTTGTAGCCCCCCTTGAAGTCCACCAGCGTGTACAGACTGAAATTCTGGAAGAAGCTGAGCGTCGACGTGAACGCCCCTTCCGACGTTGGGGTCGTGTTGCCGAGAAATACCAGCGGAGCGTTGGCGCAAAGCACCGGTGCGCCGCCGGCGGGACCTGGATCGCAGAACACTGCCGTTGACTTGCCGGTGGTCGGATCGATGGTGGCGTCTACCACCCTCTTCCCCCACCATGCGCCGACGGGATATCCAACCGTGTGTCTGATGTTCGCCGACGGGCTGATGAAAGTTTGGCTACCTAGATCGACGATCTTCGTGCGGTTCGTGCTCTTGCTGAAAGTCACATCCCAGCTGGTGCGGGCGCTGGCGATTGGAGTCGCGCGCAGCATGAGCTCGTTCCCGTGCTTGGTAATCTTGCCGGCATTTACGAGCTGCGTCCCGGGATAGCCGGTCGAAGGGGCGACGGGACGATCCAGAATCGCGTTGCGGGTGCCACCGGTAAAGTGTGTGAACTCCACACCGGCGCGGTCGTTCAGAAAGCCGGCGTCGAAGCCGACTTCGGTCTCATATCCACGCTCAGGACCAAGATCCGGGTTGCCGCGAGAGGCCGGCGCGACGGCGGCGGCGCCATTCGGTCCCGTCGTCGCGGTGAAGTACGGTACCGCCGAATACGGCAGCGGAGCCTGTCCGGTCTGCCCGTATGCGGAGCGGAGCTTCATCGCATTTACAAAAGGAACCCGGAAGAACGGTTCCTCGCTGATCACCCACGAGGCGCTAACCTTCGGGTAATAGACTCGCTTGAAGTTCGCGCCGAACGAGCTGTTGTTGTCTGCGCGAAGTCCTCCGGTCAGAAACATTCTGTCGCGGAGTCCGAGTTGTTCCTGCCCGTACACGCCAACGGTGTTGTTCTCGACGGAAGTCTCCGATCCTGTTCGCGCGGATGTGGTCGATGAGATTGCCGTCAGACCCGGCCCGGGAAAGTCTTCACCGTAGGCGCTGATATACTTCGTGTTGCGCCGGAAGAAATCCACCCCGTATGAAGTCGAAGCCGTTATCGCACTGAGCGCCGACTTGATCGTGCCTCCGTACGTCAGGCTCGAGTACGAGTTCGCCCTCGTAAAAACCGACTTGTACCCGGAGTCGGCATCGGTGCCGAAGAAGTATGAGAAGTTCGGGTCGTTGTGCACCGCCGACAGCTCCTCATTATCCTCCATTCCCTGATCGGTTCCCAGCGTGAGGTGGTGGGTAAACCAACTCACGGGATTGTGCGTGACCTGAACGCTTCCAGTGAATCGATTGATGTCCTGGAACATCTGATACTGCTTGTCATACGCGGTTGGTAAAGCGCTGTAGAAGCCGAGGTTCGGCTTTGGCGTGCCATCGGCGTAGGTCAGGTTTGTCGGCGTGGCGTAGTACGTCGTCCACGTCGTGCCGCCGTAACCGGCTTCCGGCGCAAGGTCGGTGCGGCCCGTGATGTAGGCGAGGTTGCTCTCGACCTGAATCTTGTCCGTAGGAATCAGAGTGAAGTTGGCGCGGCCGCCATAGTTCTTCAGAAGGTTACTCGGACTCACTCCGCCATCTTTCTTGTAATTTCCGCTCACACGATAGCGGAACGTAGGCGACCCGCCGCCGACCCCCACATCGTACGACTGCATGTGTCCCGTCTTGAAGATGGGATTTCCTGCGTCGGCCTCCCGCTTGGCGATGTTGAGCGCAACGATTTGTCCCGTGACAGGATCAGGCCCATAGTTCGTCCATATGCGGCTGTCCTGATTCGCGAACGCGTTCGTTCCACCCCGAACGGTGAGATCCCAGGACGGTTTCCCTTGCGCGCCCCTCTTCGTAATGATCTGGATCACGCCGTTGGCTGCTTCCGTGCCGTACAGCGTCGCGGCCGCGGGCCCTTTCACGATTTCGATGCTCTCGATGTCATCCGGGCTGAAATCATTCCACCGGGTCGTCGTGCTCGCTCCGAAAGACTGATTCTGCGGTCCCGTTCCCTGCGCGTTGTCGACGCGTATTCCGTCGACGTAGATGAGCGGTGTATTGGAGAGCGCAAAACTGGAGACGCCGCGCACTCTCACGGTCGCGCCCGATCCGATCACTCCCGAGTTCTGAAGAATCGTAACGCCAGGCGCCCTGCCGTTGATGAGATTCTGGAAGTTGTTGATTGGCGCTTTGGCGGTGATGGTGGACGCGTCGATCTGCGCTATGTCCACGCCGAGTGTCCGCTTCGCGGTGCTGCCGGGCTGGCCAGTGACGACGACTGCATCGAGGTTGATGCTTGCCGGCTCCATACTGACCTGCGTCTCGGTTCCTACCGATGCCGTGGTCGTCGCCATCTTGTAGCCGAGTCGTCTGATCTCGATCACCGCGCTCGTGCCGTTGACGCCCGCAATGCGAAACCGCCCATTGGCGTCAGTCTGGCTGCCGAGTCGAGTACCCTGCACGGTCACCTGCGCATTCGGCAACGGCGCTTGGCCACGGTCCAGGACTACTCCCGAGATCGTTCCACCCTGTGCCCGCGCCGTTCCAGCGGGCGCGAGGGCCGCGAGCGACAGCAGCACCGCGGCGAGCCTCATGAATGTTCTTGTCCTGCGACTGACGTTGCGACGCAGGGCTTCAGAGAAACACAACTTTCGATCCATACTCAAACTCCTCGTCGAGAGTGAGACCGGGTTTCGCACCCATTGAGTCAAGGCGGAAGAAAAACGTATGTATGTGGACTTCCAATGGCAATAGAAAAACCCTCGGGATTTTGCCCTCCGAGGGTTGTGACGGCTGCGCACCCACAGCCTCTATTGTCGCGTCGTAATTGCGATAACTCCACCCATGTTGCCGGTCCCGAATTTCGTGGTCGCTTCCCAAGAGCGATAGAGGCGAATCGTGGCAATCTGGGAAGCTGAAATGTTGCGCAAGGTCGCAATCGGACCATACGCCTGGCCGTCCACGTAAACGGTCGGATAAGGCTGCGATTTCGACCTGTCGAGGCTTGTCTCGCCGCGATAGCTCAAAAAGTTGGCACGCAGTTTCTGGATCACCTCAAAAGCCGTCGGCGCCCGGGATGCCTCTATCTCTTCCTCAGTAATGAGCTGCGAGTCCGAGATCGCCGCGCCCGGGCGAGGAGTTGTGCACGCAAACACTGCTGGGAGGAGTGCCACAACAAACCGTGCCCCGACCATAATGCCTCCTTCGGTCATGGAGCTTTGGGCGTCCCGGGTGTCGGCGTCGGTGCCGTTTTGTTCGTTCCGAAATCAACGACGGGCGGCGCCTCTGTTCCTGCGGCGGCCTCGAAGTACGTGCGCGGTTTGGCACCAGTGACCTTTGCCGTGAGAGCCTGCGGGAAGGTCCTGAGGTAGGTGTTGTAAGTCTGAACGGCCTGATTGTAATCGTTCCGCGATGTAGCGATTCGATTCTCGGTTCCAGTCAGTTCGTCCTGGAGGCGGAGAAACCCCTGATCAGCCTTGAGCTGGGGATATGCCTCCGAAATCGCCAGCAGTCTTCCGAGCGCACCCGTGAGCTGATTGTTTGCGGTCGCCATCTGTCCCGGGTCACCGGTCTGAATCGCGCCAGCCAACCCGGTCCTGGCCTGAGCGACCTGCGTGAACACTGCCTCCTCGTGCTGTGCGTACCCCTTCACCGTGTTTACCAGATTCGGGACGAGGTCGGCGCGGCGCTGAAGCTGCACGGAGATCTGCTGCTTGGCCTGCTGCGCATTCTCGTCATACTGCTGTATTTGGTTGTATCCGCAACCGCCCACCGCCAGCAGCAGGGGTGCAATGGCGAGTACCATTCGACGATTCATTTTCTTGAGTCCTCAGTTAATGAGTGGCCGCACAGAGTGCAGCCGGACAACACCGTAATCTACCCTCGAAATTCGTCCAGATAAGCCACCAGCTTTTCCATCGCCGCGAGATATTCCTCGAGGGTCAACGATGCCTTATCCCTGGGAAGCTTCTCCGTGCCCCGCGCGTGGCGGATCGCCCTCAGGAACGCCTCCGGAGAAAAACCGGCGCGCTCCGCTACGCTCAGCGTCAGCGCCTCGTAGTCCTGCGACGGCACCTGGCCATGCAGCCTGACGATCCCGCGGAAAATCACCATCAGGGTGCTCAGGCTTTTGTCCAGAACTTCGAGCTGCAGCGCGGTGTCGCCTCCGGCGCCCATGATCGCTTGTCGAAGCTGCAGCAGCTTTCCCATCGTCTGATGCTCCACCTGCAGCCGCAGGTCGGCGGGCGCGACGCGAACCCCGTCCACCGGCAGAGTGCCGTAAAGGACACGGTGGCGCTCGAGGATGTCGGCGTACTCCATGGGAAAGATGTCCGCCGACGACCTCCATTCCCGCGTCGTGAAAGTCATCGGAGGCGGGTTTCCGTCCTCCGCCCACGCCTTGGACAGCGCCGCAACGGCGCGTAGCCGATCAAGCGGAAGCGCGTCCACAATCACCAGCACGTTGTAGTCGGATTTTTTCGGCCGGTGCTCGCCCGCGACCGCCGATCCGAACAGGACCACCGAACGCAATGCGTCAGCATACGCGAGCTGAAGCTGTTTGACCAATTCATCTAGTTTCATATGCTCCCAGTCCTGCTTAACGCAGGCGTGATCGCGCCTGTTTCGTTTTCAGTCACAGCGCCTTCAACTCGCTACCAGCTGGAACCACCACCCCCGCCACCGAACCCTCCACCGCCCCCGAATCCGCCGAATCCTCCACCGCCGCCGCCTCCTCCAAATCCCCCAAAACCTCCACCGCCGCCGCCCCAGCCACCGCGTCCCCCGCCGAATCCTCCGGTTGGAATGATGATCGGAAGACAGCCACCGCCACCGCAACCTCCTCTGCCGCGCCGCCGCGCGTTGCTCAGAAGAAAGAGGACAACAACGAAGATGATGAAGATCGCCAATGGGGGAATTCCACCATCACCGCTCGTGGGATAGTTGTCGGGACTTTGCAGCACTGGGGGCGGCGCGAGAGCCGTGTCGAGCGAAAAGTTGAACTCGTTCGCAAAGCGCTGCGCCGTGCGCAGAGTCACAAGCTCCAGCCCAGTACTATAGTCCTGAGCCGCGAACGCCGGCGTTGCCTCCCTGCAGATGGTACCGGAGGTCGCATCGATCACGAATCCTTCAGCGCCACGACCAGTGGCGATGAAGCAATGGCCACGCCCGTCCTTGCTCGTTTCCTTCGGAACTAGCAGGATCACGGTGCCGGCATTCCTCGTCGGATCACCCGGATTCCCCGCCTTGCCCACTTTCCATTCGCGGCCGATCTGCAGCGCAACTTCCTGGACGTCGCGCGTCCCGATGTCGGACAGCGTGACGATCGCCATCTCGCCGGGCGACTTCGAGCGCACATCCTCGGCGATGCGCTCCATGCGCCGGACCGCGTCCGGCGTGAGGACATGGGCGAAATCGTTTACCAGTCCCGTAGGGGGCGGGATCTGGATACCCTGGGGAAGGAGGAAGAGCGCCGCAGTCCGTAACACGGCAACCAGCTTTGCCGTAGACGGAAAACCCATTAACAATGCGTTCAGGATTTGCTCTCCCTTGATTTCATGGTTCGAGAGGAGGTCTATTTAGCGGATGAATCGCTTTCAAGTCAATCGCCTCGGCGCCTTCGCCATTGCTGCGCTTTCTCTCGCCTGCGCTCCGGCAAACAGCAGCAAGCAGGGAGCCGAAACCAGCGCAACTACGCTCAAAGACACCACGGTTGTTTCAGCTGCAGCCGCGGTAAAGGACTCGGATGGGGTAAAAGCTGACCTCGCGCGCATTCAGGGGAACCCAAGTGCGCCGGTGTGGGTTATCGAGGTTAGCGACTTTCAGTGCCCGTACTGCAAACAGTGGCACGATGAAACATACCCGATTTTTCGCGACGAGTTCGTGCGCACGGGAAAGGTGCGACTGGCGTACGTCAACTTCCCACTGGGACAGCACCAGTACGCCTGGCCAGCCGCGGAATCCGCCATGTGCGCCGGGGCACAGGGAAAATTCTGGGAAATGCACGACGCGCTCTTCAACACCCAATCCAGGTGGGAAGCGCTGCCGTCGCCGGCGACGTTCTTCGACTCGCTTGCGCGCGCCCAGGGCATAGATGGCGCGCGCTGGCGCCAGTGCGTCCAATCCGGAAAAATGAAGACGTGGATTCAGGCGGATCACGATCGAGCACAGACCGCGGGCGCAGCCTCGACGCCGACCTTCATAATCGGCGACAAGCTGCTGGTCGGTGCGCAACCGATCGAAGAGCTCCGCCGCGCGATCGATTCCGCGCTGGCGAAGGGCAAGAAAGCCACACCTTAATCAGTCAATCCGATCGTGAATTCGCTACTGCGAATTCCCTACGCTCTCGCGGGAAGCCTCGCTGACGCACTCGTTGGCGCAATTCCGGATGGTGAATCCAAGTTCCAGCGTGGATTGAGTGCTCGACGCGGAATCGTCGAGCGTTACGAGCAGTGGTCATCAACGTCACGCGATCCGTCGCGCCCGCTGGTCTGGCTCCATGCGCCTTCGGTAGGAGAAGGTCTTCAGGCCCAGCCTGTGATCGAACTCGTGCGCGCCCGTAGACCCGACATCCAGATCGCATACACATTCTATTCTCCGAGCGCGCAATCGTTGGCGCAGTCACTTAACGCCGACTTCGCCGACTATCTCCCATTTGATACGTTCGCCAACGCCGACGCAATCATTGCTGCGCTCAGACCGAGCGCGCTCATCTTCAGCAAGCTCGACATCTGGCCCGCGCTCACCGAGCGCGCGGCTGCGGCGCGGGTGCCCGTGGGGGTTATCAGCGCAACCCTCGCCGAATCGTCGGGGCGTCGTGGATTCCTCGCGCGAGCGTTGCTGGAGGATGCCTACCTCGCCATCCAGCGAGTTGGCGCTATTGATGAGAAGGACGCCGGGCATTTTAGACAGATGGGTGTACGGGCCGAAAGAATCGAAGTAACGGGAGATACCAGATATGACCAGGTTTGGACGCGCGCTCAGCGTCCGCCTTCCCCGCTCGTTCAGTCGATGAAGTCCTCGCGGCCCACCCTCGTCGCCGGCTCGACCTGGCCCGCGGATGAAGTGCGTCTCTTCCCCGCCTGGGAAAAGGTTCGCGACAAGATTCCCGATGCCCGGCTCGTGCTCGCGCCGCACGAATTGACTGCAGCTCATCTTGCGGCCGTCGAGAGCTGGGCTCGCCGACACCGACTGCTGCAGCGGCGCATTGACGCGAGCGGCGCTGAGGAGGCCGATGTCGTGCTAGTGGATCGTTATGGAATTCTCGGTGATCTATATGCTCTGGCGGACGTCGCCTACGTCGGCGGAGGATTTCACTCTGCGGGTCTGCACTCGGTACTGGAGCCCGCCGCATTCGGCGCGCCGGTACTATTCGGTCCCCTTCACGACAAGAGTCGCGACGCTCGAAAATTGATCGAGTCGGGAGGAGGTGCCTCGGTTACCGGCGCCGCCGACCTTTCGCTGAGGTTGAATGATTGGCTGGGCTCAATGCCGGCGCGGGATTCCGCTGGCGAAGCAGCCCGCTCGATGGTTCAGGAGGGCACCGGAGCCGCCGAGCGCTCTTTTGCGCTGATCAGCGCTTTGCTGGATCGGTGAGAACCGGCGCGGGGTGCATCGGCGTCCGATAGCCAACCGCGTTCGCGCTCGGCTTGTGAACGAAAAATCCCTGAACGAGATGGACGCCGAGTGACTTCACCATGTCGTACTCTTCCTTGCGCTCGACGCCCTCGGCGATCACCATGGCGCCGTGCTCGTTGGCGAACCGGACCATCGTCTCCACCAGGTTCTGCTTGATGAAATTCTGATCGATGCAGTTGATGAGAGACATATCGAGCTTGATGAAGTCAGGCTCGAGGTTCGCGATCGAGCCGAGCCCGGCGTAACCGCTCCCCGCATCGTCGACCGCGAAGCGATAGCCCTCGTCGCGGAACTCCTTAAGACGTCCGCGGAATTTCGGATAATCCTTGATTGCGGTGCGCTCGGTGATCTCGATCACGACTCGCGTGGGATCTTTGACGTTGAGCGTTTTCACGTCGAATGAAGGGTCCGCGAAATCCGCGGGATCGACGTTCATGAAGAGTAGCTCGCCGTCCTTGAGGAGCTTTCCCATACCCTCGATTGCGCGCTCTCTGCATAGACGGCTCAGATCCCAGATGAGATCGGACTGCGCGGCGATCTCGAACATCACTTCCGGGCTGCGCATGCTGCGCATCGTTCCCCGGGCAAGGGCCTCGTAGCCGAACACCTTCTGATTGTCGGTAATGACTATCGGGTGGTACTCGATATAGAGTCCGCGGCTGCGGAGGGTTTCCCGCAGGTCTGCGACTTTCTTCGCCTCCTCCCGGTGCTCGAGGCTCTTTGAGGCATTCGCGGCTTCGCGCATCGCGCGGTAGATCTGCCTCTCGAGACGAAGCTTGGGATTGTGGACCACGAGAGCGCGGCCGACGAAGATGTCGAACAGAGCCGCGATGTCCTCGCCGTGGACGCGCTCGATCTCCGACGACACCGCCTCCTTTAGTCCGGCGGTCAGGTCGGTAATCTCCGCATCCGTGGCGGCTGGGGTGTCGTCCTGCGGAACGTGAAAGAAAATGAAATCGTCATCGTTGGGGAACGAGACCATCAGCTTCGACGAGGCCAGCGGGCTCTTGCTGAGGAACTCCCGCATGGCCGCACCCGTAGTCTCCAGCACGCTGTCCAGTTTTTCCCAGCCGTAGATTTCCTCGACCTTTGAATAGCGGTCGAAGTTGAAGTAGAGCACGACCAGCTCCCCACGATCCTGGACTGCCTTTCGAATGCTGTCGATCGTCGCGGCTACCGTAGGCAGGCGCGTGAGCGAATCGCGCAAAAGCTGATGATAGTCCACGCTCAGCGGGTGGGTGTGGTAGCGGTGCCAGCGGTCGCGGCATTGGGGCCCATCAGCTTCAGGTTTCGCTCGACCGTCGCGACAAGCTTTGCCAGCTCAAATGGTTTCTCCACGAAATCGTCCGCCCCCGTCTGGATCGCCTGCCTCTTGTTGACCCAGTCGTCGAGGGCAGTGACCATGACCACCCGTACACTGCGGCCCAGAGTTGGGTGCTGTTTGATGTCGCGGCAGACCTGCCACCCGTCGCGGCCCGGCATCATCACGTCGAGGAGAACGAGCGCGGGCTTTACCTGTTCGAATGCCTTGAGCGCATCATCACCGTTGTAGGCAACGGTTATGGGGTACCCACGCGACTCAAGGTAATCCCGGATGATGTGCGCGTTATCCGGATTGTCATCCACTACGAGGATGGGTGGGTGCGAATTGTCTGCCATAAGCGATTGTCTGAGATGATGTTATGCCCTCTACCCGCGCAATTCGCAAGCCAAGATTGCCCGAAGTTTAAAATGCCTGCAGGTATTTTCGTGCTCCGAGCTTGACAAGACTTGTCACCGGTTACACCCTCCACGAAGAATCACAGCCACACGGAGACGTTAATGGGTATTCGTTCGAGACTGCCCCTCATAGCCGGTGTTGCCGCCCTGTTTGCCGGTGGCATGTTCGATCCGGCGCTGGCGCAGACTTCCACTTTGGTCACAATCAATGGAATCGTCCTCGGCAGTGACGACCACTCTCCACTTGCGGATGCGGTGATTGGCGTGGAGCGGCGCGGGCGAACGCTCTCCAGCATCCGTTCGGGATCCGATGGACGCTTTGCTCTGGCCGACATCGAGCCTGGAGCGGCGTTCATTACCGTGCGCCGCCTCGGCTACCAGCCGCGAAAGGTCGAGTTCGACGTCAGCACTTCTACAGCCAGGGACCCGCTCGAGCTGAGCCTGGTTCCCGTCGCAACCGATATCGAAGCTGTGACGATCGAGGGGGCGACTGGAAAGTTGCAGGCCTTCAACGACCGGCGGGCAAGGAGCAGCTTCGGGTATTTCTTCGATCAGAACGAGATCAGAAGGAAGAGTCCACGCTATGTCAGTGAGCTCTTTCGGACCATTCCGGGAGCAAGACTCCGCGCATCGCGTAGGAACGGTAATATCCTCGAGCTGCGGAACTGCACGCCGAGGATCTGGCTGGATGGTGTACGGGCGGACAACGCGGAAATCGACGAGCTCATATCTCCATCCGAAATCGCCGGACTGGAGATCTATCCCTCGTTCGCCGGCGTGCCCGCCGAGTACATGGATAGGGAAAACCGGGCGTGTGGTGTGATCCTGGTCTGGAGCCGTCAGCTGTAGTCGCGTCGCAAACGCTTCGTCCTGTCCGTCGACGCAATTGATTGCTGCCACGGCCGTCGGCCCTCAAAACGAAAGCCCCCCGATTTCTCGGGGAGCTTTTGTTTTTTAGAGCATCCTCTGAATTACGGAGCTCCGGGGCTTGGTGCCGCCCCTCTCACTCCGCAGTTCGTGCCTGGACCAAACGGCGGGTTCCACGTTGGAGCATTCTGTGGCGACTTGTCCCAGTACATGCGGGTCGCGAATGAGTCTGTACCACCTTGCTGAGTGTTAGCAGCCTGCACGTTTGCAAGGTTCACCGACTTCTCAGTGACTGAATACTGGAAGCGACGTGGGACGTTGGACTGTGTAGCCGCCGCGCCCGGCTGCACCGTCGCCGGCACGCAGGTACGACGCCATTCCGCCCAAGCCTGGCCGCCGTCAGTAAACAGCGCGACCCATTTTTCCTGCGCGATCTGAACGAGACCGGCAGTTCCCGGGGTATACGCGACTCCTGGAGACGCGAGGTACGCGGCAATATCGGTTGCCGAGACACCCCACTGCTGCATCGAGGCAGTGATGCCTGCGTAGTAGTGGCTCGCGGCCGTTCCGACCACGCCACCAATCCCGCGTTCCGCGGCCTCCGCCTTGATGAACTCCACTTCGGCGTAGGTCATGAGGAATGCTGGGAAGCTGTTGCCCGTTCCGCCGTAGTATCCATAGGCGGTGTTGCCCGGGTAGAAGACCGCGCCAGGACGCGACGCCGCGGTGATGTAAGGCGCCATGCCCGATGCCGTCAGGGCGTTCGGAGATCCCTTGTAAACCGTCGGATCAGCCGGCGTCGGCTGCGAATAGATCGGAATGCGCGGATCGCTCTTCGACTTCATGAGATTCATGAGAACGACCGAGATCCGGTGATCGTCGCGGGTGGCAAAATTCTGCGCCCACGGATTGTTGAAGACTCCGTCGCCCGGATATACGAGCTGGGCGTTCTGTGAATTGGACGTGAACACGCCGCCCGGTGCGGCAAAGGCCGCCGTGAGCTGCGTGTTGGCAGTGGCCAGATCGACGTTGATCAGCTGCAGCGCGTATCTCGCGCGCAGCGAGTTCGAGAAGCGCTGCCACGACGGCAGATCTCCGTCGTAGATCGGATCACCAGAGCCAAGACTGCCGGTACCGGTGGCCATATCGGTCGAGGCCTTCGCAAGCGTCGCGAAGAAGTCAGTATAGATGTCTTTCTGCGGATCATACTTCGGTGCCAGGCTCCCGCTGGCCGTGTCGCCTTTGAGCGCATCGAAGTACGGCACGTCTCCCCACGTATTCGTGAGGTAGCCGTAGTTCCACGTTCTCATGACGAGCGCTGGACCATAGACGCCGGCCTCGCTGCTCGCTACTCCCTTGCCCACCACCTTCTGAAGATCCTCGAGCTGCTGGATGTAAGGATTATCGAAATACGTAGTGGTCGATCCCCCCGTCAGACGGGCGTACCGGTCTTCGTCGGGATACTGAACCTCTGACAACTGCTGCGTGACGAATTCCGCGCCGCGGAGGTCGTACCCACCACCCAGCCAGCTATTTACCGAGCGCTGCGCTGCCGAGGTAAAGAGTGGACCAGGTGGGACGTCCTCAGGGTTGTTCGGATTCTTGTTCACGCCCGCCAGCTTGTCCCCGTTGCAAGCCACCGCAAACATCACGATGGCGAGCGAGGCGCCGGCCGCTTTGAGTTTTCTATTGATCATCTTTCTTAAGTCTCAGAAAGGCCGATTACGGCGTGATTCGGAAGCTCAGACCGACGGTCCGGGCGTTAGGTAGAGCGGCGAACTCGATTCCCTGGAAATTCCCAACGGTGTAGGAGAATTCCGGATCGATATTCGGCACTTTTGTCCACGTCTTCAGATTGCGACCCGTAAGTGACACGTTGACTGCCCGCGCATTTACCCTGCTTGCCCAGGTTGTGGGCAGATCCACGCCGAAACGCAGCTCGCGGAGCTTGACCCAGTTGTCCTTGTAGACGTACGGCTCCATCACCGGGAAGATGTTCTGGAAGTATTGCTCCGAGGTGATGTTGTCGGTGTTGGGCTGGCCGTTGCATGGTCCGGTCTTGGCGCAGGTGTTGATGTCGATACCGTCGAGCACGACACCCGGCTTGTTCCAGTCGACTTCGCGTCCACGCATCGACTGTGCGGTGACGCCGGCGTAGTCGCCGAAGAAGTTGGTGACACTCACGATGTTTCCGCCACGACGCATGTCGAGAAGGGCACCGAACGAGAAGTTCTTGTAGTTGACGGTGTTGTTCCAGCCACCCGTCCAATCGGGCTGAATGTTGCCGAGAACCTTGCGGCCACCCAGGACGGTGTATCCGCCGTCGGTGTAGATCTTTCCGGTGGCGCTGTCGCGATCGAAAGCGTAGCCGTAGATCGATCCGTAGGGCTGTCCAGCGCGTGCCTCGATGTTGGTGTACCAGCTCGACCCGATTACAAACGTCTGGATCCCCGGGGCAAGCTCGTTCACCATGCTCTTGTTCTTCGAGAAGTTGAACGTGGAGGTCCACTGCATGCCGGCATCGGTCTGAATCGGAGTCACGCCAAGGAGGAAATCGATTCCCTTGTTCGTGATCTTGCCGGCGTTGAGTGCCTTCGACTGGAAACCCGACGTCGGCGAAATCGGAATTGTGAAGATCTGATTCCTCGTTGCCTTGTTGTACCAGCTGAAGTCGAAGGTCGCGCGACCATCGAGCAGACTGAGCTCGAGGCCGAGTTCCTTCGCGTCGGTGTTCTCCGGCTTCAGGTCAGGATTGGCAATGAAATTCTGGAGCGAGAACTGCGGTCTTCCGCCGAACTTCGTTCCGAGACTTGGATAGGTCGGCCGGAGCTGATAAGGGGCGGCGTCGTTACCGACCCGCGCCGTTGATGCACGCAGCTTCGCGTAAGAAAGGAAGCTGTTCTTGAGGGCCGGGATCGCGTCCGTTAGAATCGCTGAAGCACTCGCGGACGGATAGAAGTAGGAGTTCTTTCCGACCGGAAGCGTCGACGACCAGTCGTTGCGTGCCGTGCCTCCGAGTGTTAGCCAGTTGAGCACGGTGAAATCCGCGGCGCCGAAGATGCTTCGCACCTCGCGACGTGAATCGAACTGACCGAGTGTAGGCGTTACCGCGGCGTTGCCGACATTATAGATCCCAGCCACGGAGATACCCGTGGTCGAGATGCTCTTGGAATTGTAAAGCTCCTTGCGGCTCGATCCACCGAAGGTCGCCGTCACGTTCAGGCGAGGGCTGAGATCCCGGTTCGCCGTAAGCAGCAGACTGCTGCTGTTGTCGTTGCTGTAATCGTTCACGAAATCGAAGCCGCCAAAGTAGTTCGGATCGATTCCATTCCCCTGAATGTTCTGAGGTCCGAAGCGCTGGTCGACATTGAACCGGTAAATGTCCGACCCGGTCTGCGCTATCGCGTTCACGCCATCGAACAGCTTGTAGGTAGCCGAGAGGCTGCCCAGGAACCGGTCTCGGGTATCCGTGAGCGGGTTCTCGTACGAGACCCAGAATGGATTGTTGTGGTAATTGTAGTTCCAGTTGAACTCGCGATTGGAGGGTCCGCCGTTTGCCGCGCCGCCTTGCTGGTAATTGCGAAGCGCAGCCATGTCCACCTGGCGGCCGAACCAGACGAACGTCTCGAGCAGGCCGTTGTTGTATCCGGTGCCCGGGCGATTCACCGCGCCATTCTTGACGTACTGCAAGGTGGCGTTAGTGGTCAGACGGTCGGTGACTTTGACGGTTCCGTTGAGAAGACCGGACGTCTTGCTGAAATCGTTGTTCGGCACATAGCCGGTGATGTTGTCCTTGCCGAACGACAGACGGGCACTAGCCCGCTCGTTCCCACCGCTGAACGCGATCGTCGTCGAGCGCGTGTGCCCGGTGTTGAAGAAGTCTTCGACGTTGTTCGGATGAGCGATCCAGGGAGCACCGCCGGGCGCCGTGAATTGACGGCAGGGCTCGGTCGAGTCGTAGACGTATTTGTTGGTGGCGCTATAGCGCGGGTCATTCTTCGGAATGAAGCTGCATCCCGTCGTCCTTCCATCGAGCCTCGGCCCGAAGCTCTGATCGAGCCCGTCGTTGACGCCGCCACCGGCGCCATCGACGAACATGAACTCGCCACCAGCGCCCTGACCGTACGAATTCTGATACGTGGGCAGAATGGAAGGCTTGTCCCACGTATACGTCGTGTTCAATTCGGTCCGCGCCTGGTTTCCGGTCGATCCGCCACGCTTCGTCGTGATGACAATGACGCCGTTGGCTGCGCGAGATCCGTAAAGCGCTGCCGCGTTCGGTCCCTTTAGAACCGACATCGTCGCAATGTCGTCGGGATTCACGTCGGCAATTCCGCTACCGAAATCCCAGCCGCCGTTTGGATCGCCACCGTTCGAAGCAGATCCGGTTCCGCGGCCGCGATTGTTCAGAGCTACACCGTCGACGATAAAAAGAGGCTGGTTGTTGCCGGTGATCGAATTCGAGCCGCGGATGATGATGCTGCTCGATCCGCCCTGTGTACCCGATCCCGTGATCGTCACACCGGAGACCTTTCCGGCGATCTGGTCAACGACGCTCATTGCCTTCGTCTGATTGATCTCGGAGCTGGTGAGCTGTTGCTGCGCCGTTCCGAGTCGGCTCTTCTCTCTCGTGAGCCCGAGTGCGGTGACCACTACTCCGGTCAGCTCCGTCGCGGCTGGA
Source organism: Gemmatimonadales bacterium (assembly GCA_038227135.1). Taxonomy (GTDB): domain Bacteria; phylum Gemmatimonadota; class Gemmatimonadetes; order Gemmatimonadales; family Gemmatimonadaceae; genus UBA4720. Next base: position 103,493 of record JBBRQC010000005.1, read on the forward strand.
GAAAGGCTGAAGTTCTGTACAACCGCCGTTCCGTTCACTGTCACGGCCGCGGAGCTGGGGGCGAATCCAAGACGCCGCGAAAGAAGCGTGACCGTCGTGCCGTTCGCAGACGCGGGGACGGTGAAGCTGTATCGTCCTGCGTCGTCTGTGAATCCTCCGAGACGCAACGTCGGAATACTGACGCTCGCGCCGACTACTGGTGTTCCACCAGTGCCTGTAACCAGGCCGCTGATGGTCGTTCCCTGCGCCTGTGCAAATGCCGGGGACAACCCGAGC
>JBBRQC010000006.1:0-97853 GCA_038227135.1 Gemmatimonadales bacterium
CAAGCGCACGGCGGTACGCTCACGGCATCTTCCCGGCTCGGGCGGGGAAGCCTGTTCACGGTGACGCTCCCGATCGCCAGCGAGGCCGAGCGGTCTTAATCGTTCGCTAATGCGGACGATAACAGGCTCTCATGCAGTGCTCACGGGTCTTATCGGGCTCGAGATTTATGCAACCGCGCAGGCGCGCGCAGCAGTTTTGCCACCTGCTCAAATAGTTCGGCCGGTGTACTACGCACCCCCTCGAGCCGCTGCCTGGTCACAGCCGGCTCGAGGAGTTCCCTCCAACGCTGTCAGGCAGCGACTGGTATTCGTGAATCCCACCGTGAGCATCGCGGTTCCCTCGGTGGACGTTCCTCTGACACTGATAAGCGCAGACGATTTTCACGGAAATCCCATCGGCGGCTCGACGTCATTTGGTGTTGGAAGCACGGTTCCTGAAGGAACTAACGGGACCTTTCGAGCAGATCAGGTCGAAAAACAGGTTTCGCTCATCCCGGGAAGTGGCGCGCCAACATACCCGGAAGTGCTGAGAATAGCCGGCAGGAAAGTGGAAACGCCTTTTTGTTCACTCTATCCCGATGATTAAGTCTGGGTTAATACTATTTCATGGATTCTTAATCTTGCGGCTATTCCATCGAGTTCCGCTTATAAACAGTTTTCGTCCACGAACTTCAACTTGGGTGAGGAATGTTTAACCAACTGATCGAGTCGAAGCCGAAGAAACAGAAGATGGCTGGGGGTACGGTGTTCAGCATCGTGCTGCACACTCTCCTCATTGCAGCGGCCGTCTACGCGACCGCACGGGCTGGCGTGAAGGATGAGAAGTCGAAGTCCGAAAAGATCCAGTTCGTGGAGATGAAGAAGGAGCCGCCGAAGGTGCCGGACAAGCCGCCGCCACCGAAGGAGGTCGTCGTCAAGCCGCCTCCGCCGAAAGGGTTCCAGGTGCTTCGCGCACCCGTCAAGATCGACATCAAGATCCCCGAGATCGATTTGTCGAAGTCCATGACCAACGAGAGCGACTTCAGCGGCAAGGGTGTGAAGGGCGGCACAGGGAGCGGTGTCGTTGGTGGCGTAGGCCCGGTTACCAACCAGACCTACTTCGAGTTCCAGGTCGAGAAGCCCGCAGAGATGCTTCAGGACAGTCCGAAGCCCAAATATCCGGTGGTTCTGGAGAGCTCAGGCATTGCCGGAGAGGTTCAGGCACAGTTTGTGGTGAGTAGCTCGGGCAAAGCAGACATGGATTCATTCAAGGTGCTTAAATCCACAAACGAGTTGTTCACTCAGGCGGTCAAGAGCGTTCTCCCGCGAATGAGATTCAGCCCCGCTCAGATTGGCGGCAAGCCGGTCAATCAGCTGGTTCAGCAATCGTTCCAGTTCGCCGTTCCCCGCTAAACAACCCTCACGGAGTCAACAATGCAGCTGTCACTACTCGACATTTACAATCAGATGGGCAACTTCGCGAAGGGCATTGTGTTTGTCCTCGCGATCATGTCGATCTGGTCACTCTCGGTCGCCATCAAGAAGTGGTGGGACCTGCGGGCGGCTCAGAAGGAGACCCGCAAATTCGCGCCCGAGTTCTCGCAGTTCCTCGAGGAAGACAACCTCGCCGAAGCCGTCACCCTCGCTGACAAGTACAAGAAGTCGCACGTGGCCCGTGTCCTCGGCGGCGCGTTGACCGAGATTCGGCCGCTCATTCAGGATGGATCCGTAACGGTAGCCGACATCAATTCGGCTGAGCGCGCGGTTGAGCGCGAAATGCTGATGACGATCACCGACCTCAAGCGTGGCCTTGGAATTCTGGCGACCGTCGGCGCAACAGCGCCGTTCGTCGGACTGCTCGGCACCACCATGGGAATCGTGAACTCATTCGCCGCCATGGCCGCCTCCGGGTCGGGCGGTCTCGCGTCGATCTCGTCCGGTGTATCCGAGGCCCTCATCACCACCGCCTTCGGTCTCATCGTCGCGATTCCGGCAGTGTGGCTCTTCAACTACTTCCAGATCAAGATCGACAATCTCACGGCCGAGATGACCTATACCTCGAAGGAGATGATCGACTACATGATCAAGAACATTTCGGGCACCGGAGAGTTCGGCCGCTCGCGCTTCACCCGTGAGTTCAACACCACGGCGACCGCCGGCTCCAACCCGATCTCGCAGTAACCCGGGGAGGGTTCAAGCTATGGCAATGGCTGCTGGCAGCTCCGGGGGCGTGAAGGCGTCGCCGAACGTGACGCCGATGATCGACGTCATGCTCGTGCTGCTGATCATCTTCATGCTCGTCATCCCGGCGATCAGCGCGGGATTCCAGGCGATTCCGCCCACTGGCGTCAACCTCAAGCCGCATCCTGAAGAAGATCAGGATCAGGTTCTGGGCATCGATGCCAACGGGCAGTACTACCTGAACAAGAAGCCGATTCCGAATGCCGAACTGGGCATCCGGCTGAAGCAGATCTTCGAGACCCGTACGGAGGACAAGCTTCTGTACGTCAAGGCGCACAAAGATCTACAATATGGAAAGGTGATCGACGCGCTGGACATCGCTGCTCACAACGACGTTCGGGTCACCGGGATGATCACCGATCAGCGGCCGGGAACCGTTTCCGGGATCCAGGGCGACAACCTCTTCAATGCTCCGGCAGCGGGGAAGAAATAATGGCCATGTCCGGGGGAAGTAACAGCGCGCTGACGAACGAGATCAACGTCACGCCGATGATCGACGTGCTGCTCGTGCTGTTGATCATCTTCATGATGGTGATTCCGATGTCGCGGAAAGCCGTCGACCTGCAGCTGCCGGATCCGACTCCCGACGACACCAATTCGGGACCGCCCCCATCGCAGATCGTGCTCGAAGTTCTGCCTGGGAATACCTTCAAGATCAATTCGCAGCCGGTCACGAAGGCCGAACTTGGCAAGAAGCTCAAGGAGATTTACGATCCGCGGCCCGACAAGATCATCTTCGTCAAGGGTGATCCCACGGTGAAGTATCAGGATGTGATTGCCGCGATGGATGTCGCGCGCGGCGCGGGTGTGAAAGTGATTGCGACCACACCGAAGGATGTGAAATAGTCACGCGCTATCCGACTTTCGAGCAGCGGCAAGAGAAAGAAAAAGGGTGGAGAGGGATCATTGCGTCGCTGCTGGTGCACGCAGTGATCCTTTTCCTTATTCTGGCACCCATCGTCGGATCGTCGGATTTCACTCGTCCCGATGTGATCGGCGGCGGCGGGCCGGGACCCGCCGGTGGCGGTGGCGGCGGCTTCAATGGCTCGGGCTCGCGCGAACAGCACCTCCAGTTCGTACGGGTGAAGTCCGATCCGACAGTGATGCCAAAGCTGACGCCAGCGACTGTGCCTCCAGTCAAGCCTCCAGAGCCAAAGCCGCCCGTCGAGTCTCCAGTGACTCCCGCGCAGCAGGTAGTGACAACTCCGGTGACGACATCGACAACAGGTGAGGGAACCGGAAGCGCGGGAACGGCGGGCGCCGGCCCCGGGAGCGGTGGCGGAGTGGGATCGGGAGAGGGATCAGGGCGCGGGAGCGGAATAGGGCCCGGCACTGGCGGCGGACCGGGAAAGGATTATCCGCCAACGGTGAGGGATTTGTTCATACCGCCGATGCCTGCGCCATCCGCAGTGAAGGGTTTTCACATGAAAGCGTTCTTCGATGTCGACGAGATGGGCAACTCCCGGCTTCTGGGGTTCAATCCCACCCGCGACGGTGGCTACAACAGGCGCGTTGCCGATGTTCTCAAGTCGATGCGCTTCCGGCCCGGCGTCCACGCCGACGGGACGCCCAAGCGGGATACCGCTGAAATAGAGATCATTTTCTGACTGGCTGGAACTGATAATTGGAGCTGCCAGTTAGAGTCCACCAACCGAGATGCGAGGTGGTCCGGGTTCCCTAGCAAAAAGCGAGTTGCGCGGGTAACTTCTGCCCGCTGTACGGGAGGCGAAACACCGGCGAAACCGAGCATCCGAGGGGAGCGTTTTTGACAACTACGACAGCCACGGCCGACACGAATCCGTCGTCACGCGAGTTCGTCAAGGCGATGACGCTCACCGACGCGACCATGCTGGTCGCTGGCTCGATGATCGGGTCCGGAATCTTCATCGTTTCCGCCGACATCGGCCGCACGGTAGGCTCGCCCTTCTGGCTGGTGATGGCCTGGCTCGTCGCGGGACTCGTGACGGTTCTCGGCGCCCTCGCCTACGGAGAGCTCGCGGCGATGTATCCCCGAGCCGGCGGTCAATACGTCTTTCTTCGAGAGTCCATGGGTCACCTCATGGGCTTTCTTTACGGATGGACGCTCTTCATTGTCATCCAGACAGGTACGATCGCGGCGGTGGCAGTGGCGTTCGGCCGATTTCTCGGCGTCCTGTGGCCGGCAATCACTCCGGATCGTTTCGGCTGGTTCCCACAATTCGATGTGATGACGCCCGGTGGCGCGATCCAGCTCGGTCTTTCGCCGCAGCGGCTCATCGCCCTCGTCACGATCTGGATTCTGACCTGGGTCAACCTCCGCGGGGTCAAGGAAGGAAAGATTGTCCAGACGACACTGACGGTGGTCAAGACGGGAGCGTTGGCCGCGCTCATCGTCCTGGGACTCACGATGGGGCGCAATGTCGAGGCGATTGCTGCGAACTTCGGAGCTGGCAACTTCAATGGAGTTGCGTTTGCATCGGTGTTCCCGATCGCGTTTGGAGCTGCGCTGGTGGGCTCGCTCTTTTCGAGCGACGCGTGGAATAACGTGACGTTCGCCGCCGCCGAAGTTCAGGAGCCACGCAGAAATCTTCCACGCGCGCTCATCTACGGTACGGGGCTGGTGAGTCTGCTTTACATCCTCGCCAACGTCTCGTACCTGAACGTGCTCCCGCTCCATGGTTCCGCGGACGCCGCGACAGTGTTCGGTCGCGGCATCCAGCACGCCACTCAGGATCGGGTCGCGAGCGCCGTGGCCGAAAGCATTTTCGGACCGGTCGGCGCCAGCATCATGGCGGTGGCGATTCTCATCTCCACGTTCGGATGCAACAACGGTCTGATTCTGTCGGGCGCCCGCGTGTACTACGCGATGGCGAAAGACAAGCTGTTCTTCGCGCGCGCCGGAAATCTCAATCGGAACAACGTTCCTGCCGCGGCGCTGATCGCACAGTCCATCTGGACCAGCCTGCTCTGTCTCACCGGAACTTATGGTCAGCTTCTCGACTATGTGATTTTTGCCGCACTGATATTTTACGTGCTCACTACCGTAGGCTTGTTTCGGCTGCGCAAGCTCAGGCCCGACGCGGAGCGGCCATACCGCGCGCTGGGATACCCGGTCCTTCCGGCCCTTTACATCTTCCTTGCTGCTTCCATCGCCGTGATACTGCTCATCGCGGACAAGACACGCGCTCAGGCCCTGTCGGGTCTCGTTATCGTACTGCTCGGTGTTCCGGTGTTCTTTATCTGGCGCAGAGTCGAATCAGAACCTGCTCGCTGAGCCCCACGCCGGCTCTGCCAGAGCCGGCCGTTATTCACCCTCGGAGAATTCACGAATGAATCGGAAGTCTGCAATCGTCTTTCGTACACTCAGCATCGTTCTGGCACTCCTTTCCGGAGCCGCCATAAAGCCTGTGACAGCTCAGGGAGTTTCCGAGAGCCGTCCTGACAGCTCGATGGCTGCTGCCGCGACTGGAACCGCCCAGCCCGTTCAGGTGGAGCACAAGGCAGGCGGTGAGGCGAACCTGATAATTCCCGATCTCTCGCGGGTCAGCTTCCTCGGCGGCATTCATGGCCGGTCGCTCCTCATGGGCGGATTGGTCATCTGCGCGCTGGGACTTCTGTTCGGACTGGTGTTCTACAGCCAGCTCAAGCGCATGGAGGTGCATGAATCGATGCGCGAGGTCTCCGAGCTGATTTACGAGACATGCAAGACGTACCTGATAACGCAGGGGAAGTTCATCCTCATCCTCGAGCTGTTCATCGGGTTCGTGATCCTCCTTTACTTCGGATTCCTGCTGAAGTTCGAGGCGATGAAGGTAGTGATCATTCTGCTTTTCAGTCTCGTCGGGATCGCCGGCAGCTACGGGGTGGCGTGGTTCGGCATCCGGATCAACACGTTCGCCAACTCGCGCACTGCCTTCGCCAGCCTTCGCGGCAAGCCCTACCCGTGCTACTCGATTCCGCTCAAGGCTGGCATGAGCATCGGAATGCTCCTCATCAGCGTCGAGCTGGTGATCATGCTGTTCATTCTTCTGTTCATTCCAGGCGACTACGCCGGACCGTGCTTCATCGGGTTTGCGATCGGTGAATCGCTTGGCGCGGCCGCGCTGCGTATCGCAGGTGGAATCTTCACCAAGATCGCGGACATTGGCGCGGACCTGATGAAGATCGTGTTCAACGTGAAGGAAGACGACGCCCGCAATCCGGGCGTGATCGCGGACTGCACCGGCGACAACGCCGGGGACTCGGTAGGTCCGAGCGCCGATGGGTTCGAGACTTACGGCGTTACCGGCGTGGCGCTGATCTCGTTCATCGTTCTCGCCGTGCGGGAGCCGACGGTTCAGATACAGCTGCTCGTCTGGATTTTCGTAATGCGCATCATGATGGTCGTCGCCAGCGGCCTTTCGTACCTGGTGAACGAAACCGTCGCGAAGGCGAGATACGTCAACGCCGACCACATGAATTACGAGTCGCCACTGACCTCGCTCGTCTGGCTGACGTCGCTGATTTCTGTTGCGCTCACCTATCTCGTTTCCTACATGCTGTTGCCGGACCTCGGCGACGGCTCGCTCTGGTGGAAGCTCTCGACAGTCATCACCTGCGGCACGCTGGCCGGGGCAATCATTCCCGAGCTGGTGAAGGTATTCACGTCGGTGGACTCACGTCACGTGAGGGAAATCGTGACGTCGTCGAGAGAAGGCGGGGCATCGCTCAACATTCTATCGGGACTCGTCGCAGGAAACTTCAGCGCCTACTGGATCGGCATGGCCATTATGGCGCTGATGTCGATCGGCTTCCTGGTTAGCACCACCGGATTCGGGACGTTGATGATCGCTCCGGCGGTGTTCGCGTTCGGGCTCGTCGCATTCGGATTCCTGGGAATGGGGCCGGTCACCATCGCGGTCGACTCGTACGGTCCGGTCACGGATAACGCACAGTCCGTGTTCGAGCTGTCGCAGATCGAGCAGGTGCCCAACATCAAGCAGCAGCTCAAGACAGAATACGGCTTCGACGCACAGTTCGAGCGGGCGAAGGATCTGCTCGAGGAGAATGACGGAGCCGGCAACACGTTCAAGGCGACGGCCAAGCCCGTTCTCATCGGCACCGCCGTCGTTGGGGCTACTACGATGATCTTCTCGATCATCCTCGGGCTTACCCACGGATTGCAGCCCGAATTCATCGCGAACCTTTCGATTCTCCACCCGCCGTTCCTGCTCGGTCTCATCGCCGGCGGAGCGATGATCTACTGGTTCACAGGTGCATCGACGCAGGCCGTTACAACCGGTGCGTACAGGGCAGTCGAATTCATCAAGGCCAACATCAATCTCGAGAGCTCGGCGAAGGCCTCAGTCGCTGACAGCAAGAAAGTCGTGGAGATCTGCACAAAGTACGCGCAGCAGGGGATGTTCAACATCTTCCTGACGGTGTTCTTTGCCACGCTGGCTTTTGCTTTCATCGAGCCCTACTTCTTCATCGGCTATCTCATATCGATCGCGTTGTTCGGCCTATTCCAGGCGATCTTCATGGCGAACGCCGGGGGTGCCTGGGACAACGCCAAGAAGATCGTGGAGGTGGAGCTCAAGCAGAAGGGAACTCCGCTGCACGCAGCGACTGTCGTCGGCGATACTGTCGGTGATCCGTTCAAGGACACGTCTTCAGTCGCACTCAATCCCATCATCAAGTTCACTACGCTGTTCGGGTTGCTGGCTGTGGAGCTGGCGGTGTCGCTGACCGAGACGCGTGGGGGCACTCTGACCACCATTCTGGCGGGCGTGTTCTTCCTCATCTCCGTGACTTTCGTGTGGCGCTCGTTCTACGCGATGCGCGTCAAGAGCGCCGTGGCTTGATCAAATCACTGTTCGCTCGGAAGCCTATTGAGGCACTCCTTGCAGAGGGAGAAAATCCGAACGGACTGAGACGGGTGCTGGGTGCCGGCGATCTGATCATGCTCGCAATTGGAGCTGTGATCGGCGCCGGCATCTTCGGCTCGATCGGCTCGGCGGCTGCTGGACAGGTGGACGCGGCCGGCAACGTCGTTCGATTCGGAGCCGGCCCCGCGCTGATTGTTTCCTTCCTGCTGCTCGGTGCCTGCTGCGCGTTGGCCGGTCTCTGCTACGCCGAGCTGGCGTCGATGATTCCGCAGGCGGGAAGCGCGTACGCCTATTCCTACGCGACGCTGGGCGAGCTGGTCGCCTGGATCATTGGATGGGATCTGATCCTCGAGTACGCCGTAGGCAACGTCGCGGTGGCAATCTCGTGGGGCGACTACTTCAAATCGCTGGTCGGTGACTGGGTGTCAATTCCGGTGTGGCTGACAACCGGTTATCGGACGGCTTTGCTCAGCTCGAATCCCGAGGTGCACGGCCTTCTCGCCACCGCGCCGCACATAGCGGGACTACCGATTCTGATCAATGTGCCGGCATTCGCGATCGTCGCGCTGATTACGTGGCTACTGCTGCTAGGCGTGCGGGAGAGTGCGCGCGCCAACAACATCATGGTGGCCGTCAAGCTGCTCGTTTTGGCGCTCTTCATCATCATGGGAACGCAGCACATCAACACGGCGAACTACCATCCCTTTGCGCCCAATGGCTTCAAGGGAATCCATCAGGGCGCGGCAATCGTGTTCTTTGCTTACATCGGGTTCGATGCGATCTCCACCGCCGCGGAAGAGACGAAAAATCCCCAAAGAAATCTTCCGATTGGAATTCTTGGCGGTCTCGCGATATGCACGGTGATCTATATCGTCATCGGCGCAGTCCTGACGGGGATGGTCCCGTCGAAGGATCTCGGAACCGCCGCCGATCCGCTCGCGTACGCACTCAAGGCTACGGGCATGGCAGGCATCGCCAAGATCGTGGCACTGGGCGCAGTCTTTTCGATGGCGGCGGTTCTGCTCGTGTTCCAGTACGGACAGCCGCGGATATTCTTCGCGATGGCGCGGGACGGGTTACTACCGCGCTGGGCCAGCAAGATTCACGGGAAGTACCGTACGCCGTACGTCACCACGATACTGACGGGCGTATTCGTAGCGGTGTGGTCGCTCATAGGAGACGCTGGCGAGACGTACGATCTGACCAATATAGGAACGCTGTTCGCGTTCGCCCTGGTGTGCATCGGTGTCATCGTCCTTCGCTACACCGATCCGTCGCGGCACCGGCCGTTCCGAGTTCCGGCCGTGCACGTGGTCGGATTGGTGGGGGCGGGGCTGTGCATATTCGTCATGCAGGGATTACCGCACCTCGCGTGGGTACGGTTCGGTTGGTGGCTTCTGATCGGGCTGGCGCTCTACATCATTTACGGATACGGACACTCGACGCTTCGGCGGGGGACGGGACCGGTTCCGATCGAGCCGCCGCCACCAATGGCTAAAGATTGAACTGCAACGGAAAGGGTGCGAGTTGTGAGTGGCGTAGCTGTTGGTTGCGAGTTCACGACGCCCAGACTTATCCCGATGGCGTTCAGAGCAAGTGCTTGTGCCTTAACGCCGATAGCAACGTCCGGACGTACTGAACTCGTACCTGCAGGCTGTGCCACTGATAACTCGCACCCGTTCAGTTGCAGTTAAACAACAAGTCTTCGCCCTCTATGATCTATAAGACCGTCAGACGCATCCCGCTCACATCGTGGATCCTCATTTCGATGGTCGTCGGAGTCCTCATCGGGACATTCGCTCCGGATCTCGCGGTCTCGCTGAAGCCGCTGTCCACGGTGTTCCTCAGGATGATCAAGTCGATCATCGTGCCGCTGATCTTCGGGACGCTGGTGGTCGGCATAGCGGGGCACGGCGACGACATGAAGCGGGTGGGAAGACTCGCTCTCAAATCGATCATCTACTTCGAAATCGTGACAACCCTGGCGCTCGTCATCGGGCTGGTCGCGGTCAACCTCGTGCGGCCGGGCGAGGGTGTCACGCTGGCGGCTTCCGCCGATGCGGGGAAGGAGCTGGCGCACAATACCCAAACCGGGGCAGGGTTTCTCGAACACCTGGTACCAACGAGCTTCTTCGACGCCGCAGCGAAGAACGAAGTGCTCCAGGTCGTGTTCTTTGCGGTGATCTTTGCGGTCGCCCTGTCCAAGGTCCAGGGCCGCTCGAAGGAGATAGTGCTGGCCGGATGCGAAGGGCTCGCGGACGTGATGTTCAAGTTCACGCTGATCGTGATGCGATTCGCGCCAATCGGAATCGGGGCGGCGATCGCCGTCACTGTCGCGCAGGGTGGGTTGGGCGTTCTCATAAACCTCGGCAAGCTGATTCTTACGCTATACGGAGCCCTGATCGTCTTCTTCCTGCTTGTCCTTCTGCCGATTGCGGTGCTGTTCAAGGTTCCGTTGAAGCGTTTTGTCCGCGCGGTGAGGTCACCGGCATTGATTGCGTTCTCGACGACGTCATCGGAGGCTGCGCTACCCCTCGCGATGCAATCGATGGAAGCTATCGGCGTTCCGCGACGGATCGTCGCGTTCGTGATGCCAACGGGCTATTCCTTCAATCTGGACGGGTCCACTCTATATCTTGCGGTGGCGTCGGTCTTCGTTGCGCAGGCGGCGGGGCATCCGATGACGTTGATGACTCAGCTATTCATGATGCTGACGCTGATGGTCACGAGCAAAGGCGTCGCCGCGGTGCCACGCGCGTCGCTCGTCATTCTGTCCGGCACGCTCGCGACGTTCGGACTGCCGCTCGAGGGAGTCGCGATCATTCTCGGCGTTGACGCGCTGATGGACATGGCCCGCACCTGCACGAATCTCGTCGGCAACTGTCTGGCGACAGTCGTGATGGCTAGGTGGGAAGGTGAATTCGGCGCGCCGCAGCCCGAAGTGCTCCTCGCGCAGGAAGGACTTCTTCCAATCGAAGATTTGCCCCCGGCACCGCAGACTTCAGGCGCTGTTCCAAACGCTTCCTGAGGGGGGATCCGCGGCCCATCAGGCCTCCGCTCAAAGCAACCGTCACGGCTGCGCGCTCGTCCGTGAAAAGGTGACGGGCCAAGGCGCGGACGTGAAGCACCAGCTCCTCGGCAGCCAGAGTAATCAGGGCGTTTGCGCGTTGATCGCCGGCCGCGGCCGTGCTGAACACGACAGGCGCGAGCGTGGCAAAGGCCCGGGCGTCGGCCGCTGCCGCCCACGGGATGAGGTCTTCTACGTCCTCACAACCCGTCGCGGCCAGAATGGGAAACAGTAACGCGGTAGCGGGCTCGCGCCCGTCGCTGGATGCCGCGACAATACCGAGCGCCCGCTTGCCGATCCAGCCGCCGCTCCCCTCATCTCCGAAGGTCGGACCCCAGCCGCCACAACGAACAATCTCTCCGGCGGGACTCCGGCCGTAGGCGATCGAGCCGGTCCCGACGACCAGAAGAATCCCCGCACGGTCCTCGAACGCGTCGTACATCGCGATCAAGCCGTCCGAGTCGATGACGACTTCTTCCGCCAGCTCCCTGGCATCGAGAGCGTCGTGAAGCGCACGGCGCTCTTCATCCCGTCCCGTTCCGGCCACCCCGCAGTAGAGAACTCGCGGAAACACACTGCCCGGCTGCGCGATCTCGTGGAGGGCTTGAACAACCAGGTCTGCGATGACGTCGGCTGAGCGGGCGGCTTGTCCCGGCGAAACCGCGGATTTCGGTCCGTCTACTGTCGCCAGAACCTCCCCTTCAACGGTCCCGACGAGGACGCGCGTCTTTGAGCCGCCCCCATCGACGCCGATCACGATTTCACTCATTCCAGCGATCTCCCTGATTCGGCGCGGGGTGGGTGAAAGATGAGAGAATGCCGACTCCCATCGTGAACGACGTGCCGATCAGGACATACCATGGAAACGCGATGTGTGAGAGCGTGGTAAGAAAGGCCGTCATCGACGGGAAAATCGTCATCATCCATTTCGAGAACACGACGAAGCTCATCGCGATGATCCCGACCGCCATGCCAAGAATCGCATCCCGCTGGATCGCGCGCCGCCACAGCATGCCGAGAAAAAAGCCGCCAAGCAAGGCGCCGTAGGTGAATGATGCGATCGAAAGAGCGATAACGACGACCGGTGTCCCCTGCTGTTTGTAAAGGAGCGCCGCTATCAGAAGAATCGCGCCCCAGAACAGTGTAAACAGCTTTGCCATCTTGAGAGTGCGCGGATCCTCCGCACTCCGTCCCGATAACGGCAGGTAAATGTCGTGAGTGGTGGACGCCGCCAGAGAGTTCATGGCACCCGAGTGCGCGCTCATGGTTGCCGCGAGCACCGCGGCGACGATCAGGCCCCTCAATCCGTTCGGCATCGAGTCCACGACGAAAGTCGGGAAGATCGAGTCGGGGACGGCGAACGCGCGGGCGTGATAGTAGGCGTACAACCCGATTCCGATCATCAGGAAAAGTGTGAACTGGAACATTACTGCGATTCCACTTCCGATCAGTGCCTTGCGCGATTCCTTGAGGCTGGACGCGGCGAGCAGGCGTTGGACTATCAGCTGATCGGCGCCGTGAGAAGCCATCGAGAGGAACGCACCGCCGATCAGTCCGGCGAACAGTGTGTACGGTTTGTCGAAACCGAAATAGACATCGATGACTTTCAGCTTACCGACGCCTCGCGCCTGACTGAGGATCGCGCTCCAACCACCGGTCACTCCCTTGCCGATCAGATACAGGGCCGAGAGCCCGCCCAACAGGTAAACGCTCGTCTGGAGGACGTCAGTCCACACGACTGCTCGCATCCCACCATGGTACGTGTAGATCAACGTAAGCGCGCCGAGCACGAGGATCGCCACGGGCATCACATACTGCTGCGGCACCGACGGCCCGAGTATGAGGGCAATCGGGATCGCTGTCGCGAACACGCGAACCGAGTCGGCGAACGCGCGCGTCACCATGAAGACAATGGATGCAAAGCGGCGCGTTCCGACCCCGAAGCGTTTTTCCAGCAACGCGTAGGCGGTCACGAGATCGCCCTGGTAATACCGCGGAAGCAGGGTGTACGCGACGACGATGCGCCCGAGCAGGTAGCCGGCGGCGATCTGGAGGAAGCCGAGATTGGTTGTATAGGCCAGGCCGGGAATGCTGATGAACGTCAGCGCGCTTGTCTCCGTGGCGACGACCGAGAAAAGAACCGCCCACCATGGAATCTGTTGTCCGGCTACGAAGTAGTCCTTCGAATCCTTCTGGTTGCGTCCGAGCCAGATTCCGAGAGCTGTCGTCGCGACCAGGTACACGGCCAGTACAAAGAAATCGAGGGCGGTGAAATTGGTTTTCATTTCACCGCCCTCGATTTGTGCAGCTGGCCGGCAGAGCCTTTACGCAGAGAATGAGCTTCCGCAGCCACACCCACCGGTTGAATTCGGATTCTTGAAGGTGAATCCGGAGCCTTGCATCGAGGTCACGTAATCGATCGTGACGCCGTTCAGGTACTGCGCTGAAAACGGATCCACGAAGACGTTAAAGCCTTCGCGCGGGATGACGAGGTCGTCTTCCGCGGCGCGGTCTTCGATGACCAGGCTGTACTTGAAGCCGCTGCAGCCGCCCGGCTGAACGCTCACGCGCAGGCCGCCCTGCTCGGCAGTGACGCCCTCGGCGTCCATAAACTTCTTCACCTCGACGCCAGCGTTCGCTGTGACGCCGAGATCGATTTCTGGTTGCGACGAAACTGACATTTATCCTCCGGTCCTACGTTGAAATTTAGGCAGACGGGGCTACGCGGGGTAGTGTTCCGTTAGGCGGGCACACCCACTCCCTCAAGTGCCGCCGGCTCCTCACGGAAGGACCTCGCGATCCAGCTGAATGCCACCACCGCTATAGCGAGCATTATCAGACCTTCCAGCATGTTTCCCAGCACGAGCTTTCCAATCCCGAACAGAGTGGAGTACACCGCCACGATTCCGGCGATCCAGTTCGTCCACGCCAGCGCGCCTCCGGGAATGTTCTCCCGGCCAAAGCCAGCGCGCTCGGAAACCTTTGCCCACCCCGGCCCACCGGGCCTAACCCGGCGGTAGAACGCCTCCAGGACCCTGTCGGGCTCCGGTTTGGTGGCGAAGGTCACTCCTAACCAGACGACTGTACTCACCGCTACGGTAACGAGCATCACCCAAGCGTCGGCGCGAAGGTCGCCGGCGGCGAACTTGGGCTTGATGATATTGATCGCCGCAATCGAGACGACGAACGACGAGATCATGGCGCTGATCTCGCTCCAGGCGTTGATGCGCCACCAGTACCAGCGGAGAATCAGGACGAGCCCGGTGCCCGATCCGAGTGCGAGCAGGAATTTCCAGGCGCCTTCGATGGTGCCGAGATAGTGAGTCACGACCGCCGAGGCAAGAAACAGGAAGATCGTCGCCCAGCGCGAGATCGAGACGTAATGTTTTTCCGTGGCGGTGCGGTTGAGGAATCGCTTGTAGAAATCGTTGACGAGGTACGATGCACCCCAGTTGAGCTGAGTGCCGACGGTCGACATGTAGGCAGCCGCGAAGCCAGCCATCATGAACCCGCGCCATGGTGTTGGCAGCAGGTCCACGAAGGCCTGGACGTAGGCAGCTTCGTGATCGTGCGTCGGGCCGATTCCCGCGGGATACAGCAGAACCGTGCACAGTCCGGTGATGATCCACGGCCACGGCCGGATCGCGTAGTGCGCAACGTTGAAGAAGAGAGTGGCAAGAACACCGTCGCGCTCTGTCTTGGCGGAAAAGATTCGCTGAGCTACGTAACCGCCGCCGCCGGGCTCGGCACCCGGATACCATGCGGCCCACCATTGGACGGAAAGGAACACGCCCAGCGCGAGGAGAGGCATCCATGGATATGCCTCCATCCCGGTGGGCGTCATCTTTACCGGCAGCACGGACAAGGCGGCGTCCGCGCTTCCGAAATGAGTGGTGAGACCTTCCTTGAGCTTGTCCATGCCCCCCACCGCGCGCACAGCGTAAACGGCGAGGACGATAACCGCGCTCATCTTGATCACGAACTGGACGAGATCGGTCCAAAGGACTGCCCACATCCCGGCGCCCGCCGAATACGCGACGGTAATGATGAAGCAGATCCCGACTGCTATCACTTCGCCGGGAACGTTTAATCCGAGCAGACTGACGTCGCGGAGGCCGAGCGAGATCGTGAGGATCTTGATCATCGCCTTGGTGACCCAGCCAAGGATAATGAGGTTGATGGGGATGGCGAGGTAAAGCGCCCGGAAACCGCGCAGCGCGGCAGCCGGCCGGCCGCTGTAGCGGATCTCGGCAAACTCGACGTCCGTCATGACGTGCGCGCGGCGCCACAAGCGGGCAAAGAAGAAAACGGTCAGCATGCCGCTCATCAGCATGTTCCACCACAGCCAGTTTCCGGCTACGCCGTGGGCGGAGACGAGCCCCGTGACGACGAGCGGTGTGTCGGCCGCGAACGTGGTCGCGACCATCGAAGCCCCCGCGAGCCACCAGGTGACCTGGCGTCCGGAAAGGAAGTACTCGTTGAGGCTCTCTCCCCCGCGCTTGGTGAAGTACAGTCCGATGCCCACGGAGAGGAGGAAGTAGGCAGCGACAATCGCCCAGTCGATCGCAGTCAGAGCCATAGGTCAGGGATTGAGGTGGCTAGGCAAGACGTTTGCGTTTGTTCCCGGACGGTCGGCGTCCTGGAACGCCAGCGACTATCATATGGTACCAGCGACACAACCAAAAATACCGGACAATCCTCGATGATGCGATACAATCCGCTGCCAGCGCTGCTCCTTCCTTTGTGCGCGGCCTGCGTGGTGGTCAACAAGCAGCCCGATCCGACGAACGAGCTGGCGGAAGCGAAGGTGCGGCCGGGCATAACCGTTCTGCTCCGCGATAGCATACAACTGATTCGCGGAAAGCGCATCGGTCTTCTCACTAATCAGACTGGCGTCGATGAAGGCGGAAACTCCGATATCGATCTGCTCAGAGAAGGGAGAGCTCGGGCTGCGCAGGTCAATCTGGTTCAGCTTTTTTCACCGGAGCATGGGCTCCGGGGAACGGAGGACAGAGAAAACATTGCCAGCGGCAGGGATGCGAAAAGCGGTCTGCCGATCTATTCGCTCTACGGACAGCAGACGATGGCTCCGCCCGACAGCATCCTACATACACTGGACGCTCTCGTCTTCGATCTTCAGGACATCGGCGCGCGCACCTGGACCTACGAAGGGGCGATGGTCTACGCGATGCGCGCAGCAGCACGTGCCCATAAGCCAATCATCGTGCTCGACCGCCCGAACCCGATCACGGGGTACATGATCGAAGGCCCCGTCCTCGACAGCTCGCTGGCGAACCCGGAGGATCCGGCGCCGGGACGTCCCGGGCAGGCGTACGCGCTCTGGTCGATTCCGCTCCGGCACGGAATGACGATCGGGGAGCTTGCGCTCTATTTCAACGACGTGTTGAAGATCCGCGCCGACCTTCACGTCATTCCGATGCAGGGCTGGCGCAGAGATATCTGGTTCGACCTGACGGGGCTGCCGTGGATAAAACCATCGCCGAACATGCCGTCGCTTCAGAGTGCCATGCTTTACCCCGGGCTCGTGGCGTTCGAGTCAACCAACCTTTCTGTGGGACGGGGAATGCCCGACGCATTTCAGCGCGTGGGCGCGCCATGGCTGAACGCGGCGGCGACGGTGGCGATTCTCAAGGACAGGGAGATTCCAGGCGTACGGTTTATCGCGGAGAGCTTCACACCGGTTGCGCCTTCCGACGGGAAGTATCCGGGTCAGACGATACCGGGGATCAGGATCCACATCGTGAACCGAAGCGCGCTGCAATCGGTGCGCGTTGGAGCGACGCTGTTGTGGGCGATCAGCAAGACCGCGGGGAACAGGCTGACGATCGATACCCGGGGCTTCGATCTGCGGTTCGGATCGCCGGCAGTGAGGGAGGCGCTTCTTCGGGGCGACGACCCCGACGTGCTGATTGACCGCGAGTACAAGGCGGCGTACGCGTTCCGGGAGAGAACCCGGCAGTACTTGCTCTACAAGTAGGAGCAACTGCAACTGAAGAAGAATAACTGCAAGCACATCTCTTGCAACGCCTGACGGTTTCCAATACAAACAAATCCCTGGAGGCAAGAATGCGTATTCTCATGCTCTCGCTGTCGATGGTGGCGCTCGCTGCGTGCGGGGGGCGGCAGGTCGAAGTGCGCACGGGAGCCGAGCCTGCGACCGAGACCGCGATTCACCTGACGAACAATCTCAGTCAGGCGGTGAACGTCTACGTCGTCAGCGGCGGGAACGACATCTTCCTGAAGCAGGTGGCGGCCAACAGCGTCGAGCATCTTCCGGTCTCTGGCGTTCCAGCGGGAGCGACGGTAAATCTCCGCGCCGTCACGGTAGACAACACCCGCACCTACACGAAGAACAACGTGACTATCACCAGCATGTACGAATGGCGCCTTCCCTGACGAACATTTGTCTCAGCAGGTAGACCGCTTGCTGGCGATAGATCGTTGGAGGGCTTAGTTTTAGAGGGCCGGCGTGCCTTGCACGACGGCCCTTTTTTGTGCGCGGTCAGCTTGGGAGACGGCACGTCGGCCGACTCCTGCTTATCGCCGGCCCCCGCTGAATGCCAACTCCGACAGACTATTTAAAGAAAGGTTTTCTGCGCGTAGTGGAGCCGGCGATCGGTACTCTCGCGCGGAATAACGTCAGTCCCAACACCATTACGACCGTCGGCACACTGCTCACGATAGCCGCCGCCGTCGTCTACGCCACCGGCCACATCATGAGCGCGGGCTGGCTGATGTCCGTCACCGCAATCTTCGACGTAATCGATGGACAGGTGGCGAGGAGAACCGGAAGGTGCACGGTTTTCGGGGCGTTCTACGATTCCACGCTCGATCGTGTTGCCGACGGGGCGCTGATGGCGGGCCTCACGGTGTTTTACATGACGAATCCGGTTCACCACAACATCTACATGGTTGTCGTCTGTCTGGTGGGAATCGTCGGAACATTCCTCGTCTCCTACACCCGCGCGCGCGCGGAATCGCTCGGCATCGACGCGAAAGTGGGAGTGATGCAGCGCCCCGAGCGCATAGTCCTTCTATCGGCCCCGCAGGCGCTGTTCGGGCTTTTCTGGAACGGCTGGGTGTTGATGGGGATTATTATTCTTCTGAGCGTCACTTCGTGGATCACGGCAGTACAGCGGATTGCGTTCGTCTATCGCGCCACCAAGCACCTCGACGCGGCGCCGATCCGCATGGTCACTGATCCAGCTTCTCAACCGAAGGCGGGTGTATCAGCGACGCGTCGGGCACAATCCTAATTACAAAAACGGAGATAGAACTTGGGCAGATCGTCCTCTAGTCCCGCCCCGAAGTCCATAGCGCCGGCGACCGGCCGGCTGGGCATACTGACGCCGGGCCTTGGCGCAGTTGCCACAACATTCATGGCTGGAGTCGAAAGCATTCGACGCGGCCGCTCCAAGCCGATCGGCTCGCTGACCCAGATGGCCACCATCCGCCTCGGCAAGAGAACCGACAATCGCGCTCCGCTCATAAAGGATTTCGCTCCCCTCGCCAAGCTGGACGACATCGTGTTCGGCGCCTGGGATCCGATTCCGGACGACGCGCTTACCGCAGCAAGGAAGGCCGGAGTTCTCGACGAACGCGACATCGAGCCCATCGCCGATTTTCTGAAAAAGATCAAGCCGATGCCAGCGGTGTTCGACAACAAGTACGTTACGCGCATCCACGGCACGAACGTCAAGAAAGGTAAGACCAAGCGCGACCTCGCCGAGCAGCTGCGGCAGGACATGCGCGACTTCAAGTCGAAGAATAAGTGCGACCGGCTGGTGATCGTCTGGTGCGCGTCGACCGAGATCTTCATCAAGGCCGGCCCGCAGCACGCGACGATCGAGCAGTTCGAGAAGGCGATGGAGAAGAACGACGACGCGATCGCGCCGTCCATGCTGTACGCCTACGCGGCGATAATGGAAGGCATTCCGTTCGCCAACGGGGCCCCCAACCTCTGCGTGGATACTCCCGCGCTCGTCAAGCTCGCGCAGGACAAGGGTGTCCCGATTTCCGGAAAGGATTTCAAGACCGGACAGACCTGGATGAAGACGATCATCGCTCCGGGGCTCAAGGCGCGCATGCTCGGTCTGGCCGGATGGTATTCAACGAACATTCTCGGGAACCGCGACGGCGAAGTACTGGATGATCCTCAGTCGTTCAAGACGAAGGAAGAGTCAAAGCTCAGCGTGCTCCACACGATTCTGCAGCCCGAGCTCTACCCGGATCTTTACAAGGATTTCTGCCACGTCGTGCGGATCAATTACTACCCGCCCCGCGGTGACAACAAAGAAGGGTGGGACAACATCGACATCATCGGGTGGATGAACTACCCGATGCAGATCAAGATCAACTTCCTTTGCAGGGACTCGATTCTCGCGGCGCCGATCGTGCTCGATCTGGCGCTCTTCTCCGACTTCGCGCACCGAGCCGGGATGAAGGGCATCCAGGAGTGGCTCTCGTTTTACTACAAGAGTCCGATGGCCGCGCCGGGATTGCAGCCCGAGCACGACCTGTTCATCCAGCAGACGAAGCTCAAGAACACGCTTCGCCACCTGATGGGTGAAGATCAGATCACACACCTGGGCCTGGAGTATTACGCCTGATGCCGCGTCGCCTGGTGTTGTTGGCACTCGCCACAGCAGCTCTCGCGGGCTGCGGTCCGAACCCGAAGGCGAGGGAGCTTCGGCTCTGGTCGGATACCTACGCGTTCCACGTCACCATGGATCCGATGCCACCTCGTGCGCTGGAGTCGATCGCCTATAGGGTGGTGGTGCAGGACAAGAAGTCGGGGCAGCCGATCGAGACGGGAGAAGGAAGAATTTTTGCGACGAGCGCCGACCGCGCCAACTCGAGCGACGGATTCAAGAAAGAGAAGGAGCTCGGCACCTACTCCGGGCGCCTTTTCTTCGCCACCACGGGGGACTGGGCCGCGGCGATCCAGTTCCGGCGGGACAAGGATCCTCGTCTGCCGCTGGAGCGAGTGGATTGGATTCAGACGGTGCATCCAGCTTCCGAACCAGGTACCTGAGCCCGATATGCGGCATTTTTTCAGAACACAGCTTACACCGGTGAACGTCCTGAGGATCGCGGATGAATTCTTCCCGGAAATCGGTATGGAGCGCTCCGGCCACACCGCGCGGTCGAGGATGTTCGAGGGAGACCTTGGCAAGCTCCAGCTGAGCGTGCGCAAGGAAGGTGGTCATTACACTTTCGCGGAGATTTCCACCGACCAGATGGGCGAGAGCCGTCTCGACCGCAACGCCAAGAAGTTCTTCGTCGAGCTGCACAAGGCGGGCGACCCGCGACACCGCATCGAAGCGGCGTACTAGGATGGCGCGGCCGGGTACCGCCGCGTCGAGGCCGGCGAATGCGCAACGGAATTCTGGTCTCGCCGACGGAGACGGATCGCTATCAAGGGAACAGAGGCTCGAGCTGTACTACTACATGCGGCTCACGCGGTCCCTCGAAGAGCGGCTGGTCAATCTTTATCGCCAGACTAAGGTAGTCGGCGGACTTTTCCGCTCCCTCGGTCAGGAGGCCGACGCGGTGGGGAGCGCCTACGCGCTCGACCGGTCCAAGGGTGATGTGCTTTCGCCATTGATCAGGAATCTTGGTTCGATGCTCGTTCAGGGCGCCAAGCCCAACGAGATCATCAAGCAGTACATGGCGAAGGGAGATTCACCAACGCGTGGGAGAGAACTCAACATCCACTATGGTGATCTGGTGCGCGGATTCATCGGCCAGATCTCCCATCTGGGCGACATGGTCCCGGTGATGGCCGGCGTCACGCTCTCCTTCAAGATGCGCAAGGAGAACAGAGTCGGTCTCGTATACGTCGGCGATGGGGCGACTTCGACCGGTGCGTTCCACGAAGGGATCAACTTCGCCGCCGTGCAGCGCTGCCCGCTCGTGGTCGTTGTTGAGAACAACGGCTACGCGTACTCGACGCCGCTCAGCAAGCAGACCGCCGCCAGGCAGCTCGTCGACAAGGCGATTGGATACGGCATTGCGGGGGAGCAGGCGGACGGGAACGATGTGATCGCGACGTACGAGGTAACGAAGCGCGCTGTCGATCGCGCCCGCAGCGGCGGGGGAGTGACGCTCGTGGAGCTGATCACGTACCGCCGCAAAGGACACGCTGAGCACGACAACCAGTCGTATGTGCCGCCGGGGGAGATCGATAAGTGGGCGAGCGAGAACGATCCAATCGATCGGTATGCCAAACGACTGCTGAGCGAAGGATTCGGTCAGTCGGAGCTCAACGCGACCGACGCCCGAGTCCAGGAAGAGATCGATCGAGCGACGGACGAAGCTGACAAATCGCCCATGCCCGATCCGACCGATGCGCTGGTGGGGGTATACGCCGACCCGCCGGCAGTCGCGCCACTCTGGTTCCGCGAGGGCATCAAGTCCGCGGTAGAGTTGCACGAGCGCCCTTCCAGCTGGGGGACGCACGATGGCTGAAATCACGTATCTCGAAGCAATCCGGGAAGCGCTGTTCGAGGAGATGGAGCGCGACGAGAATGTTTTCTGTCTCGGCGAGGACATCGGCGCGTATGGCGGCGCTTTCAAGGTGACGGAAGGATTGATGGCGAGGTATGGCGAACAGCGCGTGATCGACACACCCATCTCGGAGGCCGCCATTATCGGAGCCGCGGCCGGGGCGGCGCACATGGGTATGCGGCCGGTGTGCGAGATGCAGTTCATCGATTTCATATCGACCGGGTACGACATGCTCACCAACTACGTCGCAACCGCGAGGTACCGCGCGATGCTTCCGTGCCCGATGGTGGTGCGAGGGCCCAGCGGCGGCTATGTGAGGGGAGGGCCCTTTCATTCGCAGAATCCGGAAGCGGCCTTCCTGCACACCCCCGGTCTGAAGATCGTCTATCCCGCGACGGCGCGCGACGCCAAAGGATTGCTCAAATCAGCAATTCGTGACGAGGACTGCGTGCTCTACTTCGAGCACAAGTATCTGTACCGCCGGATCAAGGAAGAGATGCCGACGGGCGACCACCTGACTCCGATCGGAAAAGCACGGACAGCGCGGGAAGGGAAGGACGTTTCCATCGTCACCTACGCCGCTACGGTCTGGAAAGCTCTTGAGGCGGCCGAGCAAGTCGAGAAGGAAGACGGTCTCTCTGTCGAAGTGATCGACCTGCGGACGATTCTACCGATGGATGACGAGGCAATCATCGCGACGGTGAAGAAAACGAATCGGGCGCTGATCGTGCATGAAGACACCCGGACGGGCGGTGTTGCCGGGGAGATCATCGCCCGCATCAACGAAAGCGCATTCGAGTGGCTGGACGCTCCGGTAATGCGGGTCACCGCGGCGGATGTCCCGCTGCCCTATTCTCCGCCGCTCGAGGATTATGTGCTGCCGCAGACCTCCGACATAGTGTTGGCGCTGCGGAAGCTTGCTGCGTACTGATGACCTCGCCGGAGCTCGATCGAGCCGGGGTTGCAGCGAGAAACGTGGGAGTGGGCTGCGTCACTACGGTCGCCGGTTTTTTCGGCGGAGGAATGATTGCAGTATTCATTGGGAAGGTCGTTGGAAGCGTCCAGGGATGTAAGCCGCCCGAGGGACTTCCGGCGTGCAATTGGTGGGTGTATGCTGGTATTGGAGCGGTTCTGGGAGTGCTCACACTTCCTGCTGTCGTCCTGATACGTCTGAACCAGCCTCAAGCTGGCAAATAAGCGAAGGAAGGAGAAGTCGTGGCACGTGTAGACATCATCATGCCGCAGATGGGCGAGTCGATCGCCGAGGGCACACTTTCGAGGTGGTTGAAGAAAGTGGGCGACGAGGTGAAGCGCGACGAACCGATTTTCGAGATCTCGACTGACAAGGTCGACGCGGAAATTCCCGCGTCGGCGGCCGGCGTGCTCGCCGAAATCCTGGTAAAGGAAGGCGAGACCGTCGCCGTGCAGACGGTCGTCGCGCGGCTCGAGACCGAAAAAGGCGCGACCGTACCCGCACAGGCTGCGTCGCCTTCACCGGCCGCCCCCCAGCGGGAAGCTACTCCCGCCGCGACTCCGGCACGCACCCAGACACCCGCGCCCGCAATCGCCGCATCCCGCTCGGTCAATGGGAATTCCTTCGAAGACCGGGTGCGCAGCAAGTCGTCGCCTCTCGTACGGAAGATTGCCGCCGAGCACGGACTGAACATCTCTGCAATGCAGGGTACAGGGGTCGCCGGACGCGTCACGAAGCGGGACATCGTCGGATTCATAGACTCGGGCGCCAAGACGACCGGCGCACCCGGAGTGCGGGCAGGCGGCGGTGGCGGCGGTCACGCGCTACCGATGCCAGAACCGTGGGCAGGTGACGTTGTCGAGCCGATGTCGAAGATGCGCGCGCTCATCAGCGAGCACATGGTAGCATCGCGCCACACGTCCGCGCATGTCACGTCGTTCATCGAGATCGACTTCACCCGGGTCGCCCGGATCCGCGCCAAAAAACGCGCCGAGTTCGAAGCAGCGACCGGGCAGAAGCTGACCTACATGCCGTTCATCATCAAAGCGGTGACGCAGGGACTGCGGGAGTTCCCGGTGATGAACTCCTCAGTTGCAGGCACCAACGTCATCTATAGAAAACAGATCAACATTGGCATCGCTGTCGCTCTCGAGTGGGGGCTGATCGTGCCGGTCATCAGGCACGCCGACGATCTCTCGCTCTCGGGAATCACCCGCGCGCTCAACGATCTCGCCGCCCGCGCGCGGGCCAAGAAGCTCTCCCCCGAGGAGGTTCAGGAAGGAACCTTCACGATCACGAACCCTGGAGTCTTCGGATCGCTGATGGGCACGCCGATCATCAACCAGCCGCAGGTCGCGATCATGGGCGTCGGAGCCATCGAGAAGCGGCCGAAGGTTCTGCCGGGCTCCGATGGAGAGGATACGATTGCAATCCGCACCTGCGCTTATTTTTCAATCTCGTTCGATCATCGTGTCATAGACGGCGCCGTCGCCGACCAGTTCCTGGCCTTTGTGAAGAAAACGATCGAGACATTTCCGGAGACCGGACTTTAAAATGCCCAAGGCTCTTACAATTCAACGCTCGACGGTTCCTTCTGCCGAGCGCGCAAATTACACCAAGCGACTGAAGGCGCTTCGATCCCATTACGCCGCCGCAAACTGCCGGTTCTGGGTTTTTGAAGAATCTTCGCTTCCGGGCGCTTTCATCGAATTCACGGAGGCGGACGATCAGCAGACGCTGAGCGTTGCCCACGCCAACGCCCCGCACAAGACACTCGATCCGTCCCGCGTTTATCAGGAGATCGAGCTCTAATGCCGGCACGCTCACTCGAAGTTGGCGGAAAGAAGTGGGAGGTTTATCCGTCCGGCCACATCACCCAGTACACCCAGGACGAATACGGTCTGTTGTTCTCACGCGGTGGTGGCACGGATCGAGAGGTGCGCGTGACGCGTTATTCGCCGCAGGGAACACGCTCGCGTGAGCAGGCGTTCGCCGAGCTGTCGGACGCCCGGCTGAAGGAGCTTTTCGAGCAATCCCAGCCAAGCTTTACGTCGCCTGAGGCCGGCTACGAGCGGTGAGTGGCGAGGCGGGAGGGCCGAGATTCGTCGACCTCCACACGCACTCGACGGCCTCTGACGGCACCCTACCTCCCGAGCAGGTAATCGAGGCGGCGGCGCGTTGCGGGCTGGCCGCGCTCGCGCTCACGGACCACGACACTATCGATGGCGTCCGCGGGGCGCGTAAGGCCGCCGAGGGAGTGGGAATTCGTGTGATAGCGGGTGTGGAGCTCAGCGCATTCGACGAAGACCGGGAGATACACGTGCTCGCGCTTCATCTATCCAATTTCGAGGCGCTCGAGAAGCATTTGGCGGGGTTGCGCGCGTCGCGTCATGTCAGAGCTGGAAGAATGGTGGAGAAGCTCAACGCACTCGGCATTCCCCTCACGCTCGACGAAGTCCTTCTGCAAGCGAATGGCGGCACTGTCGGCCGCCCACACGTTGCGCGGGCATTGATTGCGCGCGGCCTGGTACCCGACTTCCGCGAGGCATTCACGAGATATCTCGGCAACAACGGGAGCGCGTTCGTTCCCAAGGAGCGACTCTCGATCCAGGGTGCGATTGGAATCGCGCACGAAGCCGGAGCGATCGCGGTCTGGGCCCACCCGTCGGACGGAGGACGCCGCGAGCGTCTCGAACCACTCGTGGCGGCGGGGCTCGATGGGGTCGAGATCAAGCATCCGAGTCATTCAGGTGAAGACACGAAGCGACTGCAGGCGCTAACGGATTTCTTTGGCCTCGTGCCGAGCGGTGGCTCCGATTGGCACGGCGCATTGGAGGGCCCGCGGCGCCTCGGAATGATGAACGTGCCAAGCGAATGGCTGGAAAAGCAGGATGAGAGAGTTGCTTCACTGACATCCGCCACGAGAGTCTGATGGAGTTTTCAGAGTGGAACTGAAAGGGCGCACTGCTCTCGTCACTGGAGCCGGCACACGCGTGGGGCGGGTTATCGCGCTGGCGCTCGGCAAGGCGGGGATGCGGGTGGGGGTCCACTATGCCGGTTCGGAAAAGGGCGCGCGCCAGACGGCGGAGGAGATCATCCGAGGAGGCACCGATGCGCGAACGCTACCGGGAGACCTCATGGATCCGACCACCGGACCGCGGCTCATCGAGCACACGGTGAAGGTGTTCGGCTCCATCGATGTGCTCGTCAACTCAGCGGCGGTGATGCTGAAGACGCCAATCGGAGAAGTCCTGGTGGAAGACTGGGACGCGATGTTCGCGTTGAATCTTCGGGCGCCGTTTTTCCTCTGCCAGGCGGCAGCGCGCCTGATGCGTGAAGGCGGATCGATCGTGAACATTGCCGATCTGGCCGCATTCGAGACCTGGCGCGGGTACATACCGCACGCCATCACCAAAGCTGGTGTGGTGCAGATGACGCGAGGGCTGGCGCACGCGCTAGCGCCGAAGATCCGCGTCAACGCCGTTGCTCCGGGACCAGTGATGCTGCCGGAAGGCTGGACGCAGGAAGATGCCGACAAGCTGATCTCCACGACGCCGCTGGGACGGCTCGGCTCACCGGAAGACGTTGCGCAGGCAGTCCTGTATCTCCTCAGCGCGGAATACGTGACCGGCGAGACGATTATCGTCGACGGGGGACGTCACGTCCGCATCTGAGTCCGGGTGCACGCGCGGCGTCGGTTATATTTCACACCGCGTTAACTGTTTCTCGCTCTCCGTTGAGCTTCCTTCCAGGTGAGTCCAGTGGCGACAATTCGCGACTACGATGTTGTAATCGTCGGTGCGGGTCCGGCAGGAATGACCGCTGCCCTCTATACTGGCCGCGCGATGCTGCGCACGGCTGTGCTCGAGCGCGGATTTCCGGGCGGGGAGCTCCTCAATACCGAGTTTCTGGACGATGTGATCGGCTTCCCGAAGATTCTCGGTCACGAGCTGGCGGAAAAGTTCGCGGAACACGCCAAGCAGTTCGGTGCCGAGTTCTTCGAGACGACCAGTGTCACGTCGGTGACGAAAATGCCCGATGGATACTTTCATACCGAGACAGAGACGGGCGAGATCTTCCGCTCTCCAGCCGCGATCGTGACCGCTGGTGGAACGCCGATCAAGCTCGGCATCCCCGGCGAGCTGGAGTACGCTGGGAAGGGGGTGTCCTATTGTGCGATCTGTGATGCCGCTTTCTTCAAGCAGCAGGTCGTCGCGGTGGTAGGAGGCGGCGATGCCGCCGTCGAGGAGGCCGATTTTCTCACCAGGTACGCGAGCAAGGTGTACCTGGTCCACCGGCGTCACGAATTCCGCGCGTCGAAGATTCTGCAGCAGCACGCCTTCGACAATCCGAAGATAGAGGTGATCTGGGACACCGTGGCGGAAAAAGTCGAAGGAGATCCGCAGACGGGGATGACCGGGCTCCGGATCCACAACCTCGTGACGCAGGAGCGGAAGCTTCTCGACACTACCGGATTGTTCGTGTTCATCGGGTTTCGTCCCAACACTGGCGTGATTGCCGGGCACTTCGATCACGACGTTATGGGTTACGTGGTGACCGACAACGCGATGATGACTTCGATTTCCGGCTTGTTCGTCGCTGGCGATCTGCGCTCTCAACTGACACGCCAGGTAACGACCGCTTCGGGCGACGCAACTACTGCCGCGATCGCGGCCGACAAGTACATAACCCGGTTCAAGAAGAGCCAGCGGGATGGCTCCACGACGGCTGAGCGCGAGGCTCTGGAGAGCTCCCACGTCAGCGCCGGAGGCTACACCTGATGCGGCGGGAGGCGATCTGCGCTGGAGCGATACTGCTCTTTCCGTTCGACGCCTTCTTCGCCCAGAATGCGCCGGCAAACTCCTCCCGCATCATCGGAATCGTCGTCGACAGCATCAACGGGACAGGCTTGAAAGGAGCCGAAGTGCCGGCGCAGTTCTCCGGCCTCGATGAGTGTGTCACGCTCGTCGTTTGGACGCAGGTGCAACCTCAAGTCAGGCAGCACTGACGTGAACATCCAGACTCACACCGTCGGCGCGTTTCGGGAGAATACGTACCTCCTGGTGGACGACCGGACGTATCGGGCGGTGATAATCGATCCCGGGGGCGAGGGCGACAAGCTAGTGGACGCGATCGACAATTCGGCGGCCAAGCTGGAGGGAATCTGGATCACGCACGCGCACGTCGATCATGTTGGTGGCATCGCTTCGATCAAGCGACGGTGGGACGTTCCGATCTACCTCCATCCGGCAGACCGCCGTCTGTACGAGGCAGCGTCGCGACAGGCCGAGGTTTACGGAATTCCGTTTGAGGAGCCGCCACCTCCGGACCGTGAGTTCGCGGACGGGCAGGTGCTCAAGCTGGGCGGCATCGAAATGGAAGTCATGCATGCGCCGGGACATTCGCCAGGCCACGTGGTCATTCACGGCGGCGGTATCGCGCTCGTGGGCGACTGCCTGTTCGCCGGATCCATCGGCAGGACCGATCTTCCCTTCTCGAATCCGCCGCAGCTCGCGGCTTCGCTGGAAAAAATCTCAGCTCTCGCTCCCGAGACTGTGGTATATCCCGGACACGGGATGGAGACAACGATCGCGGAGGAGCGGTTGTCGAATCCGTTCCTCAACGGCACTGCCCGCATCGTCGGGCGTTAACGGCAAACAACCATGAGCGAAAAGACACGAACCGAAAAGGACCCGCTCGGAGCCCTCGAGGTTCCGGCGGACGCTCTGTACGGAGTGCAGACGTTGCGGGCGGTTCAGAACTTTCCAATCAGTGGATTGCGTCCGCTGCCGGCGTTCATCGAGGCGACGGTGCACATCAAGCGCGCGGCTGCGCTCACACACAAGGAAACAGGCAGGCTCGAGCCCCGTCTCGCCGACGCGATCGTGAAGGCGGCGGACGAAATCCTGGCGGGAAAGCATCGCGACCAATTTGTCGTCGACGTCTATCAGGCGGGCGCCGGCACTTCGCACAACATGAACTGCAACGAGGTTCTCGCGAACCGCGCCAACGAGATCCTGGGCGGAAAGCGGGGCGCGTACACTCCGGTTCATCCGAACGATCACGTCAACATGGCGCAGTCGACCAACGATGTGATCCCGACGGCGATTCGGCTTGGCTGCCTGATGGAGCTGGGCGGCCTGGAAGAGGTGTTCAACGATCTCGCGAAATCGTTCGAGAAGAAAGGAACGGCATTCGACGAAGTCCTGAAGTCCGGCCGCACACATCTCCAGGACGCGATGCCGATTCGGCTGGGGCAGGAGCTCGATGCCTACGCCGGCTCGTTACGTCGCGGTCTCAGGCGGGTGGTCGAAGCCGCTGATTATTTGCGGGACTTGGGGATTGGCGGAAGCGCGGTGGGGACGGGAGTCAACGTCGAGCCAGAGTATCCCCGGCTCATGATCAAGAATCTCAGCAAGGCCACCAAGCTGAAGTTGCGGGAGGGAGCGGACCGCGTTCAGCTGATGCAGAGTATGGGCGACGTGGCCGGTTTCAGCGCACAGCTAAAGGTGCTGGCGCTCGATCTCAGCAAGATCGCCAGCGATCTGCGTCTGATGGCGAGCGGGCCGCGCACCGGTCTCGACGAGATCCGGCTTCCGGCCGTGCAGCCGGGATCCTCGATAATGCCCGGCAAAGTCAATCCGTCGATTCCGGAGATGGTCAACCAGGTTTGCTTCCAGGTATTCGGCAACGATGCGTGCGTGAGCGCGGCGGCGGAGCACGGGCAGCTCGAGCTGAATGTGATGATGCCTGTGATAGCGCACAACGTCCTCTCCTCGATGATGATTCTCACCAACAGCGCGCGGGTCTTTGACGAGAAGACGGTGAAGGGCATGGAGGCCAACGAGGAGCAGTGCGAATACTGGCTCGAGCGCTCGGCGGCATTGGCGACCGCGCTCGCTCCGCAAATCGGCTACGCGCGGGCGGCGGAGCTCAGCAAGCAGTCGGTGAAGGAGAACGTGCTGATCCGAGAGCTCGTGAAGCGCGAGAAAGTGCTGCCCGCGAAGGAGATCGACGAAGTTCTCGATTTGCGGAAGATGACCGAGATCGGGGTGCCCGGAGGGAAGCACGGGGGGGTCGCCGGGGGATAGCTCCAAACGACAGTTCGGTGGTCACCTGCCGTCGCGCTATGTTGCAGTTGTGCTCGGCCCTTGTCTGATGAGTCTCGAATCCCTATCCTGCATATATGCGGATAACGACCTGGGCAGAGTATGGCGTCATTTGCGCGCTCAACCTCGCCAAACGGACCGAGCTCGGACCGGTCAACGGCCGTGAGATCGCGAGACAGGAACGGCTTCCGGCGGATTATGTCGAGCAGATTTTGCTCAGACTGCGCCGGGCCGGCGTGATCACGAGCACCCGCGGGGCACGGGGAGGATACGTGCTCGCCCGGCCGGCGAGCGAAGTCTCTATACGCGACGTGATTCACGCGTCGGAGCTGGAGACGTTCGATCTCCATTGCGTCAGTCATCCCGTTGAGGAGGAGCGCTGCTCCGCTTCGCACAGCTGCAGCATCAGGCCCGTGTGGGTGATGTTGCAGGGCAGGATCGACGAAGTGCTTCAGGGCGTGAGCCTGGCGGATCTTCTGCACGACGAACCGACTGTGCGCGAGCGAGTCGGACTCGGCAGCCTGCGCGCGGGGTCGGATAAAGGCGCCCTGCCCATTCTCGAGACGGTTTAGATCACGCCGCCAGATGCACGAACGGCGCGCCTGGCTCAGCAGACGCGCCGTTCTTTTTTATGTGCCGAAGGGGGGACTCGAACCCCCACGGGCTTGCGCCCACTGGCTCCTGAAGCCAGCGCGTCTACCAGTTCCACCACTCCGGCGAGGTCGAGATCCGAAGATAGAAACTGCATGGAGCTAAGTCAACGCAAATGGCTTTGTCGCGCGTCGTTGTTGCGTCTAACTTGAGAACTTAGTCAAATGGCAGAGACAGTCGAGAAAGATGCGAAGGAGTCGGTAGCGCGGAACAAACGCGCCAGGCACGACTACCACATCATCGACACATGGGAGGCGGGTGTCGTTCTGACCGGCAGCGAAGTCAAGTCGCTTCGGGACGGAAAGGCCAACATCGCTGATTCCTACGCGATCGTTAAGGACGGAGAGGTTTTTCTGCTCAACCTGCACATATCGCCCTACGAGAAGGCGAGCCATTTCAACCACGAGCCCACACGCACGCGAAAGCTCCTGCTCCACCGAAAGGAGATTCGCAAGATGATCGGCGCGGTCGAGCGGCAGGGGCTGACGCTCATCCCTCTGGAGATCTACTTCAGGAAGGGCAGGGCCAAGGTCGCGCTCGCGCTCGGCAAGGGCAAGAAGCTCTACGACAAGCGCGCTGACGAGAAGCGCCGCGACGACGAGCGCGACATGCAGCGGGCCGTAAGAACCAGATGATCGCGCTTCTTTTTTTCCTCCAGACCGCAATCGCGGCCATAGCGGCGCCGGTTCCGACTTTCATCGTCGTGCGCGACGGGGGAGCGGTAGCTTCGGTCCCCGTGACAATCGATGGAGGTCAGGCGAGCGTGCGCGCTGACGCCCTGATGCGGGCGATGCGCGGGATCCTGATCACGTCGACCAACCTTCATTACACACTGTCGCTGCCACGCGCGCGCATTGATCTCATCGACGGAATTCCATTTGCAAAACGCGATACACTGACTATACCGCTCACGCGCGCTCCGCAGGTCCGTGGTGGTCAGCTGTACCTGCCCATTCAATTCGTGACTGATGTGATTCCGAGGTACGTCGGCGGATATGCATACGACGCCGGGCTCAGCGAGCTGCGAACGGTGGCTGCTCTGGCGACCCGTCCGGCAACGCCGATCCGGTCAGCGAGCTCGACTCCTCCCGGCACAAGCGCGATTGCGCAGCAGCCGGCTCTGAACAAGCCTGCAACTCGGCAGCCCGTTTTCACCCGCCCGTCCGCCCGTAAGGTCGTGGTGATCGACGCAGGTCACGGTGGTCCGGATCGAGGAATGTCAGGGCCGATCGGGTCTCCGGCTTGGTTCGTGGAGAAGGATGTGACCCTGGCGGTCGCGAAGAAACTGGCGGCGGTGCTTCGGGCGCGCGGTGTCGATGTTCTGATGACGCGGACGACGGACACACTGATTGCGCTGGCCGATCGAGGCAAGATCGCCAACAGCAACCACGGCGATGTATTCATCTCCATCCACGTGAACGCTCCGGGCTACAATACGGCCGCGGCCGCCCGTGAACACGGATTCGAGACATATTTTCTGGCCGAAGCGAAAACGGAAGACGAGCGCCGAGTGCAGGACATGGAAAACGAATCAGTAAAATTCGAGACTGGAGCCAACGCCCCCAGGGGCGATCCGCTCAGTTTCATAATCACCGATATGGCGCAGAACGAACATCTCAGGGAGTCGAGCGATTTGGCGCTGACGATCCAGAACGGTCTGATCGATGTGCATCCCGGGCCGAATCGAGGCGTGCAGCAGGCGAACTTTGCCGTGCTGCGCGGTTCGTACATGCCCGCGGTTCTCGTGGAGATCGGCTTCGGCAGCAACCAGTCAGAGGCGACGTATCTAAGCGACCAGGACAATCAGCGCGCGCTGGCGAGAAACATCGCGCAGTCGGTGCTCGACTACCTCGCTCACTACGAGTCCCGAGTCGGAGGCACGCGGTAGCGTTGGCCCCGACCGAGCTGGCAGTCACCGTCGCGGGAATCGATTTTCAGAATCCAGTCTTGCTGGCCGCCGGAACCGCCGCTTATGGACGGGAGCTCGCGCGGGTGGTGGATCTCGACTCGCTGGGCGGGCTGGTAACCAAGGCCGTAAGTGTGGAGCCCAGGCACGGCGCGCCGGCTCCTCGCGTCGCGGAATTCGACGGCGGAATGATCAACGCCGTCGGTCTGGCCAATCCGGGCCTCGATGAAGTGAAATCCACTCACCTCCCGTGGCTGGCTGAGAATCTCCGGAGAGCACGGGTGCTGGTGAACGTCGTGGGGAACCGGGCGGAGGATTTCGCGATGGTGGTCTCGACTCTCGATGATGCGCCGGGCGTGGCGGGATTCGAGCTGAACGTGAGCTGTCCGAACGTCAGGGCAGGCGGCATGGAGTTCGGCGCCGATCCGCAAGCACTCAGAGACGTGGTGTCGCGCTCACGCGCGGCGACCCGGCGTCCGATCTTCGTGAAGCTGTCACCTACTCTCGCCGACATTGGCAGAACGGCCCAGATCGCGGCCGACGCGGGAGCGGACGGGATATCGGTGGTCAACACAATGCCCGGCCTCGTCATCGACGTCGATTCCCGCAAGCCTGCGCTCGGCTTCGGCACCGGGGGCGTGAGCGGGGCTGGTCTGCTTCCGGTGGGGGTGCTGGCGACCTATAAAGTCGCGAAAGCCGTCGCCTTGCCTGTAATCGGGGTGGGAGGGATTTCCAAAGCGACGGACATCGTCCAGTATGTGATCGCCGGGGCATCACTCGTTGCCGTTGGCACGGCCGCGATGCAAAAGCCCAAGCTCGCAACCAGGCTCGTCGAGGATCTGGAGGAATGGTGTCGGAAGAACGGGACGAGAGCACTGACGGAGCTGCGCGGCTCCCTGCTCTGGGAGAAATGACGTGACGCCAAACTCTCGACCTGCAACGCGAGCCAGGGCCGCGACAAAGACAGCGGAGTCGAAGAGCGCGCGTCCGATTCCGATCGTCGCGCTCGATTTCCCCCGGGCCGACCTGGCGCTCGCGATGGTCGAGCGGCTGGGAGATGCCTGCCGGTTCTACAAGGTGGGTGGTGAGCTCTTCACCGCGGCGGGACCGCAGGTTGTCCAGGCTTTGCGGGCGCTGGGGAACGATGTCTTTCTCGACCTCAAGCTGCACGACATCCCGAACACGGTGCGCGGGGCGGCGCGGAGCGCGGCCGCAATTGGCGCAAAGCTCCTGACCGTGCACACCTCGGGCGGGAGAGAGATGATCGAGGCTGCGGTCGAGGGAGCTGGAGACAAGTGCGGGGTGCTCGGCGTTACGATCCTGACGTCGCTCGATGCGGCGCAGCTTCGGAGCGCCTGGGGCAGGAAGTCGCTCGAGGTCTACGGCGAAGTGCTTCGGCTGGCTGGCGAATGCGCGGCGGTGGGCGCTCACGGAGTGGTTTGCAGCGGACTCGAGGCCCAGAAGATCGGCGCCAAGTACGGGGACAGGCTGAAGCTCCTGATTCCCGGGATCCGGGCGGCCGGGGGCAGGTCGGACGACCAGAAGCGTACAGTCACCGCGGCTGAGGCAGCCAGTGCTGGAGCGAGTTACATAGTGCTGGGCCGGATGGTGACTGAGGCTAAGGATCCCGCGCTCGAGCTCAGGGCGGTCATGAGGTCCATCTAACGGGGAGGAGTCAGTTAACCCCGCGCGGGGTCACACTTTGCCCGATCTGAGAGGCTTGCCTTGAGCGAGGGGCGTATGTAATTTGAAAGGCTAACCTCGGAAAAATTGAGAGGGCTCCGGCCCTCTTTCCAACATCGTGTAGGGAGTAGGACGTGAAAGTTCGCAGCAGCGTGAAGCCGATCTGTGAGCACTGCAAGGTCATCAAGCGGCAGGGCGTGACTCGCATCATCTGCAAGCGCAATCCAAAGCACAAGCAGCGGCAGGGTTAATCAATGGCGCGTATTGCTGGCGTAGATCTCCCGCGTGAGAAGAAGGTCGAGATCGGCCTGACGTACATCTTCGGAATCGGCCGCGCGCTCGCGCGACGCATTATTCAGACGACCGGCGTCAATGCCGAGCAGCGTATCCGCGATCTCACCGATGCTGATACCAACAAGCTTCGCCAGGCGATCGAAAAGGATTTTCGCGTCGAGGGCGCTCTTCGCACCGAAGTCGCGATGAACATCAAGCGGCTCATGGACATCGGCAGCTACCGGGGCATTCGTCATCGCCGCGGGCTCCCGGTCCGCGGTCAGCGCACGCACACCAACGCCCGTACCAAGAAGGGCCCACGCCGCGCTATCGCCGGCAAGAAGAAGGTCACCAAGTAATGGCGCAGGAAACCAAGTAAATCATGGCAATCGGTAAAAAGGTCAAGCGCGTAATCGAGGCGGAAGGAATCGCCCACGTTAGCGCGACGTTCAACAACACGACGATCACGATCACCGACTCTCACGGGAACACCATCTCGTGGGGCTCGTCGGGCAAGGCTGGGTTCAAGGGATCGAAGAAGTCGACTCCGTTCGCCGCCACCGTCGCCGGTGAGCAGGCTGGACGCGAGGCCGTCACGCTCGGCGTTCGCCGGGTGCATGTGAGAGTTCAGGGACCGGGATCGGGGCGCGAGTCAGCGATCCAGGCGCTCGTCGCTGCGGGCCTGCAGGTGAAGTCAATCAAGGATGTGACGCCGATTCCGCACAACGGCTGTCGTCCTCCCAAGCGTCGGAGAGTCTAACCGATGCGTTATACAGGATCGAGCTGCAGACAGTGCCGCCGCGAAGGAACCAAGCTTTTCCTCAAGGCGACCAAGTGCTTCACCGAGAAATGTCCCGTGGAGCGTCGTCCGACGCCTCCAGGACAGCACGGTACCTCCACCGCCCGCCGCCGTAAGGTGTCGGAGTACTCGAAGCAGCTCCGTGAGAAGCAGAAGATCAAGCGCATCTACGGAGTGAGCGAGAGACAGTTCCGGAACACCTTCGAGCGCGTTGCACCGCTTCCGGGGATCACGGGACACAATCTTCTCGCGGCGCTGGAGTCGCGTCTCGACAACGTCGTGTATCGCATGGGCTTCGCCGGCAGCCGCAAGGCAGCGCGCCAGCTCGTTCGTCACCGGCACGTCGAAGTGAATCAGAAGTCGGTCGACATCCCGAGCTTCCTGGTGCAGCCGGGGCAGGAAATCCGCGTCCGCACGAAGTCACGCGAGCAGGCGAGCGTGATGGCCGCGATGGACCAGTCCTCACGCGGAGCGCCGTTGTCGTGGATCGCAGTCGATCGCGACAGCTTCAGCGGCAGGATGCTGGAGAGACCGACGAGGCCGAACATCCCGATCGCCGCGCAGGAGCAGCTGGTGGTCGAGCTTTACTCGAAGTAAGAAACGTTTTTCAACCATACTGCAGGACGAGACCCTAACTCTCGTTACGGGCTCACCGCGCGTTAGGGGCGGGGTGGCACGTTCAAGGAATCGAAAAAAATGGCAACCGCAATTGATCTGAGGGGACTTGTCCGTCCGCAGCTTGTCGAGGCGACGAAGCGCGAAGACAATCCCAATGTCGCAGAATTCCGCCTTCAGCCGCTCGAGCGCGGCTTCGGACACACGCTGGGGAACGCCATGCGGCGGCTCCTGCTCTCATCGCTCCGCGGCTCGGCCGTGTGGGGATTCCGCATCGACGGCGTCCTGCACGAGCACCAGACGATCCCGGGCGTGGTCGAGGATGTCCACCAGATCATCGGCAATCTCAAGACGTTGACGCTCTCGCTCGACGAGGGAGTCGAGAACACCGTTCTCCGCATCACCAAGAACGCCGCAGGTCCCGTGACCGCGGCTGACATCGAAGGGCAGGGCGGCGTCACGATCGTCGATCGCACCCAGCACCTGTTCACGCTGCAGGGCGACCGCGAGATCAACGTCGAGCTGTACGTCGGACGCGGGCGTGGCTACGTCGAAGCCGACCAGCACGTCGCCGACAAGACGCTTCCCGTGAATGTCGTGCGCATCGATTCGATCTACAATCCAGTTCGTCGCGCCAACTTCGCCGTCGCGGAGACACGCGTCGGACAGCGCACGGACTACGACCGCCTGACGCTGACCGTCGAGACCAATGGCACGGTGACGCCGGAAGAGGCCGTGAGCTATGCCGCCGCGCTGGCTCAGACGCACTTCCAGTATTTCGCGGGCTTCGGCTCGCACGCTTCGGCGCCGCTCACGCCCGGCTCGGACATGCCCGGTGGCGACGCGCACCGTCTCGCCGAAGTGCTGCGCACCCCGATCGAAGATTTCGAGCTCTCGGTTCGCTCCGTGAACTCGCTCAAGAATTCCAACATCCGCACCCTGGGCGACCTGGTCCGTCAGAGCGAGAGCCAGATTCTCCAGGTCAAGAACTTCGGCAAGAAGTCGCTGAACGAGATCGCGGACCTGCTCGAGAGAGAGAACCTGAACTTCGGGATGAAGTACGAGGAGTCTTCCGATGGCGTTCGCATCACCGATCAGGGCACGCCGGCCAACCGTAACGTCGCCACTGTCGGCGCCGACGACGAAGAGGAAGTGTAAGAATGCGTCACCGCAAAGTCGGGAGACAGCTTCGCCGCACCAGCGAGCAGAAGCTGGCTCTGATGAAAAGCCTGGCAAAAGCGCTCATCGAGCGTGGGGCCATCGAGACCACCGAAGCGAAGGCCAAGGAGCTGCGTCCTTTCGTGGAGAAGCTGATCACGAAGGCGAAGACCGGTACGCTCCATAACCGCCGCCTCGCGGGCACCAAGGTTCCGCACCGCGCGACGGCCGACAAGCTTTTCCAGGAAATCGGACCCCGCTTCGCGACGCGGAAGGGCGGCTACACCCGCATTCTCAAGACTGGTCACCGCAAGGGCGACGGCGCCGAGATGGCGCGTATCGAGCTGGTCGGGACCGAGGGCTAACCAATGGCACAGATCAAGAGAAACCGCTGCTACGTCTGCGACAAAGGTGTCGCTTACGGCAATAACGTCTCCCACGCCAACAACAAGACGCGTCGCACCTGGAAGCCAAACCTTCAGGTCGCGCGGATTGTGATCGACGGCAAGATCACCAAGATCAAGGTGTGCACTCGCTGCCTGCATGCCGGCAAGATTCAGCGCGCTCCGAGAGGAGTGTCGGCTGCCTAAGCAGCTGATCATGCGCACAGAAAAGGGAGCCCAACGGGCTCCCTTTTTCTTGACTCTCACCTGCAACCTGACCCCCCGTTCAGTTTGCAGTTGGCACCTCCGCACGTCAACGCGTCGTACCGCAGGGGAATCTGTTCGCTAACTTTTGTCCAGTGAATCGCCGAATTCGGAATGCCCAAACGAACTGACATCCACCGCATCCTTCTGATTGGCTCCGGTCCGATCATAATCGGGCAGGGCGCGGAGTTCGACTATTCCGGCACTCAGGCGGCCAAAGCGCTTCAAGAGGAAGGGTTCGAGGTGATCCTCGTAAACTCCAATCCCGCGACGATCATGACCGATCCCGAGATTGCGGATCGGACCTACATCGAGCCGGTGACTCCCGAGTACGTCGAGCTCGTGATCGCCAAGGAGCGGCCCGACGCGCTGCTGCCGACTATGGGTGGGCAGACGGCCCTCAACGTGGCGATGAAGCTCGCAGAAAACGGTGTGCTCGAGAAGTACGGGGTCGAATTGATCGGAGCCGACGCGCGGGCGATCGCCATGGCTGAGGACCGGAAGCTGTTTGGCGAAGCCATGAGGCGGATCGGTCTGGCGGTTCCCCAGGGAGAGACGGCGACCACGCTGGACGAGGCGCTCGAGATCGTCGAGAGAACGGCATTTCCGGCGATCATACGGCCGGCCTTCACGCTTGGCGGCTCAGGCGGCGGGATCGCGTACAACCGGCAGGAACTCGAAGACATCGTCCGGCGGGGGCTCGATCTCTCGCCTGTCACTCAGGTCCTGATCGAGCGAAGCGTCATCGGCTGGAAGGAATTCGAGCTCGAGGTTATGCGCGATGGGGCCGACAACGTGGTGATCGTTTGCTCGATCGAGAACATCGATCCGATGGGAGTCCACACGGGCGATTCAATCACCGTTGCGC
Source organism: Gemmatimonadales bacterium (assembly GCA_038227135.1). Lineage (GTDB taxonomy): Bacteria > Gemmatimonadota > Gemmatimonadetes > Gemmatimonadales > Gemmatimonadaceae > UBA4720. The sequence continues at coordinate 38,346 of JBBRQC010000006.1, forward strand.
CGGCGATGACGCTGACGGATCGCGAGTACCAGCTGATGCGCGATGCCGCCGTCGCCGTCATCCGGGAGATCGGCGTCGAAGCAGGCGGATGCAACATCCAGTTCGCGATCAATCCTCGCGACGGCGAGATGCTGGTGATCGAGATGAACCCGCGCGTGTCACGCTCGTCGGCGCTGGCATCCAAGGCGACGGGATTTCCAATCGCGCGCATCGGGACCAAGCTCGCGGTCGGCTACCGCCTCGACGAAATCCCGAATGACATCACGGGAACGACGCCGGCCTCTTTCGAGCCGGTGCTCGACTATGTGGTCGTAAAGTGTCCACGCTTTGCCTTCGAGAAATTCCGCGCCGCCAACCCTCGCCTGACGACTCAAATGAAGTCCGTCGGGGAATCGATGGCGATCGGGCGGACATTCAAGGAAGCGTTTCAGAAGGCGCTGCGCGCGCTCGAGATCGGACGCGCGGGGTGGGTCACCGCTGCGACTCTTGCCGACGACCGTCTCGAGGAGGACACGCTGGAGGCGCTTCGCGGCGCCCTGAGGCAGCCGACGCCGGAGCGCATCTTTCAGATCAAACGCGCCCTCGAAGCAGGACTCGATGTGAACGAGGTCAACGAGCTCACCGGCATCGATTGCTGGTTTCTCTGGCAGCTGTCGGAACTGATCGACGCCGAGCGCGCGTACGCCAAGCTGCCGACCGTTGACAAGGACGTTCTGCGGCAGATGAAGCGGATGGGGTTCTCCGACCGGCAGCTGGGCGACTTGCGCGGCGAATCGGAGTCCGCGACAAGGTCGAGACGAATCGGGCTCGGAATTCTTCCCGCCTACAAGATGGTTGATACCTGTGCCGGCGAATTTCCGTCGGCGACGCCATACCTGTACAGCAGCTACGACGAAGAAAACGAAGCGCCGCGGACGGAAAAGCAGTCAGTCGTGATTCTTGGCAGCGGACCGAATCGAATTGGCCAGGGCGTCGAGTTCGACTACTGCTGCGTGCGCGCCGCGCTCGCGCTTAGGGAGCAGGGTTACGAGACGATCATGATCAACTCGAATCCCGAGACCGTCTCGACCGACTTCGACATATCGGACAAGCTGTACTTCGAGCCGCTCACGCTCGAACACGTTTTGGACATCGTCGAGCGGGAGCAGCCTATCGGAGTGATCGTTCAGCTCGGTGGGCAGACGCCGCTCAAGCTCACGAACGGGCTGGCCAAGGCAGGCGTTAGGATTCTCGGCACCCAGCCCGATGCGATCGACATCGCCGAGGACCGGCGGCGCTTCGACAGGATTGCGCGCCAGCTGGGAATCAAGCAGCCGGAGAATGGCACCGCGACGAGCCTCGAAGAGGCGGTGACGGCGGCCCGGAGAATCGGCTACCCGGTGCTGGTGCGCCCCTCCTACGTGCTCGGCGGCCGAGCGATGGAGATCGTGTACGACGAGAAGTCTCTGGCGGGATACTTTGAGCGCGCAGCGGTCGTATCCGAGGACAAACCGGTTCTGATCGACCGGTTTCTGGAGGATGCGTTCGAGGCCGATGTCGATGCGATTTCAGACGGCGAGCGAGTCGTGATCGGCGGCGTGATGCAGCACATCGAGGACGCGGGTATTCATTCTGGCGATTCGGCGTGCGTACTCCCGCCATATCTGATCGACGAGGAGCACATCGAAGAGATGCGCCAGCACACGGTTGCGCTGGCCAAGGCGTTGAGGGTGGTGGGGTTGATCAATGTCCAGTACGCTCTGAAGGATGGACAGGTGTACGTGCTCGAGGTAAATCCGCGTGGCAGCCGGACCGTGCCGTTCGTCTCGAAGGCGATTGGAGTTCCGCTCGCAGCGATTGCCGCGCGGGTGATGCTTGGCGAAACACTCGACGACATCGGGTTCACAGAGGAAGTAGCGCCGGCGTACATCTCCGTGAAGGAGGCTGTTTTCCCGTTCAACAAGTTCCGGGAATTCGATCCGATCCTTGGCCCCGAAATGAGATCTACCGGAGAAGTAATGGGAATCTCCGACTCGTTCGGGAGCGCATTCGGCAAGGCGCAGCTCGCGGCAGACAATGTCCTGCCCAGCGAGGGCGCGATCTTCATCACGGTCAATGATTCGGACAAGAATTCCGTGACGCCGATCGCGAGGCGGTTTCAGGAGATGGGGTTCAAGCTATTCGCCACGAGCGGCACCGCTAAGCATCTCCGCGGTCGCGGAATTCCAGTGGATACGGTCCTCAAGCTCCACGAAGGACGGCCGAATGGAATGGACATGATGCTCAATGGGGACATCCAGCTGCTGATCAACACTCCGCTCGGCAAGGAATCCCAGCGCGACGACTACTCGATGAGGCAGGCGGCGATCGCGAACCGGGTTGCGTATACGACGACGCTGTCCGCGGCGAGCGCGGCATGCGATGCGATCCTGTCGCTCAGGTCGAGGTCGCCGTCCGTGCTTTCGCTGCAGGAGTGGCACGCCAGAATCCCCAGGGAAGCTGCCGTCTGATGGCGAAGCCATTCATCCACGAGTCCGCTTATGTGGACGAGGGCGCGCAGATCGGCGCCGACACCAAAGTCTGGCATTTCTGTCACGTGTTGGGCGGCGCGGTGATTGGCGAGCGCTGCTCGCTGGGGCAGAACGTGGTGGTGATGAACGGCGTCAGGATCGGAAACAACGTCAAGATTCAGAACAACGTCTCGGTGTACGAGGGAGTGGAGCTGTCCGACGATGTTTTCTGCGGACCGTCGATGGTGTTCACCAACGTGATAAATCCACGCAGCCACGTTTCGCGGCGCAACGAATACAAAAAGACGCTCGTTGGAAGAGGCGCGACCCTTGGTGCCAACGCGACGATAATCTGCGGTGTCACGCTTGGGGAATACGCCTTCGTGGGAGCGGGAAGCGTAGTGACCCATGACGTTGCTGCTTTCGCGCTCATGGTCGGAGTGCCCGCCCGCAAGGTCGGCTGGATGTGCCAGTGTGGCGAGCGCCTGTCCGACAGGAATCCTGGCAGCTGCGCGGTCTGTGGGACGAGGTATGAACTCGACGGCGACGAGCTGAGGAGACTGTCCTAGGTGAGCTCGGAGAAGACCTTCAAGATCGCGCTGGTCGGATGCGGGCGCATCAGCAAGAACCATTTCGAAGCGATCGACAAAATCGATGGGCTCGAGCTGGTCGCCGTTTCGGACGCCGACCCGGAGCGGGCGAAACAGGCCGGAACCCAGTGGAAGGTTCCTTACTTCGCATCGTACGAGCGGATGTTGGCGGAGAGCAACGCCGACATCGTGACGATTGCGACTCCATCCGGCCTTCATTCCGAGCAGGGAGTGGCGGCCGCGAGAACGGGCAAGCACGTCGTGATGGAGAAGCCGATGGCGATCTCTCTCACCGGCGCCGACGCTCTCGTTCAGGCGTGCGACAAGGCGGGCGTACAGCTATTCGTCGTGAAGCAGAACAGGTTGAATCCCCCGATTCAGCTGCTGAAGCGGGCGGTCGATCGCAATAGGTTCGGCCGCATCTACCTGGCCAGCTGCACGGTCCATTGGGCGCGTCCGCAGGAGTATTACGATCAGGCTCCGTGGCGCGGGACCTGGGAGTTCGATGGCGGGGCCTTCATGAATCAGGCATCGCACTACGTCGATCTCATACAGTGGGTGATGGGACCTGTGGAGAGCGTGATGGCGAAGACCGCGACGCTGGCGAGGCGCATCGAGACCGAGGACACTGGCATAGCCATTCTGAAGTTCCGCTCGGGCGCGCTGGGCACGATCGAGGTGACCATGCTGGCGTTTCCGCGCAATCTGGAAGGCTCCTTGACGATTCTTGGCGAGAAGGGATCGGCCAAAATCGGGGGAACGGCGGTCAACAAGATCGAGCACTGGGAGTTCGCGGAGCCGGACGACGATGACAAGCTGATCGAGGGCGCAAACACGAATCCGCCGAGTATCTACGGGCTCGGGCACCAGGGCTACTACAGAAACGTCCTCGCGGTACTGAGGGGCGAGGCCAAGCCGGACACCGACGGCCGGGCAGGGCGGAAGTCTCTGGAGCTGATTCTGGGCATTTACGAATCGGCCAAGACCGGACGCGAGGTTCCATTGCCTCTCCGAGCTCAAGTATGAGTCTGACTCGTGTATCTTTAAAGGTTGTATTCGCCGCGATTCCAAACTGAGATAAATGGCCGTTCCACTTCTTGATCTTAAAGCACAGCACGCGACCATCCGCGATTCTATCGTGAACGCGATGATGAAGGTCGTCGACGACCAGGCGTTCATTCTTGGCGAGCCCGTCGAGCGTCTGGAGCGCGATGTCGCGAAGCTTTCGCAGGCGACGCACGCGATCGGGTGCGCCAACGGAACCGACGCTCTTCTCCTCGCCCTTCGCGCGCTCGACATCGGTCGTGGCGACGAAGTACTGACGACGCCGTTCACTTTTTTCGCGACAGCCGGCGCGATTCACAACGTTGGCGCGCGCCCTGTTTTCGCGGACATCGATCCCGACACGTTCAATCTCTCCGGCGACACGATTGCCGCGGCCGTCAAGCCGTCGACGCGGGCAGTCATCGCGGTAGATCTGTTCGGCCAGATGGCCCCGATCGAATCCATCATGGATGCGGCCGGAAAGATCCCGGTAATCGAGGACGCGGCGCAGTCGATCGGAGCGCGGCGAAAAGTGAACGACAAGTGGGTAATGGCCGGCGAAGCGGCGACGATAGGTACGTTCAGCTTCTTCCCGTCGAAGAATCTCGGTGGTTACGGCGACGGCGGAATGATCGTGACCCAGAGCGACGATCTCGCCACGCGCCTGCGCCGCCTCCGGACTCACGGTGGTTTGAAGACCTATTACCACGAAGAGGTCGGATACAACAGCAGGCTCGACGCGCTGCAGGCGGCGGTCCTCTCGGCGAAGCTCCCAATGCTTTCGTCGTGGAGCGCGGCGAGGCGCAAGAATGCCGCTTATTACGACGCGGCATTCGCGGATGTCGAGGGCCTGCGCACACCGACGATCGATCCGGCGAACGAATCCATTTACAATCAGTACACTGTCCGCGCTGCCCGGCGAGAGGATCTGCAGGCGCACCTGAAGGAAAAGGGAATCGGATCGGCGATCTACTACCCGCTGTCGCTTCACCTGCAGCCCTGTTTCGAGTACCTGGGCTGCAAGCGCGGCGCGTATCCGGAGAGCGAAAAGGCGACGAAGGAAGTAATCTCGCTACCCGTGTATCCGGAGCTGCAGCAGTCGCAACTCGATGAAGTAATCGAAGCCGTGCGCGATTTTTACGGCCGCTGAAAACCATCTGCATAGAGTGTCCAAGGTGGGATTAAAGGATCAGCTCCTCGCCAAAATAGACAAAAGGACTGCCTGCGTAGGCGTCGTTGGCCTCGGTTACGTCGGGCTGCCGCTCGCTCTGGAATTTGCGCGCGCCGGTTTCAAGGTGATTGGCTACGACGTAAGCGAACGGGTCGTGAAAGCGTTGATGTCGGGGAAGTCGCACATTCAGGATGTGCCCGGCGCGGAAGTCGCGCGACTGGTGAAGGCCGGGAAGTTCGAAGCGACGGCCGACGAATCGAGAATGCACGATATGGATGCAATTTCGATCGCTGTCCCGACTCCGCTCGCCAAGACCCGCGACCCCGATATGGGGTTCGTGATCGCGGCGGCGGATGCGATCGGACGCAACTGCCGTCCCGGCGTGGTGGTGATTCTGGAGAGCACGACTTATCCGGGTACCACGCGGGAATTGATGCAGCCCAAGCTCGAAGCGGCCGGACTCACGGTCGGAGAAGATGTGTTCCTGGCGTTCAGCCCCGAACGAGTCGATCCCGGCAATCCCGTCTGGAACACCAAGAACACTCCGAAGATCGTCGGCGGAATAACGCCGTCGTGCACGGAGATCGCGTCGGCGCTCTACGCAACGTGCCTGGATACGATCGTTCCCGTTTCCAGTCCTGAGACGGCCGAGCTTGTGAAGCTCCTCGAGAACACGTTCCGGTCGGTCAACATCGGACTCGTGAACGAGATGGCGATTGTTTGCGACAAGCTGGGAGTGAACATCTGGGAGGTAATCGACGCCGCGGCGACGAAACCCTTCGGGTTCATGAAGTTCACGCCCGGTCCGGGGATCGGTGGGCACTGCATCCCGCTCGACCCGCACTACCTCGCGTGGAAGATGAGGACCCTCAACTACAAGACGCGTTTTATCGACCTGGCCGGTGAGATCAACAGTGAGATGCCGGCTGTGGTCGTCCGCAAGGTTGCGCAGGCGCTCAACGAAGAGAAGAAGGCGGTCAATGGAAGCCGCATACTCGTGCTGGGCGTGGCGTACAAGAAAGACATCGACGACGTACGGGAGAGCCCATCGCTCGATGTGATTCGTCTTCTCGAGGCGCAGGGCGCGAACGTGTTCTATCACGATCCCTTCGTTCCGAAATTCCGCGAGGACGGGCACGATCACTCCAGTGTCGCGCTCACTGACAAGGAGATCGAGAGTGCGGATGCAGTCGTGATCGTCACGGACCATTCGTCTGTGGACTATCAGCGCGTGGTCGATCTCGCTGGAGTCGTGGTCGACACGCGGAACGCGACCGCAAAGCTCGCGAAGGGGAAGGGCAGGATCGTGTCGCTCGCGTCGGTTGCAAACTACGCAACTGCCTGACTCGATCAGCTCGTGAACATCTCAGTAATTGGCACCGGATACGTCGGACTCGTCGTAGGCGCCTGTCTCGCCGAGACCGGCAATACCGTTTGTTGCGCCGACATCGATAGTCAGAAAATCGAGCGGCTCCGGAAAAACGACATTCCTATCTACGAGCCTGGTCTGGAACCGCTCGTGGAACGGAATCAAAAGGAACAGCGACTCTCTTTCACGACCGCGCTGCCCGAAGCCATCGGGTCAGCGGACGTCATCTTCATCGCCGTCGGAACGCCGCCCGGTGAGGACGGAGCCGCGGATCTCAAGTACGTCCTGCAGGTCGCCGATCTGATTGGCCGGCACATGACGCGAGAGATCGTCGTGGTGACGAAATCCACGGTCCCGGTGGGTAGCGCGGCTAAGGTCGAGAAGGCTGTGGCGCGGGAGGCAAAGTTTCCGTTTCATGTCTGCAGCAATCCGGAATTTCTCAAGGAAGGCGACGCGGTCGAGGATTTCATGCGTCCCGATCGCGTGGTTCTGGGGGTAGAGTCCGCCCATGCGCGGAAGGTGATGACAGACCTCTACGCCCCTTTCGTGCGCACCGGAAAGCCGGTCCTGCTGATGGACATTTCATCGGCGGAAATGACCAAATACGCAGCGAACGGAATGTTGGCGACGCGCATCTCTTTCATGAACGAGATCGCGAACCTGTGCGACAAGGTGGGCGCGAACGTCGACTTCGTCAGGCGCGGAATCGGAAGCGATGCCCGCATCGGTCAGTCATTTCTGTTCCCTGGTCCGGGGTACGGCGGGTCGTGCTTCCCGAAGGATGTGAAGGCGCTGGTGAGGATGGGCGTGGAATCCGGAGTGGCGCTCGATGTGCTGGCCGCGGTGGAATCGGCCAACGAGCGCCAGAAGACGATTCTCCTGTCGAAAATCCAGGGCGCTCTCGGGAAGAATCTTTCCGGCCGTCGAGTTGCCGTATGGGGCCTCGCCTTCAAGGCTGGAACGGATGATATGCGCGAGGCGCCAGCCCTTACACTCATCGAGGCTCTGCTGGCCGAAGGGGTCTCGATCTGCGCTCACGATCCTGCCGCCATCGACCACGCCCGGAGTTTGCTCGGCAACCGAATAGATTACGCGGAGACTAATTATGAGGCGCTCGTGGGCGCGGACGCATTGGTCGTGGTAACGGACTGGAATGAGTACCGCCATCCGGATTTCGAGCGGGTAAAGCGCACGCTCAAGCAGCCGGTCATCGTCGATGGCCGCAATCTTTACGACGTCGAGAAGATGCGGGAGCTGGGCGTGCGATACCATTCCATCGGACGCCCATCCGCATGAACATGCTCGACGGCAGAGGGTAATATCATTCGGATGTTGAGATTCAGACCCCTATTGCTGGCCCTGCTGCTCGCGGCACCGCTGGCGTGCAAGCCCCCGTTCGATCCCAAAATTTACACGAGCACCGACAAGCTCTACCAGGCGGCGACGACCGAGTACAAAGCGCGTCGTTACGACAATGCAGCCAAGGCATTCGAGAAGCTTACTCTCGACCTGCCCGCCCGCGACCCGCGGTTGCCGCTGGCGTTCTACTATCTCGCGCAGTCCCAGAACAAGATGGGAGAGAATCTGCTTGCCGCCGGGACTTATAACCGGCTGATCGACGCTTTTCCCCAGGACACCCTGGTGGATGACGCCCTGTACCTTTCCGGACGCGCGTATCAGGAGGAGTGGAGACATCCCGAGCTGGACGCGACCTATGGGAACAATGCGCTCACCGCGTATCAGTCACTCCTCGCGAGCTTTCCCGACTCGCCATTCGCGGCGCCGGCCAAGAAAGAGATCGACAAGCTCGACGAATGGCTGGCGGAGAAGGACTACAACACCGGGTATCTCTATCTCAAGAGAAAGGCGTTCGACTCGGCGATCCTTTACTTCAAGGATGTAATACGCCTCCACCCGAACGCGCCGAAGGCGAAGGATGCCTACCTTCGCCTGCTGGAGGCGTACAGGGCGATCAAGTACACCGAGGACGCCCGCGACCTCTGCGATGCGATGCGCAAGGCCTACCGGAACGACCGCGACGTGAGCAAGAACTGCGGTCCCGCGCCAGCTACGCCGGCGACGTAGGCCCATGCGCATTGGGGTCTTCGGCGGCACCTTCGATCCACCCCACGTCGGTCACCTTCTTCTGGCCGCCGATGCGCGCGAGTCGCTGAACCTGGACCGGCTGATTTTCATCCCCGTCTGGGCCCAGCCATTCAAGGTCGGGACGCCGCCAGTCGCGTCAGCCCAGGACCGGCTGGAGATGGTCCGTCTCGCGGTCGCTGACGACGCCAATTACGCCGTCGACGACGCAGAAATCAGCCGTAAGGGGTTATCTTACACCGTTGATACGCTCGAGCATTTGGCAGAGCGGTACAAGGGGTCGGAACTCTTTCTCTTGATGGGACAGGACGCGTTGGATGGCTTTCCCAAGTGGCGCAATCCGGAGCGGATTCGCCAGCTGGCGACGGTCGCGGTCATGAAAAGATCCGGAGACGCTGAGCTCTTGTCGAAAGTCGAAGCTGACGGTGTGGAGAGCGTGTCTGCGCGACGGGTGGATGTGTCTTCCACCGAGATCAGAGAGCGGCGGCGTGCAAAGAAATCGATCAAGGGATTCGTGCCCGAAAGCGTCGAGAGGTTCATCGAAGCGCGCGGGCTCTATCGTTGATGTTGAGTGACTGCCTGGTGAGGAACCCCAGTAAATGGCGTTGACAGGACTGCTGAGCGGGGTGTTCGGGACCCGTCACGACCGGGAGCGCAAGCGCGTTCAGCCCATCGTCGACGAGATCAACGAGCAGTACGCCCGACTCCAGACCGTTTCAGAGGAAGAGCTTCGCGGTCAGACCGAAAAGTTTCGCGCGCGCATCCGTGAGGTAACGACCGGAATCGAGGCGCGCATTGGTGATCTCCGCGACCGCAAACGCGTCGCGACCGATCCCGCCGAGCGCGAGCAGATCGACAATGAGCTGAGCGGGGTCGACGGGCGAGGTGGCGTCGAGGCCGAGCTTCGAACTGCGATCGCGGAAGTGCTCGACGAGCTGCTGCCGGAAGCCTTCGCCACCGTTCGTGAGGCGGCTCGCCGCCTCGTCGGGACCAAGGTGTCGGTCACCGGTCAGGAGATGGACTGGAACATGGTTCCCTACGATGTGCAGCTGATGGGTGGCATCCAGCTCCACACCGGGCGGATCGCCGAAATGGCGACCGGTGAAGGAAAGACGCTCGTCGCGACTCTGCCGTTGTATCTCAACGCTCTGCCCGGAAAGGGCGCGCACCTGATCACCGTCAACTCCTACCTCGCCCGTCGCGACTCGGCCTGGATGGGGCACGTCTACAAGTATCTCGGTCTGACCGTCGACTGCATTGACGACAGCGAGGCCGGGACGCAAGAACGTCGCGCCGCTTACGAGTGCGACATCACTTACGGGACGAACAACGAGTTCGGCTTCGACTATCTGCGCGACAACATGGTCCAGTCGCTCGAGCAGAGGGTTCAGCGCAACCACGTCTACGCGATTGTCGACGAAGTTGACTCGGTGCTCATCGACGAAGCGCGCACGCCGCTGATCATCTCAGGTCCGGTTGGAAACGAGAGTGACGCCGAGTACGCGCAGCACAACGCGGCTGTGGCGAGGCTGGTCCGACGCCAGACGGATCTCGTGAATACGCTCGTCGCCGCCGGTGAGAAGGCGTTCGAGGCGGGTGACCACGACGAAGCAGCGGTCAATATGTACAAGGCGCAGCTGGGCGGCCCGAAGAACAAGCGCCTGTTGAAGATGCTTCAGGAGACGGGCGCCAAGCAGCTCGTGCAGAAAATGGAGCTGCAGCACATCTCCGATCGTCGACTTCCCGCGGGCAAGCAGCAGTACCGGGACATCGAGAACGACATGCTGTACGTCCTCGACGAGAAAGGCCACACTGTGCATCTCACGGACGCCGGCGTCGACTTCATGTCCCCGCAGGCGCACGACGAGTTCGTGCTCCCCGATCTGTCGCAGGAAGTTCACGCGATCGACCACGACCCGGACATGAGTCCGGCGGAGAAGCTCGCGGCGCGCGACAAGTTGAATCGCGACTACGCGGCGAGGAGCGAGCGACTCAACATCGTGCACCAGCTGCTGCGTGCGCACGCGTTGTTCGAGCGCGACGTCAACTATGTCGTGCAGGAAGGCCAGGTCCTGATCGTGGACGAATTCACGGGCCGCACGATGCGCGGCCGACGCTGGTCGGAAGGATTGCACCAGGCCGTCGAAGCCAAGGAAGGTGTGCAGGTCAAAGGCGAGACGCAGACTCTCGCCACGATCACCATCCAGAACTATTTCCGACTTTACGAGAAGCTGGCGGGGATGACCGGTACCGCCGAGACAGAAGAGACGGAGTTCCACGAGATCTACAAGCTGGGAGTGTCCGTCATTCCGACGAATCAGCCCGTCATTCGCGATGACAGGCAGGATCTCGTCTACAAGACGCGGCGCGAAAAATACAACGCGATCCTCGAGGAAACTCAGCGACTCCACGGGCTTGGCTTCCCGGTCCTCGTCGGAACGGTGAGCGTCGAAGTCTCGGAGACGCTGTCGCGCATGTTCAAGCGCGCCGGCATTCCCCACAACGTTCTCAACGCGAAGTATCATCAGCGCGAGGCGGAGATCGTAGCGGGCGCTGGCCAACCGGGCGCGGTGACCATTGCCACCAACATGGCCGGCCGCGGAACCGACATTAAGCTGGGACCGGGCGTCACTGAATCCAAGCCGTCGCAGCGGAAGGACGCCGAGAATCAGATCGTCGACGTCGTCGAGTGGGGCGGGCTGCACATCATCGGCTCCGAGCGGCACGAGTCGCGCCGCATTGACCGCCAGCTGCGCGGGCGCGCCGGCCGTCAGGGCGATCCGGGTGCGTCTCAGTTCTTCCTCTCGCTCGAAGACGATCTGATGCGTCTTTTCGGGTCAGACCGTATCGCGAAGTTGATGGACCGGATGGGGGCGGAGGAAGGGGAGATGCTTACCCACTCTCTCATCACGCGATCCATCGAGCAGGCGCAGAAGCGCGTCGAGCTGCAGAACTTCCAGTCGCGCAAGCGGCTGCTCGAGTATGACGACGTGATGAACCAGCAGCGCGAGGTGATTTACTCGCTGCGCTCGTTCGCGCTCGAGGGCGGCGAAGAGCTGAAGGCGGAAGCCGAGAAGATGATCGAGAAGGGAGTCTCGAAGCGCGTCGAGAACATGCTGAACACCTTCGATTCCCAGGAGCAATGGGATTTCGCGCTTGTTCGCCAGGATCTTCTGATGCACTACATGCTGGCCGTCCCGGGATTCGAGGACGGCAGCCTTCCGACGAGTGAGGAAGATGCGGAAACGCGGGCGATCGAGGCCGGCCGCAAGGCGTTCGCCGACAAGCTCGCGAGCCTCGGCGAATACTCCGACCAGCTGCTCTCGCTGGTGATGCTCCACGTGCTCGACGAAAAGTGGAAGGATCATCTCTACGATCTCGACCAGCTCCGCAACGCCATCGGCTATCGCTCGTGGGGGCAGAAGGATCCGCTGATCGAGTACAAGCACGAGGCGTACAACATGTTCGTGGATCTGATGGGCGACATCCACAACACGTTCACGGAAAGATTCCTCCGCGCCCAGATCACGTTCGAGCAGCCGCGTCCGTTGCCGCCGATGTTCCTGAGTGGCGACGACGACGCGGGTGGCAACGGTGCGCCGCGCCCGAGGGGACCGAGTGGACCGACGAAGCGCTTTAACGCCCTGGGTGTCCTCGAGGATGTGCCGGCGGGCGAAGAAGAAGGCACTGATGCGGCGCTCGACATCGGCCCGTCAGAGCCGCCCGAGCGTGGAGCGTCCGTTCGTCCGGAGCCGACTGTCCACGTCGGAGGAAAGAGCGCGCCGCTCAGCAAAGCGATGGCGCCTGTTCCTGTGCCTGGCGTTCCAGGAGGCGCAGGAAACGGAAAGGACTGGTCGAACGTGGGGCGGAATGATCCGTGTCCGTGTGGGTCTGGGAAGAAGTTCAAGAAGTGCCATGGAGCGACGCTCTAGTCCTTTTGAGGGCGGGCCCGTGACAGCCGAGCGAATCGGCCCGGTCCGCTGGGGGATACTCGGCACCGCCAACATCGCGCTCAGGAAAGTCATCCCGGGGATGCTCAAGAGCCGGCTGGCCGAGGTAGTCGCGATTGCGTCGCGGGATATTGCCAAAGCGCGCGCAGCCGCCAAAGACTGGGGGATCTCCCGGGCGTATGGCTCGTACGAGGAGCTACTCGACGATCCCGATATCGAGGCGGTCTACAATCCTTTGCCCAATCACCTGCACGTGCCGTGGTCAATTCGCGCCGCCGAGCGGGGGAAGCATGTGCTGTGCGAGAAGCCGATTGCGTTGACTGCCAGCGAGGCGCGCGGTCTGCTCGATGCGCGCGACAGGACCGGCGTTCAGGTCGGCGAGGCGTTCATGGTCCGAACGCATCCGCAGTGGCTCAAAGTGAGAGAGATAGTCGCCTCCGGGAGGATTGGCGACCTGCGCCTGGTCGCCGGTCATTTCAGCTACTATCGGCGCGATCCCGGAGACATCCGCAGTCGTGTGGAATGGGGTGGCGGAGCACTGATGGACGTCGGCTGCTATCCGATAACTATCTCGCGATGGCTGTTCGGCGCCGAGCCGATAGAGGTCGTCGGATTGATCGACCGCGATCCCGACATGCAGATCGATCGGTTGACGTCGGGACTGCTTCGCTTCGAGAAAGGACAAGCCACGTTCAGCTGCGCCACGCAGCTCGTGCCGTACCAGACCATGCAGATCTTCGGAACGGAGGGGCGAATTGCGGTCGAGATTCCCTTCAACGCTCCTCCGGGCGACGAGTGTCGGATTTTCGTGGACGACGGCAGCGACTTGGCCGGCGGTGGGATCGAGACGATCACGTTTCCGCCCGTGGATCAATACGCAGTGCAGGCAGATCGCTTTTCTGAGGCCATTCGTGGCCTGGGCAGCGTCCCCGTCTCCTTGGAGGATGCGATGGGAAACATGGCCGTGATCGACGCCATGTTTCGATCAGCGGTGTCGCGTACGTGGGAGCGGCCTGCCGCTCGGTAGGCACCTAGGTCGAAGGGTTGTATAAATGCTTCGGAGAACCGCCAGATGCTTCGGATCCGCTCCAACAGCCGTTAAGGATCTTCGTCGCGGCACAAAGGCGATGACAGATGGTCTACGGGGGTGGCGGCTACTCCACACATTCGAGCAATCCTCCCGTTTCAATGAAACGGAGATCGGATGGCACTCACTATTCGCGAGCTTCCCACCGCCGAACGGCCTCGCGAGCGGCTGAGGACGCTCGGGGCGCAAGCTCTGAGCTCCAGCGAGCTGATCGCTATACTTCTAGGGAGCGGATCTCAGGGCCGGTCCGCGCTTGGAGTTGGCCAGGAAATACTCTCGACGTGCCGAGGATCGCTGAGGCTGCTTGCATCGCAGCCAGTGGCGACACTTAAGAGTGTGGGCGGCGTGGGAACGGCTCGTGCGGTTGGTATCCATGCCGCGCTGGAGTTGGGCAGGCGCATGGCCGCAGAAGAGCGGCAGGAAGGAGCCCCCGTGCGCTGGCCTCGGGATGTCTACGAGATCTTCGCCCAGCGACTGGAGGATCTTCCCGTCGAGGAGTTTCACGTTGCGGTGCTCGATTCGCAGCACCGACTCGAGCGCGACATCACCGTAACTCGCGGGCTGCTCAATTCCTCGCTCGTTCACCCGCGCGAAGTCTTTCGGGAAGCGATCGCGGAGAGAGCGGCGGCCATCATTCTGGTTCACAATCACCCGAGCGGAGATCCGACACCTTCGCCCGACGACAGGGTAGTAACCGAACAGCTCGTGCAGGCGGGCAAGGTACTCGACATACCGGTTCAGGACCACGTTATTATCGGAAGAGGGCGGTACATAAGCTTCGCGGAGGCGGGACTGTTGTGACTGCAGGCGCGGTGAAGGAAAAAGACACGATTCCGGAGTGGATAAAGGAGGGCCTGCCCGAGAAAATCGACCAGGACCTGCTCGTGCGCGCCTATCGCTTCAGCGAGCACGCGCACGAAGGGCAGAAACGGCTCTCCGGTGAGAACTTTGTTTCCCATTGCGTCGAAGTCGCGAAGATCCTGGTGGACCTGCAGCTGGATTCGGTGACCGTCGCCAGCGGACTCATCCACGATGTGGTGGAGGATACCTCAGTCACCGTCGAGGACATCGAGGCGGAATTCGGAAAGGAGATCGCCGAGATAGTGGACGGGCTGACGAAAATCGGGCATCTCCCGCTAAACTCGTCGCAGGAAAGGCAGGTAGAGAACTACCGCAAGCTGCTGTTGTCGATCGCCAAGGATGCGCGGATAATCCTGATCAAGCTCGCCGATCGGCTCCACAACATGCGTACGCTGGAGTTCCTTCCGCCGGATCGCCAGAAGCGGATTGCCCAGGAGACGCGCGACCTCTACGCGCCTCTGGCCCACAGGTTCGGAATGGCTCGGGTGCGGTGGGAGCTGGAGGATCTGGCGTTCAAGCACCTCGAGCCTGCAGAGTACAAGGTGCTTGCCAAGAAAGTCGCGACGCGTCGCACCGAGCGCGAAAAATCCATCGCATTGCTGAAGGAGCCGCTCGAGACCCATTTGAAAAAGGCCGGCATTGCCAACGTGGAAGTCAGCGGACGGCCCAAGCACCTCTGGTCGATCTACAAGAAGATGAAGAAGTGGGACAAGCCCTACGAGGAGATCTACGATCTTCTCGCGACTCGTGTTACGGTGAATACCGTTCCCGACTGCTACCACGCGCTCGGCATCATCCACGACCAGTTCACTCCGCTGCAGGAGCGGATCAAGGACTACATCGCGCAGCCGAAGTCGAACGGCTATCAGTCGTTGCACACCACCGTCTTCGGGCCGAACCGTCAGCTGTTCGAGATCCAGATTCGCACGCGTGAGATGCACCGCACGGCGGAATACGGGATCGCGGCGCACTGGCGCTTCAAGGAGAACGCGAAGAGCGCCGACGAGCTGGATCGTGCGCTGCAGTGGTTCCGGCAGGTGCTGGAGCTCCAGCTCGACGCCAAGACCCCCGATGAGTTCCTCGAATTTCTGAAGCTCGATCTGTATCAGGACGAGATCTTCGTCTTCACCCCTACCGGCGACGTGATCCAGCTGCCGAAGGGAGCAACCCCGATCGATTTCGCCTTCGCGGTTCACACCGAAGTGGGATTGCACTGCCAGGGAGCGCGGATCAACGGGCGGATCGCCAGTCTCGCGCGCGAGCTCAAGAACTCCGAGACCGTCGAGATCATCACGTCTCCGACGGCCAAGCCGAGCAGAGACTGGCTGGCGCACGTCAGGACCGGCAGGGCGCGTCACAAGATCCGACAGCGGCTCCGCATCGAGGAGCACAACACCTCGATCAAGCTCGGCCGGGAGATTTTCGACCGTGAGATCAAGCGCCGCCGGCTGGCCAAGCCGGAGGATTCGGACCTGCTGCGGGTGGCGAAGACGCTCCACCTCACCGATCTGAATCACCTGATCGCATCTATTGGTCAGGGCGACGTCAACGTTTCGCAGGTGCTCAAGGATCTTTATCCGGACATCGAGCCAACCGCTGAAGCCGCCAAGTCCGGTCCGCTCGACTGGCTGGTAGACAGAGTCCGCGGTGCTCCGAAGGGCGTTCGGATCCAGGGTGTGGACGGGATGATGATCCGCTACGCCCAGTGTTGTCAGCCGGTGCCGGGAGACCCCGTTGTGGGGTATGTAACAAAGGGCAGGGGCGTGAGCATTCACCGGTCGGATTGTCCGAACCTGCTGATGCTCGTTCAGGAGCCGGAACGGCGCATCGATATAGATTGGAAGGAGCTGGAAGGCGAGAAATTCATGGTCCGACTGGCGCTCGAAGCAACCGACAGACGCGGACTTTACGCCGACCTGGCTACAGCCGTATCAGCGACGGGCACCGACATCAGGAGCTTCGAGCTGAATAGCGCCGATGGCCACGTGATTGGGGAGCTCGCCGTGGAAGTCGGCAACCTTGCACACCTTCAAAAAATTCTCAAGGCAGCCAGACGCGTGAAAGGCGTGACAGAGGTCGCGCGGCGCGAGCGGCTTGCCGGCGATACCAGGAATGGCGAAAGCAGTATTTGACCTCCAGGCTCCATTCGAGCCGGCGGGTGATCAACCGAAGGCAATCGCGGAGCTGACGCGGGGACTGGAGCGCGGGGACCGCTTCCAGACGCTTCTCGGCGTGACCGGATCCGGAAAGACGATGACCGTCGCAAACGTCATCAGGAATTTCGGGCGGCCGACGCTCGTCCTGTCGCACAACAAGACACTGGCGGCTCAGCTCTATGGAGAAATAAAGAGCTTCTTCCCGCACAATGCAGTCGAGTACTTCATCTCGTACTACGACTACTACCAGCCGGAGGCGTACGTGCCGACGACGGACACGTACATCGAGAAGGACGCTTCGATCAACGAAGACATCGATCGCCTGCGCCTTCGCGCTACGTCGAGCCTCATGGAGCGGAGTGACGTCATCATCGTCGCCACGGTGTCGGCGATTTACGGACTCGGAGATCCGCGCAGCTACCGGGAGCAGATGGTGACGCTAACCCGGGGCCAGAAGATCCCGCGCGACGACATTCTCAGGTCGCTGGTGAAGGTCCAGTATTCCCGCAACGACATGGGCCTCGAGCGCGGGACGTTCCGCGTGCGCGGGGACACAGTCGAGATTCTTCCCGCGTACGAGGAGCAGGGCGTTCGCGTCGAGATGTGGGGAGACGAGATCGAGCGGATCAGCAAGATCAATCCTCTGACGGGGGATACGATCGCCAACCTGGAGAAGGCGGCGATTTATCCGGCCAAGCATTTCGTGACGTCGCGTCCGACGATCGAGCGCGCCGTCGGGCTCATCCGCGACGAGCTGGCCACGCGGTTGACGGAGCTTCGCAACTCGGGCAAGCTGCTCGAGGCGCAGCGGCTCGAGTCACGGACGAACTTCGACATCGAGATGATGCTCGAGATCGGCACCTGCGCCGGCATCGAGAACTACTCGCGGCATCTCTCCGGACGGGCGGAGGGAGAGCGACCGGCGTGCCTCTTCGACTACTTCCCCGAGGATTTCCTCGTCGTCGTCGACGAGTCGCACGTGACGCTACCGCAGATCGGCGGAATGTTCAACGGGGATCGCGCGCGGAAGCTCACGCTCGTCGACTACGGATTCCGCCTGCCGAGCGCGCTGGACAACCGTCCGCTGATGTTCGACGAGTTCCTGTCGCTGACGCCGCGCGCGCTCAACATCACGGCGACGCCGGGAGAAATCGAGCTGCGCCTTTCCGAGGGCGCCATTGTCGAGCAGATCATTCGGCCGACTGGCCTCGTCGATCCGGAAATCGAAGTGCGTCCGGTGCGCGGTCAGGTGGACGACCTGCTCAACGAGATTCGCATCCGCGAGCGGAGAGGCGAGCGGGTGCTCGTCACGACTCTCACCAAGAGGATGGCGGAAGATCTCGCCGACTACCTGCAGCAGATGGGTGTACGGGTTCGCTACATGCACGCCGACATCGACGCGATCGAGCGCATGGAAATCATCCGCGGTCTTCGGCTCGGCGAGTTCGACGTGCTGGTTGGTATCAACCTGCTGCGCGAGGGACTCGACCTTCCGGAGGTCTCGCTCGTTGCGATCCTCGATGCCGATCAGGAAGGATTCCTGCGCAGCGATCGGTCACTGATACAAACCGTGGGAAGGGCGGCGCGGCATCTCAGCGGCAGGGCGATCTTCTACGCGGACAAGATGACCGGCTCGATGCAGCGGTGCATGGACGAGACCAGCCGGCGCCGGGTAATTCAGACCGCATACAACCTCGAGCACGGAATCACGCCGGTGAGCGTGAAGAAGAGTGTGGATCAGGTCAGATTCACGACGCGGGTGGCTGACTCGCGACTGGATCGCGATGAGAGGGAGAAGGAGAAGGTGCGTCGCGTCGCAGAATCGGGCTCCCACTATGGAGCGGACAACCTTCCCGCGCTCATCGCCGATCTCGAGAAGCAGATGCGCGAGGCCGCTGCGAATCTCGACTTCGAGACGGCGGCGCGGCTGCGCGATGAGCTGTTCGAGGTGAAGGCAAAGGCGGGGCGCGAGGAGAGAAGTCGGGGATCGCTGGCGGGCCTTCACGGCCGTTAGCAATGCCAGCCCACAGGCACCTTGTCCCGCCGCTCGCTGAGAGAGGACACCTCAAGCTCACCGAAGACGAGCTGCGCGAGTGGGGTCAGAACCTCGGCCGATCGATCAATCCGCCGCTGATTATCACACTAACCGGAGAGCTGGGCGCGGGCAAAACGACGCTCGCGCAGGCGATCTGTCTCGGATACGGAGTTCCCGATCCCATCACCAGCCCGACCTACGCGCTCGTCCAGGAATATTCCGCGCCACGTTCGGCGGTGTTTCACATCGATCTCTACCGCGTGGAGTCGCCCGAGCAGCTCACGAATCTCGGCTGGGACGACATCCTCGACTCGCGGGCACTGATTCTGGTGGAATGGCCTGAGCGCGCGGGTGGGCGACTGCCGGAAGATCATCTGCCGATCGACATCGACTACATCGACGGAGACCCGACTCGTCGGATTCTTCTCGCCGGGTGAGAGTCGCAGGGGCATGACGCGTTCCTACACGATTGCACTCGACGGATCCACGTATCAGGGGAGCGTCGCGGTCATTCGCGACGATCAGGTTGTGGCCGAGCGTACTCTGGGCGGGGAGGACGGCGGAACTCTGCGCGCGGGAAGGGGAGACGCCCTGATGCCAGCAATTGCCGAATGTCTGAGCGAGGCTGGGATCAATCGCGGCGCGATCGCGCGGATCGTGTGCGGGGCGGGACCAGGCAGCTTCACGAGTCTGCGTGTGGCCGGCTCGCTTGCGAAGGGCCTCGCCGCGGGGTACGGAGTTGAGCTCTACGCCGTTTCGTCGCTCATTCTGACTATCGCCGGTGCTCGACCGCCCCTACCCGCGGGAAAATATCTTTCCGTCCTCGACGCGATGCGCGGTGAATACTTTGCCGCCCGGGTTACGCTGCAATCGGATCAAACGGTAATTCAATCGGAGGCGACAACCTTGATCAGCGCGGCGGAGCTCGGGGAGATGGGCGGGCGCGAGCCACTTGTTCGCGTCGTGGGGCCAGCTCAGGGCCTCGATTTCCGTCCGCACGCGAGGGGCGTCGCCCCTCTGCTCAAATCCCTGGTCGGTGACGGCCCGGTCGATCTCGCTTCGTGGGAGCCGAACTACGGCCGGCTGTCGGAGGCGCAGGTGCGGTGGGAGGCGGCGCACGGGCGTCCCCTTCAGGCATGACCGCTTTCCTCCGGCCGGCGATCGAGACCGACCTCAGCTACGTCGCCCAGATCGAGAAGTCCTCCTTCGCCGACCCCTGGAGCGTGCAATCATTCCGGCGTCTCCTTGGCGTTGCACCCGCTATCTTTCTCGTAGCACTTTGTCCACCGGATCAGGCCATCGCAGGATATGTGGTCGCGTTCGCGGTTGAGGAGGACGGCGAGCTGCTGAACGTTGCGGTAGACGCGAAGTTCCGTGGACAAGGTCTGGCGGGACAGATGCTGGACGCGGTGCTGATCGAGCTGGGCGCGCGAGGCGTTCGCGCCGCGTTTCTCGAGGTCCGCGAATCCAACAGCGCCGCGCGCGCGCTTTACGAGTCACGGGCATTCGTCGAGATCGGACGAAGATCGAGGTATTACCGTAGCCCGGTCGAGGATGCGCTGGTGTTGAGAAGAACTCTCGAGGTCGCCGAGGGCGACAGCAGGAGAGCGCAGGGCAGTTTTGCTGATCGTTGAAATCGTTGGTTTGCCCGGGCCCTGAGCCCTACCTATACTATTCTGGGCGGGAACCGAACTCTCGCCAGGAGGCACAGTGAGTCGAAGTCTGAACAAAGTCATGCTGATCGGAAACCTGGGCAGCGATCCGGAAGTCCGATCGACAACGGGTGGCGGCAGGGTCGCGACGTTTTCGGTCGCGACGAGCCGGCAGTGGAATTCGCCGAATGGTGAGAAGCAGGAGAAGACCGAGTGGCACCGGTGCGTGGTCTGGAACAGCAAAGCGTCCACCCTCGCCGACGTCGTCGAGAAATATTGCAAGAAGGGCGACAGGATCTACGTCGAAGGACGCATCGAGTACCGCCAGTGGCAGGACAAGGAAAACCAGACCCGCTACAGCACAGAGATCAACGTGCGCGAGCTTGTGATGCTGGGCGGTGGTAAGGGTGGCGGCGGTGACTTCGACGGTGAGAGCTCGGGGAGAAGTCGCGCTCCGGCCGCCGCGGGTGCCAAGACATCGGGCGGCACGACCGGCGCGGGCGATTTCGAGGATTTCCCTGGCGCCCTGCAGGACACCGACGACGACTTGCCGTTCTAACCGCGCAGGATTTGAAATGGTCTGAGCGGCCCCGCGTTGCGGGGCCGCTTTGGCTATCTGGAAGGCGGAGCAGGGAGCCGTCACCCTCCAGTTGACGGCGGTTCAGCTCCCGTACAAGGGTCAGGCGTGACCTTAGGCCTGTCCTTTCCGTCCAATGGGTGACCCGCCATGCGGGCGTCTTACCCATCCGACAAGTTCCGGGAGCACGAAGTGATCGGTCAATTCCTTAAGGCAACGTCAACAACCGCAAGCAGATCGGGCGCTCGCGCCTCCATTGTTTGCGCGGCACTGCTCCTGTGCGGCGCGACGAGGACCGCGGTCGCTCAAGACAAACCCGCCGCCCCCGAGACCGTTCGTGCGGACACAGTCACCCGGATGCTCGTGGTCTCCGACACGACGAAGGAAGTCAAGCACACCGTCAAGAAGGGCGACACTCTCTGGGATTTGGCGAAGTTCTACCTCAAGGATCCGTTCCGGTGGCCTGAGATCTTCCGCCGCAACACCGATGTCGTAAAGAACCCGCATTGGATTTACCCCGGCGAAGTCATTCGCATCTGGGGCACGGAAGTGAAGACGGAAGCACTTGCGCATGCCGACAGCGCTGGCGAAGTCGTGTCGCACGTCGTCACTCGCCCCGTTCCCCAGCAGCCGCAACAGACCACCACCGCAGCCAGCGGCTCGGATCTGACGGTTTTTGCGTCTCCCTTGAGCCGCGCTGCCGCATCGATATCCGCTGAAGTAACGGGCCGCAGCCGCGGTGGGTCGGTTCGTCCTGGCGAAGTCCAGGCCGCGCCGTACGCCGATCGCGATGGAGGCCCCAGGGACGCCGGCCGAGTCGTAGCCAGCGCCGACCGGCCGGGCATCAAGACCAGCATCGTACGGTCCAAGTATCAGCTGAACGACGCTCTCTATGTCGGGCTCCCCAAAGGATCCATCGCGCGTCTTGGCGATACTTACATGTCCTACGTGCTCGGCCCGGACCTCGGTGATTTCGGACAGGTCGTGATTCCAACCGGGATTCTCCGCATTGAGAGCATCGCTTCCGGTCAGCGGGCGCTCGCGCGGATCGTTCGCCAGTATGGAGAGGTCGAGCTCGACCAACGGTTGACCACTGTCCCGGACATCACTTTCCCCACCGGATCGCTTTCTGCCGTTGCGGGAGGGGTCAGGGGAACGGTGATCTACGTGCACGAAGAGCCGGTGCTTCCTTCGATCGGCCACTACGTACTGATATCTCCCAACGCCAAGAACGGCGTGAAGGTCGGCGACGAGATCACGTTCATCGACAATTCCGTCGGAATGGATAATGAGACCGCGGCACCACCTGTTGTGGCAGCCATCGGCCAGGTTGTGCGCGTGACTCCGTACGCCACGAGCGTGATCATCATCCGGCAGCAGCAGCCTACGATCCACGAAGGAATGTCGGTCCGGCTGACGGGCACAACACCATAGGGTACGAGCCACACGTCGCCTGAGTCGCAACGCTTGCGACCGAGGCGTGTCAGGCGAGTGGTGCGCCGGTAAAGTGCCCTAAAAGGGCGCCAGGGAATTAAATTAGAGCGATCAATGATCCCGATCGCCCACTTCATTGCTGTCACGTTCTACGTCGGCGCCGCCGCCATCGCGGCGCTGCCTTTTGCCCGCCGCGTAAAGGCGCCGGTTGGCGGCGTCGTAATCGCGCTTCTGCTCGGCATCGGGGCGCACGCCACGGGTCTGGCTGGGCTCACCCGGCAAGCCGGTGCCGCGTCGCTAACCGGACTTGGACCGGGCCTCTCGTTTGCCGGGCTGGTGCTCGCGCTGTCACTGCTGATAGTGGAGAGTCTGGCGCGCGAGGTGAGCCTCACTCTCGTAGCCGCACCGCTCGCGGCGCTCGTGACGATGGCCGGCAACCTTACGGGCTTGCAGCCATTCCTCGAGCCGCAGGGGACCCGCGCTGTGTGGCTTGCGATGCACATCGTGCTCAGCTTCGTGGGGATCGCCGCTTACGCGACTGCCGCTGCGGCCGGGACTATGTATCTCGTCGCACACCGCGAGCTGAAGTCTGCGCGATTCGGGGCGATCTTCAGGTTCTTCCCCCCACTCGACACGCTCGATCGCGTGAACCACGTGGCATCCATTACGAGCTTTTTCGGGCTCACGCTCGGACTGTCCCTCGCCACAGCGTATTCGTTCGAGTACCGGGCGCTGGTGCTGCCGCAGATCATCTGGGGAACGGCGGCGTGGATTGCCGTCAGCGCGCTGGTCCTTGGCCGGGTTCTCCGCGGTTGGCAGGCCCGACGCGCGGCGCTCATGTCCGCGCTCACCTTTGCCAGCGTCATGGCGCTCTATGTGGTGTTCCGCATGGCGGCGCTCAACCGCGGACAATTCCTGTGAGCGACTTTCCTATCGCGCTCCACGGCGAGCGTTTGACCGCAGTAGTAATTGGGGGCGGATCCGTCGGGACCCGCAAAGCGCTGGCGCTCGTGGACGCGGGCGCCCAGGTTCGGGTCGTCTCGCCCAGGGTTACGTCGGACCTGGCTGAGGCGGAACGGGCGCATCGTCTGTCCATTGTGCGCGAGTCGTACAGCGCGGGCCAGCTCGACAAGGCCATTCTCGTGATCGCCGCGACGGACTCGCGTGAGGTGAATGCGCAGGTCGCGGCTGACGCCCGCTCTCGGGGCAAGCTCGTCAACATCACGGATTTTCCTGACGAAGGAAACTTCCACACGATGGCATTGCACAGGTCGGGCGATGTCACCATCGCTGTCTCGGCGGGCGGAGTACCCGGCGCCGCCGCCAGGATTCGCGACGCAATCGCCGAGCGGTTCGACGCGCGCTACGGGCGGGCCGTGTCGGCCCTGCGTGGACTTCGCTCACGCCTGATCGCCGGTGGCGATGAGCGCTGGCGGGCGGCCGCGCCCAAGCTCATCGCCGACGATTTCTGCAGCTCCGTGGAAGACGGGTCCTTTACCGAGAAGGTCGAGACGTGGCGGTGATCGTCGCCGGTGTCAGCCACGCCACGGCGCCGATCGAGGTTCGGGAGAAGCTCGCCTTTCGTCCGCACGAGGCGGTTCGCGAGATCGCGCAGCTGCGTGACGCGGGTTTGATCCGCGAGGGCGTTGTCCTGTCCACGTGCAACCGCACCGAGATCTATGCCGTCGAGCAGAACGGCGATTCGTTGGGGCAGATCACGGAAATCCTTTCTGCGCGACTTGGGCAGGATGCCTCGCAATTCGTGTATCTGCGCCGTGATCACGAGGCTGCCTCCCACCTCTTCGCGGTCGCCGCCGGTCTCGAATCCATGATACTCGGCGAATCGCAGATACACGGCCAGGTGAAAGCCGCGTGGGAAGAGTGCCGCGCCCATTCCGGTCCGATTCTCAATCGAATGTTTCAGAGCGCCCTCCTTGCCGCCGCCCGCGCGAGGGAGGAAACCGGGATCGGCCATGGGGCTGCATCGGTCAGCTCCGCTGCCGTGCAGCTCGCCAAGAAAATCTTCGGCAGCCTGAAAGGGCGTCGCGCCATGATCCTCGGTGCGGGCGATGTCGCGGAGATAGCGCTGGAGTGCCTGCAAAACGAAGGAGTCAGGGTTGCGATCGTTGCCAACCGGACTTTCGAACGCGCGCAGTCTCTGGCGGAACGTCACGCGGCGACCGCCATGCACTATGAAGAGTGCTGGAAGTCGCTCAGCGAAGTCGATGTCCTGCTCTGCTCGACTGCTTCGCCGGTGCCGGTTGTAACGGTGGCTCGCGTACGCGACGGAGTCGATGCCCGGGGCGACAGGCCTCTCTGCATTCTGGACATCGCGCTGCCCAGAGATGTCGAAGCCGCGGTCGGAGACCTCGACAACGTTTTTCTTTACGACCTCGACGATCTTCGGGCCGCCGCCGCCGCCAATCTCGAGCGGCGCGAGGAGGACATTCCCGCCGCGCAACGGATCATCGCCGAGGAAGTGCGGGTGTACTGGGATTGGGTGGCGGGGCTCGCGGCGGTCCCGGTGGTTCGTGAATTCAGAGAAGAGATGGACAGGGTTCGGAGCGCCGAGCTCGCCGTGGCGCTGAGGCGCATCGGACCGCTATCGCCCGAGCAACGGGGAGCGATCGAGCACTTCTCCAGGGCGTTGATGAACAAGTTCCTGCACGAGCCGAGTGTGCGGCTCAAGGCCGCGGCCGCGAATGGTCGCGGGCTGGGCGTCGTGGACGCCGCGCGATATCTCTTTGCGCTCGGAGAGAAGGGAGATGCTCCGCCGACTGAACACACCGACTCGACCACTCACACGCGGCCGGATGCGCTTCTCCCGGAGAGGACCGATCCAAATGCCTAAAGTGCTGGTCACCGGCGGAGCCGGTTTCATCGGATCGCACGTGGCCGATCTCTTCCTGGCAGAAGGGTGGGATGTCACGATCGTCGACGATCTCTCCAGCGGAAAACGAGAAAACGTTCCAGCGGGCGCGAGGCTCCACGAGACCAGCGTCAACTCACCCGAGTTCGTGCGCCTGGTGACGGAGCAGAAGTTCGATGTCATCACACACCTGGCGGCGCAGATCGACGTCCGAAAGAGTGTCGCGGACCCCATTGCCGACGCGAGCATCAACATTATCGGGACGCTGAATCTCATGGAGGCGCTGCGTGCGGCGGGTCCTGGCACGCGGGTGGTCTTTACATCTACGGGCGGAGTTCTTTACGGTGACTTCAATACGCCGCCGAACTACGAGACCTATCCGAAAGACCCGGAATCGCCGTACGCGATCGGGAAGCTGAGCGCGGAGTATTATCTGGCGTATTATGGCCGCGTTCACAACATGGATTCCGCGGCGCTCCGCTTCGGGAACGTGTATGGTCCCAGGCAGGATCCTCACGGCGAGGCCGGCGTGGTTGCCATTTTCTGTGGACGCATTCTCTCCAACCGTCCACTCACCATATTCGGCGACGGACGCCAAACACGCGACTACGTTTACGTCGGCGACGTCGCTCGTGCAATGTACCTCGCCGGCACCGAGCAACTTCCCCCAAGGGAGCGTCTCGATGCGCGCGGATTCAACATCGGAACGGGCAAGGGAACGAGCGTAATCGAGATCGCTACACTTCTGCAGGAAGTCGCCGGAACCAAGGTGGCCATCGAATTTGCGCCGCACCGGCCTGGTGAACAGCAGGAATCATTCGTCAACGCCGACAAGGCGCGCGAGCTGCTGGGGTGGATCCCGCAAGTGACGCTGGCCGAGGGACTCGCGACGACATTCGCGTGGTTCAAGCAACGAGCGACCGGAGCGCGGGTTTGACGCCGCTGCTGCTACTGCTCGCGCAGGCGATACCGAGCTCGCCGATGGAGCTCATCACGAGCTCGACCGGCGCCACAAAATTCGTTCTCGGCATTCTGGTGGTGCTGTCCCTGCTCAGCTGGGGGATCATTTTCACCAAGTGGTACGAGCTGCGTCGCGCCGGCCGAATCACCTATTCATTCGCGCACGAGTTCGCGGGCGCGCGAAGCGTCGAAGGCGCCGCGCAGATGGCGCGTCGAACCAATGGGCCACCGGCGACGATCATGGAGCGCGCGATGCGCTTTATCGAGGAGACCACCCCGGCGCTTTCCGGAACGTCGGAGCGTGCGGCCCGATTCAGCGGCTCGCAGGTCGAAGCGCTCAAGCTGGTTCTCGACGCTGAAACAACGTCGGAGCGGGACCGATTGAGTCGCTGGGTTCCCTCGCTCGCCACCATCGGCTCCGTCAGCCCGCTCATCGGACTGCTCGGCACCGTCCTCGGCGTCATCGACGCCTTCGTCGGAATAGCCGCCAAGGGTTCTGGAAACATCGGAGCCGTCGCGCCCGGCGTCGCCGAAGCGCTGATCGCGACGGCCGCAGCCCTGAGCGTCGCGATTCCGGCGGTGTTTGCCTACAACATTTTCGCGTCCCGCCTCAACAAGATCGAGGGACAGCTGGAAAGTTTCGGCTCGGAGCTGATCGCGCTGCTCGTGCGGGAGGGCAGGATCTAGTGGCCCGTCGTGGGCGTGGCCGCGACCGGCTGGTGCTCAACGCCGAGATCAACGTCGTGAGTCTCATCGACGTTATGATGCTGCTCATGATCATCTTCATGATCACCGCGCCGATGATGCAGGGAGGCGTGGACATAACGCTGCCGAAGGCGCAGTCGCGGCCGCTGGAGTCCAAGAGCGGGCTGACGGTGACGATCGATCGCAGCGGCGCCATTTTTGTCGACGAGGCGCGGCTCACCCTGGCGCAATTCACATCCAGCTTCAAGGCCCTCGCCAATCGACGCGGAAGCGGCGGTGTCTATCTGCGAGCCGACGACGGCGTTCCCTATGGCTCGGTCGTGAAGGTTCTCGCGATAATGCGAGCGAGCGGCGTAGGCGACATAGGTCTCGTCGCCGAGCCGACCGAGGTGAAGTAGAGAGATGGCGAGGGGAGCGGGTGGATCACGACACATTGCCCCCTTTACGCTCTCGGCGATACTTCACGCGGCAGTAGCTACGCTCCTGTTCAACACGCTCAAAGAGCGCAAGCCGGTCGCTCTCCCACCCATGTATCGCGTCAATATCGTCGCGGCTCCGCCCGGGGAGAGAGCGATCGGAGAGGTGCAGAGCGGCCAAACCAAAGCCACGACGCCTGTTACGCAGCCCAGTGCAGCGCAGTCAACGCTCAAGGAAATGCCGCTTCCCAAGGCGAAACCCGCGCAAAAGACTCCCGCGCGTGCGACGCCGAGTGTGCCGAAGCCCGCAACGAAGTCGGGTGCAGCCGAGGCGAAAGCGGTTCCCCAGCCTAAAACCGAGGCGCCCAAGGCGGGCGGCGGCCCAGTTGGCGGAAAGGGAACCGATGTCGCAACGGTGCGCACTGATGGGATCGAGTTCGCGTTTCCAGGGTACCTCAACAACATAGTTAGACAGATTGCTCTCAATTTCAGACCAAGAAACACCAACGCCGGTCTCAAAGCGGAGATCAGGTTTCTGATACATCGCGACGGCTCTGTTTCAGACCTCACGTTCATCAGGCGCTCGGGCAATTTTTCATTCGACCTGGAAGCGCAGGGCGCAGTGGAAGCGGCGTCGAGCGCGCGGCGGTTTGGCCCGCTCCCCGATGGTTTTGCCGATGATGTGCTTCCAGTCGTATTCAGCTTTGACCCCGAATTCCTGAAATGACCAAAGTGCGCTGCATTTGTCTGATCACGATGTTGTACTGCATCGCAACGCCCAGCCTCGCCCGCGCGCAGGACACGACGACGACGCCCGGGGTGCGGCTCGGCCTGAATTACGCGGCCGGATCCAAGCCGGGCGTGATCGTCCTGCCGGTTGCGGATGACTACGGCGACGACTCGCTGCGCACGATCGTTCAGCGCGATCTCGACTACGGGGATCGGTTGAACGTGATCGCGCTGGACCAGGAAACGCTTCAGGGACTGGTCCCTCCCCTCGGTGGCAAGATCAATTTCCCTCTGGTGGCGAAGTTCGGCGCGGCGCTGCTGATACGAATGACGCAGACCACTCAGGGACTCCACGTAGCCGCCTACGATGTCGCGAGGGGCCAGCTCCTTCAGTCGGAGCAGTTCCTGTTCGACCGGCGTGACAGAGACTGGCGATTCGGCCTTCATGGCGTCTCGGATCGGATCGAGCAGTGGGTCTTCGGCAAACGCGGAATAGCGCAGACCCGGATCGCCTACGTGAACAACGGCCTGCTCCGGATCATCGACAGCGACGGTGCTTTGACGCGCTCCATCACCACCGGAAAAGGCGCGCTCTCCCCTGCGTGGTCCCCGACCGGAGAGTCGGTTGTCTACACCGTGCTCGGCAACGCAGGCACCCAGGTCGAAGAGCTGGACGTGCGCTCCGGCCGGACGCGCCGAATCAGCCAGATCCAAGCGGGCTTGAACATCACCCCGGTCTACCAGCCCGGCGGCAACGCAATTCTTTACGCGCAGGGGACGGGCAACGGAACCGATCTGGTTCTGGCGAGCCTCGATTCCAGCGGAGCTCGAAAACTGACGGTGGGCAAGGGAACCGACAACACCTCGCCTTCCTACAGTCCGGACGGGCGTCAGGTCGCGTTCATATCGGGCAAATCGGGACAGCCCCAGGTTTATATTATGGATGCCGACGGCTCGAACATTCAGCTGCTGACGCCTTATACAGCGGGCACGCGCAGCTATCGCGCGAGCCCGGACTGGTCACCCGATGGCAATGCGGTTGCCTACGAGCAGCAGAACGGGAACTTCCAGGTGTGGATGATCGATTTGCGGGACCGCATCCCGAAACAGCTCACGAGCGAGGGGGAAAACGAAGATCCGTCCTGGGCGCCTGACGGACGGCACCTTGTCTTCACCTCGACTCGCTCGGGTGAAAAGCAGTTGTGGATTCTCGACACCGAGAGCGGCCGCGCGCGGCAGCTCACGCACAACAATGGAGCGAGACTGGCGGCGTGGTCGCCGATACTCGCCAATCCGGAAGTGGGAACCTATTCGCAATGATCAAACCCGCACCTCTTCTTCTTGCAGTCCTCGCGCTCTCCGCCAACGCCTGCTTCTTCGCGACGAAGCAGGATATCGACAGGCTGCAAGCTGACATCGTTGGCACGCGCGTGAGCTCGAGCGCGGCCGACTCGGTCCAGCGCGCGCAGCTGATCGAGGTCAGCCGCTCCGTGAGGACGCTGAACGACTCGATCTCGGCACTCAGCAGGCGAATGGCAGCGATGCGTACTGCGTCGGAGAGCGATATGACTGCGATGAGGGAAAACATCTCGCAGCTCCAGGACCTGAGTGGCCAAAGCGAGCAGCGGTTGCGCGACATGCGCGCTGCCATGGAGGAGAAACGGCAGCAGCAGGCCGCGGCGGCGACTCCCGATTCCTCGGGCGCACCGGCGACTGGTCCCGGACCGCTCCAGCTTCTACAGGCCGGACGCGATCAGCTGCTCAAGGGCGGCAACGCTTCCGCGCGGAGCGCGTTCAACGAGCTCATTACGAAGTATCCGACCTCCGAGTACGTACCTGAAGCAATGTTCTATACCGCCCAGGCCTACGCGGCCGAGCGGAATTTTACGGCCGCGGATGCGGAGTACACGTCGCTGATCGCCAAGTATCCCTCTTCGCCGCGCGTTCCCACGGCGATGTACAAGCGGGCGCTCCAGATGCAGGCGTCGAAGCGGAACTCCGAAGCCAGGAAGCTCTACCAGGACATCATCAAGCGCTATCCGCGCTCTGACGAGGCCGCACTCGCCGACGAGCGCCTCCAGTCGATGCGGTAGCAAAGGGCCGTCGCATGAGCGCAGCTCCTGGCCAAGAGATGCCGTTCCTGGATCATCTGGAGGAGCTGCGCAAGCGTCTTTTCTGGATCGCCGGGGCAGTCGTTCTTGGCGTGGTCGTGGCCTTTGCCCTCCTGTCGAAGCTGGACATCATAAGGCTTCTCGAGCGGCCGATCCTCCCTCTGCTGCACGGGCAGAAGCTGATCTACACGCACCCGGGAACGTCCTTCCACATTCTCCTCAACGCGTCGCTGGTGCTGGGGATCATCCTCGCTTCGCCCGTAATCGTTGCTCAGCTGTGGGGCTTTCTGGCGCCGGCGCTCTACTCCCACGAGAAGCGAGTGGTGGTTCCGGTCGTTCTGTCCATGGCGTCGCTCTTTCTTGCCGGAGTGTCGCTCAGCTACTTCGTCGTCCTGCCGCTGACGCTCCAGTTTCTGATGAGCATCGAGTCGACCGCGCTGACGCCGATGATCTCGGCAACGGAGTACTTCGACTTTGCGATCAGCATGTGTCTCGCGTTCGGACTCGTTTTCGAGGTGCCGATTGCCATCCTGGCGCTGACTGCGCTGGGGATCATCACGCCGCAGTTCCTCTCGAAGTACAGAAGACACGCGGTAGTCGTCTGCCTCGTCGCGGCGGCGTTCATCACTCCCGGGGCCGATCCCTATTCGCTGTTTGCGCTGGCAATTCCGCTTTACGTGCTTTACGAGGTGAGCGTCTTCGTGGCGATCATCGCCTACCGCAAGCGGCAGAAGCGGCGGGACCGTCTCGAGGCGGAGGAGCTGGCGTCGGAGGCAGCCCCGAAGCCGGCCGCCGTACCGCGATCGCTGTACATGCTCGTCGTTGCTGCTCTGCTCGTGCCGGGCGCGCGCGTCTTCGGACAGGTGCCTCGTGCACCAGATTCTCGGAGCCAGACTTCCAGACAGCGCCCGGATTCAGCCCGCCAGGATTCGACCGCTGATTCGACGCGCACCAGGCAGCTGATCAAGTGGCTGGAAGCCGACTCGGTGATGAAGGTGCTGATGGCACGGCCCGGATACAGCGCCACGCGCTACCAGGCCGACGAGGTCGTGTTCGACGCGCGCACGCGGTTGCTACACCTGAAGGGGAAGAAAGCGGGCGTCCAGCGCGATGAAACGGTACTCGTCGGTGACAGCATCGTCTACAGCGATTCCACAAAGATCATCGTCGCGCGCGGTGACACCGTAATTCTGCGAGACCCATCCCGACAGGCGGCTGACGTGGTAGCACGCGGGCGGATGGCATACAACGTCGCGCTCCACCGAGGGTGTGTCACCAACATCAGCACATCGGTCGAGTCGGGACAGCATTGGTTCGTCGAAGGAGAGGACGCGTGCTTCGTCAGCGACACGACGCGTTTCGCGGCCGACACCACGCGCGGGCGGGAGACAGCCTTCTACGCGCGCAATGCGTCGATCACCAGCTGTGACGACTCGATACCCGACTACCACTTCCAGGCGAAGGAAGTGAAGATGGTCTCCAAGAACATCATGGTAGCGCGTCCCGCCGTGCTCTACATAGGCGAGGTGCCGATCATGTGGCTGCCGTTCATCTTCCAGGACATGCGGTCGGGAAGGCGCAGCGGAGTGCTGACGCCGAGGTTCGGGCTCAGCGAGCTTTTCCGCAACAGCCCCACTTACCGGCGGCACGTCGAGAACGTCGGCTACTATTTCGCCCTCAGCGATTACATGGATGCGGAGTTTGCGCTCGATTGGCGGAGCGGCGCCCGGTCCAGCATTGGCGATCCCGGCTGGGTGCGGCTGAACGGGGAAATGCAGTACAGGTGGCTCGATCGATTCCTGAGCGGGCGCATTGGTTTGTTTCGTCATTCTCTGAACGACGGAACCAGGAACACTGGCGTCAGCTGGCAGCACAGCCAGAGCTTCTCGGACGCGACGCATTTCAGCGCCAACGTCAACTACGTCACCAATACCTTCGTCCAGAGAACGACGAGCTTCAATCCAGCGACCGTTCTCGCGAGCATCACGTCTACGGCGAGCTACGACACCAAAATAGGGCCTGCCGCGCTCAGCCTCGGCGGAAGCCGGTCGCAGCATCCCGGTCGGGGCGAAGTCAACCAGACTTTCCCGACCTTCAGCATCAGCTCTCCAACGATTCAGGTAACCAGGTTTCTCGATTGGACGCCGACGTTCAACTTCCAGACTCACCAGGATCTCCATATCGACGAGACCGGCGAGTTCGCTTACCAGTTCTTCACCAACGCCAGCGGAGCACCGGATAGCCTCAGGCGGAAAAGGAACGCCAGGAATACCACGTCGAGCTTCAGCACACCGATCAAGCTCGGGGGCTTTGCGTGGACGAACTCATTTTCGCTGAACTCCACCGAAGTGGACGAGCCGCTCACAATCGTCGTCGTAGATCCGGAGGACTCGTCGAAAAAAGTAAGTCGGGTGTTCGCGAAGTCGTTCCCGACGAATCTCGACTGGCAGACCAACTTTGGCCTGCCCGGTCTTCTGCACGGTAGTCTGAATCTGTCGCCGTCCGTTTCGCTGGAGAACGTGGACGGCTCGAACGGGTTCTGGGTCCGTTCACACCTGAGCGGCGGACAGTTCGTCCACCAGTCGAAGCGTCCCTCGATGAATCTCTCGGCGTCTCCGACGCTGTTCGCGCTTTTCCCGGGATTCGGACCCGTGAGCCGGTTCCGCCACTCCATCACACCAGTCATCTCGTTCTCCTATGCGCCCTCCGGGAATCTCAGCACCGAGTTTCTCCGGGCCACGAACAGGAGCCGACAGAGCTTCCTCGGATCCCTGGCGCGCAACCAGATCAGCCTCGGCTTGTCCCATGTACTGGAAGCGAAGATGAAGAGCACTGACACGAGCAGCACGGCCGAGCAGAAGAAGATCAAGATTCTGTCGATGAATTTCTCGTCGATCGCCTACGACATCGAGCGGGCGAGGAAAACCCACCGGTCCGGGATCACCACGCCAAACCTGTCCACGGATTTCTATTCGGATCTGATCCCCGGGTTTAGGGCGAACGTCGGGTATTCGCTCTATCAGGGCGACGTCATGAGCGACAGCGCGCGGTTCAAGCCGTTCCGCGAGACGATAAACGCGTCGTTCAACGTCAACGCCCAGTCGGGAATCTTCGGCGTGCTGACGCGGGTGTTTGGAAAGGCGGTCCCCGAGAAGAATCCCGAGCTGGATAAGCCGGGCCAGAGTGGGGACGATGCCCTGGCGAGACGCGTCGCGACGACGCCCGTAGCCGGGATTACGCAGCGCGACCGCCAGTATTCGGTTCCAACCACGCAAGGCTGGGAGGCGAGCTTCACGTATTCATCCAGCCGCCAGCGGCCGCCGACAGGCCACGGAGTCGTGATCGAGCAGGACATCACCACTCAATGCGCGCCGCTGCAACCCAATCCCATCGTCTATCAGCAGTGTCTCGAGCAGGCAGCGGCGACCGCGAGCAGTGCGGTGCCGGTGACGAACGGAATCGTCGGCGCGCCGTTCGTCCGCACGCCGCCGCGTGACAATATCCAGTCGCAGATGACCTTCCACCTCACGCCGAAATGGTCGGGGAGCTGGGGAACGAATTACGACTTTACCGCGAAGAAATTCGGGAGCCAGCAGGTGTCTCTCCAAAGGGACCTGCACGATTGGCGAGCGATTTTCGCCTTCACGCAGGCTCCGAACGGAAACTTCGCGTTCAGCTTCTTCATTGCCCTGAAAGCCGAACCTGACCTAAAATTCAACTATGACAAACAGACCTACCGGCCAGTAAGATCCCGACCGTGACGCAGCGGCTGAACATCACGAATGGCGACAGCGCCGCCGGTACTCTCAGTGAGGCCGGCATCGTCGGCAAGGTCGTAGCGTGGCGTGACGTGCTGCATGAGGGACCGGTGGACGCGTCGTTACCCCTCAACGCGCTGAGCAAGCAGAGGGCGCGCTTCATCTCGGAGCGCGGGTGGGGAGATTTCGCGCACGTGAGTGGCAACTTCGCCGAGCGAGACAAGGTCATCCAGCACCTGGACTACTTCGATGAAGTAGTGCTCTGGTTCGAGGACGACCTCTACGATCAGCTCCAGCTGATCCAGGTTCTCGACCTCTTCTCGCGCGGCTCATCGCGCCGGAAGAGGGTCACGCTGATACAGGTTGACGGATATATCCCACCATTGTCGGCCGCGGAGCTCCTGAAGCTGGACGCTGCGCGAATGCCGGTGACCGCGGAGCAGTACGCGCTGGCGCAGAAAGCGTGGAAGGCGTTCGGATCTGACGACCCATCGAAAATCCTGCGCGCGCTCGACGGAAACCTTTCGCGACTCCCTTATCTTGCCTTCGCGCTTTGGCGACATCTCGAGGAATTTCCTTCGGTTGCAAACGGCCTCTCGCGATCGGAGCGGGAGATAATTACGGCAATAGAAGAAGGCCACACGACGCCGGTAGCAGCGTTTCTCGAAGTGGCGACCAAGCAGGAGAGCATTTTTCTCGGCGACATAATCTTCTATTCGTACCTGGAGCGGCTGAGCGGAGAAAGGAATCCTCTCCTGACGTGGGCCAGCGGCGAGGCTGTGGTTTCGCCGACAGCGGAGAACTCACGCGAGTTCGTTAAGAGAGAGCTGAAAGTCACGCTCCTCGGACGAGAAGTGCTCGCCGGGAGAAAGGACTGGCAGAACATCAACACGGAGTCCCGCTGGCTGGGCGGGGTCGAAATCGAGCCGGGCGCCAAGGGATGGAGGTGGGATCCCGATCAACGCGTTCTCATTCGTGCGCGCCCTCCGGCGGCACCCCGTAAATCGGTCAGGAAGGCGACGGCGGCGCGCAAACGTCCCATTGCGAAAAAGCGATTGACTTCTTCGCCCGTCAAAAAGCGCCCCGCACAAAAGAGAAAATGACCGGCGAAAAGCGCTTTTCGAAGGGAGAGAAGTGACCGCAAACCTCCTCATCGACGGTGATTCACTCACTGTCGATCAAGCCTACGCTGTCGCTGTCGAGCGACTTCGCGTCGGTATCGCGCCCAAAGCCCGGGCGCGGATGTTACGCACGCGCGCTGTCGTGGACGCCATCGTCCAGAAAAACGACGTCGTCTACGGTGTGACTACCGGCTTCGGCAAGCTCTCCGACGTCGCCATTCCGCCCAACAGGCTGGCCGAGCTGCAGATCAATCTCGTGCGGAGCCACGCGTCAGGCGTGGGCGACCGCCTGCCCGAGCCCGAAGTGCGCGCGATGATGCTCTTGCGCGCCAACGTCATCGCCAAGGGTTACTCGGGCGCTCGCCCGGAGCTGGTGGATCTGCTGCTCGACTTGCTCAATGCCGACGTGTATCCGCCGATCCCTGAGCAGGGAAGCGTCGGCGCCAGCGGAGATTTAGCGCCTCTCGCGCACCTCGCGCTTTCCCTTATTGGCGAAGGAACCCTGATCAAGGGCGGGAAGGAAGAGCCCGCGCTGAAGGTGCTCAGGCAGATTGGAACGAAGCCGGTGGTGCTCGCGCCAAAGGAGGGAATCACTCTCATCAATGGCACGCAGGCGCACACGGCGGTGGCACTCATCGCCGTCGTCGGCGCGCGGTCTCTCTGGCGCACCGCGCACGTCGCCGGCGCGATGTCACTCGAAGGGCTGCTCGGTACTCCCGTCGCGTTCGACCAGCGCCTACACGCCGCCCGTGGACAGAAGGGGCAGGTACGCTCGGCGGCCCTGCTGCGCGATCTTCTCGCCGACAGCGAGCTGCGTGAATCACACCGTCACGGCGATCCGCGGGTTCAGGACCCGTATTCGCTGCGGTGCATGCCCCAGGTGCACGGCCCGGTGCTCGACGCCCTCGACTGGATCGGTGAGGCGGTCTCTCGCGAGCTGAATGCCGCAACCGATAATCCGCTCGTATTCGAGAACGGCGAGACGCTGAGCGGCGGGAACTTCCACGGACTGATCATAGCGATGGCGCTCGACTTCCTGGCGATCGTGCTTACGCATCTGGCGACGATGGCCGAGAGGAGAATCGACCGGCTCGTGCATCCCGATCTCAACCAGGGGCTGCCGGCATTCCTTTCTCCGGATGCGGGTGTGAATTCCGGTTTCATGATGGCCCAGGTGACGGCCGCCGCGCTCGCGAGCGAATGCAAGGTGCTCTCGCACCCGGCCAGCGTGGACACGATCCCCACCGACGGCAGCAAGGAAGACGTCGTTCCGATGGCGATGGGCGCGGCATGGAAGGCGCGCCGCGTTCTTCACAATCTGGAGAACATCCTGGCCATCGAGCTGATGTGTGGAGCGCAGGCAATCGACTTCAGGGCGCCACTCAAACCCGGACGCGGTGTTCGAACAGCGCACGAGCGTGTGCGCGAGATTGTGCCGCGTCTCGAGGCTGATCGCGTGCTGAGCGGGGACATATCGGCTCTCAGGGCGGCCGTCTCGGATCAGCGGTTCGCCGACATCGGAGCCGTGACGTGACCGATTTGAGAACCAGGCCGGATTCGGAGAGATCCGAAAAGGCTGCCGATGCGCGCGGCCCGATCCACGCGCCCCGCGGCGTCAGCATCTCGTGCAAAGGGTGGCACCAGGAAGCCGCGCTCCGGTTGCTGATGAACAACCTCGATCCTGATGTGGCCGAGCGTCCTGAGGACCTGGTCGTATACGGCGGGACGGGCAAGGCGGCGCGCAACTGGGAATGCTACGACGCCATCGTTCGCGAGCTCCAGTCACTCGGCAACGACGAAACGCTGCTGGTGCAGAGTGGAAAGCCCGTCGGAGTATTCCGCACGCACGCAGGCGCGCCGCGGGTGCTGATTGCGAACAGCAATCTCGTCGGGCGCTGGGCGACGTGGGAGCATTTCCGCGAGCTGGAGCGCAAAGGGCTGATGATGTACGGCCAGATGACCGCCGGCTCGTGGATCTACATCGGCTCGCAGGGAATCGTTCAGGGCACCTACGAGACGTTCGGGTCTGTCGCGCAGCGGCATTTCGTCGGGACGCTCAGCGGACGCTTCGTGCTCTCCGCTGGACTCGGCGGTATGGGTGGAGCGCAGCCACTTGCGGCGACGATGCAGGGCGCGGCAGCGCTCATCGTCGAGGTGGATCGATCGCGAATCGAAAGGCGATTGAAGACGGGCTACCTCGACCGCGAGGCGCGCGACCTCGACGAAGCACTGGATCTCATCGCTGAAGCGATTCATGCCAGGCAGGCGGTCTCTATCGGACTGCTCGGCAACGCAGCCGACGTGCTGCCGGCCCTGGTCGCTCGCGGCGTAAATCCGGACGTGGTCACCGATCAAACCAGCGCACACGACATGCTTAACGGCTACGTTCCCGCGGGAATGTCGCTCGAGGCGGCGCTCGGTCTGCGCAAGAGCAATCCTGAGGATTACGTGCGTCGCTCGACGGAATCGGCCGTGCGACACGTCACCGCCATGCTGGAGCTGCAGCAGCGTGGCGCAGTGACGTTCGACTACGGCAACAACATCCGAACGGTCGCGTACGATGCCGGATTGACGAACGCGTTCGACATCCCTGGCTTCGTACCCGAGTACATCAGGCCGCTGTTCTGCGAAGGGAAGGGGCCGTTCCGCTGGGTCGCGCTCTCCGGGGATGCAAAGGACATCAAGCGCACCGACGATCTCGCGCTCGAGCTGTTCCCGAACGACGAGCACCTTCGTCGGTGGATCTCTCTCGCTCAGAAGAAAATAAAATTCCAGGGACTTCCCGCCCGGATATGCTGGCTCGGACAATCGGATCGCGCGAAATTCGGGATGGCGATCAACGACCTCGTCGCCTCGAGGGAGATTTCAGCACCAATCGCGATTGGCCGCGATCATCTCGACACGGGAAGCGTCGCGTCGCCGTTCCGGGAGACCGAGGGGATGCGCGACGGGACCGACGCCGTCGCGGACTGGCCACTGCTGAACGCAATGCTGAACGTCGCCAGCGGCGCCTCGTGGGTTTCATTCCATCACGGCGGCGGGGTCGGAATCGGCAACTCGCTTCACGCCGGCCAGGTGATCGTCGCCGACGGAACGAGCGAGATGCGCATCCGTCTCGAGCGGGTTCTCACCAACGATCCAGGCATAGGTGTGGCGCGTCACGCTGACGCCGGGTACCAGGAAGCGGTGGCTACGGCTCGGACGCACGGGATCCATTTGCCCATGACGAAATGAACCGGCTACGGGAGGATTTGGATCGACCATCAGTGTCTCTGTGGCCAGCTATTCATATCCAATGCTGACCGCCGAGTTCAAACCCTGGCACGTCCCGGTATTCCTGGCCAAGTACGCTTACCTCACGGTCAGGCGTCGCCCGGTGCTGGTCCATTTCGAGGTCACGATGCGCTGCAACGCGCACTGTGGCTTCTGCGATTACTGGAAGACGGATCCATCGGCAAAGGCGAGTGAGCTCACGAGCTTTGCTGACGCCGCGCGCTTCTTCAATCCGATGGTAGTCACCTTCACCGGCGGCGAGCCGACGTTGCGGCGCGATCTCGAAGCCATCGTGTCCGGTGTGAACGAGGCGATTTGCCTCAAGTACATGACGCTGATCACTCACGGGGGGATGCTATCGGCCGAGCGTGCTCGCTCGCTGTGGAAGGCGGGGATAAACCAGTTCAATATCTCCTTCGATTATCTGGACGACCGTCACGACAAAGCGCGGGGAATTCCTGGATTGAGCGCCCGGATCATGACGGCGATTCCCCGCATGAGAGAGATGGGAATCACCGGCATTCGCTTCAACACGGTCATCAAGCGCGACAATCTCGATCAGCTGATCCCGATCGTCGCACGAGCCCGGGAGCTCGGATGCGGGGTGAATTTCAGCTGCTACACGGCGGCGAAGAACGGAAACGAGGAAGGAACCATCGAGCGCGAACAGCGACAGCATCTCGAGCAGGTGATCGCTGAGCTTCTCGCGTTCAAGCGACAGACGCGCGGTGTGATAACCAACTCCGACTACTACCTCGAGCAGATTCCGCGTTACGTGCGCGGCGAGATTGCCGAGCCCTGCCGGTCGGGGATGCGGACGATTCACATCGATCCGGTGGGCCGCGTGAAGCGCTGTCCCGATTTCCCGACCGATTTTCACTGGACGGAATTCCGGAAGTACGAGCCGATCAACTGCAACGCCTGCTACTACGCGTGTCGCGGAGAAGCCCAGGCTCCTTTGCGGTTCTCCCGCGTCCGCGATGTGATGGCCACGCCAAAGCCGCTCGTGCTGCTTCATGGTTGATCGCGGGCGGGTCGGTTCCGGGTGAAAGACCTCCTTTTCGTAAACGCCGCTCAGATCGTCACCTGCGCTGGCCCGGCTCGCGCGCGGAAGGGGACCGAGATGCGCGAGGCGGGGATCCTTGCGAACTCGGCGGTCGCGGTCAGCGGGGGCCGCATAGCCGCGATTGGGGCCGCGCGCGATATCCAGCACGCGTTCACCGACGCGGAGATCATCGATTGCAGCGGCGGCGTCCTCACTCCGGGACTCGTTGATTCGCACACCCACGCCGTATTCGGGAAGCCTAGGTTCGAGGAGCAGGAGCTGCGCGCGCAGCGGCACGATTACATGCAGATCGCGGCGCAGGGTGGTGGCATCCACGCATCGGTCCGTGACTTTCGCGCGCGCAGCGAGGACGAGCTGTACGATCTTGCCCTTCCGCGCCTAAGGTCGCTCGCGGCCTACGGAACCACGACCGTCGAGATCAAGAGCGGCTATGGACTCTCAGTGGAAGACGAGCTGAAGGCGCTGCGCGTCGTCGGTCGTCTCGCGCGGGCAGCGCCGATGCGCATAGTCGCCACGTGGCTGGGGGCTCACGAGATTCCCCACGAGTACCGCTCCACCGACTCGCACCGGTCGGAATTTCTCGAGCTCCTTATCAAGGACATGCTCCCCAAAGTGAAGGAGCAGGGAATCGCGCGTTTTTCGGACATCTTCTGCGAGCCGGGTGTATTTACCCTCGAAGAGACGCGCAGAATTCTCGAGGCTTCGAGCAAAGCCGGCCTTGGGGTCAAGGTTCACGCGGATGAGCTCGAGCCGTGTGGCGGCGCCGAGCTGGCCGCGGCGCTCGGAGCAATTTCGGCGGACCACCTGGCGGCCATTTCCGAAGCGGGAATTGCGGCGCTCGCCAGGTCGGGTACGGTCGCGACGCTTCTTCCCGGCACCATGCTCTTCCTCGGCAAAGCAAAACAGGCTCCCGCGCGCGCGCTGATCGAAGCCGGCGCAGCGGTGGCGCTGGCGACCGATTTCAATCCGGGAACGTCGCCGACCGTTAACTTTCCGCTGATGTTGACGCTTGGCGTCAGCCAGCTCCGGATGAGCGTCGCCGAGGTTTTGGTCGCGGCGACGGTCAACGGGGCTGCTGCGCTCGGCCTCGCTGGAGAGACGGGGCAGATCGCGCCCGGCTTCGCCGCCGACCTCGCGCTCTTTCAGGTCAGCGACGTGCGGGAGTTGCCATACTGGTATGGCGCCCGTCTTTGTGTGGGGACGTGGAAGGCGGGCGCGCCTTGTCACCCCTACGAAACAGTAAGTAACTTGAACCCTCGCTCCCCGGAGTTTTCAGCTGCCGGGTAAGTCATATTCGCCCGGCCGCCCTTAATGTCAGCTAGCATCGATAAGTTCAAGAAAAAGGCAGCCGAATTCGAGCAGAAGAAACAGTTCGATAAGGCTCTCGAGGTCTATCTCCAGATCATCGGCCAGTCCGAGGGTCAGGAGGATTCCGACGTCACGGTCTATAACCGCGTCGGTGATCTGTACCTGCGCCTGAACAAGGCAGACCAGGCGGTCAATTACTACGAGCAGGCCGTGGACCTCTACACCGAGGGCGGCTACCTCAACAACGCGATCGCGCTCTGCAACAAGATCCTCCGCCACGCGCCGGCGCGTCACCAGATCTACTACAAGCTCGGGAAAATCTCCGCCAAGAAGGGGTTCAACAGCGACGCGAAGAAGAACTTCCTCGAGTACGCCGATCGCATGCACCGCGCCGGAAAGGAGACCGACGCCTTCAAGGCGCTCCAGGAATTTGCCGATCTGTGCCCGGGCCAGGACGACATTCGCCTGATGCTCGCCGACCAGCTCGCCAAGGCGGGTAAGAAAAACGAGGCGATCGAGCAGCTCCAGATTCTGCACGAGTCGCTCGACGCGGAGGGCCGCGCTGGCGAAGCGGAGGCAACCGTGCAGCGGATGCAGTCGCTCGATCCGGGTGTCGAGCCGCGCCGCTCCAAGACGCCGCGACCCCAGGAGGCCGGTGGGCTGGTCTTCCTCGACCTCGGCGGATCGCCGGCCAAGCCTCGCCCCAAGCTGGAGCACGTCGAACGCGCCCCCGCGCCCGAGGTGCGTCAGCGGCCGAAAACGCCGCCGCACGTGCAGCCGTCTCCCGAGTTCGAGCAGCTCCCCGACATCGAACCGCTCCCCGAGCTCGAACCTCTGCCCGAGCTCGAGCTCGAACCGGACAATTCGCAGGTTCCAGGACTGGAGTTTCAGTCGGGCGCGTCTATCACCGAAATCGAGCCAGCCTTCGATCTGAGTCTGGACGAGGAAGTCATACCCCCACTCGAGGGGCTCGAGTCGTCGACCGATCCGGATGCGTTTGCGATCGATCCCGAAGTCGAGGCCGTCGCAGCCTCCGAGGCGGTTGAAGGATTGATCGCCGCAGAGACCAGCTTTGCAGAGCCGGGGCTTGGCGAGCCGCTGGTTACGCAGGACCCGTTGTCAGGGTTGAACGTCCTGGAGGACGACCGTTTCTACATCCACGATGCCGATCCGCTGGCTGGACTCGGCCAAGGGGATGAAGAGCCCATCGTCGAGTCTGTAGCCCCCGAGGCCGAAGCAGACACGCAAGCCACGGAGCTCGACGAGGAAGTGGCTGAGGAAGAAGAGGAAGTGTCTCCGTCGCAGAAGGTTGCGCGGAGAACTCCGCCCCGGGCCGAGCCAGAGCAAGAGGACGAGTTGGAACAGGAACAGGACGAGGAGGAGGAAGAGCAAAGGCAAGAGACGGCAAGGCAAGAGACGGCAAGGCAAGAGACGGCAAGGCAAGAGGCGGCAAGGCACGAAGCGGCAAGGCACGAAGCGGCATTGGAAGCAGCGCGACAAGAAGAGGCAAGGAAGGTCGAGAAGCCGCGTGCGCCCGAGCAGCTCAAGCAAAGCAAGCTCAAGGTCGTGCCCGTGCGGCCGACGCGGCCCAAGCCGAAAGCCGAACCGGAGCCGGAGCCCGAACCGCAAGCGCCGGCACAGAGCGAGAAGCGCGCAATCAATCCGTTCCAGCGCAAGAAGCCGCGTGACCCGTCGCCGCCCGCCAGTCCCCGCCTGACGACGCCGCCCGCGGAAGTTCCGCGCGCCGCCACACCGAAGCAGAACGCGTCGCACCCGTCGCGAGAAGACAATCTCGTGGATCTGGCGGATTGGCTGCGCGAGGATGCAAGCCCGAAGTCGTACCGGATGGTTGCCGCCGATGACAAACGAATCGGCGACGAGCAGGCAGACTTCACCGACATGCTGGAGAAGTTCAAGGCCGGAGTGGCCGCCAACGTCGACGACGAGGACTTCGACAGCCACTACGATCTGGGCATCGCGTACCGCGAGATGGGACTCATCGACGAAGCGATCGCTGAATTCCAGAAGGCGCTGCGCGGCGCGACCAATCGAATCCGCGCTTACGAAGCACTCGGGCAGTGCTTCATCGATCGTCGCGAGTACGACGTCGCAGTC
Source organism: Gemmatimonadales bacterium (assembly GCA_038227135.1). Taxonomy (GTDB): domain Bacteria; phylum Gemmatimonadota; class Gemmatimonadetes; order Gemmatimonadales; family Gemmatimonadaceae; genus UBA4720. The sequence continues at coordinate 81,295 of JBBRQC010000006.1, forward strand.
AGCATCCTCGGCCGCGCCTTGCGTGAGCCGGGCATGGAAGACGAGGACCTCATCGGCGTACTCTACCTGCTCGGCTACGCCTCAGAAGAAGGCAGAAAACCGCGCGATGCCGCGGCCTATTACCATCGGGTGTTCGCCATCGACATCGATTTCCGCGACGTCGGCAAGCGCCTCAAGCAGATGGGCAAGGCCGCCTCCAAGTGAGGGCGGCCGCCACAGCAAACAAAGCAGGAATGAACGGAGCAGTTCCGCGTGGAGTATCCCTCCAGGCGATTCAGATTCCTATCCGCTCGCAGCTGGATGGTGTCTCGCAAGCCATGGCAACGATCGTGGCGAGCAAGATGCCGCTGGTCGGTCGGGTAAGCGCTCACCTCCTGGCAATGCGCGGAAAACTGTTTCGTCCCACTCTGCTGCTTCTGTCCAGTCAGGTGGAGGGAGAGGAGGAATCGGAGAAAGCAGTGAGCCTTGCCGCCGCGCTGGAGCTGATACACCTCGCCACGCTCGTACACGACGACGCGGTAGATCACTCCGCGCTCAGGCGGGGAATGCCGACGGTGAATGCGCTGTTCAGCCACCAGATCTCCGTCATCATGGGAGATTTTCTCTACTCGACCGCGCTCACACACCTCGTAGGGCTCGGCGATCTGGCCGCTCTCCATGCGCTCACCAGAGCGTCCACGGAAATGACACTCGGCGAGATGCGGCAGCTCGCTGTGACCGAGCCGCTTCTGTTCACCGAGGGCGAGTACTACGATCTGATTCGCTCCAAGACCGCGTCCCTGATGCGCACCGCGTGCGAGCTCGGCGCGCTGGCGGGCGCGCGCTCCCACGAAAAAGCGCTGGGTGACTTTGGAGAGAATCTCGGAATGGCGTTTCAGATCACGGACGATCTGCTCGACTATCGCGAGGTGAAGGAGACTACGGGCAAGCCGTCCGGCCTCGACCTTCGCGAGCGCAAGGTGACGCTGCCGTTGATACACGCGCTGCGCGAGATGTCACCGGTGTCGCGGAGGGAAGTGGAGCGGCTGTTCGTGGCCGATGCTGTCACCGACGACGAAATCGCCGCTGTGGTTCAGATCGTCGCCGACAGCGGCGGTTTCGAATACGCCCGCCAGCGTGGTGAGGAATTCGCCGAGCGGGCTCAGGATTCATTATCGGATTTGCCGGATACTGTGGCGCGCCGCTCCCTCAGCGCGTCAATTTCCTACGTCATGGAGAGACACTCTTAATGCCACCATACAATCCGCGGGGTCATAACCGGCGCGGGACGCTCTTTCACTCACTCGTGCTGGCGAGCGGATTCATCGTCGGCGGGGTGCTGCAGCAGGTGGGACGGAAGTTCCTGCCCCCGGGCGCCGCCAAGGAGTTCTTTACCACCGGCGTGACCCCATCCCTCGGGCCAATGCCCGTGGATTTGGTTATACTCAAGTTCGCCCTTGGCCCGGTAGCGATCGATGTGTCACTATTGAGCCTGTTGGGGGTACTCGTGGCTTATCTGATAGCACGTTCGATCTTCTAGGAGTTTCCAATGTTTGGCAATCTGGGTTTTCCCGAGCTGCTGATCATCATGATCGTGATTCTCTTGCTCTTCGGAGCCAAGCGGATCCCCGAGATCGCAGGCTCGATGGGGAAGGGAATCAGGGAATTCAAGAAAAACATCAACGACGCGACGCGCGAAGTGACCGCGGAGACGCGCGCACCGGGCGAGCCGGAGTCCCAGTCGCGGTTGACGGCGGCCGAGCTCGAACAGCGGCGAGCGGTTGACGAGGCTGAGAGGCCCGCTCCCAAGAGGCTGTTGTAGGTTCTAGCTGGACTCCGCGCTCAGGGGCTGAACTGCAACTGAACGGGTGCGAGTTGGGCAGCTGAACTACAACCGAACGGGTGCGAGTTGTTAGTAGCGCAGCTGAAAGCTGACAGTTCATCACGAGTAACGTCCCGACGTAGTGAACTCGCCGCTGTCGCCTACGCTACTCTCAACTCGCACCCGTTCAGTTGCAGTAGGCGGAAGCTATTGAGTAACGCTCCGCCTCGCCGATGCCTCGACCGATTTTCTCCGATCGTCGATCTTCGCAACAGCCTTCAGGTTCGTAAGAAAGTCCCGGACGCGCTCCTGCCTTAGCTGCGCCATCGCCTGCTGCCGCAGCCCTTCCTTCTGGGTCTCGAACGCAGCACGACTTGCCGGAGCTCTGTTGTCCACCCGCTCCACCACCACTGCGCCGCTCGCCTTGATCGGCGCGCTTACAACGCCCACCGGAAGCGTGAACGCCGCCCCCACCGCCTCGGGAGCCTGTGCGAGCTCGGGAACTCCGGTGACGCGCGTGAACGCCTTCGTCTTGACGACCTGCAGATTCGTCACCTTCGCCGCCTGCTCGAGCGAGCTGGCCGCGGCAATCTTTGCGACGTTGGCTGCCTGTGGCACCAGCGCCTCGATTTTCTTCTGACGCACCAGATAAGTGCGGATGTCATTTTTCGCCTGGTCCAGGCCCAGCGTTCCTCCGGGGACGACCGAGTCGAGACGCGCCAGATAGTATCCATCCTCCGCGTCGAACAGCTCGCTGGTCTCGCCCGGCTTTGCGCCCTCGAACGCCCATGGACCGACGCTCGGGATGTATTGCCCGTTGACCGTCAACGAATTGCCCTCGATCGCTTCCGCCTTCAGCACGGGAATCCGTAGCGCGCGCGCGGCGCTGTCGAACTTAGACGGCTGATCGGCATTAGCGGCCATGCGCGCGAGCGAATCCGCGCGACGATCTGTGCGGGCCGCCGCCGAATCGCTCTGCGCGATGCGCAGCAGTACGTGGCTCAGCGTCAGTGTGTCGCCCTTGCGCGAGTCGAGCCTGATGATGTGGTAGCCGAACTGCGTGAGCACGGGCTGCGAAATTTCGCCTGGCTTGAGCGCATAGGCGGCCGTCTCGAACGGAGCGACGAACCTTCCCCTGGCGCCGGTCCCCAGCGAGCCACCCTTGGCGGCTGATACCGAGTCGGCAGACTCAGCGCGTGCCACGTCCTCGAACTTCTCGCCGCCGAGTATGCGGGCGCGGAGCGCGAATGCACGTGCTCGGACCGCCGCGGAGTCTGCCGCGGTCACAGCGCGGGGGATGGTCAGGATCGAGACCTTCGCGCGCCCGGACCGATCGAAAAGCTTCTTGTGCGTGTCGTAGTACGACCTGATCTCGTCGTCACTGACGCGCACCGCCGAATCGGAGATGCGGTCCGGCCCGAACGCGACGAATGACACTTCCGCGCTGTCGTGCGCATCCTGAAAGCGGCGCCAGAGCTGCTCGTCGGAGACGTAAACGTCATTGGCGATCTGGTCGAACAGCTTTTCCTTATGGATCTCCGTGCGGTAGTACTGCTCGAGCTGGAGGAGCAGACCCTGCTGCCTCGCAATCGGACTCCGCAGGAAGCGCTGGTATTTCGCCGGATCGAACTGTCCGTCGGTCTGCAGATCGGGCGACTGCATCAGCTGTGGAGGCGGATTGAACCGTGCCGCCTGGAGAATTTCGTCGTCTGTAACTGTAATGCCACGTCGCCGATACTCCTGGGCGAGCAGGGCGTCGGTCACGAGCTGGTCGTATGCCTGATCCTGGAGACGGTGTCTCTCGTCGAGGCTGATGCTCTGATTGCTCGCCTGTGTCGCCTGCTGTTCCAGGTTCTGTGTGGCCTGGTACCAGGTGGTGGCGAGTATGTCTTGTCCGTTGACGGAAGCGACGGCGGTAGTAGATGTCACCGGCGCGCGTCCGAGCAGACCGGAAGTCTGCGCGAGCAGAAATCCGCCGACGAACAGTACGACGATGATGATCCAGATGTATTTTGCGGAGGCCCGCATTGCTTGCAACAAGGGCACTACTCCTTACACGAGATTGATTGAGCTATAGCCTTGTAAGGTATGAGTTTGGGTGACCGAGATGCAAGTCGCGCGGACGCTCGGATTGGTGCATCTTTCAGCATCGGAGGGAACTGATGGACTACGATCGGCTGCGGGAGCTGCAGCAAAAATTTGACGAGAATCCTCGACGGTATTTCGCGCCGCTGGCGAACGAGTACCGCAAGGGGGGTCAGCCGAAGCGCGCCATAGAGTTATGTCGTGCGCACCTCGCGCAGATGCCCGGGCACATGAGCGGGCAGATCGTATACGGCCAGTCGCTTTACGAAGCCGGTGAATTCGACGAAGCCAAGGACGTTTTCGGGCGCGCAATCTCCCTCGATCCGGAGAATCTCATCGCGCTCCGTGCACTTGGCGATATGGCGCTCCAGGCGGGAATTACGAGCGAAGCGCGGAGCTGGTACACGAGATTGCTCGACGCAGATCCGAAGGACACGGCAGTGATTGCGCTCGTGTCCGAGATCGATGGAGCCGAGGACGCTACTCCCGTGAATACGACGGAGATTCCAGGTGTCGACACCGACGCCGGGGATCAACAGATACCAACCGGACTCGAGATTTCGCCGGAGCTGGTATTCCTGTCCTCCGAGCCGACGAGTCAGACCGCCGAGCCAGAACCCACGAGCGAAGCTTCGCAGGCGGAGGTTTCCTCACCGGCTCCTGCCCCTGCGACGGACGACGCCCCTCTGGGTCTCGAACGGCACTACCCGATCCAGGAGGCCTCGCCACCGGAAGCCCCCTCGCCGGAGGCGAGCGCTTCGCACTCTGTCGAAGCTGCACCAGCGGAATCTGACGCTGTGAAGGAGTCTACACACCTGAGCGCGGAAGGGCCGCGCGCGGAGGATCTGGGCGTCACGGCTGGCGACTCGGCGGCGGACGGTCTCAAGAGTGTGATACCCGAAGCGGCGAATCCGCTGGATTGGTCCGGGCCTCCGCCTTCCGCCGCGGCGGAGCAGCCCCCGCCCGCCCGAGAGGAGCCGGAGCCGTTCGCGAACGTATTCGCGTCCGCCCGTCCAGCTGAACCACCGCCGCGCGCAGCAGAGCCGCAGAGTCCCGAGCCGCCGGCACCCGAACTAATGGCGCGCGCTCCAGAGCCACCACCGCGTGCACCCCAGCCGCCGGTTGTCTCGGAGGAGAGAACATCCGGTGGCGCGAGCTCGGAGCCATTCGTCAACGAGACGATGGCGCAGCTCTATCTGCAGCAAGGATACAAACAGCTCGCGCTTCAGGTCTATCGTCAGCTCGCGGTGTCGCGTCCGCAGGACGAAGGACTTCGCAACAGGATCGCGGAGATAGAGGCGGCCGACGCGGCCGACCATCTCGGCGAGGTCTCTCTCGCGCGCAAAGAAACGCCCGTCGAGAAAACGGCGGCTCGAGAAGAAACCGCCGCTCGAGAAGAAACCGCCGCACGCCTGCCTTCGATCAGGGAATTCTTTGCCACGCTCGGCCGCCGTCGTCCTCCGGCACCGTCGTCGAGAGGCAGATCCAGCGTCGGAAACAATCAGGCGCCTGCTCCAGTGGATATGCGGCCGCCTCTCGGGGCCGCCCCCACCGGGGCCAACCTCGACTCTGTGTTCGCCGGAGCAACCGTCAGTCCAGCCGACGCCCGCGCCGCGTCGAGACTCGCAGGAGCATTCAGCGGAGCGTCGGGCTCTTCCAGAACTTCTCCGCCGACCCCGCCGATGCAGACCCCACGCGTCAATCCGCGCGTGCCGCAGACGCAGGAGTCGGAAGAAGATGTCGCGAAGTTCCGCGCCTGGCTCGACGGACTCACAGGCGAGTGAGAATCGCCGTCATCAATGGCCCGAATCTCAATTTGCTCGGCACCCGAGAGCCAGCGTTGTACGGGACCGAGACCCTGGCCGATATCGAGTCGCGCCTCTCGAAGGTCGCGAGTGAGCTCGGCGTCGAGCTCACTTTCTCGCAGCACAATGGGGAAGGGGAAATCGTCGATGCGGTTCACGCTTTGCGCGGTCGTGCCGACGGCGCGCTCGTCAACGCCGGAGCGTACAGCCACACCAGTCTCGCCATCCGCGACGCGCTCGCGGGAGTGAAGATTCCATTCGTCGAAGTCCACCTGACCAACATCTACGCACGCGAGCCGGAGCGTCGCCGGTCCGCGCTTGCCGACGCCGCGCTCGCCGTGATCTGTGGCTTTGGCGCCTATGGCTACGAGCTCGCCCTGCGCGGACTGGTGAAAGCGCTTCCGGTGGCCGCGCTTGACTGACCGCCGCCCGGCGCGCATCGCCGCGCTCCGTGAGTCGCTCACGGCGGCGCACATCGACGGGCTGGTGCTCACGAGTCTGCCGAACGTCCGCTACCTCACCGGTTTCTCCGGGTCGAGCGCGCTCGTGCTCGTGACGCAGCGCGATCTCCACTTCATCACCGATTTCCGCTACGACACGCAGGTTCGCGACGAAGTCGGCGGCACCGCGACCGTGCGCATCGAGCAACAGAGTCTATGGACCGGACTGTGGGCGCTGGCCGGATCGCTCAGCGGGCTCGAGGTAATCGGATTCGAATCCGGCCACCTGCTGCACCGTGACTTCCAACGTCTGCTTACGGACGGCACGCGGTGGCAATGGCGGCCGCAGGTGAATCTGGTGGAAGCGCTCCGCGAGTCAAAGGATGCCGGAGAAGTTGCGCTCATTCGCAGGGCCGGAGAGATGGCGATCAGCGCCCTCAAGAAGACTCTCCCGGAAATTCGACCGGGCCTGACCGAGCTGAACGTCGCCGGCATCCTGGAGAAGGCGCTCCGCGATGAAGGCAGCGAAGACTTCCCGTTCGCAACGATCGTCGCGTCCGGGCCGCGGGCGGCGCTGCCGCACGCGCGGGCATCGTCGCGTGTCATCGAGCGCGGCGACCTGCTGCTGCTCGACTTCGGCGCGCAGTACAGAGGGTATTGCTCCGACGTCACGCGCACCGTGGTGATCGGCAAGGCATCGGACGAGCAGCGCGACATCTACGAGATCGTGCGCCACGCCAACGCCGTCGCCTCCAAGTCGGTGCGCGCGGGGATGAAGGGTCAGGATGCCGATGGTCTCGCTCGTCGCTACATTGAGGATCGTGGCTATGGCGACGCATTTGGACACAGCCTGGGTCACGGACTGGGACTCGAGGTGCACGAAGCTCCTCGTCTGGCCAAGAGCGTCGAGGCGCCGCTCGGCGAAGGTGCGGTTGTGACGATAGAGCCGGGAATTTACCGTCCGGGTTGGGGAGGAGTCCGTATAGAGGACGACGTTCATCTCTCCCCGAGCGGACCCGAGATACTCACGGATTTCACTCGAGAGCTGCTCGAAGTTGCCTGAGCGGCGCTCTCCTGCTGGACCCATCAGACTCGAAATGACGACAATGATCGACCTCCGCTACGTGAAAAAGCTGGTGGAAATGCTGGACGAGTCGAGCGTGGACTCGATCGAGATATCCTCCGACAAGGGGATGAAGATCAGGATCTCGAAGACGCCTCAACAGCGCGGCGCGGTGCAGATGGCTCCGCAAATGGCGATGCCCGCGCTATTGCCGGCGGCTGTTCCTGTGGCGGCGGCGGAAGCGGGAACGGGAGTCGAAGTCCCAAGGGTCGAATCAGCGAAGTCGAAATACCTTGAAGTGAAGTCTCCCATGGTCGGCACCTACTACGGCGCGCCCGAGCCTGGAGCGAAGCCGTATCTCGCCGTGGGCGACAGAATCAGCAAAGGTCAGATCGTCTGCATCATCGAGGCGATGAAAATCATGAACGAGATCGAGTCCGAGTTCGACGGCGTCGTGAAAGAGATCCTCGCGCAGAACGCGCATCCGGTCGAATACGGGCAGGTCCTCCTCCGTATGGATCCCTATGCCTGACGAACTCGATCCAATGTTGAAGCGGCAAGCCGCTGGCCCGAAGGCCGTGCCCAAGGGCACGCCGGCCGCGTCCGCTCCCGCCCCCGTGCCCCCTCGTGGCGCCGGAGGGTTTGACTACAAGTCCATTCTTCAGAACATGATTCAGCAGGGCGCGTCCGACGTGCACCTGAAGGTCGGCCGTCCACCGACGCTGCGTGTCGACGGCCACATGGTGTCGCTGGAGATGCCGCCGCTTACGCAGGATGATCTGCGCAGCCTGGCCGAGCAGATCATGGCGCCCAAGAACATCAAGGAATTCTCGGAGCAGAAGGAATCGGATTTCGCGCTCGCGGTGCCGGGCGTCGGGCGGTTTCGCGTCAACGCGTATCAGCAGCGCGGGACGATCGCCTACGCGATGAGAACAGTGCCGTTCCAGGCGAAAACCGTGGCGGAGCTGAATCTCCCGGAAGTGTGCGAGAGAATCGCGCTGATGCCGCGCGGCCTGATTCTCGTCACAGGAATCACCGGCTCGGGGACGTCGACCGCGCTTGCGTCGATGCTCCACTACATCAATCAGAACCGGCACGCGAACATAATCACGATCGAAGACCCGATCGAGTTCCTGCACCGCGACATCAAGAGCAGCATCAACCAGCGCGAAGTGGGAACCGACACCAACAGCTTCGGGCAGGCGCTGCGTCGTGTGCTGCGGCAGGATCCGGATATCCTGCTGGTCGGTGAGATTCGAGATCTGGAGACGCTGGATACCGCGCTCAAAGCGGCCGAGACCGGCCACCTCGTCTTCTCGACTCTGCACACGACGGATGCGACTCAGACGATCAACCGTATCCTGTCGTTCTACCCGACGCACCAGCAGACCGAGGTGCGGTACATGCTTTCGAACGCGCTGCGGGCGATCATCTCGATGCGCCTCGTCCGGCGCGCCGACAAGAAAGGACGTGTGCCGGCCGTCGAGATTCTCGTCAACACAGAAGCCGTGCGCGACCAGATCCGCGACATGACCAAATCTCTGAACATTCCGCAGCTGATCAAGGAAGGCGCAGTTCCGTACGGCATGCAGAGCTTCGATCAGTCGCTGATGAACTGGTACCACAAGGGCGTGATCTCCTACGACGATGCGCTGTTCGCGGCCACCAACCCCGCCGAGTTCTCGCTACGGTTGCAGGGCATCGCCGCGTCCAGTGATACATCATGGGACACTGTCAAGCAGGAAGTTACCTGACCTGGAACCTGAAATCTGAAATCTGAAATCTGCGGACTGCGGACCAACGGCATTGCGGACTGCTGACTAACTGCGTATTGGGAAACTAACTACGCACTGCGAACTAACTGCGGACTGGGAACTGACTGCGGAACTGCGGACTGCGGACTGCGGACTGCGGACTGGATAGTTCGAGTGTTCAGTCCACAGTTCGCAGTTAGTCCCCCAATTCGCAATTAGTCAGCAGTCCGCAATGCCGTTGGTCCGCAGTCCTCAGTCCTCAGTCCGCCCTATCTCAAGCAAATCGATTCTGAAAAATGCGCGAAAGTGTTTAAGAAAGTACTGATAGCAAATCGCGGCGAAATCGCTCTTAGAGTGATCCGCGCATGTCGTGAACTGGGAATTCAGACCGTCGCCGTCTATTCTGAAGCCGACCGCGAGTCATTGCACGTCAGGTTCGCCGACGACGACGTGTGCATTGGGCCCGCCCCGGCGCGTGAATCTTACCTCAACATCCCGCGCATCATCGCCGCGGCGGAAATCGCCGGCGCCGACGCAATTCATCCCGGCTATGGGTTCCTCGCCGAGAACGCGGAATTCGCCGAGATCTGCGTGGCGTCGAACATCGCGTTCATCGGGCCGACCGCGCAGCAGATTCGCGTCATGGGCGACAAGGCTGCCGCGCGCAAAGCGATGCAGGAAGTCGGCGTCCCGATCATTCCCGGCACACCGGGAGGTGTCGAGGACCCGGACGAGGCGCTCAAGCTCGCCCGCGACATCGGCTTTCCCGTAATCATCAAGGCGGCGGCAGGTGGCGGTGGAAAAGGAATGCGCGTCGCAACCGATCCCGAGGATTTCGCGCGCTCGTTCCAGCTCGCGCGCTCCGAAGCGCTGTCGGCGTTCGGCAACGGCGAGGTGTACATCGAGAAGTATCTCGAGCGGCCGCGGCACATCGAGTTCCAGATCCTGGGCGATCGTCATGGCAACGTCATCCATTTGGGCGAGCGCGACTGCTCGGTGCAACGTCGTCACCAGAAGCTGATCGAGGAAGCGCCGAGCGTTGCGTTGACGCAGGACCTGCGCGAGAGGATGGGGGACGCGGCTGTGAAGGGCGCCAAGGCGATCGATTACGTCGGCGCCGGCACCATCGAGATGCTGCTCAACGAGGACAAATCTTTCTACTTCATGGAAATGAACACCCGCATCCAGGTCGAGCATCCGGTCACCGAAATGCTCACCGGAATCGACCTCGTGAAGGAGCAGATTCGGGTTGCCGCCGGAGCCAGACTGTCAGTGAAGCCCCCCATCGAGCGCCGCGGCCACGTCATCGAGTGCCGCGTGAACGCGGAAGATCCAGCGCGGAACTTCCAACCGTCGCCGGGCCGCATCGATGTCTTCCATCCGCCCGGCGGCGCCGGAGTTCGTCTGGATACCCACGTCTACGCGGGCTACAGCGTTCCGCCCTTTTACGATTCACTTATCGCCAAGCTGATTTGCCAGGGTCGGGACCGGCAGGAAGCTATCAAACGCATGCAGGTCGCGCTCGAGAGCTTCATCATCGAAGGTGTAACGACAACGATTCCATTCCTCGCGCGCGTGATGGCCAACAAGCATTTCCAGGAAGGCGCGGTGGACACGAAATTCCTCGAGCGGGAGAGCGATCTGATGAAGGAGCCAGTGAATGCGGCTTGATGTTTATTTCACCCCCACGGAGCGGAAGCCGACCGACACGGTCGGGCGTCTGGTAGTAATCGTCGATGTGCTTCGCGCATCAACCACGGTGGCCACGGCGCTGGGCAACGGGGCGAAAACAGTGATCCCTCTTCTCGGTGCGGATGAGGTGATAACCCGCTCGAAAGAATTTTCACGCTCTGCGGTCACGTTGGCTGGCGAACAGAACATGCACCCAATCGCCGGCTTCGACCTGGGTAACTCCCCGCGGGAGTTCACATCCAGCGCCGTAGAGGGAAAAACGATCCTCATCACGACCACCAACGGGACCCGCGCGCTCCTCGGGGTCCAGGGGGCGCGTGACATAGTTATAGCCTCATACGTCAACTTTACGGCGGTACTGGCCATGATGAAGGTCGCGGCCAGCTCGAACACGGACATCGCGATCATCTGCGCCGGGGAAGAGGGTAGCTTTACACTCGAAGACGCCGCCTGCGCGGGGCGTTACGTTCGCGCGATTCCCAAGCGCGGCGAATCGATCGTGCTCAATGATGCGGCATCCGCTTCTGTGCTGATTGAACGAAAATATGGCGACAACATCGCGAAAGTCTTCAAAGAATCGTCTCACGGACAAGAGCTCGAGGCGGCAGGATTTGGTGACGACCTCACCGCCGCCGCGGAAGTGGACTCCTATTCTGTGGTCCCGATCTACCAGGACAGACAAATCACGAAGCTCGGGCCGGAGCGGGCCCGATAGCTCGCCGTCGGGCTCCGCGCTCGCGCGCGAGATCCGCGGGATCGTCCTCCTCCTTTTCGCGATTTTCCTCGGTGGAGCGCTCGTCGCCGAAGGCTACGCGACATTCGTCGGCGGTGGCAGCGGCGTAAAAGGCAACTTCGGCTGGATGGGCGCGCTCCTCGCGCACCCGATCGCGCTGTTCTTCGGCTGGCCAGCGGCTGCGCTTCTTCCCCTCGCTCCCGCCGCGCACGCCCTGCGACTTTTCGGCCGGCTCGGCGAGCGCAAGGACAGATCGTGGATGGTCTTCCTGCTCGGCATGGTCTTTCTCCTGCCCGTGGTCTTCGGGCTCGCTCAGGGTGGAGTGCGCGAGGCGACGGCGCTCGCCGGAATCTGGGGCTCCTTTGCCGCCTTCTACGTTCTTCAGTTCGCGGGAGCCGCCGGCGCGTGGATACTGATGGCGATCTCGCTGAGCGCACTGATGGCTGCGACGCTGTCCTGGAACCCCGTTCGGGTGGTGGTTGGCCGGCGCGTCGTGCATCTCGACGGCTCCGCGCCTACTCCGGTGGAAAAAGCCGGGCTCGATCCCGCGAAGGAGATCGTCGTCGCGGACAAAATGCCCGTTGCGACATTCCTCGAGCCATCTCCGGAGGAAATGCCGGCGATCGACCTCTCGCTGATGGACGACGTGTCTTCACCCGAAGACCCGCTACTTCCGATCGAGAAAAAGAAAGAGAGAAAGAGCAAAGTCTCCCAGGCAGCGCAACGCGCTGAGAAGGTTGGCGCCGAGATCGATTCGAGAGACGTCGATTCACTGGACTTCACGGACGAGGATTTACCGTCGTCGGATCTGCTGACACCGCCGCCCCCGCGCAACGCGGATGTGGGCAAGCGCGAGCTCGATGCGATGGGCGTGAAGCTGATGGACGCCCTCCGAACGTTCCGGGTGGAAGGAGAGCTGGTCGGTCGCACGACGGGGCCGGTGGTCACGCAGTTCGAGGTCGCGCCCGCCGCGGGAGTCAAAGTGAGACAGATCGCGAATCTTTCCAACGATCTCGCCCTTGCCATGCGTGCGCAAAGCATCCGCATCGTCGCGCCGATTCCGGGGAAGGGCGCTGTAGGCGTCGAAGTGCCGAATCCGAATCCGGAGATGGTCGCATTCCGCGAGCTGGTCGAGTCGCGCGATTTTCAGAATGCCCGCTTCGCGCTGCCAATAGCCCTCGGCAAGGATCTCGAAGGGCGTCCCGTGATCGCCGACCTGGCGAAGATGCCGCACCTGCTGATCGCAGGCGCGACCGGCTCCGGAAAATCGGTGTGCATCAACACGTTGATCACGAGCCTCGCCTATCGGCACACGCCGGAGACGCTTCGCTTCCTGATGGTCGATCCGAAGATGGTGGAGCTTTCGGTGTACAACGTCCTCCCGCACCTTCGGCACAAGGTCGTGACGGACAATCGTGACGCCGCCGCGGTGCTCAAGTGGGCGGTGCTCGAGATGCAGGACCGCTACGAGCTGCTCGCCGCGAATGGAGCGCGCAACATCCAGGACTTCAATCGCAAGGTTCAGGAAGGGACGAAGCTCAGGAACGCCAAGCGCAACGACGTCGCATTCGAGGATCTGGAGTACAAGGGCGGCATCGTCCCCTATGTAGTCGTGATCATCGACGAGCTCGCCGACCTGATGATGACGGTGCAGGGCGAGATCGAGACGCCGCTGGCGATGCTGGCGCAGAAGGCGCGCGCGATCGGAATCCATCTCATTCTCGCGACGCAGCGTCCGAGCGTGAACGTAATCACCGGCTTGATCAAGGCGAACTTCCCGAGCAGGATCGCGTTCCGAGTTGCATCACAGGTCGACAGCCGCACCATTCTCGATGGGATCGGCGCCGAGGCGCTGCTCGGAAACGGCGACATGTTGTTCATTCCGCCGGGCAAATCGGAGCCGTCGCGACTGCAGGGCGCGTACATCTCCAGCGAAGACACCGAGCGGTTGATGGGCTGGTACGAGCTGCGCCGCGAGCAACGGAAGGCGGCGTTCGAGGCGCAGGGACTCTTCCTCGAGGAGACGCCGACGGAGCCCGACATCATCGAGTCGATTCGGAAGAAGGAAGCCGAGGAGGCGAGCGGTGACCACGACAACTACGACGACGCGGATCGCGACAAGCTGTTCCGCGAGGCCGCCGAGGTTGTGATTCAGCACCAACAGGGATCGACGTCGCTGCTTCAGCGACGCCTCAAAGTGGGCTACGGTCGAGCGGCGCGCATAATAGACCAGCTGCACACAGCGGGCATACTGGGGCCGCCAGATGGATCAAAGCCGCGGGATGTGCTCGCGGGGCTGGATGACCTCGATCGAATCGCCGGGCCCCGAGTGTAAGCGCACAATGAACGCTCAACGCCCGACGCCGCCGAACTCTTTCACGAGCTGGTAGGTGTACTCGACACCATCGTAGAACGACTTCACGATGATGCGCTCGTCGCGGCCGTGGGCGCGGATGTCGTCGACGTCCAGAAATACACCGCTGATACCGTAGGTCGGAATTCCAGCAGCCCGCAAATAGGCGCCATCGCTGGCGCCCGTGTCCATCACCGGGATCACCGGGACACCCGGCCACAGCTTTCGCGTGACTTTCTCTACCGGTTCCACGATCTCCGGCGTCAGGGGTGACGGCGTCGGGACCGCCGCGCTGCCTTCATTGATCCCCGTCACCCGCACCGAGTCGTCGGCAACGACGCGCACGAGCTCGGCTTTGACCTGCGCCGGCGTTTCCTTTGGGATGATGCGGCAGTTCACGACCGCTCTCGCTCGCTGCGGCAGAGCGTTCGGCGCGTGACCACCTTCGATCATGGTCGGAACGCAGGTCGTTCGCAGCTCGGCGTTATACAAAGGGGACATCGAAAGACGCGCCGCACTGGCAGAATCTTTCGGATCCTTTGCGATCGCCCGCATGTCCGCTGCAGTCTGGCCGGACTCGAGGTTGGCGGAGCGCTCGAAATACACTCGCGTCGTTTCGGTGAGTCGCACTGGAAAACGATACCGCGATACACGTCCGATCCCCTCGGCGAGGCGGGCGATCGCGTTGTACGGCGTCGGCAGGGAGCTGTGCCCGCCCTTGTCGGTGACTTCGAGCGCAAAGGACTGATAGATCTTTTCGCTCGTCTGCAGACCCCGAAGCAGCGGCTTCCCGTCCTTGATCAGCGGGTCGCCGGCGTCCGTGTTGAGGGCGAAAGCGCCATCGATCAGATCGCGATGATTCTTGAGCAGCCAATCCATCGCGTTGTAGCCCCCGCCCCCTTCTTCGCCGGCGGTCAGAACCAGAATCAAAGTCCATTTCGGCGCCACATGCTCGCGCTTCATCCGGAGCAGCGCGGCGGCGAGAGTCGCGGCGCCGTCCTTGATGTCGCTCGTCCCGCGACCGTAGAAGAACCCGTCCTTCTCGGTGAGCTTATAAGGATCTAGCGACCAGTCGGACCGCAGCGCCTCGACCACGTCCAAGTGCGCCAGGAGTAGAATCGGCTTGAGCGTTTTCGACGTGCCCTGCATCCGCACAATCACGCTCGAGTCCTTGTCCCCGGCCGGCCCCAGCACCCTCACGTCGCTAGCCGGGAAGCCGGCCGCCAGAAACCGCGACGCGATTGCGCGTGCCGCGGGGCTGGTGCTCCCCCCCTTGTAAGACGAATTGATCTCGATCAGCTCGCGGAAGATCTCCCTCGCCTCGGCCTGATTTGGAGTCAACGACGTTTGTGCGGCGAGCGGGAATACTGCCTGACATGCGAGCGCAAGGACGATGGTCGGGCGATTTACCATGGTGGGGCAGGAAGCGGAGGGGGAACAGCAGGACAACGGGTGGTGAGATTATAGGTCAGTCTTCCCTTGGCGCAACCTGGCCGGATCGCCGGCGTAGGCTGTGACCGGCCCGGCAGTCCGTGGCTGCGGGGCAGGAGTGTTCTTTTCGCCTCAGTCGGCAGGTTTACTGTATGGCGGCGGATCGTAAACATCCTTATAGTAGGCCTTCGCACCTCAGCCACCCCCACATACTCCCCATTTGCGAATCGGGGCGGAGGCTCGATGCAGAACAACATGCTCGATTCTCGACAAGCGCTCGCGGCTGAAATCGCAGAGTCAGTGCAGCTTGCGCTGCACGCGAAACAGTCCGCGGCGCAGCTCGGTGTCACGATCGAAAAAAGTCTGCTCGAGGAGGCACGTCGAGCCGAGCTGAAGCTCGCGTACCTGCGAGTAGCGGCGGCGGGAGTCTTTGCTCTTTTTGTAATCGGAAGGTTGATGTTGAGCAAGATCGCGTCCGTGTCGCCGCCGACGATCGGCAGCCTGGGCGCGTCGCTGGTGTGGATGACGTACGCGGCGGCGGTGCTGGTTCTTCTGCGTCGCGACTGGTACAAGCCCTGGCTGCGGCGCGCATTCCCGATCGCCGACGCCGCGCTACTCGTAGCCGGCCTGGGTTTGAGTCAGATCGGCGGCGATCCATTTGCTGGGCCGCCCGGACTCGCGACTACGTTCGCCGTCCTTTGCGTCGTGCTCGCCTTCACCGGCGCGTTCCGGCTCACTCGCTCGGCCGTAGAAATGACCGCCGGCCTCGGCGCGCTTTGCCTGGTTGTCGCAGCGGGGTTCGGGTGGCTGCCGATTTACGCGGCTGGCGGCGCACTGGTTGGCGTGGTGCTCTCAGGTGTGCTCGCGTTTTCCGTCACCGACATGATTCGCCGGGTTGTCACCAATGAAGTAGGACGCGTGACGCTCGGCCAGATGTACGGCGAGGCACAGGGGATCATCGATGCGCGCGAAGAGATTCTTCGAATAGTCGCGCACGACCTGCGGAATCCGCTGAACACGATCCACATGGCCACGGAGCTATTGATAGACACCGCCGGGACCGACGCCGCGCGAAGGAGCCAGCTCCGCATCATCGCCCGCGCGGGCGAGCGCATGAACCACCTGATCCAGGATCTGCTCAGCGTCACGACGATCGAAGCCGGCCACCTCTCGATCGCGCCGCGCAAGTCGGTCGTCTCCGAGCTGCTCTTTGAAGCGCGCGAGATGCTGGAGCCCATCGCCAGGGAGAAAGGACTCACGCTCAAGGTCAGCGCGGAAGCGGATCTACCCGCGGTGCGAGCCGACCCCGCGCGAGTAATGCAGGTGTTCTCCAATCTCGTCGGCAACGCTGTCAAGTTCACACCGTCGGGCGGCACGATCACGCTCTCCGCAATTCGCGCCG
>JBBRQC010000007.1:0-92965 GCA_038227135.1 Gemmatimonadales bacterium
GCCGTAACTATAACGGTCCTAAGGTAGCGAAATTCCTTGTCGGGTAAGTTCCGACCTGCACGAATGGCGTAACGACTTGAGCACTGTCTCGACCACGTGCTCGGCGAAATTGCAGTCTCGGTGAGGATTCCGAGTCCCCGCAGCAGGACAAAAAGACCCCATGCACCTTTACTGCAACTTGTCATTGCTCGTTGCACGGTGCTGTGTAGCATAGGTGGGAGCCGTTGATCCCTGGGCGCTAGCCTAGGGGGAGGCAACAGTGAAATACCACCCTGCGCCGTGCGACGTGCTCACCAGAGCGAGGCAAACCCTCCTTGGGACCGTGGCAGGCGGGCAGTTTGACTGGGGCGGTCGCCTCCGAAAGAGTAACGGAGGCGCGCGCATGGTGCCCTCAGTGCGGTCGGTACTCGCACGCAGAGAGTGTAACAGCAGAAGGGCGCTTAACGGTGAGACCGACAGGTCGAGCCGATACGAAAGTAGGCTGTAGTGATCCGGTAGCCCCGCGTGGGCGGGCTATCGCGCAACGGATAAAAGGTACGCTGGGGATAACAGGCTTATCGCGCCCGAGAGTTCACATCGACGGCGCGGTTTGGCACCTCGATGTCGGCTTATCACATCCTGGGGCTGGAGCAGGTCCCAAGGGTCCGGCTGTTCGCCGGTTAAAGTGGTACATGAGCTGGGTTCAGAACGTCGTGAGACAGTTCGGTCTGTATCCGCTGTGGGCGTTGGAAGATTGAGGGGCGCGGACCCTAGTACGAGAGGACCGGGTCGGATTGCCCGCTCGTGTACCGGCTGTGGTGCCAACTGCAGCGCCGGGTAGCGAGGGCAAGCGCAGATAACCGCTGAATGCATCTAAGTGGGAAGCTGCCCCCAAGATGAATCTTCCCTGGAGCCTCGAGCTCCCTGAAGGGCCGGGAGAGACCATCCCGTCAAGAGGTCGCACGTGGACGCCGGGCAACCGGTTTCAAGCGAAGCGATCCTCATCGCCCGTGAGGCTTGATCTTCTTATATGGTTCGAGTTTTCCTTCTTTATTGACTCGAACCGACTAGCAGTTAACCAAGCGATCTAACGGTTGATTCGAACATCAAACGATCACTACTACAATCCAAAGTCATTTTTGACATACGCTGGCGACTAGAGCGTAGGGGCCACACCCGTTCCCATTCCGAACACGGTCGTTAAGCCCTACAGCGCCGATGGTACTCCGTCCGAGAGGACGCGGGAGAGTAGGCCGTCGCCGGCATCTCATGGAAGACCGTCCAGGATCTCTGGACGGTCTTTTTGTTTTCCGCGCGCTCGCCAATCCAATCGAGAGCGAGGTGGAGTACGAAGACGACCGCTGGGCATTTTGCCAAGCAGCGGTTAAAACAGTCCGGGCCAGGAATCGGAGAGATTCCGTTTCTGGACTGAAGCTCCTTGACGGTCCGATCGCGGCCGAAGCTGCTGTCATCCGGGAAATTTTGGTATGTTGTCTCGGGCCATTACACATTGGGGTGTAGGTCAACTGGCAGACCGCCGGACTGTTAATCCGGAAGTTGCAGGTTCGACTCCTGCCGCCCCAGCTTTGCAGTCGCTGCATGTCGTCCGAGACCGCCCAAGAGATTCTTGGGCGGTTTCTTTTTATCTGGTGGCTGCGGACTGCGGATCAAGGGCATTTCGGACTGCTGACTAACCGCGAATTGGGGGATTGACTGCGAACTGGGGACTTACTGCGGACTGGTGACTGACTGGGAACTGGCGACTGAATGCGAATTGCGGAGTTACAAGAACTTCGAGGCCAACCCGCGGTGGTCGCCAATCCGCATTTAGTATCCCAATCCGCAATTAGTCAGCAATCCGAAATGCATTCGGTGCGCAGTCCGGAGCAGCTACTACGCGATCCGGAGTATCTTGTGGAATGCCAAAGGCAGGGATCGTTACCGTAGCAGGGAAGCCCAACGTCGGAAAATCGACGTTGCTCAATCGCATCGTCGGTCAGAAGCTCAGCATCACCAGCCCGAAACCCCAGTCGACGCGTGACCGCATTGTCGGGATCTACACTACCGACGACTCGCAGCTGGTAATCCTCGATACTCCGGGACTGCTCAATCCGAAGTACCCGCTCCAGGAAGCGATGCGATCGACGGCCGTGCGCGCCCTCGACGAAGCCGATGTGATCATCTATCTCGCGGATGCTACGGAAGGAAAGCCTCCGCCGCTTGCTGAAGCCGCCGGCCTCGCGGCGCCGCCGACCGCGCCAGTCATCGTCGCTCTCAACAAATCGGACGCCCTCAATCAATCGCGGCGCGACGAGCTGTTGTCGGGGGAGAACGTCGTACTGGTGTCCGCGCTCACCGGGGAGGGAGTTCCGGATCTGATGGCGCGCGTCGCGCAACAGCTCCCCGAAAGTCCATTTCTTTATCCCGAGGAGGACATCAGTACGCAGCCCGTTCGATTCTTCGTCGCCGAGCTCGTGAGAGAAACGGTGCTCGAGCAGCTGCACGACGAAGTGCCGTACAGTGTCGCCGTCCAGGTTGAGGAATATCGCGAGGGCCGGTCCCCCCTTTACATCCGCGCAGTAATTTATGTGGAGCGGGATAGTCAGAAGGCGATCATCATTGGCGCGAATGGTGCGCGAATTCGCACCATTGGCGAAGCCGCCCGAAAAAAGATCGAGACGTTTGTCGGCGAAAAAGTCTACCTCGATCTGTGGGTGAAAGTGCTCGCGAACTGGCGGAAGAATCCGGGCAGTTTGTCGAGATTTGGCTATCAACTGGCAAAAGGAAAAAGCAAATGACCTTGTCGGAGCGTCTGCTCGAGATTCTGGTGTGCCCAAAGTGCAAGTCGGAGCTCGAGTATCGGGAAGCAGAACAAGTCCTCGTCTGCCACAAGTGCCGGCTGCGCTACACTTTGCGCGATGACATTCCCATCATGCTGATCGATGAGGCGACTCCTTTCTAGCCTGGCCGTTGCAACCCTCCTCGCCGTAGGCGCGGGGGCGCAGACAGCCACGACCGGCAGCGAGGGCGCTCTCTTTCTCCTCCTGCCGACCGGCGCACAGGCCGTCGGGATGGGGCAGGCCATGGTCGCGGCGAAGCCTGGCAGCGAGGGAATCTGGTGGAATCCCGCCTCGGTGGCGGGTCAGGCCAAGCGCGAGCTCGCCATCCACCACTCGAAGACGGTCGCCGGGGTTGGAGACGCGTTCGCCTTCGTCCTGCCGTCACGCTCGTACGGAACGGCGGCGCTCTCGATCGGCGTCCTCGACCTTGGAGAACAACAGGTCACTGACGATCTCGGACAGGTGATCGGCGTGATTCTTCCGCGGGACGTGGTCCTTGCCACTACCTATGCCGGCCAAATCACGAAACGATTCGACGCTGGATTGACCTATAAAATCATCCAGCTCCGCGTGGACTGCTCGGGCCAGTGCGCCACGGTCGGTGCAGCGGTAGAAAGTTCGCGGGCCGTGGATCTCGGCGCACAGTATCGCCTTTCAGCCGCCGGGCCCCTCTCTTTCGGGGTGGCGCTCAGAAACCTTGGTGGTCGACTCAATTCCACGCAGACGAACCAACGCGACCCGCTGCCAACTCAGCTGGAGATCGGCTCGATGTACCGCCTGAAATTTCTCGACCGCTACGTGAAGGACACCGAGCTCCGCGCCTCGGCGAGCTATGTGGACACGCGATCCTTTGGCGGCAAGGCAATTCGTTTCGGAACCGATGTGCTTTACGAGGGGAAAGTTCACCTGAGGGCGGGCTACGTCGGTCACGACCGCCGTGCCGGCGCCACCGCATCCCTTGGATTCGGGCTGGAATCCGGGTCTTTCGCTTTCGACATTGCCCGTACCTTCGGCGGGATCCCGGCGGACAACGGGCAATCCCCGGTTTGGATCTCTCTCAGATACCTGTTCTGAGTCGCCGCTCCTGAAAATACTCTACGCGCTTCTGGTCTTCGTTCCGATTGCGATCGTGGCCCGCCTGCTGAACGCGCCGCCGATCGTCGTCTTCGCGCTCGCCGCACTCGCGATAGTCCCGCTTTCCGGCGTAATGGGTGCCGCCACCGAAAGCGTCGCCGAGCATACGAGCCCGGCGATTGGAGGGGTGTTGAGCGCTACTATGGGCAACCTTGCGGAGCTGATCATCGCGTCCGTTGCCCTGAAAGCAGGATTGATAAACCTGGTCAAAGCGTCGATCACCGGGTCCATACTCGGCAACCTCCTGCTCGTTCTGGGCATCGCGCTCTTCGCCGGAGGGCTCAAGTTCAAGGTCCAGAAGTTCAACCGCAACCTTGCCGGTCACAGTACGACGGTCCTGCTGATCGCGGTGTTCGGACTAGTGGTCCCGGCGCTATTCCACAGCCTGCACCCCGATCCCGAACGGGTGGCCACCGTCCGGATGTCCCACTACATCGCTTTCCTCCTGATCGCCGGCTATGTGGCCTGGCTGGGGTTCTCTCTCGGGACGCACTCATCGAGTTTTGGCTCGGATACACGCGATCCAGCCGTGACTGTAGCCCCAAAATGGTCGTCAAAGAAGGCAATGGTCGTGCTGGTCGCATCGGCAATTGCGGTTGGCGTGATGGCGGAGGTGCTGGTATCGGCAACCGAGGCGGCGGTGAAGGTGTTGGGTCTGTCCGAATTTTTCGTCGGATTGATCCTCATACCCATCATCGGCAATGCTGCCGAAAACAGCTCGGCGATCTTAATGGCGGTGCGGAACCGGATGGATCTCGCGCTCAACATCGCTATCGGATCCAGCATACAAGTGGCGCTACTGATCGCGCCGCTGCTGGTTCTTCTTGGGGTGGTGTTTCACCAACCGATGGATCTCGCGTTTACGACGATGGAAGTCGCGAGTATCGCCCTGGCGGTTGGCGTCGCGTCATCGGTCATCAGAGATGCGGAATCAAACTGGCTCGAGGGAGCCTTTTTGCTCCTGGCGTATGCGGTACTGGCAGTGGCGTTCTTTTTCTTCTGATAGAGCTGAATCACCGGGACCGGAAGACCAACAATTTGCAGCAGCCGAACGCGATACGCTTTTCCCCCGATGGCGCTTCTCTCCCGGCGCACGTAAGCGCCTGGATTGCCGAGCAGGATGCATCCGTCGTCACCCTCAACTCGGGTGACGAACTGATGTCAATCGGCCTGCGCGCACGTCCGCGATTCATAGTCTTCGACGCGCGCAACGAGACGGAGTCCGTCCTCGCGGCGCTCCACAGAGTGAAGAAAGATTCGTACACCGGCGTGGTTCCGTGCGTGGTGCTCTGCGGCAAGAAGAATGAAATGCTCGCCACGGCGTTCGACGCTGGCGCCGACGAAGTGATACGGGAGGGAATGCCTGGTCCCGAGGCGGTGCGTCGTCTGGACGCCATGTTGATCCGCTCCGAGCGCGATCTCATCGTGCACCCGTCCACTCGTCTGGCCGGAACGTCCGCCATCGAAGCGGAGATCGGACGGCGCCTCGCCATCGGCGACTACTTCGCAGTCTGCTACGCCGATCTCGATCACTTCAAGGAATTCAACGATCGTTACAGCTATAACGAAGGCGATCGCGTGATCCGGATCCTGGCGAAGCTCCTCCACGACGTGGTGAAGGGAACATGCGGGGAAGACGGCTTCATCGGGCACATCGGGGGAGACGATTTCATTTTCATCATTCCCTACAACGCCATTCCAGCGGTCTGCGGCGAGATCGTTGCGACCTTCGACCTCCTTGCCCCGTACCAGTATTCGGAACAGGATCGGAGGGCGGGGTATTTCTTCGGCAAGGACCGCCGAGGCCACCTCGATCGCGTGCCCTTGATGACGCTCTCCGTCGGAGTGGTCACCAACCTTCGCCGGACATTGACCTCGGCCCGTCAGGCGAGCCAACTTGCGACAGAAATGAAAACGTACGCAAAGAGCCTTCCTGGCTCGGTTTATACTGTTGATCGACGCAGCGACGACCGGGTGACCCCGCAGGAGCCGCTGCCCGCCATACGCGACGCTCGAATGATCGGAGAGAATGAATGAACGTAAGCTGCCCGGATTGCCGTTCGATTTTCCGAGTGGACCCTGCCAAGGTTCCACCAACGGGCGTCCGCGCCCGCTGCTCGGTGTGCAGCGGTGTTATTTCCATTCCCGCGCCAACGGGACAGAATACGCCTCCCCCGGGCAGCGAGCGCGCGCCAAACTCGCCGACCGACCACGGTGCATCGCGTTCCACTCCTGCCGCTCAACCGGGTTGGGACAGCGCGCCTTTCACTGCGCCTCCGCAAAGACCAGCCGCGCCACCAACGCCGCGCAGCGTCGAACCGGCCGCGAGCCCGCGTCCCAGACCAGAGGCGATCGATCGCGGTACGGCTGCGGCCACCGCAACTCCTCCGTCACCGGCATCCGTACTGCCGGAGTTCATCCCGCCGCCGCCCCTTCCGCCGTTCAGACCGGCTGGAGCGCCGCCATTTACAGCGCCGGGCGCACCGCTAGCCCCGGCTCCCGCGGCGACTCCTTTCGTTCCCTCTGCCACTCGTTCGGTTACGCCTCCGCGGCCAGAGGCCACCCCGCCGCGTCCGGCTGCGTCCCCTTCACCCAGCGCTCCGACCAGCGGCGCTGATTCTGGTGCGCGCCGTCCGCTCAACCCTTTCCTCTCCAAAGATCCCAACCAGCGCGCCAAGAGGCTCGCGCGCGCCCTGGTTTCGGACATCATTACTTACCATCCCGCCAAACACGCCGAGGGCCTTCGCGATGGGACGCTGAAGCAGCTTTTCAGAGAGGAGATCAAGAAGAGCTTCGAAGAGTATATTGCGCAGGTGGGCCAGCAGCTCGCCGAGAGCACGACGTATTTCCAGGAAGCACTGAACGAAGTGCTGGGCGCGGGCAAGAAAATCTTCTAAGGGTTCGAGGATAGCTACAAAATGGCGGAGAGTGAACGCAGCCGCGGTCTGAAACAGAGCGGGGACCGATTGGCGGAGTTACGGAGGTATCTTTGACATCGACGGCAAGCGCGCTCGCCTGAGCGTGCTGGACGCCGAAATGGCCGCCCCCGCCTTCTGGAGCAACCAGGAAAAGGCGCAGGCAACTCTTCAGGAAGTGAAGACGCTGCGGTCGTGGATGGACCCCCACGATAAGTTGAGCGGACGCCTGCTTAGTGCGGTGGAGCTCGATGAGATGATCCAGGAGGGCTCAGAGCCCGAGCTGGAGCGCGAGCTGGACAAGGAAGCGGCGCAGCTGCGCGAGGATCTCGAGTCCTTCGAGGTGAAATCTCTGCTTCGCGGGCCTGACGACTTCCGCGATGCACAACTCGAAATAAGCGCGGGCGCGGGGGGGACTGAGGCGCAGGACTGGGCGCAGATGCTCATGCGCATGTACGTGCGCTGGGCCGAGCGTCGCGGATTCGAAGTCGTGATGCTGGACGAGAGCGAAGGCGAAGAGGCCGGCATCAAGGGCGCGGTTCTCGAGATTCGAGGTCTGTACGCGTACGGATTCCTGCGCCCCGAGACCGGCGTGCATCGGCTGGTCAGGATCTCACCGTTCGATGCAAACGCCCGGCGGCACACGAGCTTCGCATCGGTTTTCGTCTATCCGGTCGTCAACGAAGAAATCAATATCGAAATCCGGGACGAGGATCTTCGCATCGATGTGTATCGGGCGTCGGGCGCGGGGGGACAGCACGTCAACAAGACGAGCTCGGCTGTCCGGATAACGCACATTCCAACCAACACTGTCGTGGCTTCGCAGCAGGAACGGTCCCAGTTCAAGAACAAGTCGACGGCGATGAAGATGCTGAAGAACAAGCTCTACCAGGCCGAGGTCGAAAAGCGCGACGCGCACAAGGCGGAGCTGGACGCGACGAAATCCGATGTCAGCTTCGGCAGCCAGATCAGAAGCTACGTTTTCCAACCGTACACGATGGTGAACGATCACAGAACGGAGCTCAAGATCCCGGACGTTCAGAAAGTGATGGACGGCGGGATCGATCCCTTCATAGCGGCCTATCTGAAGCTCGGTGGCGGCTCGAAGACGGCGGCCGCGTGAGCGAGGAGCTCAACTTCGTCCTCCAGGCCCGACGGGAGAAACTGGAGGCTCTCGAGGCCGCCGGTATAGCGCCGTACGCGTACGCGTTCGACAGACGGCAGTCAGCGGCTCAGGCGCAGACACTGCTCGGCGATGTGGAAGAGGGCCCGCCCGTGAGCGTGGCCGGCCGGATCGTAGCGTGGCGATCGCACGGAAAGACGACTTTCGCGCACCTCGCCGATTCGACGGGGAAGATCCAGCTGTATTTCAAGAAGGACCAGCTGGGCGACGGCAGCTATGCACAGCTCGCTCACTTCGATCTGGGCGACATCATCGGTGTACACGGTCCGCTCTTTCGTACGCGCACCGGCGAGGTGACGGTACGCGTCGATCGGGTCGAGCTGTTGGCAAAATCGCTGCGTCCGCTTCCGTTCGGGAAGGAAGAAGAGATCAACGGCCAGGTGGTGCGACACTCGGGATTCGCTGATCCGGAGCAGCGGTACCGGCAGCGATACGCGGATCTGGCGGTCCATCCGGAGGTGCGAGCTCTTTTTGTGGCCAGGTCGCGAATGATCTCGTCGATCAGGGGCTTTCTCGATCAGCGCGATTTTCTCGAGGTCGAGACTCCGATCCTGCAGCCACTTTATGGCGGCGCCGCGGCGCGCCCCTTCACGACACTGCACAACGCTCTCGACATGCCGCTGTACCTCCGCATCGCGGACGAATTGTATTTGAAGCGTTTGGTGGTTGGCGGACTCGAGAGGGTTTACGAGATCGGGCACGATTTCCGTAACGAAGGCATCGACCGCACACACAACCCGGAATTCACGATGCTCGAATTCTACCAGGCATACGCGGACTACACCGGGATGATGGACCTCGTCGAGCTTCTCCTGGAGACGACCGCCGGAGCGGTGCGCTCCGTATCGGAACTTGCGGCTAACGTTCCCCAGTTCCGCCGACCATTCAAGCGCATCGAGTGGGTTCCTTCGCTCAACGCCGCGGCTGGCGCCGACGTAACCTCACTGCATGACGGCCGACTCCGCACGCTGGCGCAACGCGTCGGTGTCGAGAAGCCCGAGTCCCTCAGCCGCCCCAAGGTGTTGGACGAAATGTTCCAGGCGCTGGTGGAGTCGAAGCTTCAGGAGCCGACGTTCGTCGTCGACTACCCGGTCGAGTTGTCGCCGCTCGCGAAACCGAAGCGCGGCAACCCCGCCCTCACCGAGCGCTTCGAGCTATTCGCGAACGGAAAAGAGATGGCGAACGCCTTCAGCGAGCTGAACGATCCGCTCGACCAGCGCCGGCGCTTTGAGGCCCAGGCGAAACTGAAGGCCGCGGGTGACGAGGAGGCGTCGGGCGTCGACGAGGATTACCTGCGCGCGATGGAATACGGCATGCCGCCGATGGGCGGTGTAGGAATAGGAATCGACAGGCTCTTCATGTATCTCTCGGGTGCGACGAACATCCGCGATGTCATCCTATTTCCGACAATGAGGCCAGAGTGAGCAGGCTGGAGCTACAGATCGCGTGGAGATATCTGCGGAGTCGGCGCGGCTCGAAGCTGCTCTCTCTGATAAGCATCATCGCGATTGGCGGCGTGCTGGTGGGAGTGAGCGCGCTCATCGTCATCATCGGCGTGATGAACGGATTGCAGCACGATCTCCGCGAGAAGATCCTCGTTGGAAGCCCCGACATCCGCGTGCTGAGTTACGGTGAGGATCTGAAGATCACCGACTGGCCGACGGTTCTCGACAAGGTACGCAGGCAGCCGGGAGTCGTGACTGCAGCGCCGTTCGTACTCACCGAAGCGTTGATGACAGCGGGACACGATTACGCCGGCGGCGTTTACGTTGTCGGTCTCCTGCCCCAGGGTCGCGGGGTACCGGACGTCACAACGATTCGCTCTCATGCGATTTCCGGCGATTTCCGCTTCGCCAGCACCGATGGCCAGCATCGCGGAGTGGTTCTCGGGAAGCTCCTCGCGTCGCGGTTCAACAAGTGGCCGGGCGACAGCATCAATCTTCTGTCGGCGGGAGGCGGGAAGATGAACCCCGTGACCGGGGGCTTCGTGCCGCGGGTCGAGAGGTTCGAGGTGACTGGTATCGTCTCCACCGGAATGTACGAGTACGACAACGCCTACGCGTTCGTTGCGCTGGATAAGGCGCAGAGCCTCGCGGGACTCGGTGATGGTGTCACCGGGATCGAGGTCAAGACGAAGGATCGCTGGCAGGCGGCGGCGGTCGCTTCGAGCGTCGTTGGCGCGCTCGGCTGGCCGTACCGCACAGTGGATTGGGAGGAACAGAATCACTCTCTGTTTCAGGCGCTCAAGCTCGAGAAGCTCGGAATGGGGGTGATCCTGCTGTTGATCGTTCTCGTTGCCGCTTTCAACATAGTGAGCACGCTCACGATGGTGGTCGCGGACAAGACGAAAGAGATAGGAATTCTGAAAGCGATGGGTATGCCCGCACGCTCGATCCGTCGGATCTTCTTCGCACAGGGTCTCGTGATCGGAATCGTGGGAACGGTGGTCGGGCTTCTGCTCGGATTCGCGGCGGCGCTGGCGCTGGACAGATACCAGTTCATCAAGCTCGATCCGCAGGTCTATTTCATCGATCACCTGCCGGTGTCGACGCAGCCGATGGACGTGATGTGGATCGTACTTGCCAGCATTGCGATCGCCGCGATCGCTACGGTGTATCCATCGGTACAGGCGTCAAGACTCTTTCCGATCGAGGCCATCAGGCACGAATGACGATGACCGTACTCGAGGCGCACGACGTCCACAAGACCTATGTCGGCGGCGATGGGAACGCCATTCAAGTTCTCAGCGGCGTGAATCTCTCCGTTCTGCGGGGGGAGATGGTTGCCATTGTCGGCGCCAGCGGGGCGGGCAAGAGCACGCTGATGCACGTTCTGGGAGCACTCGACAAGCCTACGCGTGGGTATGTTGTAATTGGAGGTGAGCCGATTCACGGCCGAGATGAGATGGAGCTGGGAGAGCTGCGGAACCGCACCGTGGGGTTCGTGTTCCAGTTTCACCACTTGCTTCGTGAGTTTTCGGCTCTCGAGAACGTGATGATGCCACTCAGAATCGGCGGGTGGTCAGAAGAGTCGGCGAGAGGCCGCGCGGCGGAGCTACTCGCTCGCGTCGGGCTCAGCGCCAGAATGTCGCATCGGCCCGGAGAGCTGTCAGGGGGCGAGCAGCAGCGCACCGCAGTCGCTCGTGCCCTGGCGATGGACCCTCAGATCGTTCTCGCCGACGAGCCGTCGGGAAATCTGGACCGCGCGAACGCCGAGAATCTGCACGAGCTGTTGAGCGAGGTGGTCGATGACCTCGAGATCGGGATGGTCGTCGTAACACATAACCGCTCTCTCGCCGCGCGCGCCAACAAAGTGCTGCTCCTCGAGGGCGGTCAGCTGAGTCGTACCGCGGTAGATGAGGTAGTTGTATAAATGGTCTGTGATCTGTGCAAGAACGGCGAAGCGGTGATCCAGCTCACTGAGATCGAGGGGAGCGGGGTCAGGCAGCTGCATCTATGCGAGAAGTGCGCTGCGGAGCGTGGCGTCGAGACGACCATCGGGGCTTCGAAGCCGCAGATCAACAATTTTCTGCAGACGATCCATGAGCAAATGCCCGGCGCGAAAGGGGAGCCGGTGCATTGCACGTTCTGCTCTTCGACGCTCGCCGATTTCAGGACGACGGGACGGCTCGGCTGCGCGCACTGCTACGAAGCATTCGAGTCGAGCCTGCGCGACCTCTTGCGCAGGGTTCACGGAAACTCCCGTCACATAGGGCGTCGTTACGTTGCGCCACTGCCTTCGGAGCTGCCGCACGTGTCCAGCGCCACGGAGCTGCGCGATCGGCTCAAGCGCGCGATCGACGCGGAGCAATTCGAGCTCGCCGCCGACTTGCGCGACAAGCTGCGGGGAATCGAGTAATGCTCGACCTCACTCTGCTGCCCGACGGCGGCGCGAGCTGGCTCGACGCTTCCGGGGAGCATGCGGACATCGTGATATCGACACGAATTCGCCTGGCCAGAAACCTGGAAGGCTATGCTTTTACGCCGAGAGCGCGCGATGGTGAGAGGCTGAGGATTCTGACGCAGGTCCGGGAAGCCTTTGCCGGACTCCAGTCCATTGAGGACGGCGTGCTGCTTCGCGTGGATGAGCTGCCGCCGGAGGACAGACTGCTCCTTCACGAGCGGCACGTCGTGAGCAAGGAGCTCGCCGGCCTCAACGAGCAGCCAGTCCGCACCGGTGCTGCCGTGTATCTCTCGCGCGGCGTCGGCATCATGGTAAACGAAGAAGACCACCTTCGTCTCCAGGCGCTCCACTCCGGTTTTCACGTCGCTGACGCGTTCGGCGTGCTCGAGCGCCTGGACGCCGAGCTGGGGAACAAGCTGCCTTATGCATTCCACAGCGAGTTCGGCTACCTGACCGCGTGCCCGACCAACGTCGGGACCGGGCTTCGGGCTTCGGTCCTGATCCATCTGCCGGGTCTGGTGCTGACCAAGGAGATCGGGAAGGTGCTCGCCGGTCTGCAGCAGGTGGGGCTCACCTATCGCGGCATGTACGGCGAGGGGAGCGAAGTAGTCGGGAATTTCTTTCAAATCTCGAATCAGACGACACTGGGCAGATCGGAAGGCGAGTTACTTGATTACCTCGTGCGCGTCGTTACTCATGTAATCGAACGAGAAGAAGAAGCGCGGCGGGTGCTGTTGCGCGATGCGGGTTATATTATAGAAGACAAGCTCTGGCGTGCCTTCGGCACGCTGCGATATGCACGCAGCTTGAGCTTCGATGAAGCGATGAACTATTTGAGCGGCGTGCGACTGGCTGTCGGTTTGAAACTGATAAGCGGTCTCAGTGTATATACTCTCAACAAGCTCCTGATATTTAGTCAGCTCGCGCACCTCGGCAATTCAGAGGGGAGGGCGCTGACGGAAAGCGAAGCGAATGTCGCACGCGCTCGTTACGTGCGGGAGACGCTAGCTCGAGAGGCGGAGTAATGGGTAGCAGGTAATCACGCGCGCCGCAGTGATCCACACTGTCACGCACGCGAAGGAACTGGCTCCCGCACTGAGGATTGCAGAGATGAACGGTTACAACTTCACTGAGCGAGTTCGAAAGGTTCTCGCCATGGCTCGTGAGGAGGCTGCACGTCTCCATCACGAATACGTCGGTACCGAGCACATACTGCTCGGCCTCATCCGTGAAGGTGAGGGAGTCGCTGCCGCCGTCCTTCAAAATCTCAGCGTCGACCTCGACGAGATTCAGCAGAAGATCGAGGAGACAGTGAAGAAGGGTAAGGCCGCAGCCGCGACCGGACCCGATCTCCCGTACACGTCGCGCGCCAAGAAAGTGCTGGAGCTCGCGATGGGCGAAGCGCGTGATTTAAGCCACGGCTACGTGGGCACCGAGCATCTGCTGCTCGGCCTCCTCCGTGAAGAGAAGGGTATCGCGGCGCAGGTTCTGACGGACGCCGGCGTGAATCTCGACGCGGCGAAGGCGGAAACGCTGAGACTGCTGGGCACTGAAATGCCGCAGGGTGGAACGCCCGCCGTGGCGCCGGGAGCCCCAGGGGCGCCGCAGACCCAAACCGGGAAGGGCGAGAAGAAGTCCAAGACGCCCGCGCTCGATCACTTCTGCAGAGATCTCACGCAGCTGGCTGCCGACAACCAACTCGATCCGACGATCGGCCGGGCCAAGGAGATCGAGCGCGTGATGGAAATCCTGACGCGTCGCAAGAAGAACAATCCCGTGCTCATCGGTGAGCCGGGTGTGGGCAAGACTGCGATCGTCGAAGGACTCGCTCAGCTCATCGCCAACGGCGAATGCCCCGATTCTCTTCGCGAGAACCGCGTGCTTTCGCTCGACATGGCGGCGGTGATCGCCGGTACCAAGTACCGCGGTCAGTTCGAAGAGCGCCTCAAGGCGGTCATGAACGAGATCGCGCAGAACAAGAACATCATCCTGTTCATCGACGAGCTGCACACGCTCGTCGGAGCCGGTGCCGCCGAAGGCGCAATCGATGCGAGCAACATGCTGAAGCCAGCACTCGCTCGTGGCGAGCTGCAATGCGTTGGTGCGTCCACTCTGAACGAGTATCGCAAGTACATCGAAAAGGATGGAGCGCTCGAGCGTCGCTTCCAGACCGTCATCGTCGAGCCGCCTTCGGTCGAGGAGACTGTCGAGATCCTGAAGGGGCTTCGCAAGAAGTACGAGGAGCACCACAAGGTGACGATCCCCGATGCGACGCTGGAATCAGCGGCGAAGCTATCGGAGCGCTACATCACCGACAGATTCCTTCCCGACAAGGCGATCGATGTGATTGACGAGGCGGGCGCGCGCGCGCGGCTGGCGACTCAATCGCCTCCGCCAGCGGTCGCCGAGCTCAAGGGGCAGCTCGATGCGGTGAACGTGGATAAGGAGTCCGCGGTGCGCGATCAGAACTTCGAGCGCGCGGCATCGCTGCGTGATCGTGAACGCGAGCTGCAGGGCGAGATCCGCAAAAAGCAGGAAGAGTGGGAGAAGCATCGCCAATCCCACCGACCGGTGCTCGGGGAGGACGAAGTGTCCTTCATCGTGAGCCGGTGGACGGGAATACCCGTAATGCGTCTTCAGGAAGCCGAGACGGCGAGACTGCTGCGCATGGAAGAGGAGCTCCACCAGTCGGTGGTTGCGCAGGAAGAGGCAATCAAGGCACTGGCGCGCTCGATTCGCCGCAGCCGTGCGGGACTGAAGGATCCAAACCGCCCGATCGGCTCATTCATATTTTCCGGCCCGACCGGCGTCGGCAAGACTGAAGTTGCCCGCCAGCTGGCGAAGTTTCTGTTCGCGGATCCATCGGCTCTGATTCGCGTGGACATGAGCGAGTACATGGAGAAGTTCTCGGTGTCGCGCCTCATCGGTGCGCCCCCGGGCTACGTCGGGTACGAGGACTCGGGCACGCTCACCAAGGCCGTGCGACGCAAGCCCTACAGCGTCGTACTCCTGGACGAGATCGAGAAGGCGCACCCCGACGTGTTCAACATCCTGCTGCAGGTGCTGGATGAAGGGCACCTCACCGACAACTACGGACGCGTGATCGACTTCAAGAACACCGTCGTGATCATGACCTCGAATATCGGTGCGCGCGACATCACGAAGGGACGCGGTCTTGGCTTCCATGCGCCGGACGAGAAGACGAGCTTCGAGCGGATGGCGGAGAAGGTCAAGGAAGAGATGGCGCATGTGTTCAATCCGGAGTTCCTGAACCGGCTAGACGACGTGATCGTCTTCCACCCGCTCTCGCAGGAGAATATCGCAGAGATCGTCGGGATTCTTCTGAAGGACGTCCAGAAGCGCCTGAGCGACGAAGAGCTGACGCTCAAGCTGACCGACGCCGCGTCCGCGCTGCTGGTGAAGCACGGATACGACGAGAAGTTCGGCGCGCGTCCTCTGAAGCGCGCGATCCAGAAATTCATCGAGGATCCCCTCTCGGAGAAGATCCTGCTCGCAGAGTTCTCGAAGGGCGACGAGATCGAGGTGGATCTCGCGGCGGACGGCGAGAAGCTGGATTTCCGGGTTCTCAGCGGTACCCCGAAAGCGTAGGATAAAGCTTCGGGCAGGACACGGGGCCGGAGGAGAGAAGCAACTCTCTTCCGGCCCCGTTGTCTAATGAGGATACTCGTCGCCCGGCGGGACCTATAGAAAACCCAATAGTGTATATTTGTGTGATGCGAAAATTTGCTTCATATATGATGGCGCTCGTCGCAGCGAGCGTGGCTCCTCTGTACGCCCAGGAGACCGCGCCCGGAGCGTGTTCGACGCCTGAATTCATAGCTGTAAGCGGAAATTCGCGCGTAGACTCAGCTGCGGTTCGCTCCACCGCCGGCCTGACTGCTGGCTCGCAGCTCAACGTCCACGACATCCAGACCGCTATCAAAGCGCTCTATGCGACCAGTCAGTTCGACGATGTCCAGATCCTCTGCCACGTCTCGCCAACGACCAGCAAGGCCAACCTGACAATCCAGGTTCGGGAGCGTCCCGTTCTCACCAGCTACAAGGTGATTGGGGCCGACAGGGTCTCTCCGAAGGACGTCAAGGAAAAGCTCGCGTTCCCCACTGGGGGTCCGGTCGATCCGGGCAAGATCGCCAAGGCAATCGCGAGCGCAGACTCTCTCTACGAGAGCAACGGGTACTACCTCGCCCGCATCAAGCCTGAGTCAACGATCGTGGATGGCAAGCTTTCGATCAATTTCAGAATCGACGAGGGTCGCCGGCTCGCAGTCTCGGGTATCCGGATAAACGGAAACAGGGGTATCTCCGATGCCGATATCGTGGCATCGATGGACACCAAGCCCGAAGGGTTCCTGTTCACCCGCAACGGTGAGTTCGATGACGCTAAGTATGCGAGCGACCTCAGCGAGCACATACCGCAACTTTACGCCAGCCGCGGCTACATCGATTTCAGAATTCTCAAGGATACGCTGATCGTCGACCGCGCGAACGGTAAAGGGTTGGTCGACCTCACCGTGAGCGAGGGCCCGCGATACACCGTCGGCAATTTCGAAGTGCTGGGCAATCGCCGCTTCTCGACCGAGCAGATCGGGGCGTTCTATCCATTCGGCAAGAATCAGCAGGCGACGATAAGCCAGCGCACAGTGGGACTGCTGCGCCGCAGTTACGTCAACCCGCCCAACACGTTCGACGCCGCGAAGTGGGAAGACGCGCAGCAGAAACTCTCCGAGGCCTACAACGACGAAGGCTACATCTACGCCCAGGTTCGGCCGGTGATGGAGCGCGTGCCGAGCACCGACTCGGTGCGTAAGGTGAACCTTCGCTGGGAGATCGACGAGCGCTCGCCAGCCATCGTGAACCGCATCGAGATCGTCGGCAACGACTACACTCACGAGTCGTGCATTCGCGAGCAGATCGTGCTGGCCCCCGGCCAGGTGTTCAACCGCAACTACCTGATCCGCAGCTATCAGAACATCGGCAACCTCAATTTCTTCGAGACACCGATGCCTGCTCCGGATACGAAGCCGAGTGGTGATCAAGGCGATGTAGACATCGTCTTCACCGTTAAAGAGAAGCGCACGGGGAACGTCAATTTCGGCGCCTCGATGGGACAGGGTACAGGTCTCGGTGGATTCATCGGCCTCGACCAGCCCAACCTGCTCGGCCGTTGCAAGAGGGCTCAGGTGCAGTGGCAGTTCGGACGCTACATCAACGACTTCAATGCCACGTACAGCGATCCGAATATTCGCCAGTCGCGCATCTCCGGAAGCTTCACCGCCTACCACAGCCGCTCGCGCTTTCAGCTCGCTGAGCTTGGCGGCGCGATCCGAACCGGTGGCCAGATCCAACTTGGGTTCCCGGTGCCGAATTCTCTTTACACCCGCCTCTTCGTCTCCTACGGCGGCGAGAAAGTGAAATACGAGAGCACGGGACTCCTCGGTACAGTCGCCAACGCCTGCAAGAACTGCTTCCGGTCTACACTCGGGTTCACGGCGACTCACGATACGCGAACCGGGCTTCCATTCCCGGCCGACGGCGGTCTTCAGTCGTTCAACGCGCAGTTCAACGGCGGACCTCTCGGCGGAACGGCGGCGTTCCAACGTTACACGACGGAAATGCGTTCCTACGCTCCGATCGGCCACATCGGAGGCAGCCTGCTGGGCGGTGAGCCGATGATGTTCGTCGTCGGTTTGTCGGCGAAGGCCGGAGCGGTGTTCGGCGATACGGGACCGTTCTTCTACTCCCAGGCGTTCACGCTGGGCGGAACACAGTACGGCGAGCAGCTGCGCGGATACGACGAATTCTCGATAACTCCGAACGGCTACGACCCCAACGCGAACCAGAATCAGGCCAGCCGGTCGTCGTTCGGAAATGCGTACTTTACGGGTACCGCCGAGGTGGGGCTCAGGTTGAACCAGTCGCTGTACGTGAACACCTTCTTCGAAGGCGGCAACGTTTGGGACAAGCCGCGCGAGTTCGACCCGACGCGACTATTTAGAAGCGCCGGCTTCGGCGTAAGCACTTTGAGTCCGCTCGGACCTTTGGGAGTGGACATCGGGTATGGTTTCGACAAAGTTGATGCTGTGGGCCGGCCGGCACCTGGCTGGAAGCTCCACTTCAAACTTGGACAATTCTTCTAACACTGGAGTCATAATGCGAGTGCTTATTCGTGCGAGCCTTGTCGCACTGGCCACATCGCTGATCATCACCGGAGGCGCGCGCGCGCAGGGTGCAGCCGCGCAAGTTCCGGTCAAGATTGGCTATATCAATTCCGCCCTTCTTCTTCAGCAGGCCCCCGGCCGCGCCGAAGCGGAAGCCCAGTTCGACAGAGAAGTCGGTGCGTACCGGCTGCAGCTTTCCCGAATGAACGATTCACTTACCGCGCTCATGGCCGCATTCGATCGTGATGCCGCGAAGCTCGATACCACCGCGCGCGCGACGCGAGGGAAGGCCATTCGCGATCGCGAGGCTCAGTACCAGGATCGCGCTCGCGGTCTGGACTCCACCATGCAGGCGAGACAGGCGCAGCTCGTCAAGCCGATAATGGAGCGAGTTCAGGGCGTCATCGAAGCGATCCGCTCCGAGGATGGATACTCGATGATCCTCGATGTCGGCGCGCAGGCGAGTGTGGTGGTCGCCGCGGATAAGAGGCTCGACCTCACCGATCGCGTGTTGTCGAGGCTCAAGTCGCAGGCTCCCCCGCCCACAACTCCGGCCAGCGGAGCGGTTCCACAGCCTGCGGGAGTGACTCGGCCGAAGAAGTGAGCCGAGCGAGCGACTCCGGGAATTCAATCAGCGGTGATGGTGCAAGCACCATCACCGCTGAAGCTATTGCGGGACTTGTCTCCGGCGAGTTGATCGGGGACGGTTCGGTCGCGGTGAGTGGCGTCGCCCCGCTGGATCGCGCCGACGCGAGTCACCTCAGCATACTGTCGAGCGCGAAGTACGCGCCGATGCTCGCCAGCACCAAGGCTGGCGTCGTCCTGATAGATCCCGAGTTTCGAGAGGTGCCGAGCGGGGAAGGCACCAGGATCATCGTGAAGCAGCCGCTTGAAAAGCTGCTGTCGCTTCTGCCCAAACTGTACCCGCAAACGCCACCATCGCCCGGTGTGGCGGCAACCGCACGGATTGGAAAAGGCGCGACTCTCGGAGAGCGGGTGTCAATTGGCGAATACGTGGTCATCGGCGCGGGCGCAAGGCTCGGCGACGACGCCGTAATCGGAACCCACTCCGTCGTGGGAGAGAAGGCAACTATCGGTAGAGGCTCTCGACTTTGGCCTCACGTGACGATTTATCCCGGGGCCAGTCTCGGCGATCGTGTGATGATCCACTCAGGAGCGCGAATCGGGTGCGACGGTTTCGGGTACGTGTTCCGCGACGGGGCGCACACCAAGATCCCCCACGTTGGACGGTGCATCATCGGCAACGACGTCGAGATCGGCGCCAATACGACGATCGATCGCGGAAGCATTGATGATACGGTGGTCGGCAACGGAACCAAGATAGACAATCTGGTACACGTCGCGCACAACGTGCGGATCGGCGAGAAATGCCTCATCATGGCTCAGGTGGGGGTCGCGGGATCGGTAACGATTGGGGATGGCGCCATCCTCGCGGGACAGGCGGGGATCAGCGGGCATCTGAGCATCGGAGCGGGTGCTCGACTCGCGGCGCAGGCGGGAGTCTTCGGCGACATCCCCGCTGGGGAAACCTGGTCCGGGTATCCGGCGCGTCCTCATCGCGATTCCCTTCGCGCTTCGGCCGCGCTGCTTAAATTGGCCGGAATGATCCGCCGGCTGGAGAAGCTCCTGGAAGACTCGGACAGCAAGTGAGTCGAAAGACGCTCGCGCGCCCCGCTGTACTCGAAGGGATAGGATTGCACCTCGGCGTCCCGTGCAGAATCACGTTCCAGCCGGCAGCAGCAGGGCAGGGAATCGCTTTTCGCCGAACGGATTGCCCCGGAATGCCACGCATTCGGGCGCACGTGAGTGAGGTAAGCGCGAGCGAGCGCCGTACGCAGCTCGGCCGCGGGGAATATGCCGTGCACACCGTTGAGCACGTTCTTGCTGCCGTGGCGGGAATGGGGATCGACGACTTGACGATCGACATGAATGGTCCGGAGCCGCCAATTCTCGACGGAAGCGCCGCTCCGTTCGTGGAGGCGTTGTCCGCTGCCGGGTTAGCGGACCTGGAGGGTGCGCCGGATTTTCTGGATCTGACCGAGCCGCTCAGGATCATAGATGGAGCATCGGTCTACGAGGCGTACCCTGCGGCGCAGCTTGAGCTGGATGTGACGATCGAGTTTCCCCATCCGCTCATCGGCAAACAGTCTCTTCAATTCGCGCTCACCCAGGAGTCATTCGCCGCGGAGCTGTCCAGGGCGAGGACGTTTGGGTTCACTCATGAAGTTGATGCGCTGCGGGAGAAGGGTCTCATAAAAGGTGCATCACTCGATAATGCGGTTGTGCTCGATGACAGCGATATTCTCAGTGGTGAACTTCGCTGGAGCGACGAGTTTGTCCGCCACAAGGCAATGGACTGCGTCGGAGATCTGGCGCTGGCGGGAGCACGAGTGCGGGCGCGGATCGTGGCGGTCAAGCCGAGCCATCGTGGAACGGTGACACTGGTGCGGGAGCTGGTCAAAGCTGCGAGAAAGGAGAAGTCGATGTATACGATTGAAGATATCATGAAGGTTCTGCCCCACCGCTACCCGTTCCTGCTTGTGGATCGGATCCTCGAGATCGAGGAGAAAAAGCGGATTGTCGGGCTCAAGAACGTCACTATCAACGAGCCCTTCTTTCAGGGGCATTTTCCCGGGCACCCAATAATGCCCGGAGTGCTGATCATCGAAGCCATGGCGCAGGTCGGCGGAATGCTTCTGCTCGGTTCGGTGCCGGATCCCGACACGAAGGTGGTTTACTTCATGTCGCTCGACAACGTGAAGTTCCGGCGCCCGGTAAAGCCGGGGGACCAGCTGCGCTTCGAGCTCGATGTCGTGCAGCTGCGGGGCACTGTGGTCAAAATGCGAGGGGTCGGCAAAGTCGATGGTGAGGTGGTCGTCGAGGCGGACATGGCCGCCACGATTCGCGACCGATGACAGGCAAGCGGATCCACCCCACGGCGATCGTCTCACCGGACGCGGAGATCGGATCGAACGTCGAGATCGGTGCGTTCGTGATCGTGGGGGAAGGGTGCTCGATTGGTGATGGCTCGATAATTTCCCCGCGGGCCACCCTCGAGCGGAACGTGACGCTCGGCCATCATTGCAGGGTCGGCATCGGCAGCATTCTCGGCGGCCCGCCGCAGGACCTCAAGTACGCGGGCGAGGAGACGACTGTCGTGATTGGAGAAGGGACCGTGATCCGCGAGTACGCAACTATCAACCGCGGCACGTCACATTCATTCACGACGAACGTCGGCCGGAACTGCCTGCTGATGTCCTACGTCCACATTGCGCACGATTGCCAGATCGGGAACAACGTAATTCTCTCCAACGTGGTACAGCTGGCCGGGCACGTGACGATCGAGGACAAGGCGATCATCTCCGGACTCAGCGCGGTCCATCAGTTCGCGCGGATCGGACGCCATAGCTTTATCGGCGGATGCTCTCGCGTTTCCAAGGATATTCCCCCCTTTCTCAAGGCAGTGGGGAATCCCGTCAAGCTTTACGGGCTGAACACCGTCGGGCTGCAACGAAGCGGGATGGAGGAGTCAACCATCCGCGAGCTCAAGCGGGCTTACCGGTTGCTCTTCCGCTCCGATCTCAACGTGACCCAGGCGATCGAGCAGGCGCAGAAGGAACTCGAGCCGCTTGCGGAGGTGAAGGAGTTGCTGCGTTTCGTCGAGGCGAGCGAGCGCGGAGTCGTGATTTGAGGAGCACTCCACGCGTTGGCGTTGTCGGCGCGGGCAGCCTCGGATTCCACCACATAAGAATTCTGAGTCAGCTTTCGGGCGTCGAGCTGGCTGGATTCGTCGAGACCAGGCACGAGCGTGCGCGGGAGGTTGCGAATGAGCTCGGGGTCAAGTCACATCCGTCACTCGATAGTTTGCTCGAAGTCTCGGACGCGATAGTAGTCGTCGTCCCGACGTCCGCGCATTTCTCCGTGACAAGCGCCGCGATCGAGCGCGGGAAGCACGTCTTCATCGAGAAGCCCATCACCACCACACTCGAGGAAGCCGACGCGCTGCTCGATCTGGCGCGATCGAAAGGCGTGATTGTTCAGATCGGCCACATTGAGCGCTTCAACCAGGCGGTCCGTGCCGCGCTCCCCTATGTGAACAAACCGAGATTCATCGACAGTGAGCGTTTGGCGCCGTTCAGCCTCAGGGGCTCAGACGTCGCCGTCGTGCTGGACCTCATGATTCACGACATTGATCTCCTGCTCACGCTGGTCGGTACCGACGCCAAGGAGATATCGGCGGTCGGAGTTCCGGTGCTGACGCCGATGCTCGACATCGCGAACGCTCGCGTCACTTTTACATCCGGCGCTGTAGCAAACATCACGTCGAGCCGCATCTCGCGCGAGAAAAAGAGAAAGATTCGAATCTTTCAGCAGAGCGGATATCTCTCGCTGGATCTCGCTGCCGGAACCGGCGAATTCTTCCGGCTCCGATCGGACATCGATCCGCTTTCGGCGCGCACCGCGCCGGCCGATATCACGGATTTTGTGGATCGCATCAAGCTGGAGGCGCCCGCGGGGGAGCCGCTCAAGCTCGAGCTGGAAAGCTTTGTGGCTGCGCTCAAGGGTGAAGGATCGGTTGTCGTTACGGGAGAGGAGGGAAGACTGGCGCTGGGCGTGGCGCTCCGTATCGTGAAGGAGATAGAGCTGACTCTCCCTTCCCTGGTCGGACGCGCACACCGTCATGCGTAGGGTCCTGTTCGTAGCGGGGGAGGCCTCCGGCGATCTCCACGCCGCAGGCGTCGCGGCGGCGCTGCAGCGACTGAGGCCGGAGCTCGGTCTCGCGGCGGTTGGCGGGGCAAGACTGGCAGAGCAGGGTGTCGAGCTGATACACAGAGACAGCCAGCTCGGAGTAATGGGCTTCCTGGAAATCGTCAAACATGTTCCCCGTCATTTTCTTTTACTTCGCCGCTTGCGAACGATGATGGAACGGGGCGATTTCGCGTTGGTCGTGCTCATTGATTATCCCGGCTTCAACATGAAAGTGGCGGCGGCGGCGACCGAGGCGGGTGTGCCGGTTCTGTACTATGTCACTCCGCAAGTCTGGGCCTGGGGAGCAGGACGAATCCCGAAGCTCGCACGCATGGTGACGAAAGCCGCGGTCATCCTTCCCTTCGAGGAGCCACTCCTTCGCGGGTATGGGATCGATGCGACGTTCGTCGGCCACCCAATGCTGGATCGTACTCTGAACATGCCGACCAAGCTTGAGGCGCGCGAAGCCCTTGGCCTGGCGCAAAATCAGCCGGTGCTCGCGCTATTCCCCGGCAGCCGTCAGCAGGAGATCGACCGGCTCATCGACGATTTCGTCGCGACGGCGAAGGAGCTCCAGCGCAGAAAGTCCGGGCTGCAGGTGATCGTGAGCGTTGCGTCTACGGTGGCCCTCGATTCGGCACGATGTCCCTTCCGACTTGTCCACTCCGCGTCGCTGAGCGTCCTTCGCGCCGCGGACGCAGCGCTGTGCAAGAGCGGTACGACGACCCTCGAGGCAGCCATCGCCGATTGCCCCCTCGTTGTGGCATATAGAACAGGCCGAGTGTCGTACGCGCTTGCGAAGCGCGCGGTCAAGATTCCACACATCGGCCTCGTGAACGTCGTTGCCGGTCGCGAAGTGGCGCGCGAATTCATTCAGGACGATGTGGTCCCCGAAGCGATTGCCGGAACAATGCTCGGCCTGCTCGAACCCGGGAGCCAGGAGCGCCTGGAGGTTCTGGCCGGGCTGGCGGAGGTGCGGAGCAAGCTCGGATCACCGGGCGCGGCTGATAGGGTGGCGCGGATCGCGAGCGATCTGGTCGGTCCAACCGGATGACAACCGAGCGCGAGACTCTGCCCTGGCGTGAGCGCGCCGCCCTCCTCGCCGGGAGAGGATTTCTCAACGTGCTTGCGAGAACCTGGCGTGTTCGAGTTGTGAATGGAGAGGCCGTTCAGAACCTCCGCGCGAGCAAGCTGCCGTTCATTTTCGCTCTGTGGCATGGTCACCTGTTGCCTCTGCTTTGGCACCATCGTGACGAGGGGGTGAGGGTCCTGATAAGCGAGCATCGCGATGGCGAAATCGTCGCGCGTGCAGCGGAATCCCTTGGATACGCTCTCATTCGCGGCTCGACGACGCGGGGCGCCGACAGGGCGCTGATCTCACTGGTGCGGGAGCTCCAGGCTGGTCGAGAGGTGGCGATCACCCCGGATGGGCCCAAAGGACCGGCGGGCAAATTTGCGCCGGGTGCTCTGATAGCCGCTCAGAGATCGGGCTCGTTCATTCTCCCCGTCGCGGCGTCGGCGAGCAGCTCCTGGCGTCTCAAGAGCTGGGATCGTTTCATGATTCCCAAACCTTTTGCGCGCGTCACAGTTGCTTACGGACCGCCGACCAAGGTGCTTGCAACGAATCCGCGCGCGGCGCTCGAGGAAGCTTCCCGGTTTGAGCGCTTGTTGAGCGACACAGTCGGAGTCGCCGGTGCCTGATCTCCGCCGAATCGTGGAGACAGCCTGGACCGGCCGGAGCAGGCGGGCCAGAACGTTGCGTGCCCTGCTCACTCCAATCGAGCTCGCGTATCGCGGAGCTGTCGCGATGCGGGGGTTGATGTACGACTCAGGCCTGTTCCACGCCGAGAACTTCTCGGTCGCGGTGGTGAGCGTTGGGAATCTTTCCGTTGGAGGGACGGGCAAGACTCCCGTCGCAGCGTGGATCGCCCGCACGCTTACGGAAAGGGGAATCAAGCCGGGAATAGTCCTGAGAGGATATGGCGGCGACGAGACGCTCGTGCATCAGCGCCTTAACGCGCATGTCCCGGTGATCGTGGCGTCGGACCGGCCGCGCGGCATCAGAGAGGCGATCGCGCAGGGAGCGGATGTCGTGATTCTCGACGACGCTTTTCAGCACCGCCGCGCCGCCCGCGACGCGGACGTGCTGCTCGTTGACGCGGATTCGTGGTCCGGGACGCCAAGACTCCTTCCGGCCGGCCCATGGCGAGAGCCGCTTGGCTCCGCGAGGCGCGCGACTCTGGTCATCATAACGCGGAAGACCGCCGACAAGGCGACGGTTGAAGCCGCGCGCCGAGCAGTCGCCGCGGCCGCCCCTCGAGTTCCGATTGCGATAGTACACCTTGCTCCGGGAGAGTTGCGGAGCACCGCGACCGGGCAGACGCTGCCCTTGCACGCCGTGCGCGGAGCCGACCTGACGGCGATTGCCGCGGTTGCGCAACCCGAGTCGTTCTTCCGACAGCTGACCGAGCTCGGCGCGGTCGTGCGACCGCATAGCTTCGCCGATCATCACGCATTTACGAGGAGCGAGGCGCGGCGTCTGGCCGCCCAGGCGAGCAGCTCGGATTTCGTAGTTTGCACTCTCAAAGATGCCGTGAAACTCGAGTCAATGTGGCCTGCCGAAGCAGGGTCATTATGGTATGTTTCACAGCGTTTGAAAATCGAGGACGGGCAGACCAATATCGACCGGATGCTCGACAATCTTCTCTCCGGCGCTCACTCAAACTGAAGTCCCGACATTACGCTGAAAATCACAATTCATGGCCACTGACTATCGAATTCCCGCTCACAAGCTAGTTCGACCCGACAAGGATCGTTTTCTCGACGAGGAGAATCCGTTCGAGGCAATGATGTCGCGATTCGACAAGGCCGCAGAGCTGCTCGACCTGGAGCCGGGCCTCTACAAGGTTCTGAGAAAGGCGGAGAAACAGGTAATCGTCTCGATTCCGGTGATGAAGGACAACGGCGAAGTCGAGGTATACGAGGGGTATCGGGTCCAGTACAACACTTCTCGGGGCCCGGCGAAGGGCGGAATAAGATTCGATCTGAA
Organism: Gemmatimonadales bacterium; assembly: GCA_038227135.1. GTDB lineage: Bacteria > Gemmatimonadota > Gemmatimonadetes > Gemmatimonadales > Gemmatimonadaceae > UBA4720. Next base: position 25,953 of record JBBRQC010000007.1, read on the forward strand.
CGTGACGCTCGAGGAGGTAAAGGCGCTCGCCGCATGGATGACGTGGAAATGCGCCGTTGTGAATATTCCATTTGGCGGGGCAAAGGGCGGCGTGAGGTGCGATCCGCTGGCCATGAGCGCGGCCGAGCTTGAAAAGCTTACGCGCCGCTACACCTCCGGAATCATCAACATGCTTGGCCCCGACTCGGACGTGCCCGCACCGGACGTCAACACGAACGAGCGCGTGATGGCATGGGTGATGGATACATACTCGATGCACGTCGGCCACACGGTCACCTCCGTCGTAACTGGTAAGCCAGTGGAGCTTGGCGGATCGCTGGGGCGACGTGAGGCGACCGGAAGAGGCTGTATGATCGTGACCAAGGAAGCCCTGAAGCACCTCGGCATGCCGGTCAAGGGTACGAGCGTCGCCATCCAGGGATTCGGAAACGTCGGCTCTGTCGCGGCGGAGCTGCTTGCCCGCGAAGGCTGCAGGATAGTGGCGATCGGCGATCGCTCCGTGGCCCTGTACAATGCGAACGGAATCGACGTCGATGACGCCATTGCCTACGTGAAGAAGCACCGGTCGCTCGAAGGCTACGATAAGGCCGACGCGATCTCCGGCTCCGAGTTGCTGACGCTGGACGTCGACGTACTTTTGCCCGCCGCGCTGGAAAACGTGATCACGACCAAGAACGCCGGCGACATCAAAGCGCGGATAATCTGTGAGGGCGCGAACGGCCCCACCACCGCGGCCGCGGACTCGATACTCGACGAGAACGGCATCTTCGTAATCCCCGACATTCTCGCGAACGCCGGCGGCGTCACCGTCTCGTACTTCGAATGGGTGCAGGATCGCGGTGGGTATTTCTGGCCCGAGGATCTTGTGAACGAGCGCCTGGAGACGATCATGAAGCGCAGCTTTCAGGATGTGCTCGACCTCTCTCGCCAGAAGCGCGTCAACATGCGCACGGCTTCCTATATGGTTTCCATCAGCAGAGTGGCCAGCGTTCATAGGCTCCGCGGCATTTACGCGTAGATGCGACTGGTCGTCGCGGTCGTGGGGAAGGCGCGCAACCCTGCGCTCGGCGAGGCGATCAGGGACTACGAGAAACGAGCGGCGCGGTACTGGCCGCTCGACGTGCATGAGGTGCGCGAAGAGCGCGCATCCGGCAACTCAATCGAGAGAGTCAAGGACAAGGAAGGTGCGAGGCTCGCGGAGCGGATTCCCGATGGCGCCCAGACTGTTGCCTGCGAGCAAGCGGGGCGCAGCTTCGACTCGGTTCAGTTTGCAAACCTGTTGAAACGCGCGCGCGAAGAAAATTGGGATCTCGCGTTCCTGATCGGCGGAGCTTTCGGTCTTACGTCCGAGGTCTCTTCCCGCGCGACATTCAAGCTTTCGCTCGCTCCGTGGACGCTGCCGCACGAAATAGCGCGTCTGGTGCTGGTCGAGCAGATCTATCGCGCGGGAACCATAGTGCGCGGCGAGCCGTATCACAAGTGACTACCATCGGATCCCGTCACGGTATGATGCAGCGCTCCGGATGGGAGGAGGCGGACTGGTTCGAGGAGTGGTTCGGAGAGGATTATCTCCGTATCTATCAGCACCGCGACGAGACGGAGGCCGAGCACGTCATCGAGCTGATCGCCCGATTTCTCGGAGACAGGGACATCCGCTCCGTTCTCGACTTGGGCTGCGGTGCCGGCCGCCACTCGAAAGCGTTGTGCGAGAGGTGGTGGACAGTCGGGCTCGACCTTTCCGCGGCGCTGCTCAGGATTGCGCGGCGGGAAATTTCAGATGCGCCATATGTGAGGGCCGATATGCGCGAACTGCCTTTCGCGCCCCGGAGCTTCGACCTGGTGGTCAACCTGTTCACCAGTTTCGGCTACTTCGAGGACGATCGGGAGAACGCGCGCGTGCTGGTGTGCGTTTGCGATGCGCTGCGCCCGGGTGGAACTTTGGTGATCGACTTTCTGAACGCCTCTCAGGTGCGCAGCGATCTCGTCCCCTACGATGAGCGGGTGGAAAACGGCATCACGATCGAGCAGACTCGCGCGATCAGTCCTGATGACAGGTTCGTCGAGAAAACCATTCGGTTGCGCGAGCGCGGCAAGGAATACATTGAGCGTGTGCGACTCCTGACACCGCGGGATCTGGAACGAATGCTGGAAGGAGCCGGGTTCGCGATCGCGGCCCGGATCGGTGATTATGCGGGAGCGCCGTGGTCCGAATCGTCGCCCCGCACAATTCTTTTCGCGAGTCGGCGGTGAACGCTCCACGAGTGATTAGCGAGCCGCTGTCGGGAAATCCCCTCGCAATAGCGGCGATCGCGCGCCAGGCGCCAATCGGCTGGTACCAGTCGCTGCCGCCAGATGCCAAGTCGTGGCAAGCCCGGCTTCAATCGTTGCGATCCGAATTCGCGCGTGATTGGCTGACGGGACTGGCTCCCGCGTTCGCCGTCACCGGAAGAGCGAAGGAGCGGCTCGAGGCAGCCGCCGGCGGACGAGGGGTTGTGGTGACGACTGGTCAGCAGCCGGGTCTTTTCGGCGGTCCGGTCTACACTCTCTCCAAGGCGCTCAGCGCCCTCGCGTTCGCGGATTCCCTGCAGGACATCACCGGGATTCCCGTCGCACCGGTTTTCTGGGCGGCGACGGATGATACCGACTTCCGCGAGGCGAGCAGCACCGTCGTCTCGGTCCCGGGAGGGGCGCAGCTGCTGCGTATTGACCATCCGTCGCCGTTGGGCTTGCCGATGGCTTCCATGCCGTTGGGGGACGTCTCTGGACAGCTCGGCGCCCTCAAACGATCAGTAGGTCCGGCGATGGATCCCACGCCGATCGAGCTCCTGGAGCGATTCTACACTTCGGGCGCAACGGTTGGAGAAGCGTACGTATTTTTTCTCCGCGAGCTCTTCGCTCCGCTCGGCATCGCGGTGATCGACGCATCGCATCCGGCGACTCGGGCGGCTGCCAACCCCGCGCTGACCAAGGCCCTTCAACTCGCGGGGGAAATTGCCGAGGCGGTGACAGGGCGCAACCGTGAGATCGAATCAGCTGGATTCACGCCGCAGGTACAGGACGTGCCGGGATTGTCATTGGTGTTCAGCGCTTCGTCCGGTACCCGAAAGAGGATACCGATCAAGGCCGCGGCAAAGCAATCAAGTGCGATTGACCTCGGTCCAAACGTGCTACTCCGACCGGTGATCGAGCGCGCAATCCTTCCGACTGCGTCCTACATCGGTGGGCCGGCCGAGATCGCCTACTTCGCGCAAATCGGACCGATCGCCCAGGCGATCGGGGTGGAGGGGCCTGCAATTCTTCCGCGCTGGTCGTGTATGATCATCGAGCCGCAGGTCGAGACCGTGCTGGAAAAGCTTTACCTTCTTCCGGAAGACTTCCGCGATCCTCACGAAGTGGAGGCGCGGGTTGCGCGCGCCCGGCTGCCAAAACCCGTAATCGAGGAGCTGAACGCGACACGCGCGGCGGTCAACGAGCGCCTCGATGGTCTCAGCGAAGCCGTAGTCGGGGAGCGCGCACCCGTCAGTGGGGCCGTAACGGAAGGACTTCGAGCAAATCTTTTGCGGCGTCTGGATCGTTTCGAGCGAAGGTTGATCGCTGCCGCGAAACGAGAGCATGCTGATATCATGCACGAGATCGCAACCGCACGGGGGTCACTCTATCCCCTTGGCAAGCCACAGGAGCGCGCCCTGAACTTCGTTCCGCTACTCGCGCGCTACGGCGCGACGCTCAGGCAGGAAATGCTCGCTGAAGCGCGAGAGCACGCGCGACGGCTCACGGGCGGACGACAGGAAGCTCCGCGCGCTATCGGCGAGCCTGTTTCGGCACGAGGTCCTTCGTGAGCGAATCCGAGTCGGAAAAGCATCGCGAGCTTCCCGAGTTTCTTCCCCCGGAGGCGGACGAAGTAACAGAGGCGGCGCCGCCCATAGAACGGCGGGCGACGCCGCGGACCACCTCACGCGCGTTCGACAGGTCGAAGGGCGCGGCTTTCCTGGTCGGGATGGGAATACTCTTGAGTCGTCTCGCTGGCCTGATCCGCCAGACGATGATGGCGCGATACCTCGGCGCGGACATGGCCGCCGACGCGTTCAACGCCGCCTTCAGGATACCGAACATGCTACAGAATCTGTTCGGCGAAGGGGTGCTTTCTGCTTCGTTTATTCCCGAGTATGCCGGCTTGCTCGGGAAGGGTGACGAGGAAGAGGCGACGAAGCTGGCGGGCGCGGTTGCCGGAATGCTCGCCCTCGTCGCCGCAATCATAGTTCTACTCGGAGTACTCACGGCTCCGTGGCTCGTGGCGCTCATCGCGAACGGATTCACGGGCGAAAAGCGCGATCTCACTGTCCGCCTGACGAGAATCCTTTTTCCGGGCGCGGGTCTTCTCGTCTTCTCGGCTTGGTGCCTGGGAATCCTGAACAGCCACCGGCGCTTCTTCATGTCGTACACGGCGCCGGTGCTGTGGAATCTGGCGATGGTTGCGACGCTGGTGATTTTCCATAAGGGCCACAGCCAGATTCAGCTCGCGATCTATCTCGCTTACGGGTCCGTCATAGGCAGCGCCCTCCAGTTTATGGTGCAGCTACCGCAAGTCGTGAAATACGCGCGGGGAATCAGGCCGCACATAACGGTTGCCGGCGCCCACGTGCGCAATGTGTTCCGCAATTTTGTCCCGGCCTTTGTGGGGCGGGGCGTGGTTCAGCTCAGCGCGTACGTCGATGCGTGGCTGGCGAGCTACCTGGGCAATGGTGCCGTCTCGTCGTTCACCTACGCACAGGCGATCTACGTTCTGCCGATAAGCCTCTTTGGAATGGCAATTTCCGCCGCGGAGCTCCCCGCGATGTCGCGCGCGGTGGGCACGAGCGCCGAAATCGCGGCGTATCTGCGAGGCCGACTCAGTGATGGTCTGGATCGCATCGCCTATTTCATCGTTCCCAGCGCCGTTGCCTTGCTTGCTCTGGGCGATCTCATCGTGCATCTGCTGTTTCAGAGTGGCCGCTTTCAGAGCGGGGAAACGATCTGGGTCTGGCAGATTCTCATTGGATCGACCGTGGGGTTGCTAGCATCCACAATGGGACGCCTCTATTCCTCCACCTTCTACGCATTGCGCGACACCAAAACGCCGCTGCGTTATGCCGTCGTTCGCGTCGTTCTGACCACACTGCTCGGCTATTTATTCGCGCTGGTTCTGCCACAGCTGCTCGGTCTCGACCGAAAGCTCGGCGCCGCTGGTCTCACTGCATCGGCTGGATTGGCGGGATGGGTCGAATTCTATCTCCTGCGCCGCGAGATGGACCACCGGATTGGTCGGACGCGGCTGATCCCTTCGCGCATGGCGCGGCTGTGGACGGCGGCGGGCGTCGGTGCAGCGATCCCATGGGCGTACAAGCTCGTCGTCGATCGCGGAGCGCCCATTCTCTCTGCGCACGAGAACGCGGTTCCATCGAAGTTGCTGGCGTTCATCCTGCTCGGCATCTACGGATTGACGTACGTCGGGATCACGGCGGCGTTCGGAATTCCCGAGGCGAGGAACGTCGTCGACAGGGGTCGGAGACTGGTGCTGCTTCCATTTCGGCGGCGATGAACGTGCCCCTCCGCCAATGGTATAATTACATATGCCCCCCGTTCCTGACGCCGTTGCCGCAAAGCTGCCCCATCTTCCAGACGGACCTGGGGTCTATCTCTGGAAGGGAAGGGATGGAACTACCCTATACGTTGGCAAGGCAAAGCGCCTGCGCTCGCGGGTACGGAGCTACTTCGGGAACGATCAGCTCGAGAGCCTAAAGACGCGGCATCTCGTCGGCCTGATCGCCGACCTCGACACCATCGTCGTTCCGAGCGAGGCGCACGCGCTCATTCTCGAGGCCAACCTGATCAAGGAATACCGGCCTCGCTTCAACATCGCCCTCCGCGACGACAAGTCCTACCCGTACATCAAAGTGACACTGCAGGAGCCGTTTCCGCGGGTGTACGTGACGAGGAGGCTGGAGGACGACGGCGCGCGCTACTTCGGCCCTTATACCGACGTGGGAGCCATGCGTCGCGCGCTGAACGTGGTGAAGCGAATCTTCACTGTGCGAAGCTGCAACTACGATATGCCGGCGCAGATGCCGGAGCGCCCCTGCCTCGACTACTACATCAAGCGTTGCAAGGCACCGTGCATCCTGGCACAATCGCAGCATGACTATCGCTCGATGATCGACGAAGTCGTTCTGTTCCTCTCCGGACGACCTGATGAAGTTGTCCGCCGGGTAAAAGAGCGGATGGATCTCGCCGCCGAGCAGCTGGATTTCGAGCGCGCCGCCGAGTTGCGTGACGTCCTGCACCATCTGGAGCAGATGGAGGAGCCCACGGTTGTGCTCGAGGTCGAGGGCGGCGATAGAGACGTGATCGGCTATGCGCGCGACGGGGACGACGCGTGTGTGACGGTTTTGAGGATCCGCGGCGGCAAGCTCCTCTCCCGGGAGCAGCGCTTTCTCGAACACGTCGAGGGAGAGGAAGACACGGAGGTAATGGCAATCTTTCTCGCGGGCAGCTACGTGAGCATGAAGGAGAAGGCCCGCCAACTGTTGCTGCCCTTCGACTTTCCGGATCGGGAGCTCATCGAGCAGGCGCTTCCCGACAGCCGGATCGTAATTCCGCAGCGCGGTCCGCGACGTGATCTGATCGCTCTTGCGGAGCAGAACGCGCGGCATTTGCTGGAAGAGCTCAAGCTTTCTTCAATGGAGGCGGACGAACGCGCTGGCGATCCGGTCTATGAGCTGGGTCGCGAGCTCGGGCTTCAGCGAATTCCGCGATCCCTCGTCTGCTTCGATATCTCGACCACTCAGGGAACCGATACCGTCGGTTCCTGCGTGTGGTTCGAGAATGGGCGCCCGAAGTGGGCAGAGTACAGGAAGTTCAAGGTGAAAACGGTGGAAGGCACCGATGACTTCGCATCCATGCACGAGGTGGTGCGGCGTTATTTCGAGCGCCGGATCAACGACGAAAAGCCGCTGCCCGACCTGATCGTCATAGACGGCGGTAAAGGTCAATTGTCGGCCGCCCATGCCGCACTCGAGGAAAAGAGTCTCGCGGATCGGCCACTCATCAGCCTGGCCAAGCGGGAGGAAGAGATATTCGTCTGGGGCCGCGAGGATCCGCTCAAGCTTTCCCGCCGCTCGCCGGCCCTTCGACTCCTTCAGCAGGCAAGGGACGAGGCCCACCGGTTCGCCGTCACCTACAACCGGAAGCGCCGTTCAATGCGGACTGTTACATCCGAGCTCCTCAAGGTGCCCGGAATTGGCCCCGTTAAGCGCCGGCAGCTGCTGAAGGAGTTCGGCAGCGTTCAAGGTGTTCGGGATGCGGGGGAGGAGGCCATCGCCAAGCTCCCTGGCTTCAACCCCGAACGTGCTCGCAAGCTTCTGGAGTCGCTGGCAGCGAGCTCCCCAGTCTAGGAGCTCGGCGCCCTTAGACCGGCTCAGTGCATTGAGCTAAACTCCGCTCGTGCCTTGATTTCGGGCCATATAGCTCTAAATTACTTGAGCTATGGTAAAAGTCTCCCGAATCGATCCCAACAGCATCGCTGACGCGCTCGGCATCCAGGCGGGAACGGAGCTGCTGACGGTGAATGGGAGAGCCCTCGCTGACTTTCTCGATTGGGAATTCCTCACTGCTGACGAGGAGTTGGCCATCGAAGCGCGGCAGCCAGATGGGGAAGAGGTCATCTACGAGCTCGAGCGTCTTGACGGCGAGCCGCTCGGGATTTCGCTCGAGCCACCTTCAGTTCGCCGCTGCGCCAACCGCTGCGAGTTCTGCTTCATCGAAGGACTTCCGGCGGGGTTGAGAAAGCCACTCTACATCCGGGACGACGACTACCGGCTGTCGTTCGCGTACGGAAATTTTGCGACCCTCTCCAACGTGAAGGAACGCGACATCGCTCGGATACTCGAGTACAGGCTTTCGCCGCTCTATGTCTCCGTCCATGCAACCAATCACGAGGCGAGGAAGGTGCTCCTCAACAATGGGCGCGTCCCCGACATCAAGGCTCAGCTCTCACGTCTCGCAGCAGGCGGAATCCAGTTTCATTGCCAGATGGTCGTCGTACCGGGGCTCAACGACGAGGATGTTCTCGAGGAATCGTTGACTGACTTGTGGGCCATGGGCGAGGCTGTTCTGTCAGCCGCGGTCGTGCCGGTCGGGCTCACCCAGTTTTCGCATCTGTATTCAGGGAAAGGGATGGATCGAGACAGGGCGCGCGCGATCCTGCAGCGAGTCGAGCGGTGGGGCGCGCGCGGGATGGAAGAGAGGGGAGAGACATGGGTATTCGGCTCCGACGAGCTCTACATGCTCGCTGAGCGCGAGCTGCCTGGCGCCGCGCACTACGGCGAGTTCGCTCAAATCGAGAACGGTGTCGGCTCGGTTACGTCCCTGCGTATGCGAGTGGCTGCGGGCCTCGAGCGGCTGCCTCGGCGCGACGGCCAACGGATCGGGGTGGTAACAGGCCTTGCGATGGCTTCGGTGATGCAGCCGCTCCTGGACAGTATGAGCGACGCAAGTGGTGCCCAGTTCGAGCTGATCGTCGCGGAGAATTCGCTGTTCGGTCCGACCATCACGACCGCGGGGTTGCTGGTCGGCAAGGATATTCTGCGGGCTCTCGCGAACCGTCGCGATCTGGACATTGCCCTCATCCCCGCTGAAACCATCAACGACGACAGCGTTTTCCTCGATGACTACACCCTGGAAAGCGTGAGAGCGACCCTGCCAATGCCGATCTACCCCTCGTATGACTTCATCGATGTCCTGGAGTCCGAAGAGAGTGGGGTACCAGCGTGAACCTGCCCGTTATCGCGCTCGTCGGCCGTCCCAACGTGGGGAAGTCCGCCCTGTTCAACCGCATCGTCGGCGATCACAGCGCGATTGTGAGCGACGAAGCGGGTACGACCCGTGATCGGCACTTTGCCCGCGCCGACTGGAACGGCCGTCAGTTCTGGCTTGTCGATACCGGTGGACTGACCGACGACCCGCACATGCCGATGGATGTCGAGATCAAGCGGCAAGTCCTGCAGGCGATCGAGGAATCTGATCTGCTCATGCTCGTCGTCGACGCGAAGACGGGTCTGCATCCGAGCGACAGCCGTGTCGTCGATCTGCTGAGAGACGCGCGCAAGCCCTGGGTGCTCGTCGCCAACAAGGTCGACGACCCAAGCACGACCGATTTCTACGAATTCTACGAGCTCGGCGCAGGCGACCCTGTACCCGTGTCAGCACTCAACGGCAAGAACTCGGGCGACATGCTCGATGTGCTCGTCGAGCGAATTCCGGTCGTGGCCGAGGAGGTCCCGGAGGCCCTTCGTGTAGCCGTCGTCGGACGTCCGAACGTCGGCAAGTCGTCGATCATCAATCGTCTTCTCGGCGAAGAGCGACTCGTGGTGGCGGACAAGGCGGGAACGACACGCGACGCGATCGATACGCCGATGAACTTCCACGGTCGCGAGCTGATCTTCGTCGATACCGCGGGACTACGACGTCAGGCAAAGGTCGAGGACGGTATAGAATTCTACTCGGCGTTGCGGACGCGTCGCGCAATCGAGCGGTCGGACATCTGTATTCTCGTGCTCGATGCGGCCGAGGGACTGCACAATCAGGATCTCAAGATTGCGTCTCTGGCGTGGGAGAGCGGTCGCGGACTTATAGTTGTCGTGAACAAGTGGGATCTCAAGGAAAAAGAGAACAACACGGCGGCGACATTCGAGAAAGAGGCGGGGGAGAAAGCGCCTTTCCTCAAGTTCGTCCCCTTCGTCTTCACTTCTGCCCTGAGCGGGCAGCGCGTGACGAAGATCCTCGAGCTTTTGCTGGAAGTCGACGCCGAGCGCCACAAGAGGATCAGCACTTCGCAGGTCAATACCACACTGACGGAGATCGTGGGGCGGCGACAGCCCCCGCAAGCCGCCGGACGCGAGATCAAGCTGAACTACGCGACGCAGGTCGAGACGGCGCCGCCGGTGATCGCGGTCTTCGGAAACAATCCAGACCTGGTTCAGGAGCATTACGTTCGCTATCTGCACAACAGCTTTCGCGAAGCGTGGGGTTTCCGCGGTAATCCCCTCCGCATCATCATGCGTAGAAAGTCTGCATAGATGTCGCCGATCGTCGGCGTCCTGATCTCCTATATCGCCGGCTCATTTCCGTCGGCATACCTGGCGGGAAGATTTCGCGGCGTTGATCTGCGAAAACACGGCTCCGGCAATCTTGGAGCGACGAACGTCGTTCGGGTGTTGGGGGCGAAAATCGGCGCAGTGGTATTTCTCGCCGATCTGCTGAAAGGATTCCTGCCCGTTTACTTTCTGGGGAGATACGCGGAGACGCTTCGACCTGAGTTGTGGGCTCTCGTATTTGGCGTGGCCGCTATCGCCGGCCACGTGAAGCCCATCTTTCTCCTCGGCAAGGGCGGAGGCAAAGGCGTGGCTACTGCCACCGGAGTCTTTCTGGCTCTGGCCCCCCTTCCGATGCTCGTCGCAAATGCCGTCTGGATTACTGTCTTCTACTTCACGCGCTACGTGAGCCTTGCGTCCTTATTGGGAGCTGTGGTTCTGCCGCTGGCCATACTTGTCTGGTATCGAACTCCGCAATCGCCGGTCTTTATCGCCAGTGTGGTCATTGCGGTGTTCGTGTTCTGGACGCACCGCGCCAATATCAGTCGGTTGCGCCGCGGTGAAGAGCATCGTTTCGCGAAAAAAGAGAGTGTTGGGTGATGCGTTGCGCCGTAGTTGGAGCGGGTGCGTGGGGGACTGCGCTTGCCGATCTGCTCGCGCGCAATGGACACCAGGTGACCTTGTGGGCATTCGAGCCCGACGTCGTTGACGCCATCAACGAGAAGCACGAAAACGCTCGCTTCCTCGCTGGTCATCGGTTGGCTCCAACGCTCACCGCTGTCGGCAATCTCCGGCAGGCAATAGATGGTGCGGAGCTGGTTACGCTGGCGACGCCTTCACAGGTGTTGCGTTCGATCGTAAAATCGGCTCGGCCATCTTTTGGGACCAAGGCACCGATCGTGGTTGCCAGCAAAGGCCTCGAGCCGAAAACGCTGTCGCTCATGACTGAAGTTGCGGAGGAGGAAATTCCGGGAGCTACGGTCGTGGCGCTTTCAGGCCCCAGCTTCGCCGCGGAGGTCGTGAAGTGTCAGCCAACCGCGGTCGTCGTTGCGTCCAGGAACGTGAGCGCCGCGGCCTTCGCACAACGCGCGTTCAGCTCGCCGTATTTCCGGGCGTACACTCATAGCGATGTCATTGGTGTGGAACTCGGCGGCGCGCTCAAGAACGTGATGGCCGTCGCCACCGGAATCGCCGAAGGGTTGGGACTCGGGTTCAATGCGAGAGCTGCTCTCATCACTCGTGGCCTCGCCGAGATGACGAGACTCGGAGTAGCCCTGGGTGCGGAGCAGAGCACCTTTGCCGGACTGGCCGGATTGGGCGACCTCGTGTTGACCTGTACGGGATCGTTGAGCCGCAACAGAGCTGTCGGTCTCGAGCTGGGCAAGGGCAGGCAGCTCGAAGAAGTGCTCAGGGAGACGGAAACCGTGGCGGAGGGCGTTGTGACGGCGCAGAGCGCTCGCGAGCTCGCCGCACGTGAAGGAGTCGAGATGCCGATTGTTGATACTGTGAACCGTGTACTCTTCGAGGGCCAGCCGGCGCGTAGCGCCATAGTCGCCCTCATGACGAGAGAGCTCCGTTCGGAGGTGGACGAATGAAAGCGAAAGAACCAGTACAGGAGTTTTTTTCCATTGGCGACGTGTGCACCCTGACCGACCTCAAGCCGCACGTGTTGCGCTACTGGGAAAGCCAGTTCAAGTTTCTGCACCCCGCCAAGAATCGCTCCGGGAACCGGGTGTACCAGCGCCGGGAGATAGAGCTCATCATGCTCGTCAAGCAACTACTCTACACCGAGAAGTACACGATCGATGGAGCCCGCCAGAAAATCGACGACTACAGGAAAAGCGGCGACCTGAGGACGGTGGCGCGTGCGGCACTGGATTCGCAAGCCGTTGAATCGATGGAAGCGGATCTGCGGTCCATACTCGCGATACTCGACGGACAAATCGAAGAAAAGAGGGGGGTTGAAAGTTGATTGAGCCGCTGGTTGTCATCGTTCCTGTTTACAATGCGGAACCTACTCTCGCCAAGGTAGTGAAAGATGTGCGCCGCAATCTTCCCGGCGCGCTGATCATCGGTGTCGACGACGGCTCGACCGACGGCTCCAGAAAACTTCTGAGAACCGTGGCAGACGAGACGATCGAGTTCGATCGGAACCAGGGGAAGGGCGCGGCGCTGCGTGCGGGATTCGATGCCGCTCTCAGGAAAGGCGCGGCAGCCGTCCTTACCATTGACTCCGACGGTCAGCACGATGCGGCGTTTGCGCCGGCGATAGTTGGGGCGCTCGATCGCGCCGACATCGTCATCGGAACGCGCGATCTCTCGGGCAAAGCAGTGCCCAAGCACCGCCGGATCGCCAACATGATCTCGTCCGCTGCTACCCGGGCCGTCTCCGGCGGAAAAGTGCGCGACAGCCAATCGGGATACCGTGCGATCAAGTCTGATGTGCTGCGCAAGGTAACGGCGGTGGGCGACCGCTACGAGTACGAGACAGACTTCATCATTCGTGCGGCACGCGCAGGCTTCACTACTGTTAACGTCCCGATCTCCACGATTTACGGCTCGCCGAGTTATTTCCGGGAATTCAGGGACGCGTGGCTGGTGATCAAGGTTCTGTGGCGCCACCGCGCCGGAGTCCTTAAACGTTGAGACTCCTCTGCACCAACGACGATGGCATTCTGGCCTTTGGACTCGCCTGCCTGATCGAGGCCGCCGAGCCGTTGGGGGAGATCACCGTGGTTGCTCCGGATCGTGAGCAGAGCGCGACGAGCCATTCCCTGACGCTGCATCATCCGGTGCGGCCCATCGAGCGTGGTGAAAGAAGGTTCCAGGTTGACGGCACCCCCACCGATTGCGTGATGCTGGCCGTCGAAGCGCTGATGCCGGAGCGTCCGGATTTCGTGCTGAGCGGGATCAATCACGGACAGAACATGGGCGAAGACGTTCTGTACTCGGGCACCGTCGCCGCGGCGATGGAGGGACTTTCACTGGGTATTCCGTCCGTCGCGATTTCATTCGCGGGCGGAGATCTGCGGGCTGATGTGAGCATGCTGCGAGATCAGATCGAGCCCCTTCGCGACCTGCTCAAGCACGTGGTCTCCCTTCGCGCGTTTCCGGAGCACACGCTTCTCAACGTCAATCTTCCGCCATTGCGCGGCGACGACATCCGCGGCGTTCGACTCACCAGGCTGGGCCGACGCGTGTATTCGGATTCGCTGAAGCCCATGCAGGATCCGTGGGGACGCCAGATATACTGGATCGGCGGCGGCTCGATCGAGTGGTCGGGAGAAGAGAGCTCGGACTTCCGTGCCATTCAGGAAGGCTACATATCCGTGACGCCATTGCACCTCGACCTCACTCATCACGCGATGCTTGCCGCAGCGGAGAGTTGGTGGCAGCGCCCGTAGAGCACGAGCTCCGCGGTCCGCGCCGTCGCCTTGTCGAGCTCCTTCATGACCAGGGGATAAGAGATCTGGCCGTGCTTCACGCGATCGACCAGACCCCGCGCCACCTATTCGTGCCCACCGGTGTGCGTCACAGAGCCTACGAAGACTCAGCGCTTCCGATCGGGAACGGGCAAACGATCTCGCAGCCGTCGATCCACGCCCGCTATCTCGAGCTCCTCAAGCTCACGGGCAACGAGAAAGTGCTCGAAATCGGGACGGGCTCGGGCTATCAGACGGCGCTACTGTCGCAGCTCGCGGCTCAGGTCTTCTCCATCGAACGCATTCCAGAGCTGCTGGACAAGGCGCGCGAAACGATCAGGCTGATCGGGGCGCGCAATATTTCATTTCTGCTCGGAGACGGTACGTTGGGCTGGCGCCAGTACGCCCCGTTCGATGCGATCCTCGTAGGCGCGGGAGCACCCGACGTGCCATCGACATATCATGAGCAGCTGACGGAAGGCGGCCGCATCCTCATCCCCCTCGGCGACAAAGAAGATCAGACGCTATATATGTTCAAGCGTCGGGGAGATGAACTCGAGCAGACGGAAATCGCCCCGGTGCGGTTCGTGCCGCTGGTGGGCAAATACAGCTGGGGGGAGAATTAGTGCCACAGAGCCCGCAACGTCCGTTCGTTCCACACCGCACTCCCAAAGCGGCGCGACCGGTTAGCAGTCGATCCGAGTTCCGCCTGGGCCGACCTTTCGTGCCCGGCTCGGCAAGCGATGTACCTGATGCCTTGCCCGCGGTGTCGGCCGCACCTGTCGCACCCGTCGCACAGGTTCCGGAATTCGCCGAAGCTCCCCGCAGCGACCGCGAGCAGCTTCCGCCCATCGAAGTATTTCTTGACGACAAAGCATTTCCTGGGGTCGAGGAATCGCGCGAGCTTCCGCCTGTTGAACACTTCCTGGATCCGCTGCCGGCCGTCGGGGGTTTCGCTCCCGACATGGCTGGCGCGTTGCTCGATGACTCCACGGTTGCAGTCGACTATCTGCTGCCAACGACCGGTCGTCCGGAGACGGAAGCGGGGTGGGGAGTGGATGACTGGCAGCAATACGATTGGCGTGCCGCCGCAACACTGGGAGAGGGTGCGGACTCTCAAGCGTCCAACGAATGGGCGACGACGAACTGGGACACCGGCACGCCCGGCGCCCGGAAAAAGCTGAGTGCAGCACAAGCCATTGCCAACGCGCTCGACCAGATTGCTCAACAGATCAGAGAGGGAGATTTGACGATTCCGTCTCCGGGTGGCGCGCTCACAGACCCGGGAGCGATTGCTGCCACATTAGCCGCATTGTTGGGAGTGAGACGCTAGCGGCGAATGGAAAGCATTCACCTCGAAGTCAGCGGTCGCGTCCAGGGCGTCGGCTTTCGGTGGTTTGTGACGGACAAGGCGCGCCGGCTCCAATTATCCGGGTGGGTGAGAAACCGCCCCGACGGAAATGTGGAGATCGCTGCCTCGGGACCAGCGGAAGCTCTTGCCCAACTCGAGTCAGCAGTGAGTACCGGCCCGCCCGGAGCTCAGGTGCAAAAGGTCAACAGACTTTCACAGGTTCCTGCCGACTCGCTTCAATCTCCTTTCTCGATCGTCCGCTAGCGCTTCTGCCATGCCAACCGCTGGTCGGCCTCGCGGTACCCGGTGGGAAGCCCTACGTCGAGAAAATCGCCCCGAATCCGGCAACCGGTTAGCCGCCCTCTCCTCAGCAACTGCTGCATCACTGGAATATCGTCGAGCTCTTGTCCGCTCTGCAGATCTGCTCCCACCTCATCGATCGCCGCGAAAACTTCGGGATGAAATACGTAGCGGCCAACGCCGGTGAAGGCCGATGTCGCGCCCAAGAGATCGAACGTGGCGTGCCGCGGGCCTTTGTCGGGAATCGACTCAATTGCGTACTCATCGCCTCTGAGACGGCCGGGATAAATGGCAGTCGGTCCGCACCTGTCACGATTTGCGGCAGTCAGCTCGACGATCGCAACGACATTCATGCCGGTGCGCTCATGCACTTTGAAGAGCTGCGCCAGCGCGGGCTCGTCACCCAGAAAGAGGTTGTCGGGAAGCGCCACACCGAAAGTGTGGCTCGCCATGAAGTCGCGACCCAGCCTGATCGCATCAGCGAGGCCGCGCGGGCTCTCCTGCGTGACGACATGCACGTGCTCGGGCATTCGTGGACGACCAGCGGCTGCGAGCACCGTCTCGTTCAACTCATCCTTGCCTGGCGCCGAAACGATCAGAACCTCATGGGCACCGCTTGCAGCGCATTCCTCCATCACGCGGAGCACGAGCGGGACACCCGCTATGGGAAGGAGCTCCTTGGCCGCACCCTTGGTGAGCGAGGACATCCTCGTGCCCTTTCCGCCACACGGGATCAAGGCCTTGTCGAGGCCGATCAACTCGTCAAATCCTCGACCCTGGCGCCGTTGCCAGCGCGCGTCAACCATGTTCCCGGCTTACGGCCGAAGCGAGCTTGGTATAGCGGCGCGAGATCGTCCGCCGCTTGTGCCAACGCGTCGAGGTCGCCAACCGCGATCGCGCACCCGCCCCAGCCGGCGCCCGTGAGGCGGGCACCGGTGACCCCAGGTCTGCCGCGGACGTTATCCACGAACCAGTCGAGCTCCGGCGTGGAGCACTCGTAATTGTCGCGCAGTGATTCGTGGGATTGATAGAGAAGCTCGCCGGCGACCGTGCGCGTCTGCATGAGTTTCAGCACAAGCTTTTCCACGCGCGCATTTTCTTCGACGACGTGTACAGCACGCTTCCTGATCTTGGGGGATAGAGCTGCCACGCGCACTTCATCGAGACTGGCGGCGGCGAGGTGCGGCAGGGAAGGGCGAGACCGCCGAAGTACAGCGAGGGCTTCCTCGCATTCCGCGCGGCGCTGGTTGAACTGCGAGGCGCGCAGCTTCCTCGGCGACGCAGTGTCGAATATCAGAACGGCGTCGGGCATCGTCACCTGTTCTGTTTTTAGCGTGTCGCACCAGAGATGCAGAGCGTGACCGTCGAGACATAGAGCGGAGGCGAACTGATCCATCACCCCGGAAGCAACACCAACAAATTGTGTTTCGACTTGCCACGACAGCAAAGCGAGTTGTCTCATGTCCGGAGGCTGCGACACTATCGCGGAAAGCGAAACAGCGGTAGCGACCTCGAGAGCGGCGGAAGAGCTCAATCCCGCTCCCATCGGAACGTCGGACTGAACCGCCGCTTCGAACTGTGGTACTTGGGCGCCACCCCTCTCCATCGCCTCGCATACTCCGGTCAAGTAGTCCCACCATTGCCCGGAGGCCGCTGCACGCCGCACGTCGAATTCCGCGACTGTAGACTCTCGACGTGAAGCAATTCTGCTGCGAACCAAATCTGGGCGGGCGCGAACAGCAACGAAGGTGCGACGGTCGATGGCGATCGGCAGAACCTGGCCACCGTTGTAGTCGGTGTGCTCGCCAATGATGTTGACTCTGCCTGGCGCGGAGCCGATTACGTGTGGATCGCCGCCGAAAATTTCGCGGAAGTAGTCGCGCGCGTCACCGGCGTTCATCTCCTGCGGGCGGCTCCCCACCACGCGCCGATCGTTCCCTCGAAGAGGAGAGCCAGTTGTACCCCCAACGGATGATCGAACCTGTTCGACCCGGTTCAGTGGGGTGGACTCTCCTACGCCGGCGGGTGATTGTCAAGCGACCGGTGGGTCGATCCCGATGCCTGGCAGGGCAATGCAATTGACCTGCATTCCGCACTTCTAGAAGAAACCCTGCCCGAGTAGATTCAGCCGTGAATCAGCCGGCCTGTTTGGGCTGGGAATATCCGGACTCTGATTTCTGCCCCCGTAGCTCAGGTGGATAGAGCAGCGGTTTCCTAAACCGTTGGCCGGGTGTTCGAGTCACCCCGGGGGCACTGTCTTTTGAGCAGAACAGAGGCAGAACCCTGCTCGAGCGAAGGCTCCTAAACGCCGCCACTCCCACAATTTATCCAGCAATGACAAACCCCAGCATTCCGACGAAACGCCTCGGCGCCGATGAAGAGTCATTTACCGAATGGCTCATGCTTCACAAGCGGGAATTGACCTGGGCGGTCATTGCCTTGGCGGTCGTCATCCTGGGCTACTGGTACTACCAGCGGTCAGAGGCGCTCAAGGCCCAGCGCGCGGAAACTGCATACTTCCAGGCTCGCCAATCTTCTGCGGCTGGGAATCTTCCGCTGGCTGTTTCGGATCTGCAGAAGGTCGCGACACGATACGAAGGTACCAGGGCCGGTGCCCAAGCTTCCATGACACTGGCTCAGGCGCTCTACCAGCAGCAGAAATTCAAGGAGGGGATCGCCGCCCTGAAAAAGGCCGAGGGTAAGGCGCCTTCGGACTTCCGGCCGTCTGTCCACGTGCTCGAAGCGGCTGGGTATGAGGAGCTCAAGGACTTTGTCGCAGCGGCAGAGCAATATAAGGTCGCCGCGACGGAAACCAGATTTCCTGACGACAAAGCTCAGTATCAGGCGGCCGCAGCCCGGGACTACATGGCTGGCGGACAACCCGAAGACGCCAAGGCGATCTGGACGGAGCTCGCCAAAGACGACACGGGTCCGATGGCTGCCGAAGCCAAGGTGAGACTGGGAGAGCTTCTCGCCAAGCCGATGACTGTCTAAGATCGCCTGGTGAACACCGCAATCTGCCTAGGCCAGCGTATATGCGTATAAGATGTATTATGTAAACCACACACGGTGGATAACTGTGGAAAAGTATTTAGATCATGGCTGCCCCACTTCCTAAGAGCTTTACCAGGTGATGTTTAACGCCTGATGTCTAGAAAGGACTCGAACGAAGGAACCGCCGCCACCAAATCATCCCTCAGGCGACAGTCTGTCAGTCGAGGTCGCGAAGCTCGCCCTCGAAAACGATCCTTCCCTCTCCCCGCAGAGACGCCAGCCAGGCGGACCCCTGCCGGCGTAGCGTCACCACCAACGGCATGCCTGATCGCGTCCAGAGAGTCGTCTCCTGGGCCGACTCACCCCAACTCGAGAGCATGATCGCGGTAGCGACCGCTCCTGTCCCGCACGCCAAGGTCTCGGCCTCCACACCTCGTTCAAAGGTCCGGTAGGTAAAGGACCCATCGTGACGTTTGGCCACGAAGTTCACGTTGGCGCCGCTGGCCAGGGCCGGATGGTTTCGGAGCTCCGGACCCCGCCCCGACACGTCGGCCGTCTCGATGTCCTCGATCTCCACCACCACGTGAGGAACTCCAGCCAAGGCGTAGCCGAGTCGGGCTTCGCCGTTCTTCGCTCCGAGGTCGCTCGCGTCTGGTCTGACCTCGAGCACGGGATCCAGATCGACTTCGGGAAGCCCGTCACGGATCCGGGCTGGGAGCGAGCCTGCGGCCGTATGGAGCACGAATCCCCCGGCCTGCGCCATTCCCAGATCTACAGCCAGGTTGGTACTGCAAAGGCTCGCGTTTCCGCAAAGGGCGGCCTCTGAACCGTCCCTGTTATAGTAGCGCATGCGGATATCGCCACCGGGTGCCTTCTCGAGGAAGACCACCCCGTCCGCGCCGACGCCCGTGCCTCGCGCCGACAGGCGGCGGATGGTGTCTGGGTTCTCGATCTCGTTCACGGGCCCGTCTGCCGCGTTGAACACCACGAAATCGTTTCCCGACCCAGTCATTTTATAGAAGCGTTGATGGCTGCGGTGCTGGGACATCAGATCCTCCCGGTGAGACTCCACCAGCGCAGACGCCAGACCATCCAGATCGCCTCGCGCATGATCCGCTTCGACATTTTGCTGACGCCTTCGGTACGGTCGACAAAAATGATCGGTATCTCCACGAGGCGGAAACCGTGTTTCCAGACTCGGTAAGACATCTCGATTTGAAACGCGTAACCATTTGATTTGACAGAGTTTAGATCAATCGTTTCAAGTACATTCCGACGAAAGCACTTGAACCCGCCCGTCGTATCGAAAATCGGCAGGCCAGTTATCGCTCGCGCGTAGATGTTGGCCGAATAGCTGAGAAAGAGCCTGCTCATTGGCCAGTTGACGACGTTGACGTGGCCGTCCTGGTAGCGGGAACCCAGCACGAGGTCGGCATCCTTTATCGCTTCGAGGAACTCTGGCAGGCGCTCGGGATTGTGCGAGAAATCGGCATCCATCTCGAAGATCAGAGCGTATTTCCGCTCGAGTGCCCAGTGAAAGCCTGCCTTATATGCGGTTCCGAGACCCAGCTTCGACTGGCGATGAAGGATGTGAACTCTAGGATTGTTGGCCGCGATCGCGTCGACAATTGCTCCCGTTCCGTCGGGCGAGCCGTCGTCCACGACCAGGACATCGAGTGACGCATCCTGCGCCAGGATCGCGGGGATGAGCCGCGCAATGTTGAACCGCTCGTTATAGGTCGGCACAATGACCAGGGCACGATCAGGCAAGGACTCTCCGATCGCGCCAGATACCCGCGCCAAGCATGAAGAACCCGAAGAGTATGGCAAACCAGGTAATCACCTTGCCGTGCTGGTAGCTTGGGCTGGTGAAGTCGAGGTGTACGCTTCGCGCACCAGCTGGCAGCTCGACGCCTATGAAGGCTAAATCAGCGCGCCCGATTTGAGCCGACTTTCCGTCGACGGTCGCCTTCCAGCCAGGGTAATAATTTTCCGACACGACCAGCGAAGCTCCGTCCGGCGCCGGCGCGCTCAAGTCGATCTGCACGTTGCCGGGCTCGTAATGGCTGACGCTCGTCGTCACGGAAAGCGGCGCCGGAAGCGTCTGCACTCCCGTGCTCGCCCGCACCTTCGATGAGGTATCGAAGAGCGCCGCTCGGGTCAGGTCGAATCGTGGGTTGAGAACCGTCGCCAGGACCTGATCGTCGGGGGCCTTCACTGCTACGGGTGTGAGCCAGGAATACGGACTGGCCGTGCTCAGTCTGTAGAGGTAGACGACGTCCCCGGACGCATTCCGAACAGGCCCCTTCGCGAGCGCAAAGTTTGGCAGGAATGGTATCTGCGGAATGTTGGTCAACAGATACTTCGTATTGGTCAGCTGCAAAACGTTCGGGTTGAACAACTGCTGAGGGTTCGTCCTTGCGCCAGTCAGCTCGTTGTACCGCCCTATCTGGTTCCCGTGATACCCGAGCACGTTCCTGATTCTGTGCGTCATGAGAGCATCGCCGGTGAGAAATGCGTCCGGCTGCGCGGGCTGCTCGAAGAGTACGGCCAGCACCCGCACCGGCTGCGACTCGGCCTTTAGCACCTCGACGATCGGATCACTTGCGTAGATCACCTTCGCCGGGGCCGAGAACATCCAGTACAGCCTTTCCACGGTCCACAGATCGATCGTCATGAGCGCGGCGACTCCCCACGCTGCTGCTCTCGTGGAAATCCTCCCCTGCAGCGTCGCGAGCGCCAACGCGACCGCGAGCGCTATGAACGCGAAGGAGCGCCACGCGCCGGCCACCAGTGATCCGGCGTTCGCGCGAACGGCATCGATCTGCCGGTCGTCGGCAAAGGACTCGGCGAAGCTGGTGAGCGCGCCCGTCGACGCCAGAAGCGCGATTGCGCCCGCGGCGATCAGCCACCCGATCAGGTACTTGCGGCCAACCCGACCCTCGAGAAAGCGCTCCGCGCCCGCGCACGCGAGAATGGAAATCGCGAGCGTCCCGATAAAGAAAATCGTCGCCGGCGCCCGGAAATACTTGGTGCCGGGGATGATCGCGTACGGGACGTGATAGAACGGCGTAGCGCCGCCCAGGGACCAAAGCACCGTGACGAACAGCGTCGCCGACCAGAAAATGATCTGCTTCCGGCGAGGGTCCGCGCGCAATCCGATAAAGGCCGCCCCGGCAAGGAGCAGCACCACCGCGCCGACGTAATCGCTATGCAGGTGAATTCCGTTCCGTCCCCAGTAATTGTTGAGCATGCCGGAGAACTGCGGCAGGTAAGCGTTCAGCAGTTCCTCCGGCGGCCACGCGTAAGACGTGGCCGCGCCGTAATCGGCGAGGCCCCCTGCCCTGGGAGACCACGATACGTACTCGCGGACGGGAAGAAATTGCACCGCGCCGATGGCCAGTCCCACAACGACTGCGCCAAGAGCTGCTGCCAGGCGCTTCACCGCGCTCGATCGTGGAAGTGTTCGACCGTCCACTGACGACAAGGCCAGAAAAAGCGCGTATGCGCCAGAGGCAAGCAACGTGTACTGCAGGAGCTGAGGGTGCGGAGCCAGCACGCATAACCCGATAGTCAGAGCGAACGCGCCCCAACTCCACTTTTTCCCCTCACGAATTCCCCGGTGAAGGAACCACAGCGCCAGAGGAAAGAGTGCGCTAACGAACAGCTTGCCGTCGTGCCCCGGCGAAACGTACGATGCGATCTGTCCACTCATCATGTAGGCGATCCCGCCGATGATCGAACCGTAAAACCCGTAACCCAGTACGCGCAGGAAACCGAAGGTGAAGAGTCCCGACAGAAAAATGTGGAGGATGAAGCCCCACGTCATTGCCACATCGGTCGGGAGAAACATCCTGAGTAGGAACGTTGGATAGAAGACGTCGCCGTGCATCGCGGCGATGTACGGCATTCCGCCGAAGAGATACGGATTCCAGAGGGGAAAATGGCCGGTTGCTCTGAGGGTGCTGGCCGCGAATTCCCGGAACGCGTAGCCGGCGATGTACTGATCGCTGTACGGGTTTACGAGAAAGTTTCCAGCTAGCGCTGGATACGCCATCGACAAGGTGCACAGCGCATAGACGAGGGATGCCCAGCCGAACGCGAAACGCGGCGCCGAAAGCGCCGCGAATGTGCTAGCGGACTCTGGCGTGGATCGGAACTTCTCTCGAGGCTGGGCCATGAGCGATCAGCGTGATAAGGATTTTCTGGTGGCGCCGGATGCGACGTAAAGCCCGCTCGGCACGAGCTCGACTACCGTCAGCCATAACCGAGCCGCGATCGCGACGAGAGCGGCGTCCGCTTCGTTGGCAAGACCGAGCTGCGTCATGAATGCCGCCAGCGTGAACTCTCTCACTCCCAGACCGGCCGGCGCGATCGGCGAGATGAAACCCAGGATGTACGCAGCGGTGTAAACTGCGACGTATGAGGAAATTTCGCCAGGCGAAGCTCCCAGCAGGCCGCGGACAAAAAGCTGGAACGCGAGTCCGTAGAGGAGCCAGGACAACGTGCTCACAATCGCCGCGGTCCAGATGCTGGTCGCCGGGACGGTCGGAGGCAGAATGTCTCTTCCTATCAATCCGCCGATCCAGACCGCGAGCGGCGGCAGGAATCTTGGCGCGCTGAGGAGTAACACAACGAGCACCAACACGCTGACTCCAACGAGGACGGGTTGTCCGAGAAGCTTTGCGCCCGTCACCATTACGATCGCGGTTCCCGTCACCAGACTCACCGTCTGCATTATTACCGAAGATCCGGCTGCGGCGAGGGCCGAAAGTCCGCGGCCTCTCGCCATCACTCCCATCGCTGTCAGCGACCAGATATTTCCTGGGACGTACCTCCCCAGGTTGGAAACAAACCAGATCCGCGCCGCTTGTGGGAAAGGCACATGCGAATCCCACGCGCCGAGGACGCGGCGCCAGCCCTCGATGAGGAGTGCGTAGGCGAGCAATACGAGAACCGTTGCCGCTCCGATCCACTGCCATCCGAACTGGATGTGGGATAGCCTCGGCTCGACTTTATTCCACTGAACCGCGAGCGAGCGTGCGGCGAAGAAAAGGACTATGGCAGCGAAAGCCCACTGCGCGAGCTTGAATAGCCTACGACGCGTGAGCGCCAATGACCTGTTGGTATATGTCCGCGTAGCGCCGGGCTGCCGACTCCGGCGCGAAGGCAGAGAGTGCGTACAGGCGTCCTGCCCTGCCTAGATCACTACCGCGGCCGTCGCGCCCCAGCAAATCATCCAGCGTTCTGGCGAGAGCGGTCCGATCGCCGGCCGGGACGAGAAGCCCGGTCCGGTCGTGCTGAATCACGTCGCGAAGGCCTCCGGAATCGAAGGCGACAACGGGAGTCTCGCACAGAAGGGCTTCAACGGCGACCAACCCCAGGCCTTCCTCGGTCGACGGGACGACGACCGCTGAAGCATTCTGGTAAAGTCGCGGCAGCTCCGATTGGGAAAGCTGCCCGTGCCAGCGAACGCGCGAGCGGACGCCGAGATCCCGCGACAGCGTCTCGAGGGCACCGCGGCTTGGCCCGTCGCCGACGATGTCCAACGTCGCCTGCGTTCTCATCGCGGCGAGGGCGTGAAGCAAATGCTCGGCTCCCTTTTGCGGCACGAGTCTGCCGACAAAAAGAAGACGTTGTTGTCCATCGCGCGTGTCGCCCGGAGAAAATAGATCGGTGGAGACCGGCATGGGGGCAACTATCGGATTCACATCCGGCGCGAGCTCCTGGGTCTTGTCCTTCAGCCAACTCGACACCGTGGTCACTGCGGCAGAGTGCCTGAGCACGTGTCCAAACAACGGCTTCGCTACCCCGACGGAGCGCGCCAGGCGCACATCGGTGCCGTGAAGAGTCGTGACGAGAGGAATGTGTGAAAGACCGCCCACCCACGTTCCGACAACGCCGCTCGGGAACCACCAGTGGGCATGTACGACCTGGGGTTCCAAATTCCGGCGAGCGCGAACGGCCTGAACGAAGTCGGCGCCGAGGAAGCCGAGGAGGGCAAATTTCGCCGTCCACGAGGATGCGACGTCGCCCGCCATATTGCCCGTGTACGCGAGCTTCTCGAAGCGCCGCGGCGCGTATCGAAAGCGATCCACGGCTACACCCTCGATCTCATCTGACGCGGGAAGCCCAGGTCCGGCGGGCGCGACGACGTGCACATTCACATCCTCGGCCTTCAAGGCGACTGCCAGACGCAGGATGAACGAGCCGGCGGCGTCCCCTTCCCTTCGCGGAAACGAGTGCGTGAGAAACAATACGTTCATGTACTATCTGGTGGTGGTCGTGTCGCGTTCCCGCGAGAGGTCCTCTACGCGCGCGCGGAGCTGGCTCAACTCAGCACGCTGCGCGGCTATCATCTCTCCGAGCAGACCCGTCGCGAAAAGCACCGCACCTACCGTCACACAGGTCTCGACCAGATTCACGAGTGGGCGGAAGCCGACACCGCCGATCACGCGCCAGAGTATGGCGACAATTCCAACGATCACGCCAATGACGAACAGCACCGCTCCCAATAATCCGAACAGAAGGAGAGGCTTCCTCGCAAATCGGAGCTCGAACCATACCGCAAGCATGTCGAGGACACCAACCGGAATGCGTCCTATGCCAAATTTCGACTGTCCGGCATTTCGTGGATAAAGCGGCACGGAGACCTCCGACAGGGAAAAACCATCGGCTGCGGCCATCACCACCATGTAGCGATGCCAATCAGGCCGGTTTGGAAGTGCGTCCATAACTTCACGCCTGTACGCCTTGACGGAATTGAGATCGCGGACGCCCACCTTGAATAGCGAGCGACTGAGTCTGTTGTAAATTCCGGAAACGAAAGCCTTCTCGTATTTCCCTTCCTTGTAGCCGGTTACGATGTCCGACTCACCCGCGAGGATCGGGGCGACCAGTCGCGGAATGTCTTCCGGCTTGTACTGCAGATCGGCGGGATAGAACACGAGGACGCTGCCGCGCGAATTCAGGTATCCTGTGCGGAGCGCATCGGCAATTCCGCGCCTCACCCCGTGCCGCACCGGGCGGAGAAACGGATACTCGGCGGCGAGTCGCTGGAGCACACTCCACGAGTCATCGACAGATCCATCGTCGATGACCACCACTTCATATCGACCGGGCGTCGCCGCAAAAGCCGCGCGTGCCTGCTCCATGAACAGAGGCAGGTTTTCGGCTTCGTCCTTGGCGGGGACAAGCACGCTCACCTCGGGACGACTCGCCGCAGGCTGAAGTGCAGAGCCGCCCTTGAGGCGCTGTGCCGCCTCGGCCCGCGACAACGACGTCATACGCGTTTCCGCATTCTGGCTGAAAGCACGCCAAGCTGGTCCCGGTATTTCGCGACTGTCCGCCGCGCGATCTGGACGCCGCTTTCGCGAAGGATGTTCACGATTGCCTGGTCGGTGAGCGGATGCTTGGGGTCTTCTTCCTGGACCAGTTTCTGGAGCTGTGCCTTGATGCCGCGGGCGGAGACGTCTTCGCCGTCCGAAGTAGCGAGCCCGGACGAAAAGAAGAACTTGAGTGGGAGCACACCGCGTGGAGTCTGGACGAACTTCTCGTTGGTGACTCGGCTGACGGTGGATTCGTGCATGCTGATGACCTCCGCGACCTCGCGGAGTGTGAGGGGCTTCAGGTACTGAATTCCCTTCTCGAAAAATTCGCGCTGCCGTTCGACGATGTAATTCATGACCTTGAGCATCGTCTGCCGACGTTGCTCGATCGCCTGAATCATCCAGTTGGCCGAGTTGAGCTTGTTGGAGATGAACTCCTTGTTCTCGCCGTCGAACTTCTTCTTGTCCCGTGCGATCTCCTGATAGGCGCGACTCAGCTTCAGCCGCGGGAGGTTGGCGTCGTTGAGAAAGACGTGATACCGATCGTCGATCTTCTCGACAATCAGGTCGGGGATGATGTAGTTGTCGTCACGGGATCCGTACTGGAGTCCCGGTTTCGGATCGAGCTTGGCGATTTCGTCCGCGGCCTTCTGCACGTCCCCCGCGCTGATTCCGAAGCGCTTGGAGATCTCGCTCCACCGGTGGTTGATCAGCTCCTCGAAGCAATCACGAACGAGGCGGTACGGGACCGACTGCTCGAGACCGGCTTCCTTGAGCTGTAGAAGGAGACACTCCCTGAGATCCTGGGCGCCAACGCCGGGCGGATCCAGATTCTGGATTGTGCCCAGCATCCTCTGTCCTTCCTCCAGTGTATAGAGCGGAAGGTCGTCGGTCTCGCGCCCCGCTTCTTCGGCCGCCTTCGTCACCACTTCGTTTAGCGCGCGAACTATATCATCAACGCCAGAAGCGAGATAGCCATCATCGTTAATGTTGCCTATGAACTCGTCGGCAAGGAGCGTCTGCCTCGGAGTCAGCTCGAGCAGGCTGACCTGATCGCGCAGGTGGTCACTCAGATCGCGCGTGGCAACGGTTACGGGCTCGAAGTACTCGCGCTCTTCATGTTCTTCGCGCCGGCCTCCGGCGGTGTCGAAGCCATCGAGGAGGATCTCCTCCCAATCGATCTCGCCGGCTCGCTCGTCCTCTGTTTCAGCCTGCGCCGGCTCTTCGGCTTCGCCTTCCTGCTCCTCCTCCTCATCCTCCGCCTCGACGAGGTCTAGAAACGGGTTGTTCAGCAGCTCCTGCTTGAGATGCTGCTGGAGGTCCAGCAGGGGCATGTACAGCAGATCCATCGCCTGGTAAAGGCGTGGATTGATCTTGAGCTCCTGGCGGAGCTGAGTCGATTGATTGAGACCCGGCTTCAAGAGACGGTCACCTCGTCCCTTTCGCGGGAGAAGCGCTCGCGGAGACGCGCAGTAAGTGTTGGGCCCAGATAGATATCGGCAACTGTGTCATCGAAAACCAGCTCGCGCACGGTTCCGGAAACTTTAACCTGTCCATCGAACATAATGTACGCACGGTCCACTATATCGAGGGTCTGCTCGACGTTGTGATCGCTGATGAGGACGCCGATCCCACGGTGGCGCAGTCCCGCGACAATTGTCTGAATGTCGTGTACCGCGATCGGATCAACGCCTGCAAAAGGCTCGTCGAGCATCATGAATTTCGGGTCCGTGACCAGCGCGCGAGTGATTTCGAGCCGGCGGCGCTCCCCGCCGGAAAGTGCGTAAGCCTTGCTCTTGCGCAGACGCTTGATAGTTAGCTCATCGAGAAGTTTTTCCAGCCGCTCCGAGCGCTCCGCTGGAGTCAGCGGGAGAGTCTCGAGAATGGCCATAATGTTGTCCTCGACGGAGAGCTTTCTGAAGATCGAAGGCTCCTGCGAAAGATACCCAATTCCCCGTCGTGCCCGCTCGTACATTGGCAGCCTGGTGATGTCCTGGCCGTCGAGCAGGATTCGGCCCGAAAGGGGGTCAATGAGGCCGACGATCATGTAGAAGGTCGTTGTTTTTCCCGCTCCGTTGGGACCAAGCAGCCCGACAATTTCACCCTGTTGAAGCCTGAGTGCTACGTCGTTCACGACTTTTCGCCCGCGGTAGATCTTGGTGAGCCCTTCGGCCTCCAGGACGCTTCCCCCGATCAGCCTCGGCTTTGGAGGCGTCGACAAGGCGAGGCGAGAATGTTCCCCCGTCTCGCGCATCGCCTCCGCGAATTCAGCCCGGTGCGGCGCGATATCGTTCCACAAGGCGGGAGCAATCCGAACAGCCGCGTCGTCGCGCTCCACATCGCCGTCCAACGGAAGCAGCACACCAGACTCGACGAGCCGAGGCAGAACAGATGTTGCGAGATACGCCCGCACTTCATCCTGGCCCAGCCTTCCTGCTTCGCGCCCGACGTCGAGACCTTTCGCCCGCAGGGCCCGCAGGTAGTCGTCGCGGTAGTTCGCGGCGATGTCCTTCACTATCGCGACGCCGAGCGCATCGGCGGCTCTCACGATCGCGTGTAGTGCCAATCCGTCTAGACGATCCGTTTGCGAGCGGCTGTCCAGAATCTTTCGGATGCTGTCCGGAAGGTTGCCCCCGCCGGTCACTGTCGCGCACCCGGCGGCGGCTTCACGGGCGCAGCGGTCTTGGTGTTGGGCGGTGTCGGGGTCTTGGTGTTGGGCGATGACGCCGGGCTGCTCGGCTTGACCGATGCGGGCTGGGTTGCCGGCTCGACCATCACTCCAGTTGCCTGATCATTGACCGTTACGGTGGCGACCTTTCGGTCCTCGAAATCGATTTCGATCACCCTGCCCCGCACATAGTTGACAGTCGGTTCATCCGCCGGCCCCTTGGAGTTCTTCATCTGGTAGAATGACCTGGCATCGCTGAGCGCAACGATCTGACGGATCCGCGGCTTGCTGCTCGTATCGGTTGGCGGGATAGAGTCGAAGCGTGCAATGATCGTGTCCCCGCTCATCCAGTCTCTTTGTTTGGAGACGACTCCCGAATCCGGGTTGCTTTCGGCGTACGCCTTACGCAATGCCCGGACCTCGCGCACGCGCTGGTCGGGCAAGATGGCGTCAATGGAGTCGGCGACTATCTCCCGCTCGGGGGAGATGGCGTGCGCGCGGGTCTTCCCCCACGCCATCGCGCGCTGCAGCCGGTTGGCGGTGACCCGTAAGTCAATGGTGTCCGCAACCAGCTCGAGATCCTGACTCAGGGCATGACCGTTGGGCGTAGCAACGACACGATCTACCTGCCGGTTCCTGGAAAACACGTCGATGACGCCACCGGTCAGCGTGAAGGTGTGGGCTCCAACCCCCTTCACCGACGGCCCGCGCATCAACCTGGCGAAGTCGCGACCGCTGTCGAGAAAAGCGGAGTCACCCGTCGCCAGTAGATCGGGGCGAGTGATTTGAACGCGACCGGACGCGTAGACGAGGCTGTCCCCTTCCATGGCGATTTGATTGGCCACGACGTACGCGGTATCGGCGGGTCTGCCCTTGCCGGTCGTATCCTTTTGCACGAGGCTCACGGTGGGACGTTGCGGCGCGAACAGTCGCGCAAGCGGTCGCTGTGGTGTGCTCCGATAATATTCCGCCACCGGCCCCCGCAACGTGCTGCCATTCGACGAAACCGCAACTACGTCGCCCTCGGCATGCAGGTGGTCGTCGTTCTGGTAATACGTCATGGTCCGGGAGTCCACCCTGAGGCGGGGTTCATTGTAATGCACGTTCCCGATCAGGTAGAGCAGTCCCTGTGCTCCGTAGTACTCCGCGCTGTCAGCGGTCAATGTGTTTCCCTGTCCGATACAGTGGGCGAGGATCCCTCCGCCCCAAAAACTGTTTTGATTACCGCTGGCGTCCTTGCGGAGCCATGCCCGGGTGCCCGCACGATTGGGAAAGTCGAGATCACAGTTGCGGGGAAGGTTCTGCCCCGCAGCAGTTGAAGCGAGCATGAATGAAAAGCAACAAATGAAGAAAGGTTTCACGGCCTATCGCTTCGGCGTCGAGCTTGCGGCGGGCGCGGGCTGGATCGGCCGCGGCGATGTATTTGCGTTCGGTGCGGCAGGCGTTGGCTGCGTCGAGACGCCTTTCGCCATACCGCTAGCTCCTTTGAGGATCTGGATGTTCTTCATGTCCGGATCCGATCGAAAGCCGACGCCCTCCAACCGGCGGTTTGGCTCCGTCATGGTGAACGCACTATCGCTGGAGATCTGATTGGTCTGCTGATTGTAGGTCAACTCGGGCGTGGTAAGACGGCGCCCGTCCTCAGTCACAACGACGACGTTCTTGCGGGCTACCATGTTATTCGTACGGCTGTTGTACCTGCCCCGCTCGGAAGTCAGCAGCGCGTTCTTCGCGCCGGCGGCCGTGAAGAAAGTCGTGTGTACCTTCTCGAGCTCGATCCGTGTGTTTTCGTCGAAAAAGTATGCGGTGTCGGACTGAAGCAAAGCGCGGTTGAGTCCCTTATCCGTGAGAACGAATCTCATCCCATACATCACCTGATCAGCGGAATCGGCGAGGGGCGAATGGGCCGCAACCGGAGGCTGCTTCTTCTGGCTACACGCTACGGCTACGACGACAGCAAAAGCGCACAGCGCGACAATGCGCATCAGACGACTCCAGCGCGCATCAAGTCGTGAAGGTGTATCACGCCGACGATCTTCTTGCCGACCCCCAGAACAGGCATCGCGATAATTCCGTGTGTCTCCATTCGGTAAACCACTGAACTCCCCAACTCCTCGGACTCCGCGACCTTCGGGTTCCTGTTCATCACCGTGGTCACCGCGATCGGAAAGACGTTCTCCTCGTGCTCCATCAGGCGGGAAAGGTCTCCCGTCGTAATGACACCCAAGACCGTTCCATCCTTTCCCGTTACGACAGCAATTCCCCTCCGCTCCGCGAGCTGCACGACCGCCTCTCGCATCGTCGCCGACTCGGGCAAAATCGGAAGGTCGTCCGTCACCATCACATCCGACACCCGCGTCAGGAGACGTTTCCCGATCGAGCCTCCCGGATGCAGGCGGGCGAAGTCGTCAGCATCGAAGCCTTTTTCCTCCAACAACGCGATAGCCAGCGCATCGCCGAGCGCGAGAGCGACGGTGGTGCTGGTCGTCGGTGCGAGATCGTGCGGACACGCTTCTTCCTTGACCCAGCCATCCAAAGCCACATCGCTGTGACGCGCCAGCGTTGACTTCGCATTGCCAGTCAGTGAAATCGTACATACGCCGAGACGCTTCAACTGATCGAGGAGGCCAAGGACTTCAGCCGATTCTCCGCTCTTCGAAATCAGAATCGCGACGTCCGACTTGCCGACGATGCCGAGATCCCCGTGAACGCTGTCGGCGGGGTGCAGAAATGTCGCGGGCGTTCCAGTGGATGTGAGCGTTGCGGCGATCTTCCGGCCGACGAGACCGGATTTCCCGACTCCCGAGACGATGACTCGGCCCTCGGACCTTGCGATGCTTTCGACCGCCCGCGCGAACTCTTCGCCGATGCGGCGCTCTGCTTCGCCGAGCGCCTCGGTCTCCATGCGGAGAACTCGACGTCCGCGCTCAACTATTTCCTTGTGCGTCATCGGTTGATGCGCGCCCAGATGTCTACAGCGCGGTCCATAAGAGATCCCATCTCCGACAACGGAATCATGTTCGGACCGTCGCTCGGAGCGCCGTCGGGATGCGGGTGCGTTTCCAGAAAAAGGCCCTGGGCGCCGGCGGCGATTGCGGATAGCGCGAGTATGGGCACGAACTCCCGTGCTCCTCCGCTCGCTCCATCCGGACCCTGACCCGGCTTCTGAACGCTGTGGGTGGCGTCAAAAATTACCGGTGCCCCGCATGCTTCCCGCAGCCGCGTGAACGAACGCATATCGACGACGAGATCACCATAGCCGAAGAAAGTACCGCGCTCGGTGACGGCGATGTCGCGCGAGCGTCCGCTGGCGGTGCCGCGAACTTTCTGCACCGCTCCTTGCATTCCCTCCGGCTGGAGCCATTGCCCCTTTTTCACGTTCACGGGTTTCCCCGTTGCTCCAGCGGCCTCGAGCAGGTCCGTCTGCCGGCAAAGGAAGGCCGGAATCTGGAGCACGTCGACGACGCTTGCCGCGGGTCCGCATTGATCAGGCGTATGGACATCGGTGAGCACCGGAAGTCCCGTCGCTTTGCGTACTCGCTCGAGGGCTGTCAATCCGGCGTCGATCCCCGGCCCGCGGGCGGCGTTACGATTCGAGCGATTCGCCTTGTCGAAGCTCGCCTTGTAAATGATTCCGCCGGGGACCTTTTCGGCGATCCGCGCGAGCGCCTCGCCGACTCTGAGATTGAGCTCGTCGTTCTCCAGAACACACGGGCCGGCGATGAGGAACAGCTTGTCCGCCGGAAAGAATTCCGCCACGCTATTCCGCCGTCTCTACTGACGCCCGTTTGCGGCTACCTCGTGCCGGCGCCTTCGCCTGCACCGCAGCGGCGATGAAGCTCGCAAAGAGGGGATGAGGACGCGTGGGACGCGATTGAAGCTCCGGATGAAACTGGCAACCGATGAACCAGGGATGCGTCGGGAGCTCGACGATCTCCACGAGGGAGCCATCCGGCGACAATCCGCTGAGGTTCAATCCGTGCTCGACGAAGCCATCACGGTACTTGTTGTTGACTTCATATCGATGGCGATGCCGCTCACTTACCTGAGGCGCGGCATAGATCGCGGCGGCCTGAGTTCCGACTCCCAGCCTGCACGGATAGGCACCCAGCCGCATTGTGCCGCCCATGTCGGTGACGTGTTGCTGGCCCTCCATCAGCGAGATGACTGCATTGCCGCACTCCGGCGCGAACTCGCTCGAATGACTGTCGGATAATCCCATCACGTTGCGCGCAAACTCGATGATGGCGGTCTGCATGCCGAGACAGATGCCGAA
Source organism: Gemmatimonadales bacterium (assembly GCA_038227135.1). Lineage (GTDB taxonomy): Bacteria > Gemmatimonadota > Gemmatimonadetes > Gemmatimonadales > Gemmatimonadaceae > UBA4720. Next base: position 58,419 of record JBBRQC010000007.1, read on the forward strand.
GAACGGCAACCCGGATTCGCGCGCATACCTGATGGCTTCGAGCATTCCTTCGACACCGCGCACGCCGAACCCGCCCGGGACGAGCACACCGTGAAACTCACCGAGCAGCTCGCGTGTCTTTTCCCGGCTGGTGAACAGGTCGCTGGCGAGCCATGAGACTTCCACGCCGACGTCATTCGCGATTCCGCCGTGGATGAGTGCTTCGTGGACGCTCTTGTAGCTGTCGATCAATCCAGTGTATTTGCCAATGACGGCGATCTTCACGCGCCCGTGCGGATGCAGAATCCGCTCGACCATACTCCGCCACTTGGAAAGATCCGGAGCCTTGCGGCCGAGAAGACCGAGTTTGTGCATCACTCGCTCGTCGAGACCCTGTTCGTGGAAGAGCAACGGGATCTGGTAGATCGAGGGAACATCCCTGCTCTCGATTACCGCACCGAACTCGACGTTGCAAAAGAGCGCAATCTTGCGCTTCACTTCCTCGGAAAGGGCGCGCTCCGTTCTGCAGATAAGGATATCGGGCTGGATTCCGATTTCCATCAACTCGCGCACCGAGTGCTGCGTCGGCTTCGTCTTCACCTCGCCCGCGGCGGCGATGAAAGGAACCAGCGTAAGGTGGATGAAGATTGCATTCTCGCGCCCGATCTCGTGCCTGAACTGGCGTATCGCTTCCAGGAATGGCAGCGACTCGATGTCGCCGACCGTCCCTCCGATCTCGACGATGACTACATCGCTCTCCGGCGCGAGACGCTTCATAGCGCCCTTGATCTCGTCGGTGACGTGCGGAATCACCTGGACGGTGGAGCCGAGGTATTCTCCGCGGCGCTCCTTGGTGATTACGCTCAGGTAAATCCGGCCGGTGGTGATGTTGTTGGGCTGGGCCAGCGAGCGATCTATGAATCGCTCGTAGTGCCCTAGATCGAGATCCGTCTCGGCGCCGTCGTCCGTTACGAAGACTTCGCCATGCTGAAACGGCGACATCGTACCCGGATCTACGTTCAGATATGGATCGAATTTCATTATCGTCACGCGCATTCCGCGTTCGACCAGGAGTCGTCCGAGAGAGGCGGCCGCTATCCCCTTGCCGAGCGAGGATACGACACCACCAGTCACGAAGATGTAGCGCGTCTGTTGGCTGGAACTAACCGACATTTGTCACCGCTCCCTTCATAAAGGCGTCCCAGCGCGTATTCGCGCGCTCCAGATCTTCTTCCGTGTCTATACCGCTTGCTGGTGCTTCATTCGTGACCGCGACTCCGATTGGCAAGCCGGCGGCCAGCGGACGCAGCTGCTCGAGGCGCTCAATCTCCTCGAGTGGATGAGGCGGAAGCGATACCCACCTCATGAGAGCGTCCCGCGAGTATGCATACACTCCAATATGCTGCAATGTACGCTCGAGCAGCCTTCCAGCATCGGCCCGATCCCGTAGAAACGGGATCGGCGCTCGCGAGAAGTACATCGCACGGCCATCGTCGGCGATGACGACCTTAACGAGGCTCGGAGTATCCAGGATCTCGGAAGTTGCGCGAGACGCGGCAGTTCCAAGCGGGAACTGTCCGGTTGCAACCAGCTGTGCCGCACCGCGCACCGCCCCCTTTCCGATGAATGGCTCATCGCCCTGAACGTTCACGATCGTGTCGTACCCCCTGAAGCGCTTTTGCGACGCGACCTCAGCAACCCTCTCCGTGCCCGAAGTGTGGGCCGCGCTGGTCATCACACACTCTGCCCCCGCCGCGCGGACGGTGCTCGCGACGCCTTCATCGTCCGTTGCGACGACGACACTGTCGGCGACTTCCATTTCTGAGATTCTTTGCCATACCCGGACGATCAGGGGGAGTCCGGAAAGGAGGCGGAGTGGCTTGCGGGGGAGGCGCATCGCGCCGAGGCGCGCCGGAATGACCACAAGCGTCCCCATCACCCGCCCATTTTTGCGCGACACAAGGCAAAAGTCACGCTCGGTAATATACCCACCGGGCAGACCCCGGGCAAACTTTTTCGCGGGCTATATCGGCAACGAGAGTCCGAACGAGACGGCCGACTTACGCGAGAAAGGCGAGCGATTTCGCGCGGGATCTATGCTGTAGTCCACACGGAGAAGGCTCACACCGGCGCCGATGCCGAGATTCTGGATAAGGGGCGGCAAGCTCCCGATTCCGGCATTCCCAGCTGAATATCTCAGGCCGATGAAGGGGCTTCCAACGATGGGTAGCTGAATCCGATCGATGGGCACGGTGTAGTCAGCCTGCACGTATAACAGGCGATCGCCGCCGAGTGCCAGCAGGTTGACCGTAGCAAGTGTTCCGGAACCGCCCAGATAGGCGAACCGCTGTGGAGGCGCAATGTCGCTCGTCCCGAAAACCGCGTGGCCGAGGAAAGAGAACGTTTGGGATCCGAACGTGGCAAAATTCACCTCGCTGTGGACCGTGGTCTGCGTAAAATCGAGTGGCGCAAGCGCGCACGCCGCATCGGTTGGAAATCCGGAGCAATCGGCCCTCAGCGATGTCTTGAATGAATGCTCCACGGTGGCGTCGACCTTGGCGTCCACCCCGCCTCGCGAGAACGTGATGCCGGATCCTGCGAGAAATGAGCTTATATGCCCCGTTTTCACTCGAGGATTTGCTCGTTTCATCTTGAGGACGCCTTTCCGGCCGAACAAGCTCCACGGAGATTTGGGCGGGACGATCGAGCCCGTGGACCAATCGCGCTCAAAGTTTCCGCCCACAAAGGGCGTCAGCGTGAGCGCCCCTGTCGTTAACGTGTGCGTGAATCGCGCTGTAGCCCGATCTGCGCGAAAGTAATTGCGCGAGTCGCTGCCCACCCCGAGCGCAGCCAGCGAGTTGGCGAGATCGGAACGGATCCAGGAGTCGTTGGTGAACGTGCCGCGACCGACGTAAAGCTTTATCTCGTCAGCATCGCCAGGACGCGCGAAACCCTCCAGCGAAGGATCCCATTTTCCGAGATTGGAGCGATAGGTAACGAGACCATCGAGCTGAAGTTTCTCCTCCCCGAGTGTCAGTTTGGGTCCCCAAGGAATGGCGAGGCCGTTGACGCGATCGTAGGACGGAATCCGAAGCCCGATCCCGAGAGGAAGCGAGATCGGGGACTCGCTGTACTCGACGTAACCCGTATCCGGAGCGGCGGACGTCGTGTCCTGGGCCTGCAAGCCCGTCGTGAGGCCAATCAGGGCGCAAGCGGCGAGAAAGGAAGCTTTCATTGGGAAATAGTCAGAAAGTTTCGCAGAATCTCCTTTCCGTTCTGCGTTAGAATCGACTCAGGGTGAAATTGCACGCCCCACACGGGGTAGGTGCGATGCTTAACCGCGTGTATCTCGGTCGGATCATCCTGACCCCGCGCCACGACTTCGAGATCATTCGGCAGGGATTTGGATTCGATTACCAGTGAATGGTAGCGCATCACAAGCAATGGGCTTGGAACATTCCTGAAGATGCCCTTTCCGTCGTGCGTGACCCGAGATGTCTTGCCATGCATTAGCGTGCGTGCCCGGACCACTTTTCCGCCGTACGCTTCGCCGATCGCCTGATGTCCGAGACAGACTCCGAGAACAGGGATACTGCTTCCCCACTTCCTTATGGCTCCGACCGTAATACCTGCTTCGGCCGGTGTGCATGGGCCGGGAGAGATGACCAGGCGTGTCACGCCCATCGATCCGATATCATCAACGGTAATCTCGTCGTTACGCTTGACCACCGGCTGCTCGCCGAGTTCGCCGAGGTATTGGACGAGGTTGTAGGTGAAGGAATCGTAATTGTCGAGGACGAGAAGCATAGGTAATTCTAGCGGCTCAGATTCAGGAGCGGGGGTGGAACTGCTTGTGGACGCTCCGCAGGTATTCACGATCGATATGGGTGTAGATCTGCGTCGTCGAGATGTCCACGTGACCCAACATCTCCTGAACCGCCCTCAGATCGGCGCCTCCCTCGAGCAGGTGTGTCGCGAAGGAATGCCTTAGTGTGTGCGGCGACACGGGCTTCGTGATTCCTGCCTGTCTCACATATTTTCGCAGGATTTTCCACGCCCCCATTCGTGACAGCGGCTGCCCGCGCGCGTTCAGAAACAGGACGCCCTTTCCTTCGCCCTTCTCGAGCGACGGACGCAGCTCGCGAAGATAAATGGCAATCGCGCCAATAGCCTTTCGTCCAATCGGAACCAGACGCTCCTTGGCCCCTTTCCCGAAGACGCGGACGAGATGGTCCTTGAGCATCACGTCGCGGACGCTGAGCGATATCCACTCCGAGACGCGAAGCCCGGCGCCGTAGGCGAGCTCGAGCATGGCGCGGTCCCTGAACGCGAGCGGCTCATCGAGGGACGGCGCGGCGAGGAGCTTCTCGATCTCCTCGACCCCGAGAACTTCCGGAAGCGTGCGCCAGCGCTTGGGTGTCTCCAGCCGCTCGCTTGGATCCCTGACGACCAGACCTTCTCCCAGCAGAAACTTGAAATAGCTGCGCACCGCCGAGACGTTCCTGCGGATCGAAGCAGGCGCGAGTCCCAGGTCTTTGAGGTGGTACACATACTCACGAAGCGCCCGAGTTCCGACTTCGCTGGCTGATGCCGCCCCTTTCAGCGACACATACGTCACGAACCTGGCAATATCGAGCTTGTAGGCCTTGCTGGTCTGGACCGACGCACCCTGCTCGAGCGCGAGGAAGTCGTCGAACCGCTCAACGTAAAACGCGCGGGCGATGGCGTCGTCCGGCCCCTTTCTACTCACGCTTTTTGCCGTGTCGTTTGTAGAGCCAGAGCGCGACCGAAAGCACCACTATGCCGATCGCTACTGTCCCGGCGACCTTACCGGATCGAACGAGGTAATGCTGAACGACGTCCCAATTGTCCCCGGCGCGAAAGGCCAGGAACGTGATCAGTGCGAACCACACGGCGGATGCGGTAGCGACTGACAATATCACCTTACCCGCGGGAAGTTTCATTGCGCCGGCGAACGGGGGGACGATTGCGCGTACTCCCGGCAGGAATCGGCTCACGAAGAGGCCGCCGAACCCGTAGCGCTTGTGCAGCAGCTTGATCCGTTGTTCGGCGTCAGGTCCGGCGTATTTCTCGAGCCGTCTCAGAAATGCCTTCGATCCAAAGCGCCGCCCGAGTGCGTAGGTGATGCAAGCGCCGGACACATTGCCGAACCAGCCGAGGAAGAACACTGTGAATGCGGAGCCGTGTGCTCTGTCGGCGAGGAAAGCGCCGAATGCTATGACGGCGTCGGAGGGAAACGGCGGAAAGAAGTTCTCAAAAGCCGAGAGCACTGCAATCGTTATATACAGTGATCCGAGCGGCAGGTCGCCCAGCCACCCCGTGATTGACTCGAGCATTCGCTAGCGTTTCCCGATTAGCGTGGCGACGGCGATGCAGGCGAGCCCCTCTTTGCGCCCGATCCAACCCATCCCTTCGTTCGACTTTCCTTTGACGCTCACGCTCCGGGAATCGATACCGAGTGCAGTGGCAAGGCGCGCGCGTATTTCCTCCCGGTGCGGGGCCAGCCGCGGCATTTCCGCGATCACTGTGACATCGACCTGACCCACCGCATAGCCCGCGCTCGAGATTCGTCCCACCGCCGCTTCGAGCATACCGATCGAGTCGCGGTCCTTATTCGCCGGATCGGTATCAGGAAACATCTCTCCGATGTCGCCCAGGCCCGCCGCGCCCAACACCGCATCCGTAATCGCGTGACAGACGGCGTCTGCGTCGGAATGACCCTCGAGGCCGACTTCCGATGGTATTAAAACGCCGCCGAGTGTTAGTGGGCGGCGGGGAGAGTACCGATGAGAGTCGTAACCGATACCCACGCGGGGCTCACGCGGCATCCGCTCTTATTGCCAGTGGCGGATCGATGAGCGTGTAGTCCTGCTTTCTCCGCGCCGGGACAAACCCGGCGTCGCGGATCAGGCGCTCCATCTCGGCCGTCGAGGTGCGATTGGTCGTGTTGGCAGCGGAAACTACGTTCTCCTCGATCATCAGTGAGCCGAAGTCGTTGCAGCCGAAGCGCAGCGCGATCTGCCCTATTTTCATCCCCATCGTCACCCAGCTCGACTGGAGATTGGGGACATTGTCGAGGACGACACGTGCAAAGGCGACCGTGCGGAGATATTCGGTCGCGCCTGTCTTTGGCTGGCTCGACATGCTGGGTGTGTTCTCCGGCTGAAGCGGCCAGCAGATGAACGCAGTGAACCCACCCGTCCGCGCCTGCACTTCCCTCACCCTCTGAAGGTGCTCCAAACGCTCGGCCAAGGTCTCGCCGAGGCCGTACATCATGGTGACGGAAGTCTTCATTCCCTCGTTGTGGGCGAGCTCCATGATCTCGAGCCAACGGTCGGCGCCTGCCTTTTTGGGCGCGACGATGTCCCGGACCCGTTGGACGAGAATCTCGCCGCCGCCGCCGGGTATCGAATCGAGTCCCGCCTTCCGCAGCTCGCGAATCACATCGATCGCGTCCATCCGGAACAGCTTGGCGAAGAAATCGATCTCGCTCGGACTGAAACCGTGGATGTGGATCGGGTGATTGCGCTTGATGTAACGCATCAGGTCCAGATACCACTCGAACGGGATGTATGGATTGTGACCGCCCTGAATCAGAATCTGCACGCCACCCAGCGCTTTGAGCTCCTCGATCTTTGCGCCGATCTGCTCGAAGGAAAGCGTGTATCCCTCGCCGTGTTTGGGCCTGCGCGCGAAAGCGCAGAACCCGCAATCGGCTACACAGATGTTGGTGTAGTTGATGTTGCGGTCGATAATGTAGGTGACCGTGTTCCCCGGATGCTTTTGCTGGCGCACGCGATCGGCAGCAGCTCCCAGCTCGAGAAGCGGCGCATTCGTGTAAAAGTCGAGTAGCTCTGATGTCTCGCTCATGCGGCGGGCAGGAAGGCAAGTGTGCCGTTGGGAATGCGCCCGCGCTGGACTAGCCGGCGATAGAATTCGGTAAGTCCGGCAAGATGCGGATACGACAGACCGTAGTCCAAACCGGAAAGGTATTGCGCGCAAACGGAGCGTTCGACGCCGGTGGCCTGATGCGCCTGCTCCGCGAGCTCAGAGAGATGTCGAAGTCCCCAATCGCGCGAAGCGATCAATCCGGCGTGGGCGAGGAGCGCATCCTTCACGTTGGCCGAGCGCTGCGCAACCCACACAGCGAACACGAACGGCTGGCCGGTCCAGTCCTTCCACGTCTGACCGAGGTCATAGACGAAGGGATACCGCTCGCGGTGGTTGGAGCCGAGTACGAGAGCGGCATCGCCGATGACCAGTCTGGCGTCGGCATCGCTTCCGTTGTCGACAACGACGTCCCTGATCTCAGCGTCTCCCGGCACAAATCGAGGACGCGCGTGCCAGACATTCTCGAACAGGAGCTCCAGCAGTGCAACGCTGGTCATCGAGCTGCGACTGACTATCAGGCTTCTCCCTCCGAGCTCCGCAGCGGGGCGTCTGGAAAAAAGCATGACGCTTCGAACCGGGCCGTCGCAGGAGATGGCGAGATCGGGAAGAAGGAGGTAGCGATCGGCGTCGCGCGCGTACTCGACTGCGGAGACGACGCTCATGTCCAGCTCTCCGGCCGCCATTCGGCGATTGAGATCTGTGGGGACCCCATCGACCAACGTCGCGTCGAGCTGTACGACGCCGCGATCTATCGCGCCGTAGACCGGATAGCAGTTGATATAGGGAATCCGCCCGATCTTCATCACGCGGCCACCGCGCTGTGTCCGCGTTCGAAAACGCGAAGGATGTTGTAAAACGAGTCGCGCTCGGCCGGGATCTTCCCGGCGGATCGAATGAGGTCGAGGATCTCGTCCAGGCTCAGCCCCTGCGCGGTGTGCGCACCGGCCTCGTGGTAGATCTTCTCGCGCACCACGGTTCCTTCCAGGTCGTTCACGCCGAAGGCGAGCGACGTCTGGGACAGGAACGGCGTGACCATTATCCAATGCGTCTTGATGTGCTCGAAGTTGTCGAGGAAGAGCCGGCCCACGGCGAGATTTCGCAAGTCGTCGAAGCCTGTCGTCGCCGTGCCCTGGCGACCGAGCTCGATTCCCAGCTCGTTATGATCCGGATGATACGCAAGCGGGATATAGGCGAGGAAACCGCCCGATTCATCCTGCAGGTCGCGCAGCATCGCCAGGTGCTCGACCCTATCCTGGATCGACTCGACGTGTCCATAGAGCATCGTGCAATTCGAGCGGATGCCGAGCCGGTGGGCGGTGCGATGAACATCGATCCAGTCTTCGGCCGCAAGCTTCTTGTCGGCGATCTCCATGCGGACCCCTCTGCCGAACACTTCCGCACCGCCGCCGGGTAGCGTGTCGAGTCCTGCTTCACGCAACGCGATGAGCACATCCTCGATCGACATCTTGTCGATGCGCGCGATGTGGGCGATCTCGACCGCGGTGAGGCCCTTGATGTGGACGTGCGGATATCGGGACTTGAGTCCGCGGAACATCTCGCTGTAGTACTGGAGTCCGGCCTTCATATCGAGCCCGCCGACGATGTGGAATTCCTTCGTCAGCCCGCTGGCAGCCGACTCGGCCTCGGCGTACACCTGGTCGAGCGTGTAGTGGTAGGCACCCTCCTCCTTCGGCAAGCGCGCGAACGAGCAGAACACGCAGGTTTTTCGGAGGTAGCAGACGTTCGTGGGGTTTATGTGCTGATTGGCGGCGAACGTGACGACGTCACCGTGTTTGCGGCGGTTGGCATAATCGGCGAGCATCCCCACCCCGAGCAGATCGGGCGAGGTGAACAGGAGCTCGGCGTCAGCATTGGAGAGCCGGCTCTGTTCGCTGACTTTTTCGCCGATGGCTCTCAGCTCGCGATCGGAGATTTTACCGAGGTCGAGCGACATCACGGCGCTCATCTTCTCAGATCTTGAAGCGCTTGATGGCGAGGGTGGTATTGTGGCCACCAAAGCCAAAGCTGTTGCTGAGAACGGCGTTCACGTCGCGCTCGACCGACACATTGGGTGTGTAGTTGAGGTCGAGCTCCGGGTCGGGATGATTGTAGTTGATCGTCGGTGGAATCACGCCGGTCCCGACGACCATGCTGCTAATGACCGCCTCCACTGCTCCGGCGGCGCCAAGCATGTGACCGGTGGCCGACTTGGTCGAGCTTACATTGACGTTTCTGGCCTCATCCCCGAAGACCGCTTTGATCGCGCGGGTTTCATTGAAGTCGTTGGCCGGAGTCGATGTGCCGTGTGCGTTCACGTACTGAATGTCTTTGGGCTCCAGTCCGGCGTCCTTGAGAGCGCGTTTCATCGCGCGTTGCGCGCCCTCGCCATCTGGCGCCGGGGCAGTGAGATGATAGGCATCCCCTGTTGCTCCGTACCCCACGATCTCCGAATAGATCTTGGCACCCCGCCTGAGCGCGTGCTCGAGCTCCTCGAGGATCAGAATCCCGGCCCCTTCGCCCATAACGAAGCCATCACGGGTCGCGTCGAAGGGACGCGAAGCGCTTTCCGGGCTTTCATTCCGTTCCGACAGCGCTTTCATGTTGGCAAAGCCGCCGATTGCCATCGGGGTGACGGTGGCTTCTGCGCCACCGGTGATCATCACGTCCGCGTCGCCGTACTGGATCGTCCGGTACGCATCACCTATCGCATGAGCACTCGTAGCGCAAGCTGATACGGTGGCGTAGTTTGGCCCCTTGGCGTTGAACATCATCGATACGATCCCGGCGGCTATATCGGCGATGAACATCGGGATGAAGAAGGGAGATATCTTACCGACGCCGCGCTCCCGGTAGACGTCGTGCTGCTCTTCGAAGCTCTTCAGGCCACCGATGCCGCTGCCGATGATGACCCCGATCCGGTCGGGGTCCATCCCGTTGCGCTCAACGAGACTGGCGTCGTTCATCGCCTGCCTCGATGCCGCGACCGCGTACTGGGTGTACTGGTCGGCGCGCTTCGCTTCCTTCCGGTCCATGTAGTCGAGCGGATTGAAACCCTTCACCTCCGCCGCGAACCTCACGGGGAACTTTGACGCATCGAACTTGGTGATCGGCGCGGTGCCCGACTTCCCCGCTATCAGGGACTGCCAGGTCGTCGCCACATCGTTCCCGACGGGAGTTATGACCCCCATGCCGGTGACGACGACTCGTCTCTTCATTACGCTCCGACCTTCTGGTTCAGATAGCCGAGCGCGTCACCTACAGTGCGCAGCTTTTCGGCGTCCTCGTCAGGAATGTCGATGTTGAACTCCTTCTCGAACTCCATCACGAGCTCGACGATGTCCAGGCTGTCGGCGCCGAGATCTTCGATGAAGCTCGCCTCGTTGGTCAGCTTTTCGCGCTCGACACCGAGCTCCTTCTCGATGATGTCTTTGACCTTGTTGGAATTGTCGGCCATTTGATGGATTTCCTCGGGTTTATGGTCCGTGTAATATACCTAACCGAATATCTGATACAAAGTTACATCGTCCGCGGAATGCCGGTGCAGACGGCCTCCGGTCACATCACCATTCCGCCGTCCACGACGAAAACCTGCCCCGTGATGTACGAGGCAAGGTCCGAAGCCAGAAAGGCCACCGCGCCAGCGACATCGTTTACAGTGCCCAGCCGTTCGAGTGCAATCTGTTTGCCGAGCGCTTCGCGTGCCTCCGGAGTCATCGTAGCCGTCATCTCCGTCTCTATGAACCCGGGAGCGACGGCGTTGACCAGGATGTTGCGCGAGCCCAGCTCCTTCGCGACCGACTTGGTGAGCGCGATGAGCCCCGCTTTGCTCGCTGCGTAGTTCGCCTGGCCCTTATTGCCGATAATGCCGATGATGCTCGCTACGTTGATTATGCGACCGCTCCGGCGCTTCATCATGCCCCGCGAGGCCGCGCGAATCGCGGCAAACGCGCCGCGAAGATTGGCGTTCAGCACAGCATCCCAATCTTCGTCCTTGATTCGCATGACGAGATTGTCGCGAGTAATTCCCGCATTGTTGACGAGGATATCGATCGAGCCGAACGCGGCTTCCACGTCGGCGACGAGCCTGGACACGGCAGCCGTATCGCTGACGTCCGCGGAAAAACCTTTTGCATTGTTGCCGATGGCTGCCGCTGCGTCCTCCGCCCGCTGAAGGTCTCGTCCCACGACAGCAACACGCGCACCGCTCCCCGCCAGCGTTTCGGCAATCGCTCGGCCGATCCCCCGCGTGCTGCCCGTGACCAGCGCGTTCTTCCCTGCCAGATCTATCTGCATCAAGCCACCATCTGGAGAAGTTTTTCCGTTTCGGCAGGAGTGCCACACGCAAAGCTCTTTGCGCCTTTTACGAGGCGGCCCATCAGTCCGCTCAAAACGTTTCCCGGGCCCATCTCGACGTACAACGCGTCCGGAAAGTGCGCCGCGATATTCCGGATCTCAGTCGCCCACCGCACGGGTGAGGTGAGTTGCTTGAGCAGAAGGTCCTTTGCGTCCGCCGCTGTCGTCGACGCGTCAGTCGTCACGTTGGAAAACACGGGGAAATTCGGATCCGTGAACGCCGATGTTGCAATCGCGTTGGTCAGTCCGACCACAGCGGGCTCCATGAGCGGCGAGTGGAATGCGCCGCTCACCGGCAGCCTGATCGCTCGTTTTGCTCCCGCCTCTTTTGCCAGCTCCATCGCGCGCTCGACTCCCGCTATTTCGCCGGAGATGACAATCTGCTCGTCTGTATTGTAGTTGGCGGGCACCACGACGCCGGCCTCTTTGCTGGCCCGCGCGCACAGGTCGGCGATCGGTGTCGTGGTCGTCCCGAGTATCGCAGCCATCGTTCCGGGGCGCGCAGCGCCCGTCTCGAACATCAGTTCTCCACGCCTACGCACCAGGCGCGCTGCTCCTGGCAAGCTGATCGCATCCGCGGCGTGATACGCTGTGAATTCGCCGAGCGAGTGACCGGCCGCGGCGCGCACATGTGGGTAAAGGGCTTCCTTGGTGATTGCCCAGACTGCTGCGCCGTGCGCGAAAAGCGCGGGCTGTGCATTCCTCGTGGCGGTGAGCTCGTCGGCCGGCCCCTCAAAACAGAGGCGGCTGATATCGGCACCAAGCGCAGCGTCGACTTCGCCGAACACGCCGCGCGCAACAGGGAAAGCCTGGGCGAGATCCTTTCCCATTCCGGGCTTTTGCGAGCCCTGACCCGGGAAAAGAAGAATGATGTCCACCGCTTAAAAGCGGATGACCATCGACGCCCAGGTGAATCCGGCGCCGAAAGCAACCATCATCACCGTTGACCCATCCTTGATCCGACCGGATTCGATCGCCTCGTTGAGGGCGATGGGAATGGATGCCGACGACGTATTTCCGTATCGATCTACGTTCACGTAGACCTTGTCCATGGGGATTCCGGAATGCTTCGCGGTAGCTTCGATGATCCGGACATTCGCCTGGTGCGGAATGAGGAGATCTATATCGGAGCCGGTGAGTCGCGCTCCGTCGAGCGCACGGTCGGCGGCATCCGCCATGGATCGCACGGCGTGCTTGAACACCTCCCGGCCAGCCATCCGGACAAGATGTGAGCGCTTGTCCAGAACATCGGCAGACATTGGAGTAGTGGCACCGCCGTCGGGACGGTAGAGAAGATCGGCCAGCTTTCCGTCGCTCCGCATGTAGGCAGAGAGGATTCCTTTTCCAGTTTTGCTGCGCTTGAGCACGGCCGCTCCCGCACCGTCGCCAAAGAGCACGCACGTGGACCGATCTTTCCAATCCACAATAGCGCTCATTTTCTCAGAGCCGATGACGAGTGCGGTCTCCGCCGTGCCCGCCATGATGAGCCCTTCAGCGGTGGCCATGGCGTAAAGCCAGCCCGAGCATGCGGCACCCAGGTCGAAGGCCGCGGCTCGACTGGCGCCAAGCTCCGCCTGGACGTCGACAGCAGTAGCGGGAAGGAGCCGATCGGGAGTCGCGGTGCTCAATACGATGACATCGATTTCACCGGCGTGGACGCCGGCGACTTCCATTGCCTTGCGTCCGGCGTCGGCGGCCATCGAGCACGTCGTCTCGCCGTTCCGCGCGATGTGACGTGTCGCGATTCCACTTCTTTCCATGATCCATTCGTGGGACGTCTCGATGCCGATGGCCGCGAAATCGTGGTTGGTCATCACGTGGGCCGGAAGTCCGCGTCCTGTGCCGGCGACCGCAGCGACTGGTCGCTTCATGCCATCTCCGCCGCGGCGTTGATCCCCGGTGCTGCCGCCTCGAGCCGATCGCCTATCTGGTCGTTCATCCCGGTGTCAACCGCTCGCACGGCGACCTTGATCGCGTTCTTGATCGCGCGCGGAGAAGAGTTCCCGTGGCAGATGATGCTGACACCGCGCACTCCCAGCAGCGGTGCGCCACCATATTCGCTGGAGTCGAAACCCCTGAGCGCGGTTCGCACGTGCTCGGGATTGATGCCCGGTTGCTCACTGAGAAGGCGCACGATCATCGGTGCCACCGCTTCGTAAAACTTGAGCACGATGTTGCCAACGAATCCGTCGCAGATGACGACATCGAATGGCCCGCGGTCGCTCGCTCCGGCCGGCAGGTCGCGACCTTCGAGATTGCCGTGGAAATTGAAGCCTGCCTTCTGAAAAAGCGCATGTGCCTCCTTGACTACCGCGTTGCCTTTTTCGGGCTCCTCTCCAATGGACAAGAGACCAATGGATGGATTCGACCGGCCAAAAATGCACTGCGCGTAAACCGCGCCAAGCCACGCAAACTGCAACAGCTCGCGTGTGGAACAGTCAACATTGGCACCGGAATCAAGAACGATGACCGGATTGCCTGCCGTTGGAAAGACCGTCGCGATCGCCGGCCTGGTAAGTCCGGGTTGGAGCTTGAGGAGCATCGCCGATGTCGCCATCTGCGCCCCGGTGTTTCCGGCCGACACGAACGCGTCGGAAAGTTCCTCCACCTGCATCCGCAGCCCCACCACCATGGAGCTATTGGGTTTTTTCCGGAGGGCCGCCGTCGGCTTCTCCGACATCTCGATGACATCGGGAGCCTCGACGATCTGAATTCGCTTCCTGACACCGGAAGCCGATGCAAGCTCTCCCGACAGAAGTTCTTTTAGCTGGGACTCGATCACGGCTGTCTGCCCAACAAGCTGGACCACGTTGGATTCATCGAGCTCCTGCAGGGCGAGCAACGCCCCGGCGATTGGAGCTTTGGGGGCAAAATCTCCCCCCATAGCGTCCAACGCTATTCGCGCCAAACTAAGCTTCCTTCGGTTCTACTCGCTGTTCACCATCGTAGTATCCGCACTCGGCGCAGACATGGTGCGGGCGCCTCATGGCCTGGCAGCGTGGACACTTCTGGATGACGATGGCAGGCGCGATCTTGTGCGTATTGCGCGCGCGCTTCTTTCTCTTGGAGGTGCGTCGCTTCGGGACAGCCATTGGTTCTATTCCTTAGGGTTGTTGACGAACTAGTGCGCGTCGCTCTGATGCTTGAGCAGTGCGTTCCAGCGCGAGTCGGTCGTGGTCGGCGTGCAGTTGCACGAGCTTTCGTTGAGGTTCGTACCGCAAGTGGCGCACAGTCCCTTGCAGTCTTCGCTGCACTGAACGTACGCCGGAGCCGTCAGTAGCCAGGTTTCTCTCACCGACGGACGGAGGTCCAGATTCCGCGCGTTCGGATCGTACAGATACACGTCAGGGTCGTCCGCCTCTTCCGCGCCGGTCTCGGCGAGAAGGAAGTGTACTTCTTCGTCCACATCTGCGTGGACTTCTTCCAGACAAAGACGGCAAGGCAGCGTTACGCCGCCGTGAATCCGGCCGCTGAAGTAGAACCTCCCTTCACCGGCAGACGACAAGCGGCCGACAACCCGAATCGGCTCAAGCGGACGGGGATCGGCTTCTTCCCAGATCGGATCGTCGGGACTGATCGAGCCATCCACCTGGACGGCTTTGGTTTCCAGCGAACGCAGGTCGAAAGACAACATAAGCCCTTTAAACTAGCGGGTTTATACCCTCGATTCTAGTCGGGGACAGACTTTTTTTCGCAAGCCTCAGGCGAGATCCGCCTCGGGGAAAAAGAAGGTCGCCTCGCGCTGAGCATTCTCATCGGAGTCCGACGCATGGATTGCGTTTCTCTCCTTCGACTCCGCATAAAGCTTCCGGACCGTGCCTGCGTCGGCCTCGGCGGGGTCGGTCGCGCCGATGACCTTCCTGAGCGTGGCGACCGCGTCTGCGCGCTCGAGGACCATTGGCATGCACTTCCCGGACGTCATGAAGCGCGTGAGAGGGGCGAAGAAGGGTCGCTCCTCGTGCACCGCATAGAATGCAGCGGCCTGGGCTTCGGTCAGCCGCATGACACGCGAGGCAATGACTTTGAACCCCGCTTTCTCGAGAAGCGCGATGATCAGGCCGCTTTTCGCGGAATTGAAAGCGTCGGGCTTTATGATCGTGAGTGTTCTATTGCCTGCCATTTCCAGTTCGATCCTAGCGCATTGCGCGTTTGAGTAAATCGACTACGTCGATGGGCCGCTTGGCGACTCCAACGCCGTTGTCTTCGAACGCCTGCATTTTCTCAGCGGCCGTCCCTGCGGATCCGGAGATGATCGCGCCCGCGTGGCCCATGCGCCTCCCAGGAGGTGCGGTCTGGCCAGCGATAAACCCGACCACAGGTTTTTTCATTTTCTCCCGGACGAACCGGGCGGCTTCCTGCTCGTCGGTCCCACCAATTTCTCCAATCATCACGACAGCCTCGGTGTTGGGATCCTTTTGAAAGGCGTCGAGGCAGTCGATGAAGTTGGTGCCGTTGATCGGATCGCCTCCGATTCCCACACACGTCGTCTGTCCGATTTTTGCGCGCGTCATCTGATAGACGACCTCGTACGTGAGAGTCCCGGAGCGGCTCACGAGACCGACCGGCCCGGGAGTACAAATGCGTCCGGGGATGATTCCAACCTTTGATAATCCCGGAGAGATGAGACCCGGACAATTGGGGCCGAGCAACCGCGCTCCCTTTTCCCGGACAAAGGGGTTGACGCGGGTCATGTCGAGGACCGGTACGCCCTCGGTGATGCAAACGATGTAGGGTATTCCGGCGTCCGCCGCTTCCATCATCGCGTCCGCCGCGAACATCGGTGGCACGTAGATCACCGTCGTGTTCGCATCCGTTGCCGCCACCGCCTCGGCGACAGTGTTGAATATGGGGACCGTGCTCTCGAACTTCTGTCCACCCTTGCCCGGCGTGACGCCGCCAACTACCTGGGTGCCATACTCGATCATCTGCTTCGTGTGGAAAGACCCGTCCCGCCCCGTGATTCCCTGGACGATGAGACGCGTGCCCTTGTCGATGAAGATGCTCACGCTGCTTTCCCCGTCGCGAGTGCGACCGCTTTCTTCACTGCTTCATCCATGTCCGTCATCGCCGAGAGTCCATTCTCCTTCAGGATCTTCACCGCAACCTCTTCGTTGGTGCCGGTGAGTCTGATCACGAGAGGAACCTTCAGCGGATTCTGTTTGATCGCGGTCACAATTCCATTCGCTACGTCGTCGGTACGGGTAATGCCGCCGAAGATGTTGAAGAGAATCGCCTTCACACTCGGGTCGCTCGTGATGATTCTGAGCGCTGCGACGACTTTTTCCGGATTCGATGACCCCCCGATATCAAGGAAGTTCGCCGGCTCGCCCCCATAGTATTTCACGAGATCCATCGTTGCCATCGCGAGTCCGGCGCCGTTCACCACGCAGCCGACGTTTCCCTCGAGCTTGATGAATGTCAGGCTCGCCTTTCGGGCCTCGACTTCACTCGATTCCTCTGCCGACTCGTCGCGGAGCGCGGCGATGTCGGGTCGGCGATCCAGCTCGTTGTCGTCGATCACCATCTTGGCGTCGAGAGCCACGACTTCGCCGGTAGGCGTTGTCACCAGTGGATTGATTTCGGCCAGCGAACCGCCGTTTTCCGAGAACGCCCTGTAAAGCTGTTGAAGGATCTTCGCGGCGGCGCGCACTTGTTTCATGTCCGAGTACAGAAAGAACGCGAGCTCCATCGCCTCGTACAGCTGGAGTCCGTAGCGCGGATCCACGGCACGTCGAAGGATCTTGTCCGGAGTCTTGGCGGCGACCTCTTCGATGTCGATTCCACCCGCAGGGCTCGCCATGAAGACGGCCCGCTTGGAGGCGCGATCGACGATGATGCCAACGTACGCTTCGCTCGCTATGTCGGCCGCCGGTGTGACGAGGACCTTCTGTACCGGAAGACCTTTGATGCTCAGCTTGAGGATCTGCGCAGCGGTCGCCTTCGCTTCCGCCGGAGTCTTGGCGAGCTTCACTCCGCCTGCCTTCCCTCGCCCGCCAGCGTGGACCTGAGCTTTTATCACGACCGTCGTCCCAAACTTGCGCGCGATCGCTTCAGCCTCTTCCGACGTCGTGGCTACCTCTCCAGGAGGAATGGGTATGCCGTATTTCCGAAAGATGTCTTTCGCCTGATACTCGTGGATATTCACTCTAGCTCCGGACGCGCGCGGACGCGCGTCGTGTTGACAATGTGACCTACGGGACGATTTCAGTACCGCCAATGCCCTGCACTGCCGCCCTTCCCTTGCTCAGCTCCGTAATAATGGCACGGCCCCTGGTTCGACGCACGTAGTCCGCGGCCGCGGAAACTTTGGGCGCCATGCTTCCTTCTCCGAATGCTCCTTCCCGCCCAAGCCGGTCCGCTTCGGCCACGGTCATCGAGCTGATTACGCGCTGCTGATCCGTCCCCCACTCAGTATAAACGGCGTCGACGTCGGTGAGAATCATGAACAGCTCCGCGCCGAGCTCTCTCGCAAGAACCGCGGCAGCGAGATCCTTATCGACGACCGCGTCGACGCCCTCGAGGCCGAGTACGGGGTCCCGATAAACCGGAATACCGCCGCCTCCGCAAGCGATGACAAGGGTCTCACGGTCGACCAAACTCCGGATCGTCGACAGCTCGTGGATTGCCAAAGGCATTGGACTTCCCACCACGCGCCGAAGGTGGCCTTTGCCATCCTTCTTCACTGGACGACCTTCTGCGCGCAGTTCACGCGCTCGACCAACGGAGAGTCCGTGACCGATGAATTTTTTGGGGTCCTTGAGCGCAGGATCATCTTCCGCCACTTCGACCTGTGTGAGCACCGTTACGACGTCGCGGCTGCTCCCTGCCTTTCGCAGCGCATTTTCGAGGGACTGCTGCAGCATGTACCCAATCCAGCCCGCAGTTCCGGCGACGAGGACGCCGAGTGGAAGCGGAGCAACCTCGCTCCGCGCTTTCTCGTTGCGGACCAGCTCATCGCCAACCTGCGGTCCATTGCCGTGGACGACAACGACACGCCACCCGTCGAGCGCCAAATCGACAATCGGACCGAGGCTCTCCCGCGTATGACGGAACTGATCAGCGATCGTCGAGCGCTCTCCCGGTGGCGAAAGGGCGTTGCCGCCGACGGCGATTACCGCGGTGCGAGGATTGTCCGTCACTTGTGCGGTGCGATGAGGACTCCCAGAGAGTCGTATGCGATCCCGAATGCCTTGAGATCCGCCGCGGCAAGCGCCGCCCGCATCCGGTTGTACAATCGGGTGACCGCGGCTCGGAATGTCGAATCGATCGTCTGCCCGGATTCCGGCGAAACGGGCTCCCACGGAGATGTGCTCAGCTCTCGCGCAATTCCAGGCGCGCGGTAATCCGCTGAGTTGGAGAACGCCGTGGTCCAGGCCTGGGAAATCGGATCTGGCGCCGGATCGGCAGCAATCATCACTCGACCCGTGCGTCCGTTCACGAGCGCTGTGCCAGCATGCCGGAAGTAGCTGCG
Organism: Gemmatimonadales bacterium; assembly: GCA_038227135.1. Classification (GTDB taxonomy): domain Bacteria; phylum Gemmatimonadota; class Gemmatimonadetes; order Gemmatimonadales; family Gemmatimonadaceae; genus UBA4720. The sequence goes on from JBBRQC010000007.1 coordinate 77,134, forward strand.
CTCTTCTCCAGCGAGCACGAAGTGCTGGCTCAGCGGGAAGTTGGACGACGCGGAGTAGAGCTCGAGCTTCCAGTACAAGGTGTCGGCGTGAAACATCGGCTCGATCATGCTGCCTTGCGCAAAAATGGGCACGAGCTGGGTGACTCTGGAGCGCACATCGCGCACGGAAATCAGGCGCGCGCGACGGGGAATCGAATCGGAGAGGAGGTCGAAGGACTGATACGCCCATGCGTACCCGAGCCGCGGCAGGCCATCGCCGAGCCGTGGGCCTGCCACATCGAGCTGCGGATCCGAGATCACGACCAATCCTCTTGCGCCGGGGTAGACGAGAGAGTCCTGGCGCAGGAGTTGTTGTCCGGCCGCGTTGGTGGTGACGCTGTCGAGCGCAGCCGAAACCGCGGATCCGCTCGGGCCTCCGGTGGATAGAACGTTCAGCGCAAAGGCCCGTCGGGTGTACTCGGCCCTGGTTGCTACGTATGAGCGCTCGCGGGCCAGCTGGACCGTCTTGGATGCAACACCGCGAACGACGAGCGGCACGATCTCCTGAACCATTAACGACAGGATCACGATCACGGTCACGGCAACGAAGCTGGTACGCAGCTGGCCCGTCCAGCCGCTCAGAAGTACGGTGATGGCGGCAGCGGCCGTCGCGATCGACAGAAGCAATAGCCCGGGAAGCAGCCACTGATGATCGACGTACGAGAAGACCCGGTCACCGCCGCTCCCCCGGATCAGGAGATCATACGACTCTAGCCGGTAGCTCCACATCGTGATCAGGAGCAGAACAGCGGCGAGCGCACTCAGATGCCGGCGGACGTAGGCGCTCATTCTCAGCCCGGCCTTCTCCCACCGCAGTCCCGGGGTGAGCGAATATAAAATCACGATCAGCATCGACACAGACACCACGAGCAGAGTAGCCCACGAATAGAGGGCTCTCTCGAATGGGAGCCACGTGGTGTAGAACCCGAGATCGTGCTGGAAATACGGATCCGCCTCGCGGAAAGTGACCTTGAGACGCGCAAGCGCGAGCGACGTCCAATTCGGAAGGGCGGGCGTGAGTGACGCGGCGATCGCGACAGACAGAACCAACGCCACCCGATCGAGATATTTTCGCGGGACGGCTTCGCCAAACTCGACGTTGGCAAGCCGCCGCGGGAGGGTCAGCGAGCCGATACTTCGCCCCAGGGCCGAGAGATTGACGAACGCGATGAGGGTGGCGACGACCCAGCCTGTTCCGTAGATGAGCAGCATGTCCCCCGCGCGCTCGTTCCACAGCGGCGCTGCGCCCATTGCACCGTACCAGCTATGATCGGCGTAGACCGCCGAGAATGTGCGACCGCCAACGAGTAATAGAGCTGCGATGACGACCCCCACGAGGATACGCCTGCGGGGCATCACATCAAACCTGAACGCCTTTTGCGCGGAGCCAACCCTGCATCTCAGACTGAATATTGTCGAGCTGCTCTTGCGTACGCGCCTCAAAGCGCATCACGAGCACGGGTCCGGTGTTGGATGCGCGAATCAGTCCCCACCCCTCTCCGAACTGCACTCGAACACCGTCGACGGTTGTCACTTTGTACTTGGCCCCGAAGTAATGCGTGGCTTCATCGACGATTCCGAACTTCTTGTCGTCAGGACAATCGACGCGTATCTCCGGCGTGGACACGAACCGCGGGACGTCCGCCAGGAGCTGACGCACGGACTTTCCCGAGTCTGCTATGATGCGAAGCAGTCTGGCAGCACCATAGAGTGCGTCATCGAATCCGTAGAAGCCCTCCGAAAAGAACATGTGCCCCGAGACCTCACCACCGACCGGTGCGCGAGTCTCGTGCATCTTCTGTTCGATCAACGAATGGCCGGTCTTCCACATGACGGGAATTCCTCCCGCCTTTGCTACCGCTTCAGGAAGCGCCTGCGAAGATTTCACGTCGAACACGATCGACTGCCCGCCTCCGGTTCTCGCCAGCGCGTCGCGCGCGTAGATGATCAGGAGATAATCCCCCCAGATGATTTCCCCCTGATCGTCGATCACTCCGATCCGGTCGGCATCCCCGTCGAACGCTATTCCCACATCAGCCCGATCCTTTTTCACGGCAGCGATCAGCTGCTGAACATTCTTCTCGACAGTCGGGTCCGGGTGATGATTGGGAAAGGTCCCATCGCTCTCGCAGAACATGCACCGTGGGTTGATGCCGAGCTTCGGAAAGAGCTTGGGGGCTACCAGCGCACCGGCGCCGTTGCCGCAATCAATGATCACCTTGAGATCGCGCGAGAGCGTGCCAATGCGTCCCACGATGTCGTCGACGTACCGATCAATCACCCGCTCTTCCCGAAGGGCACCCTTTCCCTTTGGAAATGTCCCCGCCACGGCCAAGTTATACAGGTACTGAATGTCGGCGCCAAAAATAGAGCTCGTGCCCAGGCCCATCTTGAAACCGTTGTACTCCGGCGGGTTGTGCGACCCGGTAATCTGGATTGACCCAACGACGTCGAGATTGTGCTGCGACCAGTATGCGAGAGGTGTGGGGACGACTCCAATGTCGACGACGTCAACGCCGCTCGCGAGCAGCCCCGCCACCAGAGCTGGATGGAGTTTTTCACCCGATGGCCGGTTGTCGCGACCAACCGCGATCGTTCCCCTGACGCCCTTCTCCGCCAGAAACCCGGCAAAAGCACCTGCGACCGCCGTGGCTACCGCTTCGGTGAGGTCCTTGCCCGCGATTCCACGGATGTCGTACTCACGGAAGATGGTGCGCGAGATCGCCATCGGCCCTACTTGCCGCTCGACGCTGGATCGGGCCTCCGCGCCACTTCGCCGGTGGTTGCCCTGCTCGTCGTGCGTGGCAACCCGGCTGGGACTTCCGCGGCGCGCACGTCGGTGGCGAGAATGGGCGTGCTGCGCCGTGTGAAGGAGACGATCGCATCGGGGAACAACCCAAAAACCAGAATGACGGCGGCGGAGACCCATACGACTGCCCGCGTCCAGCCGCCCGTTCTATCCGGCAACGACGCGGTGTTGTCCCTCGGCTTCATGAACATCACCATAACGACGTACAGGTAGTAGCCGGCGCTCACCAGGCTCGTGAGGACCATCAGCACCGCCAATCTCGTCTGTGGGAATGGAGCCTGGAGAGCCGCCTGAAGAACGTACCACTTGGCGAAAAACCCAATGCCGCCAAAGATCGGGAAGCCAAGTAGCGCGAGCATGAACACGGCCATGGCACCCGCCAGACCAGGACGAACGGTCCACAGCCCGGCATACTCCTCGACGCTCATCCGATCTTCGCCACGTGCGCCCAGCGCGACGATCACTGCGAAGGCACCGAGCGTCGCCATGGTGTAAGCGAAGAGGTAGAACATGAATGCCGAGCTACCGAGCCTGGTACCGACGACCATCGCCACGAGGATGTAGCCAGCGTGCGCAATGCTCGAATACGCGAGCAGCCGCTTGATGTTTCTTTGAGCGAGGGCCACGAGGTTCCCGACGATCATTGTCAGCGCGGCAAGCCACCAGACAGCTTGGTGCCAAGTGGTGAGAAGCGACGGGAACGCCTCGAGCCACAACCTGAAGAAGGCCGCGAAAGCAGCGGCCTTGACCGCGGCGGCCATGTAGGCAGTGATGGGCGTCGGCGCTCCCTCGTAGACGTCGGGCGCCCACATGTGGAAAGGCGCCGCAGCAACCTTAAACCCGAAGCCCACGAGAAGGAGTGCTACCCCAACCAGCAATAGAGCACTGTGCTCGAGATGGAACTTGCCAATGTTCGCCGCGATGCGCGCGAAGTTGGTCTCTCCGGTTCCACCGTAGACCAGTGCAATCCCGTACAGGAGGAACGCCGTCGAAAACGCGCCAAGCAGAAAGTACTTGAGCGCCCCTTCAGCTGACCGCTCTCTCCTTCGATTCATTCCTACCAGGACATAGATGGCGATCGACATGAGCTCGACGCCGAGGAATACGATGATGAGATCGCGCGCTGCGGCGAGAATCATCATACCGGACGTCGCCAGCAGAAGGAGCACATGCGACTCGCCCGGCATGATCCCTTCGCGACTGTTGTAGTCCAGCGACATGGCAATCGTGCCCACCGTCGCGATGAGAAAGATTTCATCCGCCGCCCAGCGGAAATTGTCGACCGCGATTGGGCCGACGCTCGCGGTGTACCCCTCACGCGCATAGTAGCCGACGAAGACCATCGCGAAAATGCACAGCGCCATGCTGAGGATTCCCACGCTCCGTTGGTGCTCGTCGCTTTCGGGACGCCAGCCTGCCCAGAGCAGGAGCAGCATCGATCCGCCCATCAGGAACAGGTCGGGACCCAGGGCTCCTGCGAGCTGGGCGGGCAGGCTCAGATCAAAGGTCATTGGCTTGTGGCCTCGCTCAATCGAGGCGTAGCCGAGCGACCTTCGACGCGATTAATGAGCAGCTGCGCGGACGCTTCGGTCCGGCGAAGCACAGGCGCTGGGTAAACGCCGAGCCAGATGATCACCGCGATGAGGGGAACGAGCAAGGCAAGCTCGCGCTTGTTCAAATCGGGTATGTGCTCGTTCTCGGGCTTGTCCAACGGGTTGAAGAGGATGCGCTGGAGCGCCCATAGCAGATACGCCGCGGCGAAGATCACGCCAGTCGCCGCGATGACCGCGAGAATCGGGTACGCCCTGAACGATCCGATGAGCACGAGAAACTCCCCGACGAAACCGTTCGTGCCGGGCAGCCCAATGCTGCTCAATGAAACGAACGTCAGGATCGCTGCAAAGAGCGGCACAACTCGCGCGATACCTCCGTAGGCGTCAATCGCGCGAGTGTGCCTTCGCTCGTAGATCATTCCAACGAGAAGAAATAGCGCTCCCGTCGAAATCCCATGGTTGATCATGATCAACAGCGCGCCCTGCACGCTTTGCAGCGTGAGCGCAAAAATGCCGAGCATCACGAAGCCGAGATGGCTGACGGAGGAATACGCGACCAGCTTCTTGAAGTCCGGCTGGACCATCGCTACGAGAGCGCCGTAGATGATGCCAATGACGGCGAGCAGCAGGATGACATACCGAATCGTCGGGTTCATCGCCGCTCCCGGAAAGAGCGGGAGAGCGAACCGAAGAAATCCGAACGTGCCCATCTTCAACATGATGCCGGCGAGAATCACGGAGCCGGCGGTAGGCGCCTCGACGTGTGCGTCCGGGAGCCAGGTGTGAAACGGAAACATCGGCACCTTGACGGCGAAGGCGAGGAAAAAGGCCGCGAAGAGCCAGAGTGCCGCCCGCTGTGGCATGTTGGAGACCGCCAACACGTGGTCATAGCTGAAGTCCGGCGTTCCAGTCACCGTGCCCACGTGCAGCCCCAGGTAGATGATCGCGACGAGCATCAGCAACGACGGCAGCATCGTGTACACGAAAAACTTGAGGCTGGCGTAGATTCGGCGCTCGCCCCCCCAAATGCCGATGATGAAATACATCGGCACGAGCATGACTTCCCACATCACGTAGAACAGAAACAGGTCGCGCGCGAGGAACACGCCGAGCATCCCGGTCGTGAGAACCAGCAGGAGCGCGTAATAGCTGCGGACCTTGGTGCGAATGCTAGTCCAGCTTCCGAGCACCGCCAGCGGCATGATGAACGTCGTAAGAAGGACCATCATCAGGGCGATGCCGTCGATTCCGAGCGTGAACCGCACGCCCCATGTAGGAATCCAGGCCATGTCGATCGAGGCTTGCCAACCGCTATCGGCCGGGTTGTACGACCACCACAGTCCCAGCGATACCACGAACTCGAGGACGAAAAACCAGAGCGCGATTTGCCTCGCGGCCGGATTCTCGACACCGCCGCCAGACGCCCGATCGCGCGCTGGAAGCGCAAGAAGCGCCAGCGTGCCCATGAGCGGAAGGACGAGCAACGCGGGAAGGACCCAGCTGTTGTAGCCGATCGATTCGAGAAGGCTTGCCATTCGTCAGCTCACCGCAGGGAAAAAGCGCCGAGGAGTGCGACCACTCCTACTACCAGGACCCACGCGTAGATGCCGACGTTGCCAGTCTGCAAACGCGACCCCGCGCGTCCGAAGACGTTTGCGAGCCAGGCGCTGCCGTTGACGAAGAACCCGTCGATTATGCCGCTGTCGACAAAACGCCAAAGAAAGTTCTTCGAGACCGCGTATGTCGGCGTGACGATTACCGCGTCGAGTGCTTCGTCGACGTAGTACTTGTTGGCGATAACTCCCTCGAAGCCCTCTTCTGAAACGGCATCACGCTTCGGCACGAGCCGCGCGGGCTTGAGACGAGCGAATGCGTACACGATACCAAGTGCCGCGATCACGACCGCGATGCCCATTAGTATTTCTTCGGTGGCCGCCGGAACGCGGGCGGCCCCACCAGTCACGCGCGCCGTTGCAGCTCCGACTACGGGCTCGAGCCAGCTATCAAGCATGCCCGGACGGCCAATCGGCAGCGCATCCGTGATGACTTCGGGGAGATTGAGCCAGCCGCCAGCCACCGTCAGAACCCCGAGCACGACGAGCGGACCCGTCATCGCCCACGGCGCCTCGTGCAGGTGGTGCTCTTCTTCCGCTCCAGTGCGGGTCGGACCATGGAAGGTGTAGAGCATCATGCGCGTCATATAGACGGCCGTGAGCAGTGCAGTGACAAGCCCGGTGACGTAGATCGAGTAAAGAAGAGTATTGCCAGGAATTCCGAGCCAGCTTGCCGAGGCCAGTGTCGATCCCTGCGCGCGGGCGAAGACCGTTCCGAGGATCTCGTCCTTCGAAAAGAATCCGGAAAGCGGAGGTACGCCTGAAATTGCGAGGGTCGCGATCCACATCAGAACGCAGGTGACCGGCAGAAATCGCCTGAGACCGCCCATGTTGCGCATATCCTGGGCGTCTTCGTGACTGTGTGTCGTGTGATAGGCCCGGTGCATTGCGTGAATAACCGAGCCAGAACCCAGAAACAGCAGAGCCTTGAAGAAAGCGTGCGTGACGAGATGAAACATGCCGGATACGTAAGCTCCAACGCCGACGCCTACGAACATGTAGCCGAGCTGCGAGATCGTCGAATATGCCAGGACCTTCTTGATGTCCCATTGCTTGAGGCCTATGGTCGCCGCAAAAATCGCGGTCACCGCGCCGACCACCGCTACTGTGAGCGATGCGACCGGCGACAGGGAGAAAAGCGCCGCGCTGCGCGCGATCAGATAGACGCCGGCCGTTACCATCGTGGCGGCATGGATAAGGGCCGAGACGGGAGTCGGGCCAGCCATCGCGTCCGGCAGCCAGATGTAGAGCGGGATCTGCGCGCTCTTTCCGGTGCAGCCAAGGAACATGAACAGGCAGATAGCGGTGACCAAGCCGCTGCCGGCACCGAGATCGAGCGCCTTTGCGTTTACGCCGATGAAGTCGAGAACGCCGATGTTCGCGAACAGCATGAACATCGCCACCAGAAAACCAAAGTCTCCTATGCGGTTGACGATGAATGCCTTCTTGCCCGCATCCGCATTCGCCTTGTCGTTGAACCAGAATCCTATCAACAGGTAGGAGCAGAGTCCCACGCCCTCCCATCCCACGAAAAGCACGGGGTAATTGGCGCCAAGCACCAGCACCAGCATGAAGAACACGAACAGGTTGAGGTACGCGAAGTAGCGCGGGTACCCCGGATCGTCCTGCATGTATCCGACGCTGAAGATGTGAATCAAGGCTCCGACGCCAGTGATCACGAGGATCATCACCATGGACAGCTGATCAAGCTGGAATGCGGCATCTATCTGCAGGTCACTCACGGGCATCCAGCTGAAGTAACGTTGGATGAACGGGGCTTCCATGTGGACGCCGGCCATCGTCTGCCAGATTGCGAGGGCGAGCAGGAACGACAGGATGAGCACTCCCGGCCCGAGGATACTCGTCGCTCCGGCCCACCGATGACGCTTCACGGCGTGATGGTCGTCGCCCGCCGCCCCCGCCTGTTCCGCGTGCGAGATAGCCGAAGCCTCACCGGGCGCGGCGGAATGTGGATGGTGATCTGGTGTGTTCGGATCATCCGGGCCAAGCTTCGCGCTATTAAGCGATAGCAGACCGTTGATCACGAAACCCGCTAGGGGCAACACCGGCAGCAACCACACCCAGTCGGCCACCGTTCCAGACAGCGGGTGGGCTTGCGAGGCTGAGCCGACAACAGACTGTATCAGCATTAGCCTCTGAGAAGGTTGATGTCCCTTAGATTCACCGTTCGCCGATGACGGAAGATCGAGATGATGATCGCGAGTCCGACCGCTGCTTCGGCGGCCGATACGGTCATGACGAATATGACGAATACCTGGCCGGCGGCCCCGTAATAGCGCGAGAACGCGACGAAGGTCAGGTTCACAGCGGTCAGCATCAGCTCGACGCACATGAAGATGATGATCGCGTTGCGGTGGATGAGAACGCCTATCACTCCGATGATGAAGAGTGCGGCAGTAAGTGCGAGTGATTCAGCGAGCACCGGCTGCCCTCCCCCTCGCCAGGACGACCGCGCCGGCGATCGCAACCAGCAACAGCACGCTAGTGAGCTCGAATGCGAGCAGGTACTCCCTGAAGAGAGGCTCGGCGATCGTTCCAACAGCGTTCAGCTTCTGGAACTGCTTCTCGTTGAAGTCGGTCGGAACGATCAACTGTTGCGGGAGCTTTGTCCGGGCGATGACCATAATTTCGCTCAGCAACCCAAGCCCGACGAGACCGGCCGCGAGTTTCCACCACTTTCCTCTGGCGGCGGCCAGCTCGGATGGATGGCCAAGATTGAGAAGCATGACCACGAAGAGGAAAACCACCATGATCGCGCCCGCATAAACGAGGATCTGCATGATGCCGATGAACTGCGCATCGAGCATTACGAACAGAGCCGCAAGGCTGAACATCGTGTTGACGAGCCAGAGCGCCGCCGGAACAGGACTCGTTCGCGTGACGAATGCGATCGCCGAGGTGAGCGCGATCACTCCAAAAAGGTAGAAATGAAAGACGTAGAAGAGCGGGTAGTGCGGCTCCATCACTCGCCCTTCGGATCTTCGGGATCCCACATCTCACACACCGGGTGCGACTGGTCCATCAGCCGCTGCAGGTCGTAGACAAAACCTTCCCTGCTGTACTCGGAATTCTCGTAATGGCGCCCGACGTGAATCGCCTCCTCGGGGCAAACCTCCTGACAGAACCCGCAGAAGATGCAGCGGAACTCGTCGATCTCGAACACGAGCGGGTACCGGTTCCCTTCTTCGTCTTCGCCTGGTACGAGCTTGATGCAGTTCGCCGGGCACACCGTCGGGCACAGCCCACACGCGACGCATTTCGCTTTTCCGGTCTCCGTCGTCAGCATGCGGTGGGTGCCGCGCCACCGGGGCGAGATTGGAGATTTCTCCTCGGGATACTGCGTCGTCACCCTGCCGTTTACGTCGAAGAGATGCTTGACCGTGAGCGCCATTCCCTTGAGCGTCGCCCGGATGTAGCTGATGTCGCCGATAGGCCGCTCCACGACCTTCACTATGATCGCCATTATCTGCCTGCCTCGCGAGCCTGTGTCGCTGTTATCAGCGTGCGGCGGTCGAGCTGCCGCATCCTCTCGATCTCCCTCGGATGCATGCGGCCGTACGCGGGGCTTATCAGCCGACCACGATCGAGGATAGCGAACAACACGATTACGAGCCCGACATTGAGCGACCCGAGTATGGCGGCGTACATGAGTCCGGGTTCGATTCCAGCCGCGGACAACCCGAGCATCACGGCAGCGATCAGAACGATGTATACGAGCGCCAAAGGCAGCATGAACTTCCACCCCAGCGACATCAGCTGATCGTAGCGGAAGCGCGGCAGCGTCCAGCGGATCCACATGAATAGGAAGATGAAGAACAGCATCTTCGTCAGCATTATCCCGATCGAGAGTAGCGTGAGCCAGCCGCTGAAAGGCCCGATGTTGTCGCGCGCGGTAAAGGGAACGTCCCACCCGCCGAAGAACAGCGTCGCCATCAAGGCGCTCGCCGTGACCATTCCGCCGTATTCGGCGATGAAGAAGAGGGAGAACTTCATCGCGCTGTATTCGGTGTGATATCCGGCGATCAGCTCCGATTCTGCTTCCGGTAGGTCGAACGGGAGCCTATTCGTCTCGGCGAAGGCGGATACCATGAAGATGAAGAACGCCACAGTCAGGTTCACGACATTCCACCCACCCCACGCCTGCTGGTTGATGATGCTGTTGAGACTGACGTTTCCGGCCAGAAGGAGCACCGGGATGGTGGACATGCCCATCGAGATCTCGTAGGAGATCATCTGGGCGCTGGAACGCAGACCGCCGAGCAGTGCGTACTTGTTGTTCGAGGACCAGCCCGCGAGCACGATGCCGTACACGCCGAGCGACGTGAGCGCCAGAATGAAAAGAAAGCCGACCGGAAGATCGGCAACGACCATGTCGATCCTTCCCCACCGGGTTGGAAGCGGAGCGCCAAAAGGAATCACGCACCACGCGGTGAGCGCGGGAACGAAGGAAAGTATCGGCGCCAGCACGAAGAGCGGTTTGTTCACCCCGTCGGGCATCGTCTCTTCCTTCATGAAATTCTTCAAGCCGTCTGCAGCGGGCTGGAGCCATCCTTTGCCGACTCTGTTCGGCCCGTGACGATCCTGGATCCAGGCCGAGATCTTCCGCTCCGCGAGAGTCAGCATGGCAATGCCGATCATGTAGATCGTGAAAATGATCAGTATCTTTATGATCGTGGCGATAAAGAAAACTCCCCCGCTCACGGGCGGGAGATTTGGATCGGCGATCTGCAGCAGCGCAGGAATCAGCCGAAGCGCGCTCACGTGGCAACCACCGCAATCGCGGCGTTCGGTCCCGACGAGGGGGGATTCGCCAAAGGCAGTCCCTTGAAGCCAATCGTGTCGTAGCTGAGACCAGCGAAGGCTCTGTTGGAGGCGGCAAGGCTGGCGAAAACTTCCGATGGGAGGAAGAAATTGCTCTGCTTCCCCATGGCGCCGAGCAAGTCACCGAGCACCAGCCAGCTTGGGCGGGTCTCACCCGGCGCCTGCCGTGCCTGCGTGAATCGCTGCACCCGCCCGCGCAGGTTGGTGACAGTGCCTTCCTCCTCGGAAAAATTGGCGATCGGCAGCACCACCGACGCCTTGCTCGCGACCTCAGGAAGGACCGATCCGATCACGATTACTTCGCTCGCGCGGGCGATCGCCGCGCCGTCGACGCCCTCGAGATCTTCTCCAGCGACAACGAGCACGTCCCCCTGCTTCAATCCAGCGAGAAGGTCCTTCGTCTTGCTGAATCCGAGTGCCTGGGCGCCATAGACGTTGGCGGCCCGATCGCGCCGCAGCGCGAGATCCTTCACACCGGGGAGAGGAGCTTCTTCGCCTTCGGTCACTCGAAAAGCTCCGCTGCCACCTTGCATGATCTGGGTCAGCAGGAAGAGAGCTTCGTTGGATAGCATCGGCGAAGCAGCGACGAATACCTTCTTTCCGTTCAGCGCGCGTGCAGCGGCGCTGATGGCGATTTCCCAGCTCGTAGGCGCGAGGGCCCTGGCGCGGCCAACCATAGGCTGCTCCACGCGGTTTTTCTCGTTCATCCAGCGATAGTTGAGTCGGCCCCAGTCGCACATAAAGAACGCATTCACGTGCTCGTTGGGACGAGGGCGCATGCGCACCAGCTGGTTCTCGCGCGTCTCCATGATCACGTTGCAGCCCTGAGTGCAATTCGGGCAAATCGATGCGGTGCGATCGAGCTCCCAAGCCCGCGCCTTGTTGAGAAAATCCTTGGACAGCAGCGCGCCAACCGGGCACAGGTCGACGACGTTGGATGCCCACGGATGCGTGAGGTCCTTTCCCTCGAACTTTCCGATGAGGGCGCGATCGCCCCGCTCACTGACGTTGAGCACGGGATCGTGCGCCACGTCGTCCATGAAGCGCACGCAACGCGTGCACAGGATGCAGCGATTCGGCACGTAGATCACGTCGCCGCCAAAATCTTCGGCCGGATTGAATCGCTTGGGCTCGCGATACCGCGAGTCTTCGCGGCCTTCCTGGTACGTGTAGTCCTGCAACTCGCACTCGCCCGACTGGTCGCAAATGGGACAATCCAGCGGGTGGTTGATGAGCAACATCTCGAGCACGCCTTTGCGGGCGTCGAGCGATTTGTCGGAATGGACATGGACGACCTGGCCTTCGGCGACGGTCGTCGCGCATGAAGGAGCCAGCTTGGGAGCCTTTTCGACTTCGACGAGGCACATGCGGCATACACCGGCAACCGGAAGACCGGGATGATAGCAGTAGTGCGGAATCAGAACGCCGGCAGTCTTCGCGGCCTCGAGAATGGTCGTGCCGTCGGGGACGCTAACGGCCCGCCCTTCGATCGTCAGGTTTACCATCTTCGGCTCGGCCATCAGGCAACCGCCGCAACGACGGGATGGAACCGCCTGCCCTGGATCAACGCTTCGAACTCGCTGCGAAACTTATTGATTCCGGACACGACGGGAACCGCGCACGAGTCGCTCAGCACGCAGATGGTCTTTCCCGTCATCTGCTCGGCGATGTCGAGCAAGGTGTCCATGTCCTCGATGGTGCCCTGCCCGTCCCGAATGCGTTCCATGATCTTCGTCGTCCACGCCGTGCCTTCACGGCACTGCGTGCACTGGGCGCAGCTCTCGTGGGCGAAGAAGCGGGCGATACGTGCGATCACCGAAACCATCGATTGCGCGTCGTCGATGACAATCACGCCGCCGGACCCGAGCATGGAGCCCTGCGCCACGAATCCTTCGTAGTCCATCAGGGTAGCTTCGGCCTCTTCGAGCGTTTGAATGGGAACCGATGCTCCGCCGGGGATCACGGCCTTGAACTTCCTTCCGTGAGGAGGTCCGCCGCACAGGTCGTAGAGAAATTCCTTGAACGGAAACCCCATCACGACTTCGTAGGTGCCGGGACGCTGCACATTTCCGCACACCGAGAAGAGCTTGGTGCCGGTGCTCTTCGGATTCGACAGCGACATCTTCCTGTACCAGTCTGCGCCGTTCATGAGGATCGGCGCCGCGGCTATCAGGGTCTCGACGTTGTTGATCGTGGTCGGCATCCCGAACACGCCGGATACCGCCGGAAAGGGAGGCTTGATGCGCGGATTTCCGCGACGACCTTCCAGCGAGTTCATGAGCGCCGTCTCCTCGCCGCAGATGTACGCGCCCGCTCCCTTGTGAACGTAGACATCGACGCGCTTGCCGCTGCCCATTGCGTTCTTGCCGATGATTCCGGCGGCGTACGCTTCCTTCACGGCTTGCTCCATCCAGTAGAGCGGCTCCGTGAATTCGCCGCGGATATAGATGTAGGCCGTTTCCGCACCGATCGCATACGCGCCGATGGCGCATCCTTCGACCAGAGCATGCGGAGTCCAGCGCATCAGCTCCCGGTCCTTGAAGGTGCCGGGCTCTGACTCGTCCGCGTTGCAACAGAGATAATGCGGCCTCCCGTCGCCGGGTTTCATGAACGACCACTTCATGCCGGTGGGGAAACCGGCGCCGCCGCGGCCGCGGAGGCCGGATTCCTTGACCACGGTCACGATGTCGGCCGGCGCCATTCCCAGCGCCTTCTCGAGCGCCTTGTAGCCGCCGCGCTTCTTCCATCCCTCGAGCGAGCGAGCTTCCGCGTCGCCGAAGTATCGGGAAAGCACGGGGGTCTCTCTCTGATGCGGCTGGTTCGGATAACCCATTATGCCAGTCGTGCGATTAGGTCCGGAACCTTCTCCGGACTTACCGATTCGATGAACTCCTCATTCACCATCACCGGAGTAGCAAATCCGCAGGCACCCAGGCACTCGACCTCGATGACTGTGAAGCGTCCGTCGGGCGAAGTGATTCCCAGCTCACCAGCGTTGGTGTGTCGCAGGAATGCCTTCACGACGTCCTCCGCTCCGCAGATCCCGCACGGAGATGTCGTACAAACCTGAATGAAATATTTTCCCACCGGATGCTGGTGGTACATGGTGTAGAACGTCACTACGCCTTTGACGTACGCGGGCGTGAGCTCGAGGAGGCCGGACACTTCCTCCATTCCTTCGTCGCTCACCCAGCCGCGCTCGCGCTGCACGATCCAGAGCGCGGGCAGGAGCGCAGCCATCTTTGTCGGATAATGACTGAGCAGCTCGTCGAGCTCGCGCTTCACGTCGCCCGTGAACACGGGCGTATAGGGTTCGTGCGCGGCGCGATCGTGTGACGCGTAATCGGGCGACTCCAAGCCGCCTACGAGATCAGGTGTCAACGATCGATCTCTCCCATGACGATGTCGATACTGGCGTTGATGGCAATGACGTCGGAAAGGAGGTGTCCTTCCACCATCTTCGGAATCGCGGCGAGGTTCACAAAGGATGGAGGGCGAATCCGCCACCGAACCGGCTTGGCGGTGCCGTCTGATACCATATAGTAGCCTTTTTCTCCCTTCGGGCTCTCCACCGCGACGTAGGACTCGCCGACCGGTGGACTAGGGCCCTCCATCACGACCTTGAAGTGATGGATCATCGACTCCATCTCGCTCGTCGCTTTGGACTTGGGCGGCAGAATTATCCGCGGGTCGTCGATGTTCACGGGGCCATCGGGCAGCCGGTCCGCCGCCTGCTGCAGAATGCGCACCGATTGGCGGAGCTCCTCGAATCTCACGAGGTATCTATCATACACGTCCCCGCTCGTGCCGACCGGCACCTCGAAGTCGTAGGTCTCGTAGTCGAGGTACGGGAAGTCCTTTCGCACATCGTAATCGACGCCGGACGCGCGGAGCATCGGTCCCGACAGACCCCAGTTTATCGCTTCGTCGGGTGTCATCACTCCGAGGCCGACCGTCCGCCCGACCCAGATAGCGTTTCTGGTCAGGACGCGATCGATCTCGTCGAGGGTGTGCGGAAATGTGCGCGTGAACTGGCGAAGGCCATCCATCCAGCCGCTTGGGATATCCGCCGCCATTCCCCCGACTCTGGTCGCAGACGTGGTGAGGCGCGCGCCGACCCATTTCTCGATGAGACGATAGATCTCTTCGCGACGCTGGAACGCCCACAGGAAAGGCGTGAACGCCCCGATGTCGATGCAGAACGTGCCAAGCCACAC
Source organism: Gemmatimonadales bacterium (assembly GCA_038227135.1). Lineage (GTDB taxonomy): Bacteria > Gemmatimonadota > Gemmatimonadetes > Gemmatimonadales > Gemmatimonadaceae > UBA4720. Next base: position 92,207 of record JBBRQC010000007.1, read on the forward strand.
GAGGTGCGACATGATGCGGGACAGCTCAGACGCGATTACTCGAAGAACCTTGCACCGCTCCGTGATCTCGATTCCGAAAAGCCGCTCCGCACCAAGCGCAAAAGCGACGTTGTTGCCTATCGAGTTGAGATAGTCCTCTCGATCCGTCCAGCAGATGATCTGGTTGTACTGGCGGTACTCCCCCATTTTTTCGAAGCCGCAATGCAGGTAGCCGATGTGCGGTATGCAGCGGACTACGGTTTCCCCATCGAGCTCCAGCACCAGACGCAGAACTCCGTGCGTCGCCGGGTGCTGCGGGCCGATGTTGATCAGCATGTGCTCACCTTCGAGATCGGGCTCCACACTCGGAGGCGCCTCGACGGCGACCGCGGTCCCCCCGTCGTTGGTGACGAGCGGAACGCGCTGTGGCCGCCCCTGTGCATCGAGGCCGGACGTCGAGAGCTCGACTTCGATCGTGCGTCTGGACATTACTCGCCCGTCCTCTCGCCCTGGTGAAGTCTCCGGCGCATATCCTCAGGAAGCTCGGCGAACGCATCCGCAATGGTAAGCTCCTCCATCGAGTAACGCGCCTCGGGATTCTGGGCCAGCGCCTGCCGCAGCTGTTCTGACCGACTGAATCGTCCGCGCAGCGGAAAATCCTTGCGCAGCGGGTATCCTTCCTTGTAGGACTCCCACATCAGGAGTCGCCGCAGATCCGGATGACCGGTGAAGCGAATTCCGAACATGTCGTAGCACTCGCGTTCCAGCCAATCCGCTGAA
>JBBRQC010000008.1:0-88236 GCA_038227135.1 Gemmatimonadales bacterium
CGTCCGCGCAGCGGAAAATCCTTGCGCAGCGGGTATCCTTCCTTGTAGGACTCCCACATCAGGAGTCGCCGCAGATCCGGATGACCGGTGAAGCGAATTCCGAACATGTCGTAGCACTCGCGTTCCAGCCAATCCGCTGAACGATAGATGTCGTAGACGCTGTCTATCTCGAGCGGTGATCCTTTGGCAATCTGCGCCTTGATGCGGAGAAACCGCCGGAACGGAAGCGAACGAAGGTGCCACACCAGCTCGATCGGTACCTCGGCGTCGCGGTACTCGACGGCGGTGACGTCGCTTAGAAAATCGTACTGCTGTGACTGCTCGTCGTGCAGCCACCGGATTACCTGCTTGACCGAAGCCGCGTCCACGTAAACCACCGTCTCGCCCCAGATCACTTCCACGCGTTTAATGGCGGACGAAAACTGTTGCTGCAGCGCCGCCGCCGACGGATTGGCAGGCTCCTTTCGGTGCGAGATGTCCTTCGGCGTGACGGGATTGCTGTCCGGCGCGCTCGCGCCTGTACGAACGATCTCGAATCGCGTCACTGCGAGGACCTGGTCTGGTTCACGGAGTTTCCGAACGGCTCGCCGAGCTCGTCGATCACCGATGGCGGGATGTACAGCTGACTCGAAGGGTCGGGCTCCATCTCGTCGCGGGTTCCCTTGTCGGCGGCACGCTCGTTCTTGACCTTTTCCTGGAGCATGCGGATGCCGTAGATGAGACCCTCGGGCCGCGGTGGGCATCCGGGAACGTAGACATCCACCGGAATGATCGTGTCGATTCCCTGCACGACCGCGTAGTTGTCGAACATGCCACCGGTGGAGGCGCACGCTCCCATAGAAATGCTCCACTTGGGTTGCGGCATCTGCTGCCAAATGCGGCGAATGATCGGTGCGAGCTTGAACGGAACGCGACCGGCGCAGATGAGTACGTCGGCCTGGCGGGGAGAGAAGCTCATCCGCTCCATTCCAAAACGCGCGAGGTCGAAATCGCTCGCTGCCGTGGCCATGAACTCGATCGCGCAGCACGCGGTGCCAAACGGCATCGGCCACAGAGAATTGGCGCGCGCCCAGTTCACGAGGAAATCCAGGCGGGTCAGCGCCCACCCTTCCTGGGACTCCGGAATGTATGAGACCGTGCGATGGTCGGTTGGCGCCGTCAATCCCATTGTAGCGCTCCCTTCTTCCAGACGTAGATGAAGCCGACGAGCAGAATCAGCATGAAAACCAGCATCTCGCTGAGTCCGAATAGAGAGATGTTTCCCACCGGGCAACTATCGGCTACGAGCGGCACGAGGCAGGACAGCTGCTTGTAGTAGACGGCCCATGGAATCATGAAGACCGTCTCGATATCGAAAATGATGAACAGGATCGCGACGAGATAGAAGCGCACCGAGAACCGCTCTCGCGCGTCGCCCAGCACTGGAACCCCCGATTCATAGGCCTGCTGCTTCACAGGCGTTGGCCGCGCGCGGATCGTCAGGGCCGAGATCGCGATGATCAGCAGCCCATTCATCACCACGAAACCGAGCAGCATCAGAACCGGGAAATAAGCGCGAGCCATGGGGTTTCAGACTTCGTGAAAAATTTCACTAACGGCGATTTTCAGGAATTTACCGACCACTATCTTTTAATTCAACGGCACCCGTTCGGTGGCGATGATAGTGCGAAATTCGTACATTCACGACGAAAAGCTGCGAACTCCCGGCAGCTGGCCACCGACGACAGGCTGGCCTTCCTCACCGCAATCAAAACTTCCCCAATGTCAATTCAAGCGGATCGCTGGATTACCCGAATGGCCAAAGAGCATCGGATGATCGAGCCCTTCGAAAGCAGCCAGGTCAGATCGGGCGTCATCTCCTATGGAGTGAGCTCCTACGGCTATGACATGAGAGTGGCACCCGAGTTCAAGATATTTACGAACGTGCTGAGCTCGATCGTCGATCCGAAAAACTTCGACTCGAATTCCTTCGTGGAATTCGAGGGACCGATCTGCATTGTCCCACCGAACTCATTCGCCCTCGGACGGTCCGTGGAATATTTCAGAATTCCGCGCAATGTCGTGACGATCACTGTGGGTAAGTCCACCTACGCGCGATGCGGGATCATCACGAATGTCACTCCGTTCGAGCCGGAGTGGGAAGGATTCGTCACTCTGGAAATCTCGAACACCACTCCCCTTCCCGCCAAGATCTACGCCAACGAAGGGATTGCTCAGGTACTCTTCTTCAAGGGAGAAGAAGAGCCGGAGATTTCCTACAAGGACAAGAAGGGGAAATATCAGGGTCAACAGGGTGTAACGCTACCGCGGCTATAGTCTGGCCCCTCGCTTGCCACCTGATCGTTCCAGGAACCAACCGTAATTGGAGGATGCAAGGCTGATGCAGAATCGCGACGGAGTACAGAAGGGACCCCAGGATCACGCTGAAGGTCAGCACGGCGCAAAAACACGCAGCAAGATTCTGGAGCAGCTGCACTCACGCAACGGCAACGGGGTGGTTGATCCAAACAAGACTGCGCCCGAGACCACCGAGAATCTGCCGCATCACAACGCAGCCCATCGGTTGTTCGAGGAGCGTCAGCAGCACGACGAAGCTGAGAAAAACAGCGAGAAAACCCGGCTCAACCGCGAGATCGAGCGACGTCACCTCGATCCGACCCACATCCCGAAGATTTGAATCTGACCTGAGCAACCCGGCGGACATTCCATCGACCCCGCCCCCGATTCGCCCGGAGCCGAAACGCGCACCAGGTGCGCCAGTATCAGGGAGTCGTGCCGAGTGTGCTGGCGCGAATGAAGTCCCGGTTCATGCGAGTTATGGTGTCGATGCTGATCTCCTTGGGACACGCCTCCTGACACTCGCCGTGAAGCGTGCAGCTCCCGAAGTCCTCCAGCTCCATCTGCTCGACCATTCCGAGAGCACGCCTGTAGCGCTCCGCCTGGCCCTGGGGGAGGAGGCCGAGGTGGGTGATCTTCGCGGCCGTGAACAGCGACGCCGAGGCGTTGGGACAGGCCGCAACGCATGCCCCGCAACCAATGCAAGCAGCAGCATCCATTGCCTTGTCGACGCTATCCTTTGGCACCAGGATGTTATTGGCATCCTGGGCTCCGCCTGTAGCCGCGGTGATGAATCCGCCCGCCTGGATGATTCTGTCGAGCGCGGAACGATCGACGACCAGATCTCTTACCACCGGGAATGCGCGCGCGCGCCAGGGCTCGACGTAAATCGTGTCGCCGTCCCGGAAGCTTCTCATGTGGAGCTGGCATGTCGCGGTTCCCGGCATTGGCCCATGCGCCGCGCCGTTGATCATCAGGCTGCACGATCCGCAGATCCCTTCGCGGCAATCGTGATCGAATGCTATCGGAACATCGTTTAGCTCAGTCAGACGCTCGTTGACCACATCGAGCATCTCCAGGAAGGACATGTCAGGACTGATGTCGCGCGCCTCGTAGCGAACCATTTTTCCGGGTGCGCCGGGCCCCGCCTGGCGCCAGACATGAAGTGTGAGGTTCATTACTTGTAGCTCCTCTGCGACAGCTTGACGTTCTCGAAGACGAGGGGCTCCTTGTTGAGAATCGGACTCCGTCCTTCACCTGCGTATTCCCAGGCCGCCACGTAAGCGAAGTCTCCATCATCGCGCAGAGCTTCCCCATCAGGCGTCTGACTCTCCTCCCGGAAATGGCCGCCGCATGACTCGGTGCGGTGGAGGGCGTCGATGCACATCAGCTCGGCCAGCTCCAGGAAATCGGCGACTCGACCGGCTTTCTCGAGCGCCTGGTTCAGCTCCACGTCGCTCCCGGGGACGTTGACGTCCCGCCAGAATTCTTCGCGCAGCTCCGGTATTCTCTTCAAAGCCTTCCTTAGCCCGGCGTCGTTGCGCGACATGCCGCAGTAATCCCACATGATCTTCCCGAGCTCGCGGTGGAACGAGGAGACGGTGCGTTTCCCATCGATCGACAGGAAAGTGCTGGTGCGTTCGGCGACAGCGTTCATTGCTTCGCGGAAGGCATCGTGCGTGACATCGACCTTGGACATCTTGTGACTGGCCAGGTAGTCGCCGATGGTATTCGGAATTATGAAGTATCCATCGGCGAGCCCCTGCATTAGTGCAGATGCGCCCAGCCGGTTCGCTCCGTGGTCTGAGAAGTTCGCCTCGCCAGTGACGTGCAAACCGTCAATGGTGCTCATCAGATTGTAGTCGACCCATAGTCCTCCCATGGTGTAGTGAACCGCCGGATAGATCCGCATTGGCACGTCATACGGATTCTCATCGGTGATCCGCTGATACATCTCGAACAGGTTTCCGTAACGTTCCTCGATCATCCCCTTTCCGAGGCGCTTGATCGCGTCTGCAAAATCGAGGTATACGCCGAGGCCGGTGTCGCCGACCCCGCGACCTTCATCGCAGACTTCCTTCGCGGCGCGCGAGGCAATGTCTCTCGGAGCCAGGTTGCCGAAGCTCGGGTATTTCCGCTCGAGGAAGTAATCCCGCTCGGCCTCAGGTATCTGTAGCGCAGAACGCTTGTCGTCTGGCTTCAACGGCACCCACACGCGCCCGTCGTTTCTGAGCGACTCGCTCATCAGTGTGAGCTTCGACTGATAGTCTCCGCTGACAGGGATGCAGGTGGGATGAATCTGCGTGAAACAGGGGTTCGCGAACGCCGCGCCGCGCTTGTACGCGCGCCAGATCGCAGTCGCGTTCGATCCCCGCGCGTTCGTCGAAAGGTAGAAGACATTGCCGTACCCGCCCGAAGCGATCACGACCGCGTCTGCTACGTGAGACTCGATCGCGCCCGTGACGAGATTGCGCGTCACGATACCGCGGGCCTTTCCATCAATCACTACCAGGTCGAGCATCTCGGTGCGCGGAAACATCGTCACTCCGCCATCGGATATCTGGCGCTCGAGGGCCTGGTACGCTCCAAGCAGCAGCTGCTGCCCCGTTTGGCCGCGGGCGTAAAAAGTGCGCGACACCTGTGCTCCGCCGAACGACCGGTTCGCCAGAAGTCCACCATACTCGCGGGCAAACGGAACGCCCTGCGCCACGCACTGATCGATGATGTTTACGCTCAGCTCCGCCAATCTGTACACGTTGCCTTCGCGCGAACGGAAGTCGCCGCCCTTGATCGTGTCGTAGAAAAGTCTGTAGACGCTGTCGCCATCGTTCCGGTAATTCTTGGCCGCGTTGATTCCACCCTGAGCCGCGATGCTGTGTGCGCGACGCGGCGAATCCTGGAAGCAGAAGCACTTGACGTTGTAGCCGAGCTCGCTCATGGTCGCCGCAGCGGCGCCGCCGGCGAGCCCCGATCCAACAACGATGATGGTGTATTTCCGCTTGTTGGCGGGATTCACCAGCTTCATTTCGAAGCGGTGCTTATCCCACTTCTGAGCGAGAGCCCCGCTCGGGATCCTGGGGTCGAGGCGCAGACTCATCGCACTATTCCCGAAAACACGGCCACCGGGACGGCGGTGAACGAAGCCCACACGAACAAGGCGATAGCCAGCGAGATGCGCCTGTGCAGCGGCTGAGGGGACGGCGGACTGACACCGATGCTCCTCACCGAGCTCCACGCGCCGTGAAAGAGGTGCAGGCCGAGGGCAATCATCGCGATGACATAGAAGAGGGCGACCCACCAGATCCTGAAGCTCGTGACCACGTTCGCGTAAACGTCCTCAGTGCTGAAAACCCCCGCTGGTCTGATGTTACCGGTGGTGAAATGGAGAATGTGCCCAACCAGGAAGACCAGTAGTAGCGCCCCGCCCCAGCGCATCGTTCGGGATGAGATCGTCGCGACCTGGGTTTCCCGTTTCGTGTAGCCGATCGGCCGGGCGGCGCGGCTCTGGCGGGTCAGCTGAATCGCCGCTACCACGTGAAGTATCACGGCTAGAAAGAGCACGCCGCGCAGAGCCCAGAGCAGCTCACCCGTGCCCTTCAGAAAACGCGAGTACGAGTTGATCGCCCCCGGCCCGCGGAAGACGAGAAGATTGCCGAGTGAATGAAGGATGACAAAACCGATCCAGATGAGACCGGTGACCCCCATGACGGCTTTCTTGCCAACCATGGAGCCATAGAAAGTGCGCAGCCTTCCCATCAACGCGTCACAGCTTTACCGCGGCCATCGGCTCGCGGACCGCGTCCGCGCTCTTCGCCAGGGCGTCGCGCTCCGCTCGGGTGAGCTCTACTTCGATGATCGACTCCAGACCTCGCCTTCCCAGCTTGCACGGAACTCCGAGGAAAAGACCAGACATTCCATACTCGCCTTCGAGCCATGCGGCGCAGGGGAGAATGCGCTTCTGATCCCGGACGATCGCTTCACACATCTGCACGGCGGCCGATGACGGCGCGTAGTACGCCGAGCCGGTCTTCAGATGCTTCACGATTTCAGCGCCGCCGGTGCGCGTGCGCTCGACGATCGCATCGAGCTTGGCCTGCGGCATCAGCTGCGTGATCGGGATTCCGCTCACGGATGTGTAGGAGATCAAGGGCACCATGGTGTCGCCGTGTCCGCCGAGCACCATCGCCTGAATATCCCGAACGGATACGTCGAGCGCTTCAGCAATGAACGAGCGATAGCGGGCAGTATCGAGGACTCCTGCCATTCCCAGCACGCGCTCGCGCGGGAAGCCGGTGACTTTCATCGCGACGTATGACATCACGTCGAGCGGATTCGACACTACGATCAGAATCGCATTCGGAGACGTGCTCCTGATCTGCTCCGAAACCTGCTTGACGATCCCGGCGTTGGTATTGAGAAGATCATCGCGCGACATTCCCGGCTTGCGCGCTATCCCTGCCGTGATGACGACGATATCTGAATCGCGCGTCTCGTCGTATCCGTTGGTCCCGACAACCCGTGAGTCGAAGCCCTCTATTGGAGCGGATTCCCATTGGTCCAGAGCCTTGCCCTGCGGAATGCCTTCCATGACGTCGACCATTACGACGGTCCGGGCGAGCTCTTTCTCGGCGAGACGCTGCGCGGTAGTCGCACCGACGTTTCCGGCGCCGACAACCGTAATCTTATTTACCATTTCGCTTTCTGGTTATGGATAGAGTAGTGCGCGAAAGTTATCGGGGGTGCGGAGAGGGAGCAATCGGCGCTGTCACTGCGATCAGAAGAGAACCAGAGGTGTTTGAGCCCGAGCGGCGATAGCGCGCGATCAATGGAGCCGCTCAGCCGCCGACTTGCGAGAGAGCGCGAAGTCCGCCGATGCTCATCTGGAGGAGGTGATGCTCCTTTGGTTTCGTTGACAACGCATTCCGAAAGAATGGCTCCAGCGGCAGCCCTGACCGAAGTGGAGTGCGCAGGTCGGTCTCTTCGTCGCCGAACAGACAAGTACGAAGCCTGCCGTCGGCGGTGAGTCTCACCCGATTGCAACTACCGCAGTAGGTGTGCGACATCGGCGTGATCACACCGATCGTTCCGACCGCGCCCGCGAGCCGATAATAGCGCGCCGGGCCGTTCCCTCGCTCCGGACCCGCCGCGGGCGCGAGGTCGCCGGCGATCTTCAACGCGGCCAGGATCTCGTCGGTCGGTACCACGTGATCCCACGTCAGCTCTCTCATCTCTCCGACTGGCATCAGCTCGATGAATCTCACGTGCCACGGATGATCGAACGTCAGACGCGCGAAGTCCGTTACCTCGTCGTCGTTGATGCCGCGCATAACTACCACATTGAGCTTTATCGGAGAAAGTCCTGCCGCCTCGGCCGCGGCGGCTGCCGCGATCGGATCGAAGTCAGTGTTTCGCCGGGAGATTGCCTTAATACGATCGAGGCGCAGCGAATCGGCGCTCATGTTGACGCGATCCAGACCCGCGAGCCTGAGCGCGCGTGAAAGCTCCGGAAGTCTCACGCCGTTCGTCGAAAGGGAGATGTCCTCGATCTCCGGAATTCCCTTCAGCATCCGGATCAGCCGATCGAGGTCGGGACGCAAAGTCGGCTCGCCACCAGTGATACGGAGCCGCCGCAATCCGAGGGGCGCGAGCTCACCAACCACGCGCGCGATCTCCTCGTAGGAAAGGATATCCGCCTTCGGCAGCCACTCGAGGCCAGCCAATGGCATGCAGTATAGGCAGCGGAAGTTGCACCGGTCGGTAACAGAGATGCGTAGGTACTCGATGCTCCGGCCGAAGCTGTCGCGCAGAGTGGTCCTCATGCGCTCGAAGCCTGCGTTGCACGAGTAGGGTCTACCCACTCCCGCGTTCCGTCGGCGTAATGCTCTTTCTTCCAGATCGGCACACGCTTCTTGATCTCCTCGATAACGTAGCGAGTGCAGTCGAGAGCCGGCGCTCGATGCGCGTGTGCCGCGGCGATCGCCACGCTCACGTCGCCAAGACCGAGCAGTCCGATCCGATGCTCGACAATCAGAGCGGAAACCGCGAACCGCACTTCGGCTTCATCGAGGATGCGCTCGAGCTCTGCACTCGCCATCGATTTGTAGGCAGAGTATTCGATCGCGCTTACAGTTCGTCCCTCATTTACCTCGCGCACGGTGCCGACGAAAACTGAGATAGCGCCGTATTGGGGAGAGCTTACCTCGTTGATGAGCGAGGCTGGATCTATTTCTTCGGTGAGGATCGAAGCCCGCCTCATCCTCCCGCCACGGGCGGAATCACCGCAATCTCGTCGCTTGGCGCGATGAGTTGGTCGGCGGTGGCGAAGCTTCTATTGACCGCGACGCGCGGAGCTGGAGGCAGCAATGACGCGCCGGGTAGGCCCCGAAGGGTTTGAATGAGATCCTTTACTGTAGTACCGGGTGTCAACGGCAGTTCAACGGTCGGTGCGCCGAGCAGGTCGGCATAGGAAGCAAACAATTGCACCGTCACCGTAAGCACGTCGTGCCTCTCCTGCCCCGCGGCGCGGAGCTAAGTCGTTACGCTTCCGACATCTGCGACATGTCTACCCCAGCAACCAAGGCGCGCAGCTCCTTGGAAGGCTTGAATACCGGCACCGGCCGGGCGGAGACCTCGACCGGCGATCCAGTGCGGGGGTTTCTAGCCATGCGGGTCTTTCGGTTGCGAATCTTGAATGTGCCGAATCCCCTGACCTCGATATTCTCTTGTGTTTGAAGCGATTCCTTGATCGCCTCGAGAAAAGCGTCCACGACGCGAGCGCAATCCTTCTTGGAAATCATCGGCCCGGCGGTTCGTGAAATCTGGGCCGTGACACGCTCGACGAGGTCGGCTTTGGTCATGAAAAACTCCGAATGGAGACGCGCTGAAGAAGCGTAAGTGCTTTGAAAATATGGCTTTACTGACATGCTGTCAAGCGAGTTGGGCTACCTCAGCGAGCCCCCTAAGGCGCTCAGAAACTCCTGGAAGAGCGGCCGCGCATCGTGGGGACCAGGGGCAGCCTCGGGGTGATACTGGACACCAAACACCGGAAGATCGCGGTGGCGGAGACCTTCTATCGTCCCGTCGTTGAGATTCACGTGCGTAACTTCCAGCTCACCGGCGCCCTTCACCGTCCGCTCATCCCCTTCTACCGCAAAGCCGTGGTTCTGCGAGGTAATGAGCACCTTACCGGTTTCGACTTCCTTGACTGGGTGGTTTCCCCCACGATGGCCGTACGGCATCTTCGCTGTCGACCCGCCGAAGGAGAGGCCAAGGAGCTGATGCCCCAGGCAGATTCCAAACGTGGGGATTCCTGCCGCGGTCAAAGTGCGAATGATACCCGGAGCATACGCGACCGCTTCCGGATCTCCGGGGCCATTGGACAGGAAAATTCCATCCGGCGCTTCGGACATGACGGCGTCCGCTGGAGTATCGGCGGGTACCACAGTCACCCGGCAGTCGTTCTCCCCGAAAAGGCGAAGGATATTTCGCTTGATTCCGTAGTCGTAAGCGACAATGTGGTGGCGCGCCCGTGGATCCCCCCAGGTGTACCGCTCGCGGGTGGAGACGCGAGAGGCCAGATCCAAACCCACCATCGAGGGGCACGCCTCCAGCGCTGCGCGGCTTGCTTCATCCGGCTCATGCCCCGCGCCGATCACTCCGCGCATCACACCCACCGACCTCAAGTGTCGCGTGAGACGTCTGGTATCAACCTCAGTCAGCACCGGTATTTGCGCCGCACCCAGCCATGGCCCCAGTCCACCGGTTGCCCGCCAGTTCGAATAGGTCTGGGATAGCTCGCGAACGATGACGCCTGCAATCTGCGGAGCAGATGACTCGGGATCTTCGGCATTGATTCCGTAGTTTCCGATTTGCGGCGCCGTCATGACCACGATCTGGCCCTGATACGACGGGTCCGTGAAAACCTCCTGGTAGCCCGTCATGTTGGTCGTGAAGACGACCTCGGCGACCGCAGGCAGGAGCGAGGAGTTCGCGGCTCCCGCCAGTCTTCCACGAAAAAGGGTTCCGTCCTCAAGGAGGAGGAACCCCGCTTCGATGATCCGATTCTCGGTCAACTTAACGTTTAGGTGCCGTGGACGGTGGCTTGGCTCCCGGGGCTTGCTGCGTACCCGTGGTCGTAGGCGAAGTCGTATTCGGCGATGTTGTCGTCGGGGCTGCCTCGAGCGGAACAGCTGGAGCGGAAGTCGGTGGGGCGACGTTTGCAGGCTGAGCACCCAGGCCCTTCTCCAGAACTGAGCGTGGTGCCGACGTGTGCGTGGACATGATCTGGAGAATGAAGCAAAGTCCGAGAAAAATTCCGCCGCCCCACCAGCTGGCTGTAGTCAGAAGATTTCCCGCCTGCCTGATTCCAATGAAAGCATCCGGGGATGAGCTCGCGCCGCCGAAATTGGCAGCCAGTCCCGTTCCCTTCCCGCTCTGGAGCAGAATGGCCAGGATGAGGACGATGCAGTCCAGTACGAGTACTGTGAGGAGAAACGTGTAAAGCATTGGGAGGATTAAAGTTCAGCGTAACCGTTCAATATCATTGCTGCCGGGAAAAAACTCAAGCTGTCCGGCTGATCTTCGCTATGCTGAGCCACGACGCCGCTTCGACGCTCGCGCCGCCGACGAGGAGGCCGTCAACTTCCGGTGCCGCAAGAAGTCCGGCGGCATTCTCCGGATTCACACTTCCACCGTACAGGATGGGGATCTCGTCGGCGCGTGTGCCGATCATCTGTCTGAGCTGGGCACGAAGGAGCGTGTGGATCGCCGACGCGTCGCCCGCCGATGCCGTGAGGCCGGTGCCGATCGCCCACACCGGCTCGTAGGCGAGAAGAAAATCCGCCGAAATGAGATTCGTTGTCTTTGAGAGCCCTTCGCGGAGCTGGTGTGTCACGATTTTCTCGGTGTCGCCGGCTTCACGCTGCGCGATCGTCTCGCCGACGCAGAGCATGAAAGTCAGTCCCGCGCGCGCAGCGGCGACGCATTTCTTGGCGGCCTGCGCGTCGGTCTCTCCGAAAACGTGTCGCCGCTCCGAATGACCCACGAGAACGACGCGAGCCCCGGCATCCTTTGCCATCGCCGCCGAGATCTCCCCGGTAAAGGCTCCCTTTTCTGCCCAATGAATGTTCTGAACTCCAGCGACGATGTCGTGCCGGCTGGACACGGTGGACGAAACCGTTGTCAACGATACCGCTGGCGGAAAAATGATGACGGTACGATCGCCGCTCGGCGTGTAGCCGGCGAGGAACGTCTCCATGAATGCCCTCGCCGCGGTGGGACCGTTGTTCATCTTCCAGTTGGCGGCAAGAACGGGACGTTTCATCAAACGTCGTCCAGAACTTCAACGCCGGGCAATTTTTTTCCCTCGAGAAACTCGAGCGAAGCGCCGCCACCCGTAGACACGTGACTCATCTTTTCCTCGAGTCCTGCTTTCGAGACGGCGGCGGCCGAGTCACCACCCCCGACTATCGTAGTTGCACCTTTTGCAGTCGCGTTGGCCATCGCCTCCGCGATCGCGCGTGTGCCACGATCGAATGGCGGCGTCTCGAACACTCCCATCGGTCCGTTCCAGATGACTGTTTTTGCGGAAGCGATCGCGCGTGAGTACGACGCCGCAGTCTGCGGACCGATGTCGAACATCGCCTGGTCGCCGGTGATTGCGTTGCGCGCGACGGCCTTGGCGGATTTTGCCTGGTCGAGCGAAGCAGCAACCATCGCATCGTGGGGGAGAGTGAGCTTCATCCCCGCTCGTCCGAGCAGATCCTTCGCCATTGGTACACGGTCCTCCTCGACGAGTGACTTGCCGGTCTCGAGTCCCATCGCCTTGTAAAAAGTGCACGCCATCGCTCCCCCGATCAGCAGCCCGTCGACCTTTGGCAGAAGCTGCTCGATGACGTCGATTTTGCCGGAGATCTTGGCGCCACCGAGTATCGCAACGAACGGTCGCTTGGGATTGGAGAGCGCGCCGCCGAGATACTCGAGCTCCTTCTCCATGAGGAGCCCGGCCACCGCTGGGCGCAGGTGCTCCGCAACTCCCACGGTTGAGGCGTGTGCGCGGTGCGCCGCCCCGAAGGCGTCGTTCACGAAGCAGTCGCCGAGCTCGGAAAGCGCGCGGGAAAGACGTTGATCGTTTTTCTCCTCGCCGCCGAGGAATCTCGTGTTCTCGAGGAGGAGGATCTCGCCAGGCTTGAGATCCTCGCTCGCCTTCAATGCCTCGTCCGAGTCCGTTGACTCGACAAAGACCACATTGCAACCCATCAGCTCCATTAGCCGGTTGGACACCGGTTGAAGCGAGTATTTCTGCTCCGGCTTCCCCTTGGGACGTCCGAGATGCGACAGGATCACCGGACGACCACCGCGCTCCATCAATAGCCGGATAGTCGGCAGCGCGGCACGAATCCGGGTATCGTCGGTTATTTCGCCGCTGTCATTGAGGGGGACATTGAAGTCAACGCGGAGGAGCACTCGCTTGCCTTTCACCTGCGCGTCGCTCAAATCGCGTACGGTTTTCTTTTTCACTTTCCGCTTGGCTAGAGCCGAGACCCCATGAAGCGCAGCATGTCCACACAGCGCGAGGCGTATCCCCACTCATTGTCGTACCAGCCCTGAACGGTAATGAGGGTCCCGTCGACGACGTTCGTGGTCTTCGAATCGAGAATGCACGAGGCCGGATCGCCGATGAAATCACTCGACACCAACTCCTCCTCGGTGTAGCGGAGGATTCCGAGAAGCGGACCTTCTGCGGCGGCCTTGAAGGCTGCGTTGACCGATTCCCTGGTCACGCCGCCTTTTTCCACTTCTACAGTGAGAATGGTGTAGGACACATCGGGAGTCGGAACTCTGATCGAGCTCCCGTCGATCTTCCCCTTTGTTTCGGGGATCACGAGAGACGTCGCTTTTGCCGCCCCGGTCGTCGTCGGGATCATGGAGAGAGCCGCCGCTCTGGCACGTCTCAGATCCTTGTGCGGAAGGTCGAGAATCTGCTGGTCGTTGGTGTAGCTGTGGATGGTCGTCATCGAAGCGTGACGAAAGCCGAAGGCGTCACGAACGACCTTGACCATTGGCACCACGCAGTTCGTCGTGCACGAGGCGTTGGAGACAATCGTGTGCTTTGCCGAATCGTACTTGTCGCTGTTGACGCCCATCACGATAGTAATGTCCTCACCCTTGGCCGGGGCCGAGATCAGGACCTTTTTCGCTCCACCCTGGATGTGCTTGCGCGCAGATTCCGCGTCCGTGAAGCGCCCGGTGGACTCGAGGACGATATCGACGCCTAGGTCTTTCCATGGCAGCGCAGCGGGGTCTTTCTGGGAGAGGATCTTGATCTCGTCGCCATCGATTGTGATCGAGTCCTTCCCTGCCTCCACATCGCCTTGATACGTGCGATGCACGGAGTCGTACTTGAAGAGATGCGCGAGGGTTCTGGTGTCGGTGAGATCGTTTACTGCCACGAAATCCAGATCGGCAACGCCCTGAATTTTTGCCGCGCGAACAACCTGCCTGCCGATTCTGCCGAACCCATTGATCCCTATCCGTGTGGCCATTCCCTTAGCTCCATTCGGTTAAAGCCGGTCCCCGCTTGCATGGGCCCGGCCGAAAGTCACATAGCTGATTATTCGCGCGCCAGCTTCGTACAGCACCTTTGCGCACTCGTTGAGCGTTGCCGCGGTGGTGACGACGTCATCAACCAGCATGACGTGTGCACCCTCGAACGAATCCGGCTTTTCGCGGCAGATTTCAAACGCGTCTGCAACGTTGCCCTGTCTCTGTTCGGGTGTCAACCGCGTTTGCGAATCCGTTTCGCGCGAGCGAACGATCGCGCTCTCCCAAACCGGAATCCGCCACCGCCTCGACAATCCGCCAGCAAGAAGCTCGCTCTGATTATAGCCACGCTGTCTTTTTCTCGCTGGAGCGAGGGGAATTGGAATTATCCCCGCGCGTTCGGTTAGAACGTCTTGGGGCCACGAGAGACGGCTCATCCTTCCCGCCATGTCGTCCGCGACTCTGCTCCAACCGCCGTACTTCAGAGCGTGCACGATGGACGATGCCGGCTCGATTGGCATCCAGCAGACCGATCTCACCGCGCGCACGAAGGGCGGCAGCAGGTCGCACCACTGGCACGCCCCCGTTGTCAACGGGTGTCCGCAACGGCCGCACTGGGGTGAAGGCAGGCGGGGGAGCCTCGCCCAGCAGAGATGGCAGATCATGCCACTTTCATCGCGTGCCAGCAACCGGTCGCAGGAGACGCATACTCGCGGAAGCAGAAGGTCGAGTGCGCCTGTCCAGCGCTCGCGAATCCAGGCTCCCGATCGCCCAGGCGCTAGGGTAGCGACAAGCGCATCGCTTCGCGATCCGGTGGCTTCCCGAACCAGCGTTGAAAAGCGAGTGCTCCCTGTTCCAGCAGCATCGGCAATCCGTCCGCCGCGCGAATCCCGGCTGCCCGGGCCGCCCTGACCCATGGAGTTCCCCCGCGTCTGTAGACGAGATCCAGCACCGCCGCCGATTGCGGAATCAAAGCGACATCAAGCGGTTGATCTTCGTCGTGCTGACCCACCGGAGTCGCGTTGACGATCAATGTCGCGCTTCGTACGGCACGCTCCACGCTCTTTCCCACGCGAGCGACATCGCGAAACCGTTTTGCCAGCGCGGTAGCACGCTCTGCGTGGCGAGCCACAATCGTCGCCCTGGCCTCTGACCATTCCTCGATCGCAGCCAGAACGGCGGCTGCGGCGCCTCCGGCACCAAGCACCACGACGCGCGCATCGGCCGTTTCGCCGCCGAGGAGCGCCCGCGCGGCCGCATCGAACCCTCCGACATCCGTGTTGTCCCCGTGAAGCTTGTTCGATTCGAACCAGAAGGTGTTCACCGCGCCTGCCCTTGCCGCCAGATCGGTCAGGCTGTCACACAGATCGTGGACCGCGACCTTGTGCGGAATGGTCACGTTCCCGGCTCCGTTGGCGGCCTTCAGGTGCCGAAGAGCCGGCCGCAGTTCACCCCTTGTTACATCGAGAGCTTCATAAACCAGTGGGATACCGGCAGCGATGAGAGCGGCGTTCTGAAATACCGGTGACAGCGAGTGGCTGACCGGATGGCCGAGGAGCACGAGCCGCTCCGGACGCGTGATCATCTCGCTTCCAGTGTCAGCTCTGGAGGCGGTCAAACAGCTTCTCGAGCTCCTCTTCCAGGACGTCGGCAGTGTTGCGGTATGTTTCGAGATCTCCGCCGAACGGATCGCTGATTCCTGTATTCAGGACTCCCGAAGCGTATTCGTCGATGACGTGCACTTTGCCGCGACCTCCCAGCTGCTTGACCTGATCGAGGTGCCCCGGCGTCATGACGAAAATAAGGTCCGCTTCCGACACGATGGCGGGGGTGAGCTTGCGCGAGCGGTGACCAGCCAGGTCGAGGCCACGCTCCATTCCGACGAGCAGCGCTTCGTCAGTCGCCGGAACGTTTTCGTGCGCGTTAGTTCCCGCACTGGAGACGCTCAGGTCTTCCAACCCTCGGCGGTCGGCGATCTTGCGCGCCAGTGCTTCGGCGAGTGGACTGCGGCAGGTGTTGCCGCTGCACACAAAGAGCAGGTTCATCGTTCAGGCGTCTCCAACGAGATCCGGAACGCTTTCACGCAGCTTCGCGGCTGGAATGGCGCCAGGACGAATCACGCGCGGAAGCCTTCCGGTGCAATCGACGACCGTGGACGGCTGTGAGTCTCGGAGCCTTCCTCCATCGAGAACGCGTAAAGTTCCGCGACCAATTGCATCACTCCACTGCGCTACTATCTGGTCGGCTGAAGTCGCCGCCGGCACGCCCGGCCGGTTCGCGCTGGTAGACGTGATCGGGTCACCATGCGCGAGGATCAATCTCGCGAGCGAACGGTGCGGCGTCCAACGCACTGCGACCCCGCCTTCCGGACCGCGCAGCGTGTCCGGTACACGCTTCTCTCCGCCAGGCAGCACCAGTGTGAGAGGACCTGGCCAAAAGCGCGCGGCGAATGTCGACGCGTAGCCGGTCAAATGCAAACCGAGCCGGTTGATCATGTCGCTCGCCGCCACGAGCAGAAGAAATGGTTTTCCAGGCGCCCGGCCTTTGAGCATGACGAGCTGCTGGACCGAACGCTCGTCCACCGCGCCGCCAAAGCCGTACACGGTCTCGGTCGGATACGCCAGAACTTTCCCCGCGGCGAGATGGGCGAGCGCCCCGTTGATGGCAGACTCGACCTCCTGCGGCGACCAGAACGGCACGACCATTGATTCCGGCTTCATTCGCGGAAGATACTCAGCGCCTCCAGCAACGCGAAGTCATTTTCCTCAGTGATTTTCTGGGCGCGCTCACTTCCGCGCACGACGACAACCGGCAGTCCGATCTGCTCGCACAACGCGGCGTCGTCGGTGGCGATGCGGCCGGACTCGCGCGCCTCGCGGTGAGCCCGCTCAATGGACTGGCGCGGAAAGGCCTGGGGCGTCTGCGCGCGCCACAACCCAAATCGATCCACCGTCTCCACGACCGTTCCGTTCGAGTCCACTCGCTTCAGCGTGTCGACTACAGGCAGGGCGGCCACGGCTCCGTGCCCCAGGCGTGCCTCCTCGATCACGCGTGCGATCGTCTCGCTGGTCACGAGCGGTCGCGCAGCATCGTGGATGACGACGATCTCGCACTCGCTCGGCAAATCCTCCAATCCATTGGCGACGGATTCATTCCGCTCCCTCCCCCCAACCGAGAGAAGCAGTCGATCGGCGTCGCTCTGGAAGATCCACGGGGGCGGGTCGCCGACATACTCTCGAGGGAGTACACACACCACCATGGCGACGTCCGCCCGAGCCTGGAACGTCTGGACGCTATGAAGAAGCATTGGCTTGCCCGCCACCCATCTGAACTGCTTCAGCTCCTGCGACCCGGTGCGCGAGCCGCTCCCTGCTGCGACGATGATGACACCGACGTCGCGCTTCATCTAAGTCTGAAACAGATGCCTGAAGAGATCATTGATCGTGCGAACGCCGACGACCTCGAGTCCGCGCGATGGGCGCTTGGGGATTCCGCGCTCGGACATGTAAGCCACAGTCATTCCCATTTTCGCCGCCTCACCCAGCCTGCGCTCGGCCTGTGAGACGGGCCTGATTTCGCCACCCAGACCCACCTCGCCGAGAAAAATCGCGGAATTCGCGACCGGCCGATCATAGACACTCGAGGCGAGCGCGCTCGCGACGGCCAGATCACCAGCGGGCTCCTGCATCCGAACCCCTCCGACGACGTTGAGAAAGACATCGAGCTGGGAGAAAGATAGGCCGGCCCTCTTGTCGAGCACAGCCAATAGCAGCGCGAGTCGCCTTCCGTCGTAGCCGGTGCTCACTCTCTGCGCAGTGCCGTATCCGGTCTTGGTCGCGAGCCCCTGTATCTCGATGAGCACAGGGCGCGATCCCTCCAGGAGCGCGGTCACAGCGCTGCCCGACGAATTGTTGAGCCGATCGCCGAGGAACAGCTCGGAGGGGTTCTCGACCGCAATGAGGCCTTCTTCCGTCATGCGGAACACGCCTATCTCGTCCACGCTTCCGAATCTGTTCTTGGTCGCGCGAAGGATCCGGTGCTCCAGCATCCCTTCGCCCTCGAAATACAACACGGTGTCAACGATGTGTTCGAGCGTTTTTGGACCCGCGATTCCACCGCCCTTGGTGACGTGGCCCACGGCGAACACTGTCGTCTCCGTTTCCTTCGCGAACCGCATCAGCCGTGCGGCACATTCCCTCACCTGCCCCACGTTTCCCGGCGCGCCCTCGAGATCGCTCGTAAAGACTGTCTGAATCGAGTCCACGACTATCGCGTCCAGTTGCATTGATCCCGCCGTCGCGAGAATTGTCTCGAGCAGCGTCTCGTTGAGGAGCGACACGCTTTCGGCGGACCCGTGCAGCCGTTCGGCGCGGAGCTTCACCTGGAGCGCGGATTCTTCGCCGGAGACGTACAACGTCGAGTGACCAAGCTCCTCGAGTCGTCCAGCGACCTGGAGGAGTAGCGTGGACTTGCCGATGCCCGGCTCCCCGCCGACGAGAACCATCGAGCCCGGCACGATTCCGCCGCCGAGGACGAAATCAAATTCCTTGATTCCTGTCTTGAGGCGCCGGCCCTGCGAGCTCTTGACGTCCCGCAGCCGCACCGTAGGTGCGACACTTCCGCCCTCGGCCATCGACTTCTGTCCGGACATGCGGCGGCCGGAAGCGGTCGTCGAAGTACGGGTTGCCATCTCCTCGACCAGCGAGTTCCACTCGCCGCACGTATCGCAACGGCCGGCCCACTTTGGGTGATCGGCGCCGCAGTTCGTGCAGCGGTATATCGTTTTTGCTTTGGGGCTCACTGCGACGTCAGGCGGGGCGAGAGATTCTCGAAGCGCGTGTAGGTCTTGTTGAAGTAGAGATTGACGAATCCAGTCGGTCCGTTCCGCTGTTTGCCGACGATGATCTCGGCTCGGCCTTCGAGCGAGTTCCCATCCTTGTCGAGCGCGCCGGGCTGCTCGTACATCTCCTGCCGGTAAATGAACATCACCAGATCGGCATCCTGCTCGATCGCGCCCGACTCACGAAGATCGGACAGCTGGGGTCGCTTGTTCTCACCGGTGCGCTGCTCTGGCGCGCGGGACAGCTGCGAAAGGGCGACAACGGGGATCCGCAGCTCTCTGGCGAGCGCCTTGAGGGAGCGAGAGATGTAGCTGATCTCCTGCTGTCTGCTCTCGGTGTTGGTCGGGCCCTGCATCAGCTGCAGGTAATCCACCACCACCATGCCGATGTTGTTCTCCATCTTGAGACGTCGGGCCTTTGATCGCATCTCGAGGAGCGTCATTGCCGGCGTATCGTCGATCCAGATCGGCGCGTGACTCAGAATTCCCGCAGCGCGTCCGAGACGCACGAATTCTTCGTCGTGCAGCTTTCCTTTGCGCAGGCGCTGCGCGTCCACCCGCCCTTCCGATGTGAGAAGCCGTTGGACGAGTTGTTCCTTGCTCATTTCCAGAGAGAAAAACGCGACGGGAACATTGTGATCGAGTGCGGCATTCTGAGCGATGTTGAGCACGAAGGCGGTCTTACCCATCGACGGGCGAGCTGCGACGATGATCAGGTCCGACGGCTGGAAACCTGCCGTGAGCTCGTCCAGATCCTTGAACCCGCTCGCCACCCCCGTAATCGATCCGCTTCCCCGCTGGATCTCCTCGATGCGCTCCATCGTCGGCCACAGAAGCTCCTTGATCCGCATGAAGCCTTCGGAGCCGCGACTCTGGTTGACCTCGAAAATCTTGTGCTCGGCCTCGTCCAGCAGCTCTGTTGCTGGAGAGGCCGATTCGAATGCCTCGGCGACGATTGCCGTCGAGACTTCGATGAGACGACGGCGAAGCGCCTTCTCGCGAACGATCTTGGCGTGGTACTCGACGTTGGCGGAGGTGGGGACCGCGTCGACGAGAAATCCGATGTAATCCTTGCCGCCGCTCGATTCGAGGGAGCCCGCTCGCTGCAGCTCCTCGGACAAGGTCAGCGGATCTACTACGTCACCGCGCTCCGACAGGGCGACCATCGCGCGAAAGATCCGCCGGTGGCCCTCGCGATAGAACATCGTGTCGTCGAGAAATTCGGTAGCACGGAGAATTGCATCGGGATCCATGAGCATCGCCGACAGCACCGCCTGCTCCGCGTCTTCGGAATACGGTGGTCGTCGATCCTTGTATGGGTCACGAGCTGGAGGCGCTATCGAGAATTCTACGGGCGAGCTTGACATCTTCCCAAGTGGGGCGTTTCCAGGCCGGGTTGCGCAGCAACGCGGCGGGGTGATAGGTGACGATCAGCGGTATGCCATGATATCGGTGGACGAGCCCACGAAGTTGCCCCAAAGGGGTCTTGGTTTGCAATAGTGTTTGTGCCGCAAAAGTCCCGAAAGCAACGATTACTTTCGGCTTGATGAGCTCGAGCTGCCTGATCAGGTAGGGACTGCAGGCCTCTACTTCCTCGGATTGCGGATTCCGATTCCCGGGTGGCCGGTGCTTGAGCACGTTGCAGATGAATACCTGTTCGCGCGTCATATCGATCGCGGCGAGAATCTTGGTAAGAAGCTGACCTGCCTGCCCGACGAAAGGGCGGCCAGTCTCATCTTCCTTCGCCCCGGGAGCCTCCCCGACGCATACCAGCTGTGCATGAGGATCGCCCTCTCCCGGCACCGCGTTGATAGCGGTCGTGTAGAGCGGGCAGCGGGTGCATTTCTTCACCTTTTGTGCGACCTCCTCGAGCGAGCGCAGCTTGAGGATCGCGTCGGGTATCAGATCCGCTTCGTTGGCTGCTACCACGAAACCTTTCTTGAATGCGATATCGTCGGTCGTAGTGATGCCGCGCGATTCGACAGTCGGCGATTCATCAACCTTTGCCTCGCCGGCCGGGATCGGGACGTCAACATTCACACCAGCATCGCGCAGCGACGTTCGCCAGTCCCGGGTATCCGCCTGATCAGGCTCGCGTGCCGTCGGCGAAGCAGTCTCCTTTGGTCGCGATGCGCGCGACGCTCCGGCAGCCCCGATCACACGCATCACGTCCTCGACGTTCAGAGTATCCAGGACCAGCTCTGACTCACCGAGCTCGCGCCGCTGTTCGATGTAGCGGCGGAGAAGCTCCTTAGCGTCCATTGAGCTTCGCTTCGATGCGGTCGAGAAGCACTTCGGCGAGATCGATCTTGGACATCAGCTGCAATTCTTCCTCTTTGCCGGCGCGGTCGATGAGCGTGACCCGGTTCGTGTCGAGACCAAAACCAGCGCCTGGCTCCGTCGCATCGTTGAGGACCACCATGTCGAGATCCTTGGATTTGAGCTTCTCGCGGGCGTTCGTGAGGCCATCTCCGGTTTCCAGCGCAAAACCTACGACGAGACTCTTTTTCTTGCGCTTCGGGATCGTGGTCGTGAGAATGTCCTCGGTCTGCTCGAGATCGAGCTTCGTTGCGCCATGCCCCTTCTTGATTTTTGCGCTCGCTCTCGTCGCGGGACGAAAGTCTGCCGGTGCGGCGGCCATCACCAGCACGTCGGCGGAGGGCAATGCTTTCGCCACAGCGCGGGACATCTCTTCAACCGTTTCGGCATTGATCGTCGTGATCTCACCGGGAAGCGGAATATCAACGTGACCGACAATGAGAATTACATCCGCTCCCCTGCGCCACGCGGCTCGGGCGATTGCGACGCCCATCTTTCCACTGCTGTGATTCGAGATGAAGCGGACCGGATCGATGGGCTCCCGGGTCGCGCCAGCCGTGACGACGAACTTCTTGCCCGACAATGACGACTTCGCTTCGAGCAGGCGTCCAATGCGGCTCATGATCTCATCCGGTTCCCGCATTCGACCGGGGCCACTCCCCTCTCCGACCGCCAAAGGACCTTCGGCCGGCTCGAGAATCTCATAGCCCAGCGACCGAACGTGATCGACGTTCCGCCTCGTCTGGGCGTGGGCCCACATCCGGTCGTTCATCGCGGGGACCAGCAGTACCTTCGATTGCGCGGCGAGGAGGCACGCGGTAAGCAGATCGTCCGCGAGACCGTGCGCGGCGCGACCAACGAAATCAGCGGTGGCCGGGGCGACGACTATGATCCTTGCTTCGCGCGCGAGCCTGATGTGGTCCAGCGCGTGGCCCGGACCGAAAATCTCCGTATGAACCGGCCGGCCTGTGACAGCTTCGAACGTGATCGGGCCAACGAACTCGCGCGCACCGCGGGTCATCACGACGTCGACTTCAGCTCCCGCCTGCGTAAGCAAACGCGCCAGCCACACTGACTTGTAGCTGGCGATGCCCCCGGTAACACCGAGGAGAATGCGATTGCCTGCGAACGGACGCGCGGTACTACTCCGTGCGTCGCCGCGGAATGACGCGGTACTCGACCTCGCCTTCGGTGAGCTCCTCGAGCGCGCGTGTTGTCAGCTTCTTTTCGCCAGGAGCCGAGCGATCGCGCGGGAATTCGTTGAGCACGCGCGCGTACTTGGCGGCGACAAGAACTCCCAGATACTTGTTGGTAGCGTGCTTTGCGACTTCGTTCGGGATGAAAACCTGCATTTACTTCCTCGCTGAATAATGATCTATGGCGCGCTGGATCCCATCTTCCAACGCCCTGATGCGTGCAGCCAGGGGTCGGCGGTTCCGGGAGCGCTTGACGCCTTCCGCGTCGATGATGCTGGATATCGCAGCCACCGCCGAATCGATTCGATCGTTGACCACGACGTACGGATACAAATCTACCGCTTTCAGCTCGTCTTTGGCACTTCTCAATCGTCGAATCAACGATTTGGGATCTTCGGTCCCTCTGGCGGTAAGGCGTTCCAGCAGCGCTTCGGCCGACGGCGGAAGGATGAAGATCAGCACCGACTCGGGAAAAGCGGTGACAAATTGCTTGGTGCCCTGCACGTCTATGTCCATGATCACGTGCTTTCCAGCCGCGAGGACCCGCTCGACCTCTGAGCGAAGCGTTCCGTACAAGTGTCCGTGAACCTCCGCCGATTCGGCAAACTCGCCGGCTGCCTGTCCCCGCCGGAAGCTTTCGGGTGACTTGAAGTGGTAGTCGCGCCCGTCTACCTCACCCTCCCGCGGTGGTCGCGTGGTGCACGAGACGGAGTACCCAACGTCTTGCCTGGTAGCCAGAAGCTGGTGAGCGATGGTGGTCTTGCCGCCGCCCGATGGAGAAGAAAGGATGATCGGAAACGGCACTATTCCAGGTTCTCGACCTGCTCGCGGATCCGCTCGAGCTCTTCCTTGATCGCGATCACGTCCTCGAGTATGAGGGCGTCGTTCGCTTTGCTGCCGATCGTGTTCGCCTCGCGCAGCATCTCCTGCAGGATGAATCCGAGCCGCTTTCCCACCGGCTCGCTCGTCCTGGATCGCGTAGTGTCTCTAAAGGCCGACACGTGCGACCTGAATCGGTCCAGCTCTTCCATGATATCGAGCTTGTCGGCGAGGATTGCGATTTCCTGCGCGATCCGTTGAGGGTCGGCGCCTGCTCCGCCGATTAGCTCGCCGACCGTCCGCTTCACGCGGTCGTGCTGCTCTTTGAGGCGCACTGGCGCCCGCTTCTCTGTCCTGGCCAGCCTGGATTCAATCACATCGAGTCGTTCGAGCAGAAAACCCGCGAGCTGCGCCCCCTCCGCGTTGCGCATGGCCGTGAGATTGTCCACCGCCTTCGCGACCAGACCCACCAGCGCGTCGCCATCGCCGGGCTCGATCTCGTCGCTTGGCGTGGCTATCACATCGGGCAACCGCAACAACGTCGAGAGGTCCAGCTCTCCGGCCAGCTTGTGCTTCTTCTGCAGCGCTTTCAGCGCCGTGAGATAGTGCGCCAGGCGCGTCTCATCTATCACGGGAACGGTCGAATCCCGGTCGATTCGAGCGGTGAGAGTCACATGCCCCCGGGCGATCTTCTGCCGAAGCAGCTCCCTGATCTCGCCTTCCCAACGCCCGAACGCTGACGGAAGCTTGAGATTGGGGCTGAAGAAACGGTGATTCACCGTTCTGATCTCGACGGTGGCGCGCGCGTCGCCAACCAACCCATCCGCCGCGCCAAAACCAGTCATGCTGGATATCATGTGAGGTGGGCTATCCTACGGAACGACAACAGGTTTGTCAATTCCAGAAATCCCATCTCACGCCGTAAATCGCCAGCACTCGCGGCATGTCGAATCCGGGAATCACCGAGTACTGATAGCCCAAAATATTTCGCTGCTGATAGCTGATTACCGCGCGTAGAATCCGAAATTCCAGCAAGGCTGAGATCGTTTTGGCCGTGGGGGTATGCACGTCCCCTGCGGCGAGTGGAAAGATCGTGCTCTCCCGGTACTCGTACGCGGCGGCGGCGTGGACTTCGAAGTCCCCCCGTGGAAATCGCTTGATGAAATTGTTGGTGAAATTCAGCTCGGACCGACCCTGATACCTTGAGAGGTAACCCCGTGCCTGGTCCCACCCTTCAACCCAACTGTCTATTCCAAACCCCCGGCCGAGAGCACCGCGAATTGACAGGGTGCGAGCTGTTGCGCGACCGGCCGGCGTTGGGAGAAGGAGAGTGTCGTAGACGATCGGTGCGAATCCCTGAGTCTTGTCAGTCGTAATCATGCCCAAAGAGATCCAGGGTCTCAGAATCCTGAGCCCGGCTTCGGCGCGGAAAGTGGTAGTGCTCGCCAGCGTCGGCGATCCGCCGCTGGGTTTGGACGTTGCGACCGACCCCGATAACGCCAGGAATGGGAGCGGCTGGAGCCGCGCGCCCACGTCTGCGTTTGTCGTGCGCCGATATCCGTCGTGTTCCGCGAATCCGGTGAGCACCCCCAGGCGCGTCGCAAAATCGAGTCTGCCGGAGAAGGCGTTGGTGGTGCTCCCGCCGCTGGCGCGAAGTCGATCGTTGACCTCCAGCCGCGCCGGCCCCGCCGTGTAGCCCCCGCTAGCGGTGTATTGGTTCTCCAGGACTCTTCGCTCGAGAGTATCGGGCTGGCTTGTTGCCGAAACGTTGCGATCCGGACCGCTTGTCCCCTTGAACGCGAGCGATGCTGCTGTGATCTGGGCCCATGGCCCGCCACTCTGAGGGCCGACCGAGGCACGGAGGTAAGCGTTTGTGATCGACTGGTCGAGCGCGAGTACCGGAGGCCGTCCAAGAGCGCCGCGCTCGATGTCCCGGGTCGCGTGGTAGCGATTCACGAATCCGTCGACACTCCAGCTTTTGCGCGCGATCCCTGCTCTTCCGAGTAGCGACAGGCCGTCGCCACTCCCGGAAAACCTCGGGCTCGCGACTCCATATTGCTGGCCGCCGAGCTGGAGCACCGCGCCGTTGTCGAAGCGCCTTCCGTAGTAACCGCGATACAGATTGGTGTCTTCGTTTCCCGTGACGACGTCGACGCGGGTATACGGGTCCGTGTTGTCGACACGCCATGTCCGGAGATAGAGTCTCAGCTCGCTCGCGCTTCGCTCTATGGTGAGGTGCTCCAACGTCCATATCTGGATCGTCGAAAGGTCGAGTACGCCGCCGCTGGTGTTGTCGAGATTGTCGATCTCGAGGCCGTCGTAAAAGACGCGTACGCGGCGAAAGTCACCGTTGAACGTCGCTGTCTGAGGGGTCGAGAGCCAACCCGACCGGAAGGTCGTGATGCCGGGAATTCGATCGAGCAGGTCGACGAGCGTGAGCGCGCCAGTCGCGAAAAGCTGCGCGCGGTTCCAGTCGTACTGCGGGCCGATCTCGTAGGTGAGTGGATCTGCAAACCTTCCGATGGGCGCCTTGATGGAATCAGCCTTGATGGAATCAGCCTTTGCGCGAGCGCTATCCGCCTTGACGCGCGCGCTGTCCCTGCTGGAATCCGGCTTCACCGGGATCGGCACCTGACTGACAGGGGGCGTCGCCACCTGGGCGCGCGCGGGAGACCCGCCCGCGTACAAAATCGCCCCGGCCAGAAGGCCGAGGCGGGCTGGGCTGAGCCTGCGCCCCGACCAACTTTTCAGCGTAGTCTCCCGCGAATGAACTCGATGAAGGTACCCGTTGGAACTCCCGTTGGTCCTTTTGGAATCGTCACCAGGTCTGTCTCCGAGTAGGCAGTTCCCGCGATGTCCATGTGAGCCCACGGATAACCCTCGGCGAACTCCTTGAGAAACATCGCTGCTGTTGTCGCTCCCGCCGGGCGGCCCCCGGAGTTTTTGATGTCAGCGACATCCGACTTGATCAGATCCTTGTACTCGTCCCAGAGCGGCAATGGCCAGCCCGGCTCCCCGGCCCGTTTGCCGGCAGCGAGAATCTCCGCGATCAGGGCCTCGTCCGTCGAGAAGACGCCGCTCGCGGTGTGACCAAGGGCGATGACGCAGGCACCGGTCAGCGTGGCGGCATCGATGACGACATCCGGTTGGAAGCGCTTCGCGTAGGAGAGGCAGTCGGCGAGAACGAGACGTCCCTCCGCGTCGGTGTTGATGATCTCGATCGACTTGCCGTTCTGCGCCTTGACCACGTCTCCCGGATTCATCGCCGTTCCCGAAGGCATGTTGGTCGTCGCGCCGATGATTCCGACGACATTCACGTCGGGTTTCATCTGTCCGATTGCTTCGAAAGTACCAAGCACACCGGCGGCGCCGCACATGTCGAACTTCATGAACTCCATTCCCTGCGCGGGCTTGATGGAGATTCCACCGCTGTCGAAGCAGAGACCCTTCCCGACGAACACCAGCGGCTTTGCGTTCGGCTTGCCGCCTTTGTACTCGAGAATAATGAGCTTGGGATCCTGGGATGTCCCCTGCGCGACCGCGAGGAAGGACCCCATGTTCTCCGCTTCCATCTCGCGACGCCCCAGAACATTGACTGCCATTCCATAGCGCTTCGCGATGTCGGTAGCGGTCTGCGCGAGGTACTCGGGCGTGCAGAGATTGCCGGGCATCATCGCGAGTGTTCGCGCAAGGCTCTGACCGGCGCCAATCGCCTGTCCGCTGGTACGGCCGCGGCGACTGTCGTCCGTGTTGCTGGTGATGATTACTGCCTTCTCGAGTGGCTTCTTTCGTTCGCTGTCGGGTACTGGAGACTTGAGGTCCGCGTACTCCCACGAGCCAGCGATCAGTCCGCTCGTGATAGCCTCTGTTTCATCGGGCGAAATCTGTCCCGAGTACCACACCATCTCGCCAACGCCCAGTCTCTGCGCGTTGCGCGCACCAAGCGTGGCAGCTCGGCGAAACGATGCCTTGCGGTCGGTGACATTTCCCATTCCGATGAGAAACAGGCGCCGCGGACCCTTGGCTACTCCCGTGAGATGAAGTGTCTCGTCACGAGATCCGCGGAAATCCTTATTCTCGATGATCCGGGAAAGGGCGCCCTGCGTCGCCGCGTCGAGACCCGCGATTCCGGCAAGCGTCGGATTCTCGTTCAGAGCGACGACCAGAAGCGCCGTGCCGACTTCGGCAGCGTTTACCGAGTTGATGCTGACGGAGAGCACGATCTAGTTCTTCATCCCGGCTATCACCTGATCGCCAAACCCCGAGGTGGAGACTTCAGTTGCGCCGGGCATCTGGCGCGCGAGATCGTAGGTGACGCGCTTCGATTTGATTGCCTTCTCCATTCCCTTGACGATGAGCTTGGCGGCCTCGTTCCAACCCATGTACTCGAACATCATTACTCCGGACAGAATGACGCTGCCGGGATTGATCTTGTTGAGGTTCGCGTATTTCGGGGCAGTTCCGTGCGTTGCCTCGAATACGGCTACACCGTCGCCGATGTTGCCGCCGGGCGCAATCCCGAGACCGCCTACCTGTGCCGCCGCGGCATCCGACAGGTAGTCGCCGTTCAGGTTCGGGGTCGCGATGACTGAATATTCGCCTGGACGGAGCAGCAGCTGCTGGAACATGGAGTCGGCGATGCGGTCGCGCATCACGACCGCGTCAGCTCGCGCGGTCGGTCCGCCCTTGGTGAGCTCCGCTTCGGTGCACGTATCGTCGGGGAACTTCTCGCGCGCGACTTCATATCCCCAGTCACGAAACGCGCCCTCGGTGAACTTCATGATGTTCCCCTTGTGCACCAGCGTTACGGACTCCTTGCACTTTTCGATGGCGTAGCGGATCGCCATTTCCACCAGGCGCTTCGAGCCGAACTCGGACATCGGCTTCACACCCAGCGCTGACTTTTCGCGGATCTGGCTCTTGAACTCCTTGCGAAGGTACGCGCCCAGCTTCTCCGCCTCGGGTGAGCCAGCCTTCCATTCGATTCCCGCGTACACGTCCTCGGTGTTCTCGCGGAAAATCACGATGTCCACCTTCTCAGGTTCCTTCACTGGGGCGCCGACGCCTTCGAAATACCGGACCGGGCGAATGCACGCATAGAGATCGAGCACCTGCCGAAGCGTGACGTTGAGCGAGCGGATTCCCCCACCCACCGGCGTCGTGAGCGGTCCCTTGATCGAGACACGAAACTCCTGCATCGCGTCCACCGTCTCCTGGGGAAGCCAGTCCTGATATTGCTGGAATGACTTCTCGCCGGCGAAGACTTCCATCCAGGCGACTGCGCGCTGCCCACCGTAAGCGGCTTCAACCGCCGCGTCGAACACTCGCACCGAGGCGCGCCAGATGTCCGGACCGGTCCCGTCGCCTTCGACGAACGGGACGATTGGACGATCGGGAACCTTGAGCGCGCCGTTCGTGAATTCAATCGCTTCACCGCGCGGCGGGACTTTGGCGAACTTATACTTCGTCATTGACCTCTAGTGTGTCGGTGCAGACCGCAAATCTAGTGAAAGCGGGCTGGCCACAAAACCAGCAGAAACACTCCGAACTCCGTATTGCCTGTAATGTCTCGGCTCAACAGAATTCTCCAAACTACTATTTTTGCATCGATATTGAGCGGTTGGGGGTGCGAAATGGGACCTCCGAGCGTGAGCGGCGCTCCCGGCGCGCCCCCGGCGCCGAACGTTCAATGGAAAGCACCCGCTGGTGCCATCAAGCCGGAGCCCCTGATCACGGCGGCGACCGCCCTGGCGGTACCTCCCGATCTCGAGCAGCGCATTCAACAGCTCGCGCTCGCGGACGTAGTCGATCTGGCGCTCCGAAACAATCCTGCCACGCGCGCATCCTGGGCGCAGGCGCGAGCCTCGGCGGACATCCTTGGCTCGGTGCGCGGACAGTACTACCCGTCGATCAACGGTGCCGCGACGCTTTCGCGTATCCAGTCACCGGCGACCGCAACACGATCCGCCGGGACTCGCACCGAGTACGGGCCCTCGCTCAGCCTCAGTTACCTGCTGGCCGACTTCGGCGGGCGATCGGGGTCTGTCGAACGGGCTCGGCAAACGTTGTTCGCAGCGAGCCTTTCTCACAATGCTACGCTCCAGAACACGGTGTTGCAGGCAGAGGCCGCGTATTTCACGTATATGGCAACCGTCGCCCTTCTTGGCGCGGAACAATCGGCAATTGCCGAGGCGAAGGGGAATCTCAACGCGGCGCAGCAGCGGTTCAAAGTTGGCTTGGCCACAATAGCCGATGTTCTGCAGGCGAAAACCGCGTTGTCGCAAGAGCAGCTGAATCTCGAGACGACGCAGGGAAATCTGCAGGCCGCGCGCGGAGGCCTGGCCGCCGCTCTCGGTCTGCCGGCCAACCTTCCGTTCGACCTCGCGCCGCTGCCCGCCGCGATTCCGGTAGGGATGATCTCAGTCAGCGTGGATAGCGTCATCAACGCCGCGTTGCGCAACCGGCCCGACCTTGCTGCGGCGCGCGCACAGGCCGCCGCGGCCGCAGCCCAGGTTCGCGTTGCCCGATCCGCCGAGTTTCCATCACTCACACTCGGCAGCAACGCGGGTCGCACCTATTCGAGCCCTCAGACTTTTGCCGGACCGTCGTACAGCGTCTCGCTCGGTTTGGCGATTCCACTCTTCAATGGCTTCTCGCGACAGTACGACCTCGCGGCGGCACGCGCTCAGGCGGATGCGATCTCGGCGCTCGCTGACCAGACGCGCCAGCAAGTCGTGACGCAGGTATTCGTTTCCTATTACGCGCTGCAGACGGCGGAGCAGCGTGTCGGGACTGCCGATGATCTACTCGCCAGCGCGCAACAGTCGGTACAGGTTGCGGCGGGACGTTACCGCGAAGGGGTGGGAAGCATCATCGATCTTCTCACCGCCCAGACCGCGCTGGCCAACGCCCGGGCCCAACAGGTTCAATCACGCTGGCAATGGTATACGTCACTCGCACAGCTGGCCCGCGACGCGGGCGTTCTCGGCGTGCGGGGCGACACTCCTTTTTCGTTCACTCCCGATTCTATTGTGTCTCCACAATCTCCAGCTACGATTCGCCCATGACCGGCTTCAGCTCGCGTGCATCCCGGGCCCCCTCATTGCGACTGTGCTGGACTGCGCTGGCAGTGGGACTGGTGGCGGCATGTTCGAAGTCCGATCCGCCTCGGCAGCCAAGCGTTCCCGTGAGCGTCACGACCGTGAAGCGGACCAGCGTTCCGTACGTCGTGACCGCGAACGGCGTCGCCGAACCGATGCAAACCGTGGCCGTCGAAGCGCAGGTGAACGGAATATTGAATCGAGTCACGTTCGCCGAGGGGCAACCGGTACAGGCCGGCCAGGTGCTGTTTGAGATCGACTCGCGGCCTTACGTAGCGCTGCTCGAGCAGGCTCGCGCCCAGCTTGTCCGTGATGAAGCGCAGGCCGCGAACGCGCGACGGGACGCGGCGCGGTACGCGGCGCTGGTCAAGGAAGGCTACGTGACCGGATCCCAGGCCGATCAGGCCGAGGCGACAGCCGCTTCCGCGTCAGCCACAGTGGCTGCGGATCGCGCGAACGTGTCAAAGGCCGCGCTCGACGTGTCGAACTCCACGATTCGCGCGCCGATCTCCGGCCGAACCGGGAGCCTGCTGGTGCGCCAGGGCAATCTGGTCAAGGCCAACAGCAATCCGCCGCTGGTGGTAATAAATCAGATACAGCCGATCCTGGTGCGATTCGCTATCCCTCAGAGCCAGCTTCCCGACATCCAGAAATATTATCGCGGAGGCAATGCACTTCAGGTGCGCGCGACTCCGTCGGAAGGAACGGGCGTGCCATTGATGGGAACGCTCGCGTTCATCGACAACAACGTCGACTCCACAACCGGCACCGTCCTGCTGAAGGCGAGATTCGACAACCCTGAAGCAACTCTCTGGCCCGGTCAGTACACGAACGTCGCGTTGCAGCTCTTCGTCGATCCGAATGCACTCACGCTTCCGGCGCCGGCGGTGATGACGGGACAGCAGGGCACGTACGTCTATACGATCGATAGCGCCGGCAGCGCGAAGCAGCGCCTGGTCCAGGTCTCGCGCACGGTGGACTCCCTGTCGGTCATCTCCAGCGGACTAAAGGAGGGAGAACGAGTCGTGGTGGACGGTCAATCGCGTTTGATCCCCGGGTCGAAAGTCACAATCAAGGGGCTGCCCCGGTGACGGCACTTTTCATTCGCAGGCCGGTCATGACCGCGCTCGTCATGATCGGAATTCTGTTCTTCGGTGCAGTCTCGTACACGCGACTCGCGGTGAGCGACCTCCCCACGGTCGACTTTCCCACGATTCAGGTGAACGCGAATCTTCCGGGGGCGAGTCCCGAGACGATGGCCGCGGCAGTGGCGACGCCTCTCGAGAAGCAGTTCTCGACGATTGCCGGGATCGACAACATGACGTCGTCGAGCGGGCTCGGTGGTACGTCGATCACGATTCAGTTCTCGCTGGATCGAAGCATTGACGCGGCGGCGCAGGACGTTCAGGCCGCGATCTCGCAGACTCTGCGAAGTCTGCCGCTGGGAATTCCTCCTCCTTCATACAGGAAAGTGAATCCCGCGGATCAACCGATCATTTATTTCGCGCTGACATCCAAGACGATGCCGCTCTCCCAGCTCGACGAATACGGCGAGACTTTTTTGGCGCAGCGCATATCAATGGTGCCGGGGATTGCGCAGGTGCTTGTTTTCGGTGGTCAGAAGTATGCGGTGCGAGTGCAGCTCGACCCGACGTCTCTGGCCAATCGCGGAATCGGCATCGACGAAGTTGCTTCGGCAATAGGCACGCAGAATGTCAGCATGCCGACGGGAACGCTCTGGGGCCTTAGCAAGGCCTCCACCATCAAGGCCAACGGACAGCTCCAGAACGCGCAGCAATTCCGGCAAATGGTCGTGGCGTACAGAAACGGAGCGCCGGTCCATCTCGACGAGCTCGGTCAGGTGCTGGATGATGTCGAGAACAACAAGGTGGCCAACTGGTACAACGGAGACCGGTCGGTCGTGCTCGCCATCCAGCGGCAGCCGGGAACAAACACGGTGGCCGTGGCGAACGGGGTCAAGACGCTGGTCGAATCGCTGCGCGATCAGATTCCGCCGAGCGTGAGTATCCAGACGCTTTACGACCGATCGGTTTCGATCGAAGAGTCCGTCGCCGACGTGAAATTCACGCTGATGCTCACGCTTTTTCTCGTCGTCATGGTGATTTTCGTCTTCCTGCGGAACGTCTCCGCGACGATCATCCCGAGCCTTGCGCTACCGATGTCGCTCGTGGGGACGTTTGCGGTGATGTACCTGATGGGCTTTTCGCTCGATAATCTGTCACTCATGGCGCTCACGCTTGCCGTGGGCTTCGTCGTCGACGACGCCATCGTGATGCTCGAGAACATCGTCCGCCACATGGAGATGGGAAAAAATCCGATGAAGGCGGCTTTCGACGGGGCGGCTGAAGTCGGCTTCACGATTCTTGCCATGACGGTTTCACTCACCGCCGTGTTCATCCCTCTTCTGTTCATGGGCGGCATTCTGGGACGGTTGTTCCACGAGTTTGCAGTGACGATTGGAACGGCGATTCTGGTGTCGGGATTTGTGTCGCTGACGCTTACACCCATGCTGGCGAGCAGATTCCTCAAGCCGCCGTCACACACGCGTGGGCGTCTTTTCAACGCCTCCGAGCGCATTTATACGCGAATACTCAACCGCTACGAGTCGAGTCTGGAGTGGGTGATGCTCCACAGATTCATCGCCCTGATGTTCTCGCTCGCGGTGCTCGTCGGCACTGTCGTTCTGTTCAACATCGTGCCCACCGGCTTCATTCCAACCCAGGATACTGGTCAGATCATCGCCACGACCGAGGCCGCGCAAGGAACGTCATTCAAGGACATGGTCGCGCATCAGCAACAGATCGCGGCGATCGTCGCCCGTGATACCAATGTCGCCGGGTTCATGTCGGCGGTCGGAGCCGGGGGCGGCAGTGGCAATCAGGGGAGGGTCTTTCTGGGATTGAAGCCGCGGGGCGAAAGGCTCAGCGCGGATGAGATTGTCGCCGAGCTGCGGCCGAAATTGTCGAGTGTTCCCGGCATGAGCGTATTCATGCAGGTTCCCCCGGCAATTCAGATCGGTGGGCGCCCCGCGAAAAGCCAGTATCAATTCACCCTGCAGGGCACTGACATCGCGGTGCTCGACAGCTCCGCAAAGAGACTGGAGGCGAGGATGCGCGACATTCCCCAAATCCAGGACGTGACCAGCGATCTTCAGATCGCCAATCCTGAAGTGAACGTCGCGATCGATCGTGATCGCGCTGCATCGCTCGGCGTGTCCGCCCAGCAGATCGAGAGCGCGCTGTACGATGCGTACGGATCGCGACAGGTGTCCACGATCTATACGCCGAACAATCAATACATGGTGATAATGGAGCTGCTGCCGCAGTTCCAGCAGGATGTGAACGCACTGAGGATGCTATACGTGCGATCCGAGAAGGGAGACCTCGTGCCGCTGAGCGCAGTGGCAACCATCACACAGGGCGTCGGTCCTTTGTCGATCACACACGCCGGCCAGCTTCCCGCGGTAACGATCGCGTTCAACACTCGACCTGGTATCGCGCTGGGTCAGGCGACCAGCGCTGTCGAGGCGGCCGCCGCACTCACCGTTCCATCGACGGTCACGATGAGCTTCTCAGGAACCGCGCAGGCGTTCCAGGCGAGCCAGCAGGGGCTGCTGGCATTGCTCATCCTCGCAATCTTCGTGATCTACATGGTGCTCGGCATCCTGTACGAGAGCTTCATCCATCCGGCAACGATCCTGACCGGATTGCCGTTCGCCGCCTTTGGGGCTTTGCTCGCGCTGCTCGTGTTCAGAATGCCGCTCGACGTCTACGGATTCGTCGGACTGATATTGCTGGTCGGCATCGTGAAGAAAAACGCCATCATGATGATCGACTTCGCGCTCGAAGCGGAGCGCACGCAACACATCACGCCGGAAAAAGCGATTGTGCAGGCGGCCAGCGTCCGGTTCCGTCCGATCATGATGACGACCTTTGCCGCGCTGATGGCGACCCTGCCGATAGCGCTTGGCACCGGCGCCGGCGCGG
This sequence comes from Gemmatimonadales bacterium, assembly GCA_038227135.1. Lineage (GTDB taxonomy): Bacteria > Gemmatimonadota > Gemmatimonadetes > Gemmatimonadales > Gemmatimonadaceae > UBA4720. Next base: position 34,160 of record JBBRQC010000008.1, read on the forward strand.
AGGCACGCCGTCCCCTGGGCGTCGCCGTCGTTGGTGGATTGGCGTTCTCCCAGCTGGTGACGCTGTACGTCACTCCGGTCTTCTATATCTACTTCGACGAGCTTCCTGATCGGGTCCGCGGCTTCACCCGGCGCGCGGCATCCAGGATTCGCGCGCGAAGAGCTGCGTCGCTAGCGCCGAGCGAGCACCAGCGAGCAGATCAGACTCAGCCGGTTGGTGGGCCGTGAAGAATAGTCCCCTGCCCACCAACGATCGATACGTCGGCGGCTGAACTACCCCAAACTGATCCGAGGAAGAGCGTGGTTCCGCTCGAGGTGCCCGCGGTCCAACTGGTACCGTCGAAATGAAGGATCGTCCCGTAGCTTCCTACAGCCCAGACGTCGGAGGGCGATGCACCCCATACGCCGTAGAGATCGCGTGTCGTGCCACTGGATGCAGCTGACCAGGCGGTACCGTTGTAATGGAGAATGATGCCGCCGGCGCCGTTGACAACAGCGCTCCCGCCTACAGCCCATATGTCCGACGCTGAGGTCCCCCAGACTGCTGACATGTCGTCAGTCGTGCCGCTCGCGACGTTCGTCCAGGTGGTGCCGTCGTAATGGTAGATCGTACCCACCGTGCCGGTCGCCCATACGTTGGTCGCAGACGTTCCCCAGACTCCGAAGAACCTTACTCCGGTGGGGCCAGTGAAAGCGGTCGACCAGGCCGTGCCGTCGTAATGCAGAATGGTCGCACTGGTACTCCCACCGACAGCCCACACGTCGGAGGTAGATGTTCCCCAGACGTTGTAAAGGGTTTGCGGTACGCTGCCGCTGGGAACAACCGACCAGGCGGTGCCGTTGTAGTGAAGAATTCCAGCAACCCCACCGGTGGCGCCGACCGCCCAGACATCGGTTGCCGATGTACCCCAGACACCGCCCAGGAACCAGGCAGCGCTGAGAGTGTTGGTCGAGAAGCTCGTGGACCAGGTCGTCCCGTTGTAGTGGACGACGACTCCGTAGTTGCTCACGCCTCCCACAGCCCACGCATCTGATGACGACGAGCCCCAGACGGCGTTGAGGTAGTCGACAGATCCGCTAGCGACGACCGACCAGGTCGGACCCGTTGGATTGGCGCTGATTGGATCGCCACTATGGCACGACGTGAGAACGAGAGGCGTGAGGACAGCCGGTATCAAACCCGCGAGAAGCCGTAGCTTCATAACTTCCACTCTGCGAATATGGTGTGTTGTTACGAGCCGAAGGTCGGCTTTCCGCCTGCTCAACTAGTACCCGGGACGAGACTCGAACTCGTAAGGCCATAGGCCGGGGGATTTTGAGTCCCCTGCGTCTACCGATTCCGCCACCCGGGCACACCCCCAAATTTAGCTGGCGGAAACGAAAAAAGCGCTCGACGACCGCTATCGAGAGCCGACCTACGTTATTCCACCGTCGCCTAGCGGATTTCTACGGCAAGCGCTTGGTGCCTGGACCTCGGCGCAATCCCTGGCGCTGACCGAATTCGGGACTCTGGGTCCCATCGTTGCGGGCGAGCTCCTGCGCGCGCCGGCGGACCTGCGCCTGAAGCGAGAGATACCCGGCGCGCTGAACGGGAGTAAGGAACCGCGCCAGATCCTTCTGCTCAGCCTCCACCAGCGCGATACGCTGTTTCTGGAGACGCAATGCATCGTCGAGAAGCGCGCTCACGTGCTGCTGGTTCGCCTGATTCCCGGCGGTCATCTCGATTCGGAGCTGGCGTCGCGTCTCGCGTTCCTGCATCACGAGCTGGTTCTGCTGCGGGGCGAACCGCGCATTGGATTGAGACAGCTGCGCGAGCTGCGCATCCGTTAATCCGAGCCTCTGTTGCGCGACCCTCGCTGATTGTTCGCGGAATCGCTGCTCCAGCGCCGCGCGATTGGGGGTAGCGGATCCGGCCGGCGCTTGTGCGGTGATCGAAGTCGCGGCAAGGAGAAGAGAGAGAGTGGTAAGCCCAAGAATTCGTCGCATCATCTTGATCCCTGGTCTGGAGCGTCGCTGTTGTCAACCGTGATAACCGGACCCGGCTCGGTTGCCGGAAGCGCGTCAAAGTTGTTGAGGTCGTCCATCAGTTGGCGGAGGTTTGTATCACTCAGACCATCGACAGCCGTCGCCAGAGCAAGCGCGTGCGGCGCCGATGTCGCACTAGCTCCCGTGCTCTTCGGCGCTATCGTCGCCACCTCACCAGGCTTGGCGGCTTGGGTCGAGCCATCACCAGGCGCCTGCGAGCGAGTGATTGTCGCGACCGGTGCCAAGGTTGGCGTCTTCTGAATCATGAGCAGTGAGCCGCCACCGAGAACGACTACAACGAGGCTTGCCGCAACCAGCCACGACACGATCCGCGACCGCGCGGGGGCCCGAGCCGCTGGAACGATCGTGCGATAGGGCGGGATCTGCCGGACGACGTGATCGACGTCGATTGCGGGGATGAAGACCGCAGCAGACTTGACCGTGCGGAGTACTGCCAGCTCCTCCGTGCACTCCTCACAGAGCGAGATATGCGCTTCGACCTGCGCTCTCCGATCGGCGTCGAGCTTGCCGTGCAAAAGATCAGGGAGCATTTCCTGGATGTCGAGCTCAGTGCACTTATTCATCTCTCAAGAACTCCTTTACCGTCTGGATCGCGTTGTGGTAGTGAACCCTGGCAGCCCCTTCCGTGCTCCCCACGACCAGCGCGATCTCCTTGTATGACAACCCCTGCTGCACCCTCAAAGTGAATACTTCCCGCTGCGTTGGTGAGAGTGCGTCGAGCGATTTCCTCACCTTTTCCTGCGCTTCCTCCGCGATCATCGAATCGAGCGCGCCGTATTCACTGACATGATCGGATTCCTCTACTGGCACCGTTTCCCTGCTGCGTCGCTCCGAGCGCCGCCGATCCAGCATCAATCTCCTCTCGATCGTGAACAGCCACGTTCTAAGCGAGCTTTCCCCCCTGAACGAATCGAGCGAAGCAAACGCTCTCACGAACGTGTCCTGCACGAGCTCCTCGATATCTTCCCGTTCACCGGCGCTCGCCGCGAATCGCGCCAGCGCCTGCGAATGTCTGCCCACCAAACGCGTGGCTGCGCGGCTGTCGCCCGCCTTCCAGCGTTTGATCAGCTCCATATCGGTCTCGTCGGGCCTGGCTTCGGGGCTTGGCGTCATGGAGCCTCAACCGGTAGACGCTCCGGACCCCCTGCCGTTAAGGCCGATTGACCGCGCATTATCAGGTTCATACCTTCGCGCTCATCGATCACAAAGCTACTACCTGGAGGGACGCCTGACTGCACGACGCCGTCTGGATCCGCCTGAGCGCATCGCTCACCGCGGGGCACACCAGACCCATCCAGAGAACTCGCTTTCGGCGTTCGAGCGCGCCATCGAGCTCGGCGCCGATGGCATAGAGCTCGACGTCCACGCTACACATGACGGGCTTGTTGTCGTCCACCACGATCCGGTGGTGCACGCCAGGCATCCGCAGCGGCCAGCGCATAGGGCGATCGTCGACCTGTCGGCCGCCGACCTCGAGCGGTTCCCTCTCGCTGACGGTACTCGCATTCCGTCGCTCCACGAAACGCTCGAGATCGTTGGAGACAGGGCAATCGTCTACGTCGAGATCAAGGCGCGGGGCATCGAGCCGCTGGTCACCCGTTGCATCCGCGAGTCGGAAGCCACCTGCTCGGTTCATTCGTTCGATCACCGCATCGTCCGAACCGTCAAGACAATCCTCCCCACCATCAGAACGGGTGTACTCGAAGTTTCGCGGCATATCGATCCGACCGCATCCCTCATCGCCGCGTCCGCCGAAGACCTGTGGCAAGAAGTCGATTCGATCGACGAAGAGACCGTCGAGCGCGCGCACTCGATCGGAGCGAGAGTCATCGCGTGGACGGCGAACGAACCCGCCCAGTGGAGAAGATTGCACTCAATCGGCGTCGATGGTCTCTGCACCGATCGCATCGCGGAACTTGCGACATTCGGCTGGTAACCGGGCTACCTTATCCCGACCCAGAATCCATCTTCGGAGGACTGTCCTTCAAATGCGTGTTTTATGCTGCCTCCTGCTTGCGGGAGCGACTGCGTGCGCCAGTGGCGCAACGCAGGCCCGGACTTCGTCGACACCAGCCCGAGACTCCGCGCAGACAGGTCCGGGGCTCGGAGGCATATCGATGCCAAACGCGGATCCTTTTCCCAGCACATACACACCATTTCCGTCTCGCACGACGGTGATCCGAAACGTCAACATTCTCACTGCTGCCGGGCCGTTGATCCGGAACGGAGCAATCCTGCTCCAGAACGGGAAGATCGCCGCGATTGGAGCGATCGTTAACGCGCCCCCGGACGCCTTCGTGATCGATGGAGCCGGCAAGTATGTGACTCCAGGGATCATCGACGATCACTCCCATCTCGGAGTCTACGCCGCCCCTGGCGGCAACGCGCTGAGCGATGGCAATGAGGCGACGAACCCGAGTACTCCGTATGTGTGGGCGGAGCATTCTGTGTGGCCGCAGGATCCGCAGTTCCCACGTAATCTTGCCGGTGGAGTCACGACGCTTCAGGTGTTGCCGGGATCCGCAAACCTGATCGGCGGACGGAGCGTCGTCCTGAAGGTCGTGCCCGGGCGCACGGTTCAGGCGATGAAATTTCCTGGCGCCAAGTACGGCCTCAAGATGGCGTGTGGCGAGAATCCCAAGCGAGTCTATCAGACTCGCGGGCCCTCGACGCGAATGGGCAATGTCGCCGGCTATCGGTCGGCGTGGATTGCGGCTGAAGGATACCGCCGCAAATGGGACAAGTGGAACGCGGATCACAAGGGTGATCCGCCACAACGGGATCTCGGAAACGAAACGTTGGCGGAAGTTCTCCGCGGAAACATTCTCGTTCACAACCATTGCTACCGCGCGGATGAAATGGCGCAGATGATAGACATCGCGCATGAGTTCGGCTACAAGATCCGCTCGTTCCACCACGGCGTCGAAGCGTACAAGATCGGCGACCTGCTCGCCAAGGAAGGAATCGGAGCTTCGATCTGGGCCGATTGGGGGAGCTTCAAGATGGAGGCGCTCGATGCCGTAAAGGGAAACATGGCGCTCGTCGATCACGCGGGCGCACGAGTCATCGTGCACTCTGACGACCCTTCGGGCTCGCAGCGACTGAACCAGGAAGCCGCGAAGGCGATGGCTGCCGGCGCGGAGATAGGGTTGCCCGTGAGCGAGGAGCAGGCCATTAAGTGGCTTACCATCAATCCCGCCTGGGCACTCGGTCTCGACGACAAAATTGGCTCGCTCGAGCCTGGCAAGAACGCTGACGTCGTCCTCTGGTCGGGCGATCCATTCAGCGTCTATACTCGCGCCGAAAAAGTATGGGTCGATGGGGCGATGCTGTACGACCGCATGGACCCATCCGAGCAGTGGCGCACTGACTTCGAGCTCGGCTTCGTGCCGTTCACCAGGAACTGACCGATGAGACCACTCATTTCTTGTGTTGTGATTTCGGTCGCGGTTGCATTCGCGGTAGTCAACCCCGCTGCCGCGCAAACCATCGCGATCACGGGCGGGAAGGTTTACCCGGTGAGCGGTCCGCCCATCGAGGGTGGAATCGTTGTGATCGTGAACGGCAAAATCGCCGCGGTCGGCCGGAATGTGGCTATACCCGTCGGCGCACAGCGCATCGACGCGACGGGTAAAGTCGTCACCCCCGGCTTCGTGAATTCGTCGACCCAGCTCGGGGTCCAGGAAGTCGCGCAGGTGAGCGACACGCGTGACATGTTCGCCCGCGGCAAGGACAACATCGCCGCGGCATTCACGGTGTGGGACGGACTCAATCCGAACTCCGTGATGATGGCACCGGCTCGCAAGGAAGGAATCACCAGCTTCATCGTCATGCCGACGGGCGGTTTGGTTGCCGGCCAGGCCGCATTGCTCGACGTCGTTCCCGGAACGACGATTGACATGATCATCAGAGCGCCCGTTGCGATGATCGCCGAGGTTGGTGATCCCCAGTCGGCGGGCGTCAATTCCCGCGGCGAGCTGATTGTCAAGCTGCGCGAGCTGCTGGAGGACACGAGATTTTTCCAGACGCACAGGGATGCGTTCGATCGCGCGCAGACTAGGCCGTTCGCGGCAAGCCGGCTCGATCTCGAGGCGATGATCCCCGTCATTCAGGGCAGGCTCCCACTTGTCGTCGTGGTCGATCGCGCATCGGACATCGATGCCGCCATGAGGATCGCCCGGGAGTTCAACGTGAAGCTGATGATCGGGGGCGGCGCGGAGGGCTGGATGATGGCGGACAAGCTCGCTGCGGCGCGTGTGCCCGTTCTCACGGGAGCCATGAACAATATTCCGGGCGGTTTTGGCGCGCTCGGCCAACGGCAGGAAAATGCCGCGCTGCTGAGAAAAGCGGGCGTGGAAGTCGCGCTCATCGGGAATGCGGGTGGAGGCGACGAGGAAGCGTTCAACGTCCGCAATCTGAAGCAGGAGGCGGGCAACGCGGTAGCGTACGGAATGACGTGGGATGACGCGTTACGAGCCGTGACGCTCGCTCCGGCGGAGATCTTCGGCGTAGCGGATCGCGTCGGATCACTCCAGCCCGGTCGGGAAGGCAATGTGGTGGTCTGGAGCGGCGACCCATTCGAGTTCAGCACCAGAGTGGAGCATGTGTTCGTCCGCGGCCACGAGTACAGCGACAAGACCCGGCAGGACCTCCTGATGGAGCGTTACAAAACTCTGCCGAACACCCACAACAATCCGCCACAGTAGCACCCGGATCAGCCAAAAAAAGGCTCCCGGAATCCGGGAGCCTTTTTTTTCACGTTAAATCGGGTGAGATCTCGCGATTCTAGCTCGCCGAAGTCGGATAGTCCTCGCTCGTGGGAGCGGTGGTAGCCCCGGCTGAGGATGTGCGAGACGCGGCCGACTGCTGCCGTCTCAGCTCGATCTCTGCCTCGAGGCGCGCCGCCTCTGTGTCGTGCGTCTCCAGCGTTGCGGCCAGACGGTCGAACGTCGCGGCGTCCAGATCCCTGCCGCTCTTCTTCGCGCGATATACCGCGTAGCCGAGCGACTGTGCAGCCTTGTCGGCAAGCTGTCGGGTGCGGAACGCCTCGAGTCGTGTCTTGCCATCGTCGAAGGCATCCTGGGCGGCCTTTCCGGCGCGGTCGAGCTCCTGTTTCAGTCTATCGAGTAGTGGCATCGTTGTCTCGCGTAAGAGGTAGCTGCAGCACTCAATCTTACGCAATTCTACAGCCGGTTGTTTCGGAAAAGAAAAAAGCCCCAAAGGGGCTTTTATTCGGACATGACCGCGCTTTACGCGGCGGTCTCGGCGTCCGGGTAGACGCTTACCTTGTAGCGCGTCTTGCTCTTGTGCTCGAACTTCACGACGCCGTCGATCAACGAGTAGATCGTGAAATCGGTTCCAAGGCCGACGTTACGGCCGGGGTGCCACTTGGTGCCGCACTGACGAACGATGATGTTGCCGGCGACTACTTTCTCGCCGCCGAACTTCTTCACGCCACGGTATTGCGGATTGCTGTCGCGCCCGTTGCGGGATGAGCCTACGCCTTTCTTGTGTGCCATTACTTCTCTCCCCCGCTCTTCTTGCCGAAGGCGATATCCTTGATGCGGACCTCGGTGAACTTCTGCCGGTGGCCCTGCTTTTTCGCGTAATTCTTGCGGCGCTTCATCTTGAAGACCACGATCTTGTCGCCCTTGCCCTGCTTGACGATCTCGGCCGTGACGTGCGCTCCCTTGAGCCCTGGCGCGCCGACGTGCGTCTTGTCGCCGTCGGAGCCGAGGATGACGTCGTCAAAGGTGACCTTTGCGCCTGCGTCGCCCGGAAGGCTCGGAACCCGGATCGTTTTGCCAGCTTCGGCGCGGTACTGCTTCCCGCCGGTTCTGATAATTGCGTAAGTCATAGAGATTGTTGCTGTTAAGTAATGCGGTGCAGCCTTAAAAGTTAGCCGGCTCAAGCACCCTGGTCAAGCCTGTTGGTTGGGGCTTGGAACAAGAGATCCCAGAGCTATGCGATGGCGTACTGCTGGGTGACGTCCCGACCATGCGCCTTCACCACCAGCTTGAACTCGTCCGGCTTGAGAAGCGGATCATCCCGGAACTCGAGCGAGAAGTTTGCCGCCTTCTGTAGCTTCTGCGCGAGATCGCGCTCCTGTTCGAGCACGTACATCGCCACATCCGGGTGAAGCTTGATGAGCAGGTTGTCGCGGCGACCTTCGACGGCCATGCGCTTCACCGAGCGCTCCATGCGACGAACGATCGTCTCGGGAGTGAGCACGCGGCCGGTTCCGTTGCACGTCGGGCAGGCCTCGGTCGACGACTGGTAATGACTCTGCCTCACGCGCTGGCGCGTCATCTCGATCAGCCCGAGGTCGCTCACGGCGAAGGCCTTGGTGCGCGCACGATCGCGCGAAAGGTGCTGCCTCAGCTCCTGAAGTACCCGTTCGCGATTCGCTTTCGTCTCCATGTCGATGAAATCGCAGACTATGATGCCGCCCACATCGCGGAGACGAAGCTGGCGAGCAACTTCCTGCGCGGCCTCCATGTTTGTTCGGAGAACCGTCTTTTCGGGATCCTTCTTTCCGGTGTAGCGTCCCGAGTTCACGTCGATGGAAACGAGGGCCTCTGTTGGCTCGATGATCAGGTAGCCGCCCGAAGGCAGATCACAGCGCCGCTTGAAGATGTCCCGGATCTCCGACTCGATGCCGGCGGTGTCGAACAGCGGGACCTGGGCCTCGTGCAGCTTGACCCTGGCAATGAGGTCCGGGGCGATGTCCTTGAGATAGCCGACGATCTCGTTGTAGACCTGCTTCGAGTCCACCGTCAGGCTGTCGACCTTGTCGCTGAAGATGTCTCGCACGAGCCCACGAGTGAGACCGCTTTCGCGATTGACGAGGGACGGCGCCTTCTGGAAGTGCATCTTCCGTTTGATCTTCTTCCACTGCGCCATGAGGCTGTTCAGCTCTCGTTGGAGCATCTCGGGCGTCACGTCCTCGCTGACGGTCCGTACGATCACGCCGCCTGACTTCTCCGGCAGGACGTTCTGGACCTGTTCCTTCAGGCGGGCGCGTTCGGCGGAGGATCCGATCTTTCTGCTGACGCCGACCTTGGACGAGTCCGGGATATAGACCAGGAAGCGCCCCGCGAGCGAGATCTGTGCGGTTACCCTAGGACCTTTGGTGGAGATGGGCTCTTTGGAGATCTGAACCAGAATCTCCTGCCCTCGCTTGAGTCCTTCCTGAATCGGTGGGGCCTTGGCGCGTCGTCCGCTGCCGTTGCCACTGTTGCCGTTTTTCTTGGCGACGGGCTCGTCGGTTTCGTCGTCGTCGTCATCTTCTTCTTCGTCGTCTTCGTCTTCTGCTTCATCGGCGGACTGACGAACGAGGTCGGAAGCGTGGAGGAAGGCACTCTTTTCGGTGCCTATGTCTACGAAGGCGGCCTGGATACCCGGGAGTACGGCATCGACGCGGCCGAGATATATGTCACCGACCATGCGTCGGTTGTCTGGACGGTCCGCGAGGAGCTCAACGAGCTTCCCGTCCTCCAGAATCGCGATCCGCGTTTCGCGCGGAGCCGCGTTGATGAGGATTTCTCTTTTCATTGTCGCCGTCTCAGCCAGGGCTCGGCGACTCGACGAGCAGAGGAAGGACGGTCCAAAAAAGTCCGCGCGGTCGTGCTACAGGGCCGCGTTATGATTACCTGTGTGTTTCACCTTCGGCGCTCGCACTCCATGTTTCCGGGACCCGCGAGTCGCGCGAGTGCCCCATGCATTGAGAGCCACAGTCAGTGCACCAATCTACCGCCAAATTGAGTGTTTCCGCAACGGCGACAACAACTTACGAGCGCAGATTCACCCTGCTGCGTCAGACAGGTATGTGACGCCTGGCTTCAGAGTCCGGTCACGCTGTGCCAAACCCTGGACCCCACCTCGATCATGGGTCGATGCCAGATGAGCCACGCAATCACCAGAACGTAGGTAAGTGCCGCCTTCCACTCACCGTGCTTCATATAGAGGCCGAAGCTGAACCCGCCGTCGTCCGAGTCGGGATGTGTCGCCCTCCATGGGGTTGGCCTCGGCACAAACGCGGGCACGTTCGCGGCATACGAGTGGTAAGCGTCGGGAAATCTTCCGGCGATGTTGGCTTTCTCACGCTGCATCGTGGGCGCATAAATCAGAGCGAAGAAGGCAACCACGAGGAGCAGCAGGGCCCAATGGGCGGCGATCGCGAAGCCGGCTGCAATGAGGAAACTGCCGAAGTACAGCGGATTTCTGGTATGGGCGTAGGGCCCAGTAGTGGCTAGCCGTTCGTTCTTCGCGATATGGCCCGAAGCCCAGGCCCGGATGAGGACCCCGACGAACGCCACCGCTCCGCCGACAGCCAACGTCAAAGGTGTCGGCCGCGCGAAAACGAGATAGGTGAGGCCGAGGAGGAACCCAAGCGGAAGGCGGAGGCGCTTGGCTGTCTCGGAATAGGTCAATCCGCCAGCTCCTTCAGCAGGTGGCGGGCAATGACGAGGCGCTGGATTTCCGAAGTTCCCTCGCCAATCTCGCAGATCTTCGCGTCGCGGAACATTCGCTCCACTGGATATTCCTTCGTGTAGCCGTACCCACCATGGATCTGTATCGCCTTGATCGTCGTGCGCATCGCCAGCTCCGAGCAGTACAATTTGGCGATCGCTGCGTGTTTGCTGAATGGCTGCTTGTTCTGGGCGAGCCAGGCGGCGTGAAACATCAAATGCTTCGCGGCTTCAATTTCCGTCGCCATGTCGGACAGCTGAAACTGGATCCCCTGAAAACTCGAGATTGGCTGCCCGAACTGCTTGCGGAGAGTCGAATACCTCAACGATTGCTCGAAGGCTCCTTCGGCAATCCCCAGAGACAGGGCCGCGATTCCAACCCGGCCGGAATCGAGCGTCCGCATGAAGTTGTTGAACCCCTCGCCTTCCTCGCCCAGCATGTTGTCGGCGGGAACCTCTACATCCTGGAAGATCAGCTCCCGAGTATCGGACGCGCGCCAGCCCAGCTTGTCCTCCTTCTTCCCGGCGCGAAATCCCGGCATCGACGGCAGCGATTCATCGTGACCGATGTCGAGCCCCGCCGCCTTGTCCAGATCGCTCGCCTCCTTCGTGACGATGAACGAGCTGATTCCCTTTGTTCCCTTCCCGGGGTCGGTTACGGCGGTGACGACAAAGATCTCACCGACGCCGCCGTGGGTGATGAAGATCTTCGTTCCATTCAGCACGAAGTGCGATCCCTTGCGGACCGCCGTCGAGCGTGTGCCCGCGGCATCGCTGCCTGCGCTTGGCTCCGTGAGGCCGAAACCGCCAAGAACCTTTCCGGTCGCGAGGAGCGGTACATATCGTTTTATCTGAGCGGCAGTTCCGAAGTTCACGATCGGCGACGTGCCGAGCGTCGTGTGCGCGGAGATCGTGATCGCGTGGGAAGCATCGATCTTCGCCATCTCGTTGATCACGATCATATAGCTGAGGAGGTCCAGGCCCGCACCGCCCAATTCTTCCGGCCATGGAATGCCAAGGAGTCCCAGCTCACCCATCTTCTTGACGTTAGCCCACGGGAACTCGGCTTTCGCGTCGAGCTCGGCCGCTACCGGCGCCACTTCAGAGCGCGCGAACTCGCGCACCATGTTGCGCACAGCGAGGTGCTGCTCCGTGAAGTAGAGAGAGTCGTCCATGGCCGGAGGGTACCGCTATTTGTTCTCTGCCGCCGGATAATTCTCCGGGTACAACGACACCCGCACATAGTTATCCATGCGGAGATACTTCTGGGCGGCGCGCTTCAGGTCGTCGGCAGTGAGTGAAGAGATGAGTTTTTCTCCATCGGGAATTTCCTCGAGTCGCCAGCCGTTCTGATCGAACGTGGAGATCTGAGAAATCCAGTAGGCGTTCTGCTTGAGCGCAGTCTCCCGTGATCTGAGAGCCGCTTCCTTTACCTTGATCAGGTAATCGGGAGTTGTTCCAAAGCGCTTAACGCTGTCAATCTGCGTCAGGGCTGCGGCCGTCAAAGCCTCCAGACGCTCCGGGGCCGACCCGAATCCGATGGAGAACCGGTAGGACGGCTGCGGGTCACGCGTAGCGCTCGGACCCACACTGACACCGTACGTCCCCCCCATGTTTTCCCGGAGTGCCTCTCGCAGCTTGATGTTGAGCAGCTCGGCGAGCGCGCTGAGGTAGTAGCGGTTCTGTCGTGTGTATTCGAACGGCCCGGTGAACACCAAAGCGGTGCGTGCCTTGGGTTCCGTTCCTTTTCTTACGACGCGTTGCACCACGCCTGTCGGCGGACGGACGCCCGTGTCACGCCACGTTTCCTTTCTGCCCGTCGATGGAAGGGAGCCAAGCCACTTGGCTACGAGAGGCTTGATGGAGTCGGGCTTGAAATTGCCGACGAAGACGAAGGTAAATCCGCTCGCGTCGGAGAATCGTTCCTTGTAGAACGCGTATGATTTGAATGGGTCGATGCGATCGAGTTGGGCAGCGGAGACAGGCTGTTCGCGCACCGAGTGCTGCGCCATCGTTACCTGAAGGGTATCGCTGAACGCGGCCTCGGGACTGGCGCTGCGGTTGGCGAGGACGCCCTTGAAGCGACCGATGAAAGTGTTCACCAGCGAGGTGTCGAGCCGCGGCTGCGTGAAGTAGAGGTATACGAGCTCGAGCATCGTATCCACATCCCGCTGCGATGCACTACCCGAAATTCCTTCGCTCAAATCGTCGATGCTCGGGAAGACGCTTACCTGCTTGCCGGCGAGAAACTTCTGGAGGTCGACTACAGTGAACTTCCCGACGCCACTGGTCATCGGAATGAGATCCGCTCCGCTCGCCGCAACGTAATCGGCGTCCGGCAGCAGCGAGGCTCCGCCAGGACTGTAGGCGGTGAAATTGATCTGATCGGCGTTGAAGTCGGTTGGTTTGAGGAGAATGCGTACGCCGTTGGAAAGCTTCCACTCGGTGACCCCGATTTCCTTGATCTCACGCGTAGATACCACCGTTCCCCCGGCCGGCTCCGTCTCGACGAGCTGTTGTGACAATGCATTCTCGGTGAACGCCGCTATATCCGCCCCCTTCACCGCATCGAATGCGAGAAGCAGCTCATCACGGGTTGGATTCAGGATTCCCGCTTTGTCCGGCGACGTCGTTGCCAGCACGCGATTCTTGTCCGTCATCCACTGCCCTGCCAGCTTGTTCACTTCGTCGAGCGTGATCGTCGGCAGAAACTGTTTCACTGCTGCGAGGTCGTAGGCGATGCTGGTCGATGGCTCCGACTGGAGAAATGACGACACGTACGATTCGGCGTATACGCTAGAGTTGGTCTTGTCACGCTCGGCGTACGCCTGCTCGGTTCCGCGCAGGTAATCCTTTTTGGCGCGGTCGAGCTCGGACTGAAGGAATCCAAATCGTCTGACCCTTTCGCCTTCGGTGAGGAGTGCGTTGAGCCCGCGCGAGATCCCGTTGTCCGCCACGATTGCCGTGAGCGAGAAAGATTCGGCCGAGCGGACAAGGTCTCCCTGCGCGGCAAAGGCGTTGATGAATGGCGGATTCGGCTTCTGGATGATCTCGGAGAAGCGATCGTTGAACATCCCGGCGAACAGACCCTCGACGAGATGCTGTCTGTAGGTAGATACCGTCGTATTTGACCGCTTCGGCCCCTTGTACAGCAGTCTGATGACCGACCGCGTCGCTTCCTTGTCGCTGTTGATCGAGACGAGGGTGCTGTCGTGCGATGGCACCTGAGAAAGGGGTCGTTGACGGCGATTTGTCGCGCGCGGGATCGTCCCGAGGTAGCGTCGGATCAGAGCTTCGACTTGCGACTTGTCGAAGTCGCCGACCGCGATGACGGCCATGAGGTCAGGCCTGTACCAATCGTTGTAGAAGCGTCGGAGAGTCGCGGGCGTGTACGTCTCGAGAGTCTTCTTGTCGCCGATCGGTATTCGCACGCCGTACTTCGAGCCGGTGAACAGCACCGGGAACCACTTGTTCTGCATGCGGTTCTCGGCGCCCTGTCCCAGGCGCCATTCCTCGATGACGACGGGGCGCTCCTTCTCGATCTGTGGTGGTTCGAGGGCAAGGTTGTGCGCCCACTCTGAGAGAATCTGAAATCCCTTGTCCACGATGGCGGCCGTGTCCGTCGGGATGGTGAGCATGTACACGGTTTCGTCGAAGCTGGTGAATGCGTTGATGTCCGGGCCGTATCGCATTCCGACCGATTCCAGATAGCTCGACACCTGATTTCCCGGGAATTTCTTCGTCCCGCGAAACGCCATGTGCTCGAGCATGTGGGCAAGCCCACGCTGGTCATCGTCCTCGAGGACCGAGCCCGCGTTCACTACCAGCCGCAGCTCGGCGCGTTTCTCCGGTTTGTGATTCTCGCGGACGTAGTAGCGCATACCGTTGGAGAGCGTCCCTGCGGCAACAGCTGGATCGAAAGGAAGCGGACTCCCAGGCGAGCCTACAACTGGCGACTGCGCGGACGTCAGGGACGTCCCGAGAAGAAAGAGGCCGGCCAGGACTTGTGTCCTGTACCGCGCAGCAACGGGAAATGGGTTTCTTGATCTCATTCGAATCATGGTGTCGGTTGCGGGCGCGCAGTGGTCAAGCGGCCTCGGTTTCATCCAGGTCGGCAATCGCCGCGAGGAAGCGCGCGCCGTAACGCTCCAGTTTCATCGGACCTACCCCTCGAACATCCTGCAAGGCGGTCAGGGATCGGGGCCGTCTGACCGCCAGCTCAGCGAGAGTACGATCGGAGAATACAATATACGCGGGCACTTGTTCCTCACGGGCGATCCTGGATCGGACCGTCTTGAGAGCGGTCAGTGCCCGCTCCTCCGCTGGACCCAGCGCGACCTCGTCATCGGCGGCGCGCGGTCTGGATCCCTGACGGGATGTTTTTTTGCCGCGCTGCTGGCTTGGTGCATCGGTTTCGCTCACGACCGCAGCAATACCGAGGCAGTTATCGCACCCGTCGCAGCGCGCCCGCGCGGCGGGATCGCCAAAGTACCGGAGGACGAAGCCGCGACGGCACTCCTTGGTGTAGGCGTATTTCTGGACTGCCATGAGCTTCGAGGTCTCCGCCGCCCGGCGTCTGTCAATCACCGCCCAGTCTATGCCGAACTTGGCAAGTGGCGCAGACCGATCGGCCAGATAGAGTCCGGCCCCGATGTTCTCCCATGTCAGAAACTGCCGCTTCTCGAGCGAATCCAGCAGTGGAATCGATGCGACCGCCCCACCGAGCCCGGGCGGCAGCCCATCGAGGTCGACAACGGCGCCCGTTCGAAGCGCTGGTCCAACTCCACGCCACAGTGCGCGCAGGAGACCCAGCTCGGCGTTCGCCTCGCCGCTGAGCTCGTGCTTGATTCGGTCGGGTGTCGCAAGAAGCCTCACGTGAACACGCGCCTGCTCGCCATTGCTGGACGCAACGGCGGCGCTCCGCTCCAGAATTCTGAGCGCGCCCTCGATCTCTCTGGCGTTGACCTTTGCTTTGACGAGGCGAATGAGATCGTCCGCTTGGGCCCCGACAAAGCCCTGCTTGTCGGACAGCTTCTTGAGCGCGTCGTAGATCTGTTCCACCGTGGCTCTTTCGGGATACGACCCCTTGATAAAGAACTCATGAGTGAAGCGGTCGGGGAAAGCGTGCAAAAGGAAAACGTCCGAGTGCTGACCGTCGCGCCCCGCCCGGCCTGCTTCCTGGTAGTACGCCTCGAGCGTTCCCGGCATTGAGTAGTGAATCACGAGGCGGACGTTGGGCTTGTCGATGCCCATGCCGAATGCATTGGTGGCGACTATTGCGCGAATTCCCTCGGACATGAATGCGTTCTGCACCTCATGCCGCCGGGCATCGTCGAGTCCGGCGTGGTAACCGGCTGCCGGGATTCTGGCGTGCTCGAGAACCGTAGTGAGATGATCCACGGCTTTGCGCGTCGATGCATAAATGACAGCGAGTCCCTGGTGTTTCCTCAGGATCTCGACGAGCCGCTTCTCTTTCTCGGCGTCGTTCTTTACCGGAATCACGAAGTAATGGAGGTTCGGGCGATCAAAGCCGGTGATGATCGTCTCGGGATTCCTGAGTGCCAGCTCACGGCCGATGTCGCGGCGCACTTCGGGCGTGGCCGTCGCAGTCAGGGCGATCGTCGTCGGTGAGCCCAACTCCTCGTGTACCTTCTTGACGCGAAGATAGCTCGGGCGGAAATCGTGGCCCCACTGGCTGATGCAATGCGCTTCGTCGATCGCGAGGAGCGACACTCCCACTTTGCGCAGCCGCTCCGCCGTCCTGCCATAGTCGAACCGCTCTGGCGCGACGTAGAGGAGCTTTATCTCGCCGCGCTCTACGCGAGCGAGCCGATCCGAAACCTGCCCCGACGAGAGGGTGCTGTTGATGAACGCCGCCGGCAGTCCTCGCGCGGTAAGAGCATCCACCTGATCCTTCATGAGAGAGATCAAGGGAGAAACGACGACTGTAAGCCCGGGCATCAGAAGCGCCGGCACCTGGAAGCAGAGCGACTTTCCGCCTCCGGTAGGAAGCACGACAACGGTGTCCCGGCCCGCCAGGATCGCCGAAACTGCGGCCTCCTGACCTGGGCGGAAAGCGTCGTAGCCGAATGCGCTCCTGAGCAGGTCGCGGGCGTCCTGAAGTGTCGGCTTTGGCATCACGGGAAAGGTAGCGAGGCTGGCGTGACCGATGTGGCCCTGCCTCTCCTGCGTAATTGTTGTGCTGCCGCAGCGTCCGCTGAGCTAGATCCCCTCGATCAGCCTCGCGTAGAGTGCCGGATCTGCGTTTCCGCCACTGATCACGCAGCACACGCGCTTCCCATTGAACCGGGACGGATCCGCGAGCACGGCACCGAGTGCCAGCGCCCCGGTAGGCTCGGCTTTGAGGTTCGCCAACGCGAAGAGGAGTCTGACTCCTTCCATGATCTGTTCTTCAGATACTTCTATCACCCCCGCCAGCCCGTGACTGAGTATCTCCCAGTTTCTATCCCCGAGGCGCAGCACTCTCGCACCATCAGCTATCGTGGCAGATTCGTCCGCTCGAGAGACGATGTGCCCCGCCCTGAATGATTCCGCCGCGTCATTGGCCAGCGTCGGCTCGGCGGCAAGGACCTGAATCTTCTTTCCGCTGCGCTCGACTGCCTTGACGAGACCGGAGGTCAGCCCACCGCCGCCTATCGGCGCGATTATGCAATCGAGATCGAGTCCGAGCGCAAATAGCTCTTTCGCCAGGCTTGCGTTCCCCTCGATCACGAGCGGATCATCGTACGGGCTCGCCAGGTAGGCCTCGGGAAAGTTTCTGGCGAGCTCGGCCAGTCTTTCCAGCCGGCCGTGCTTCGTCACATCGACCAGGTCGACTTCGGCGCCATACTCCCGAACGGCGTCGATTTTTATTCGCAGGGCCGCGGAAGGCATCACGACCGTACAGCGTTTCTTGAACAGCGAACAGGCGTAGGCGATCGCCTGGCCGAAGTTCCCCGACGACGCGGTGATTATGTGCGACTGTTTGACAGTGGCAGCGACGTTGTAAGCAGCGCGAAATTTGAAGCTGCCCGTGTATTGAAGGGTCTCGCTCGCCAGCAGGAGGTCGACGCCGAGTTTTCGGGAAAGGCGTGGCGCATCGACAATCGTTGTCGGACGCGGTCCCGTCACTGAAATCCGCGCGGCGTGCGGGGCTTGAAGAACCGCAGTATGAGCGCGATGAAAAGGAACGCGATGCCGGCCCACCGAAGCGCGCTGTCATCCGCGCGAATTCCCCACCCAAGCAGCACCGCCGCTATCAGCATCAGAGCAAGCTTCGCAACGGTGAATGGAGTCACGACTCCTTCGTCCGGTTTGTGAATCGCTTGACGCCCGCGCGGAAATCGCTCGTTGCGCGGGCATCGGCGTTGGCGACTATTCCCGCGGATATTCCGTCGAGGAACCCGAGATGGTCGAGCTTGTAGAAAAGGGTTTTGGTGGCGGCCATCGCGCCGCGCGGCTGCTTCGCAAGCTGGGCGAGCAGGGCCTGCGAGAGTCCCTGGAACTCGCTGGCCGCGAAGACGCGCGAAACCAGCCCGATTTCCCTCGCCTGCTCCGCGGTCAGAATACGTCCCGTGCTGACGAGATCGAAAGCCTGCTTCTCGCCGACCGAACGTCGCAGCATCGTCATCACCATCGCTGGTACAAAGCCGATCGTCACCTCCGGATACCCGAACGTTGCAGCTTCGTGCGCGAGCACAATGTCGCAGGCAGTTGCCAGCCCAGCACCACCCGCGAAAGCACGGCCCCTCACCAGCGCCACGACTGGCTTTTCCATTCGGCGGATCGTGTGAAATACGTGCCCCAGCGCCTTCGCATCTTCAAGATGCTCCTGGCGAGGCGCATCCAGCATTTCCTCGAGCGCGGCGAGATCCGCGCCGGTGCAGAAGTCCGCTCCATCGCCATCGATGGCAACGACGTTCACGGGGGACTCGCTGAGCGCGAATAGCGCTTCCGCCAGCTCGTCTGCGGTGACTCGGTCGAGTGCGTTCTTTTTCTCCGGACGAGCGAGAGTGATCCGGCCAATCGCTCCCTCAACCGCCACCCGAATGTTCTTCACTTCGCCCCCGGCAGCGCCAAACGCTTCGCCTCCGCGTCCGGGACTTCGATGACCATCCGTAGCAGTGCCGTCGAAAACACCTTCCCCTGCGCATCCGTCTTGAGTGACAGAGTTCCGCCACCATCGAGCGCGCCATGCAGGAGAAAGTTGAGCGCGTTCAGATTCGGAAGCTCGTACCGTTCGACGTCGCCTTCGATCATGCCGCGGAAATGATCAGCGACTCTGGCGCGGGTCACGAATTCCTCGAGAACGTCGTACCAACGCTGCTGCAGCGCGATCACTCCGACATTTGCGGTGTCGCCTTTGTCCCCCGAGCGCGCGTGGGCGATGTCGAGGAGCCGGACTTTCATGAGATGATCTCGACTTTCGGTTTCACGACCGACTTGTCGATGAGTGCCGGCCAGTAAGCCACGATCTCTTCCACTTTCGGCCTGCCGCCGGCGAAGCCGGTAACGCTGGGCGGACCATTGAGAACGAGCGGGGCGATCTCTCGCGTGAACCGTTCCACGGCGGCGCGATCCGCGCCGCGAACACCGAACCGAAGCTGCACCTCCGGCGCATCGAGTCTTTCGCCCGCGAGCGGGCCGTGGGTGGCGTTCGCGCCGACGAACTCCGTGAGGATGCGATCGAACTTCAGACCGAGACGGTCCAGCCGCTCGCGAAGAATTCTGTCCGCCGCCTCAGCTTTGTCGAGAGCCTCAGGCCAGGCGTAGACGAGCGTGCCCACCGCTTTGAATCCGGCGCGGTAGGCCACCGATACCTTGAGCTTGTCGGTCGGTGGCTTGCCCTTGATGCCCGAGACGAGAACGCGATCTTGTCCATCCTGAGCGAGGCGAATCGTCGTAAAATCCGCAATGACGTCGGGCGTGATGTACGAATGGGGATCGCCCATCTCGTAGACGAGCTGTTCACTCACTGTGGGCACCGAGACTCTGCCGCCGGTGCCGGGGTGCTTGGTCACGACGAACGTCCCGTCGGAACGCGCCTCGACCAGCGGGTAACCGACGTTGGCGAGGTCGGGAATGGACTTCCAGTCGTAAAGACAATTCCCGCCCGAGCATTGCGCGCCGCACTCGATGATGTGGCCAGCGACGATTCCTGCCGCGAGATGGTCCCAGCTTTCCGCGCCCCAGCCGAACTCGTGACGCAGCGGGCCCATGGTGAGCGCGGTGTCGGTGGACCGGCCAGTGATGACGACGTTCGCGCTACCCTGAAGCGCCTCGACAATGGGATCCGATCCGATGTACGCGTTCGCCGACAGCACGCGATCTCTGACACTCGAGAGCGGTTCGCCCGTCTCCATATTGGCGAGAGGGTGGCCGTGCGCGATGAGCTCGTCGATTCGGCCGAGCAGGTCGTCGCCCGTCACGACCCCAATCCGCAATTTGCTTCCGCGACGCTGCGCTCCCACTAGCCTGACGGCCTCGGCGCACGCGCGGGGATTCACACCGCCCGCGTTCGCCACGACTTTGACTCCCTTATCCAGAACAGCCGGCAGAATGCTCTCCATCGCGCCGATGAAGTCGCGGGCGTATCCGAGCGACGGATCGCGCTCCCTCTGCTTCTGCAGAATCGACATCGTGACCTCGGCCAGATAGTCGAGCATCAGGTAGTCGATTTGCCCTCCCTCCACCTGCCGTCGCGGAGCGTCGAGATCGTCGCCCCAGAACCCCTGACCACCCGCGACTCGAACTATCTCTTTCAACTGCTCTCTCCGAGGTGAGGCGGCAGCACGAACGGCCCGAGGTGCGGTCCGGGATTGTGCAGTGCGGCGCGAAGCGCGAGGCTCAGCATCTCGCGGGTGTTCTCGGGATAGACGATCGCATCGACGAAGCCGCGGGCAGCAGCATAGCGCGCATCGAGCTGGTTCTCATAATCGGCGCGCATCTCATCCACCGCAGCCGCCACCTCAGCCGGAGGCGCGTCTCCGGTCTTCTTGGCGGTTTCGAGTGCAGGGCCGTGCACCGCCTGAATAGCGGACTCGCCCTCCATCACGGCCATTCGTCCGGTGGGCCAGCTGAGTATGAAGTCGGGATCGAATCCCTGCCCCGCCATCGCGTAGTAACCAGCGCCCGACGCGTGGTTGACCGTCAGAACGATCTTCGGCACGAGAGCCGTCGCCATCGCCTCGACGAAACGCGCACCCGCGCGGATTATCCCGCCCTGCTCTGCTTCGGTTCCAACCATGAAGCCCGAGACGTCCTGAACGAAGAGCAACGGGATGCCAAGGCGGTCACAGCGGTCGATGAAGTAGGCGACTTTTTCGGCACTCTCCGTGTACACGATGCCGCCAAAGTGTGGCTTCTCACCCTCGCGCCCCTTGATGAGTCCGCGCTGATTGGCGATGACACCGACGCTGATTCCATCGATGCGAGCGTCGCCGCAGATCATCTCGCGCGCCATGCCCTCCTGAAACTCGTCGATCTTTCCGTTGTCCAGGATCGCTCCGAGGATCTGATGCATGTCGTAGGACATGCGATGATCCGCCGGGAGCAGATCGTAGAGCTGCTCGGCACTGGCGGTGGCTCCGCTCTCGCGCGGGAACAAGGCGACGTCACGACTCGATATGGGCAGCCGCTCGATCAGGTCGCGGATCTTGGCGATGCACGATTTGTCGTCATCGAGCGCGTAGTGCGCGACGCCACTGATCTCGGTATGGGTCGATGCCCCACCCAGCGTCTCCGAGTCGACGACCTGTCCGGTCGCGCCCTTGACGAGGTTCGGTCCACCCAGTCCCATGAAGGAGCTTCCCTTCACCATGAGAATGACATCCGAAAGTGCGGGCAGGTACGCGCCGCCCGCGACGCATTGTCCCATTACAGCGGCGATCTGGGGAATGCGCAGATATCGCCGCATGATCGAGTTGTAGTAGAAGATCCGCGCCGCGCCGTACTGCCCCGGGAATACGCCGCCCTGATAGGGAAGATTGACGCCCGCGGAATCCACGAGATACACGATCGGGATTCGGCAGCGCATCGCGATCTCCTGGGCGCGGAGAATCTTCTTGATCGTCTCCGGCCACCACGAACCAGCTTTCACCGTCGCGTCGTTGGCGACGACGACTGTCTCCCGCCCCTGGACACGTACGACCGCCGTCACTACCCCGGCTGCGGGAGCCTGACCCTTGTACTGATCGTGGGCAACCAGTAACCCGATTTCGAGCATGCTGGATCCGGGATCGCGCAGAAGCTCTACACGCTCGCGAGCCGTGAGTTTACCCTGCTTGTGGAGCTTTTCGATTTTCTTCGCGCCCCCGGCCTCGCGGAGCTTGTCCTCGAGCGCCCGTACCTGATCGCTCAGCTCGCGCAGGCGGTTGCTCATTACGCTTCCTGCTTTTCGTGCGCCTGAAACCACTCCTTGATGTACGCGATCAGCTCGCTCGTGGGAGTGCCGGGCCCGAAGAGGCGGCCGATTCCTTTTTCCGAGAGCGCGTCCACATCCTCCTTCGGGATGATGCCGCCTCCGGTGATCAGGATGTCGTCACGTCCCTGTGCCCGCACCAACTCCTTGACCCGGGGAATGAGCGTCATGTGCGCGCCGCTCAAGATGGAGAGGCCGATGACGTCCACGTCCTCCTGAATGGCGGCGGTCGCGATCATCTCCGGGGTCTGGTGCAAGCCAGTATAGATGACTTCCATGCCGGCGTCGCGGAGCGCAGCCGCCACGACCTTGGCGCCGCGGTCATGGCCGTCGAGGCCGGGCTTGGCAACGAGTACTCGGATTGGTCTCATAGAGAGGTCAAAGTTAGCCGTTGCGACGCACGAGCGGCAATCGGCTCACCCTTTACGCGCGACGACGAGCATCTCGGGCGAGGTCCGGCGGAGCGATCGATCGTTGAATCCGTCGAACGCCTGTTCAACGATCAATCCCGCATCTGCGCACAATTCGGCCAGCCTTGTCGCTGTGTAGAGACGGAGCCTGTGCTCGCGGGTTCCCTTCTTGGCGCCCCGCCGCCACATCGAATGCACGGTCAGCACTCCCGATAGCGAATCGAACTCGCGCTCCTGCGCGAAGAGTGTGCCGTCGCTCGTAGTCCACCAGTCGCGCTGGAGGAAGCGAGCCATGACGCCGTCCCTGTTCCCCCCGTGCCACACCAGGGTTCCGCCCGGCTTAAGCACCCGCGCGAACTCCCGGATCACGCGCGCGTCGTCACCAGGGTGGGCAAAGAATCCGAACGACGTGAACAGGTTGAGCACCGCGTCGAACCGCCCCGTCCACTTTGCCGGCATCTTGCGCATGTCGCCGCGGACGTAACGCAGGTTCTTCGCCGTCCCGCGCCTGCGGGCTACCGAGAGGAGATCGGCCGAATAATCGAGCCCATCCACATCGTAGCCCGCCTCAGCAAGCAGGTGCGCGTGCCGCCCCTGACCGCACGGAACGTCGAGCACGCGCGCTCCAGCGGGTAGGCCCAGTAGCTCGATGAGACGCGATATCTCCTGGCGGTCGCGCTCGAGCGTGAAGAGCAGCCCGTACTCCAGGAGGTAATGGGCGTCGAACGCTGACTCCCACCACTCTTTCGATTTCTTCAGAAGAAAACGGGCTCGCGGTAAGCGCCGAACACCGTTTCCATCGCCGCGCGAATCTCGTAGAGGGTGCAGTAGGCGCGCGCGGAGTCGAGGATGTATGGCATCAGGTTCTCGGATGTGCTCGCGGCTTCACGCAGCGCGGTGAGACGCTTCTCCACAAGGGCGTTGTCGCGCTCCGCACGCATCTTCGCCATTCGCTGCTTTTGGTCACGCTCGGTTTCTTCGGCGATCTTGAGAAGCTCGATCTTCAGCTCGGGCTCGTCGGTGACGAACTCGTTGACGCCGACGATGACCCGGCGGTGCTGCTCGATCTCCCACTGCTGCCGCGCCGCGGACTCGTTAATCTTCCGCTGAAGCCATCCAGTCTCGAGTCCCCGTACTACTCCGCCGACCTCCTCGATCTGCTGGAAATACATCTCTGCTTCCCGCTCCAGCTCCGTGGTCAGCGTCTCGACGTAATACGATCCGCCAAGCGGATCGATCACGTTGGGAACGCCGGTCTCGTAGGCGAGGACCTGCTGCGTTCGTAGCGCGACCTGCACGGACTCTTCTGTCGGCAGCGCGAGTGTTTCGTCCATCGAGTTGGTGTGAAGAGATTGCGTTCCGCCGAGGACCGCCGCCAACGCCTGGTAGGCGACGCGGATGACGTTGTTCATCGGCTGCTGGGCTGTGAGCGTGACGCCTGCCGTCTGCGAGTGAAACCGCATCACCAGCGATCTCGGATCCCTGGCGCCATACCGCTCCGTCATGTGGCGCGCCCAGATCCGGCGCGCAGCGCGAAGTTTGGCGATCTCCTCGAAGAAATCGTTGTGGATATCCCAAAAAAAGGATAAGCGGGGGGCGAAAGCGTCCACGTCGAGGCCGCGGGCAATTCCACGCTCCACGTACGTGAACCCATCGGCTAGCGTGAACGCCAGTTCCTGCGCGGCGGTGGCGCCGGCCTCGCGGATGTGGTATCCGGAGATAGAAATGGTATTCCACTGCGGTACGTGCTCGGCCGACCACTCGAAGCAATCAATGATGAGTCTAAGCGCCGGCTCGATGGGATAGACCCACGCGTGCTGCGCCATGTACTCCTTGAGAATGTCGTTCTGGATAGTGCCGCGAAGCTTGTGCGAATCGATTCCCTTTTTTTCCGCGGCAGCGATGTAGAAACAGTAGAGTATGACCGCGGGGCCGTTGATCGTCATCGAGGTGGAGACCTCGTCGAGCGGAATCCCGTCGAACAATGTCTCCATATCGGCGAGGCTCGAAATGGCGACACCGCACTTGCCGACTTCTCCCTCCGAGCGGGGATGGTCGGAGTCGTATCCCATCAACGTCGGGAAATCGAACGCCACTGACAGTCCCGTTTGTCCGTGCGCGAGCAGGAACTTGTAGCGCTCATTCGTGTCGCGCGCGCTCCCGAATCCGGCGAATTGGCGCATCGTCCACAGCCGTCCGCGATATCCGGTCGGATGGATGCCTCGGGTGTAGGGATAGACACCGGGCAGCCCCAACGCACCCGCGTCTGTCTCCGCCGAGTCGAGCGGTGTGTAGACCGGCTGGACCTCCTTCTCGGAGTTCGTGAAAGCGATGTCGCGCAGCTCACCCTTTTCGTATTTCCTGCGCCATTCGGCGACTTCTTTCCGGAGGAGGCGCAGCTCTGCGCTCTGCTCCTCGTTCGTCGCGACTGGGTCCCCGTCGGCAGAACCCTTGGACTCGATGCTTTTGAGTTTGCTCATTTTCTCTGTTCTCCGCGTACGAGCTCACCGCTTTGGCGAAGCAGCTGGTCTGCGACCGCAAACGGTGTCGAGCGACCCTCTTCCACCGAGGGGAGCTGCTCATCGATCCAGGCCATCGTGCGAGAGTCCTTCCACAGCCGATCCCTGACCTTCCGCTCTACCACGTCTATTACGCGCTCACGCATCCTTTCACGTCTCCGCGCGCGCAGCGTTCCCGTTCGCTCAAGATAAGCAAAGTGCCGGTCCAGCGCGGAGACCATCTCGCTGATTCCCTCCTGCTTTGTCGCGACCGCGCTCAGGACCGGCGGAGTCCAGGCCGCCGGATTGTCGGCGGCCGCGGCCTCACGCGCCAACCTCGCGGGATTCATCCGCTTAAGGTCAACTCCGTGATGCGCCGGTACATTGCCGAACGACACACCCTTCCGAAGCCCCAGCATCAGCTCGACATCGTTGCGCAGCCGATCCGCACCGGGACGATCTGCCTTGTTGACGATGAAAACGTCAGCGACTTCCATTACACCGGCCTTGAGCGTCTGAATCGAATCTCCGGACTCCGGCACGAGGATCAGTGCTGTCGAGTCCGCCGTGCGCGCGACTTCGAGCTCTGACTGTCCAACTCCGACCGTTTCTATGACGAGGCGGTCAAAACCAAATGCGTCGAGCACATCGGCCACTTCTCGCGTGGCTGCCGCGAGGCCACCCAATGATCCGCGGGTTGCCATCGACCGGATGAAGACTCCCGGATCGAGCGCGACGTTTTCCATGCGGACACGATCACCCAGCAGGGCTCCGCCGGTGAAGGGTGACGTCGGGTCGACCGCGATCACTCCGACCCTGAGGCCTGCTTCGCGAAAGCTCTTTACCAGGAGTGCCGTTATCGTGCTCTTCCCGGCGCCAGGCGGTCCGGTTAGACCTATCCGTCTTGCTCGTCCGGTTCGCGAATGAAGGCGAGCCAGGATCGCCTCGAACCCCTCGCGGTGGTTTTCGACGATGCTGACCACGCGCGCCAGCGCGGCGGGTTTTCCCGCGTCGAAATCATCCAGCAACCTCTCAGATGACACGGGCCAGTATCCTTTCCTGTCTCCGCCACATTCTTGACGCTGTGCGCATCGTACCTTCCGGATGATCATACCCGAGCGTATGAAGTGTGCCGTGCACTACCAGGCGCAGCAGCTCCTCCGGCGAAGACACCCCCTGTCGCTTTGCGTTCGCGCGCGCGATCTCAGGACAGATATAGATGTCTCCGACCACCGGACCCCGACGACCCTGTCGCCCAAGGCCGAAAGAGATCACGTCAGTCGGGCCGTGGTGGCCGAGGTATCGCCGATTGAGCTCCGACATAGCAGCGCGGCCGACAAACGTGATCGATAGCATCGCATCCCTCACACCTTCTGCTGTCAGAGCGACAACGGCCGCTTTCCTGACGCGTGGTCTGGACACGAGCAGCCGTCGCACGCTCGAAGATATGTCGATCGCGAGCCCGCGAGGTGATGACTTCACTTTCTCAGACCCGGCGCAGCTCGATCAGACGCCCGAATCCTCGGCGTACGCCTTGATGATCTCGCGCACCAGGCGGTGGCGAACGACATCGGCGTCCGTCAAATAATAGAATCCGATCCCATCGATTCCCGGCAGTATCCGCTCGATCTGCACGAGGCCGGAGTCCTCACGCTTGGGCAAATCGATCTGCGTCTTGTCACCAGTGATCACGGCTTTCGAGTTCACGCCGAGCCGGGTGAGGAACATCTTCATCTGGGCGGCTGTCGCATTCTGCGCCTCGTCGAGGATAACGAACGCGTCGGCCAGTGTTCGACCTCGCATGTACGCGAGCGGAGCGATTTCGATCGTGCGGGTCTCCAGCGACTTCTGGACGCGCTCGGGGGGCATCATATCCTCGAGAGCGTCGTACAGCGGCCTGAGATAGGGGTCGACTTTGGCCTGCATGTCGCCGGGAAGGAATCCGAGACTCTCGCCTGCCTCGACTGCCGGACGCGCCAACACGATCCGCCGAACTCGCTTGCGCGCGAGGGCATCCACCGCCGCGGCAACCGCGAGGTACGTCTTGCCTGTTCCAGCCGGGCCGATCCCTACTACAATGTCGTTTTCCGCCATCAGCTTCATGTATTCGGCCTGACCACTCGTCTTGGCCTGAATGATCTTGCGGACGCCGGGCAGGACGATGCGCGTTTCGCTATCAGCGCCATTGCCGTTCCCCTCCCGCGGCCCTTCGATGCTCATGCGCAGGACGTCGTCCGCCGTGAGCGGCATCTGCTGCTTGGCGGTGTCGATCATTCGTTGGGCGATGGTGATTGCGCGCGCCACTGATTCCGCGCTGCCGCTTATCGCGAGCGTCTCGCCGCGGAGGTTGACCTTTGCTCCCGTCTGTCGCGCCAGCTCGACGAGGTTTTCGTCGTTCACTCCGGCCAGCGTCAACATGTCGGCGCCTTCAGTCGAAAGGCGCTGGATCGTCGTCTCGTCGCTCACGTCAGCTCGTCATTTGTTGAAGATGGAGATCCCTCAGGTCCTCGGGTGGCACGACTGAAGGCGCATCCTCGAACAGCGCCCGCGCCGCGGTGGTCTTCGGAAAAGCGATCACGTCACGAAGGGACGTGGCTCCGGCAAGCACCATCGCCAGCCTGTCGAAGCCAAGCGCGATCCCACCGTGGGGTGGAGCTCCGGCGCTGAGGGCATCCAGCAAAAAGCCAAAACGCGCCTGAGCAGTCTTGTCGTCTACGCCGAGCAATGACAGGACCCTGCGCTGCAGCGAAGGATCGTTGATGCGAATGCTCCCGCCGCCCAGCTCCAATCCGTTGAGCACAATGTCATAAGCCAGCGCGCGCACTCTTTCGGGCGTGGTGTCGAGCAGCCCCACGTCGTCGGGGTTTGGCGCCGTGAACGGGTGATGAACCGAGCTGAGCGTCCCGTTTTGCTCCCGAATGAACATCGGGAAGTCAGTGACCCAAAGAAACGACTGCTTGTTCGCCGGAATCAACGCCAGACGCTGGGCGACGTCCTGTCGCACGCGGTCGAGCGCCGGGTTGCTCACGTGCTCGGGCCCAGCAACCAGAAGACAAAGCTGGCCCTCGGCGATCCCGAGCAGCTGCACGCCGCTCTCACTCACGAATTTTGCGGCTGGCCCTTCGAGACCCGTCGCGCCACGCTTGAGCCGGATGAGCCCGCCGGCTCCGGCAGACTTGGCGACCGCCTCGATCTCATCGACCTGTTTGCGCGAGAGCGCGGCGCCACCAGGAATTCGGATGCCGCGAATTCGCCCGCCGGACGCGAGGGCCGAGGTTGCGATCCCGAATTCCGACCCGCGAAACGCGTCGCTGGCGTCGAATATCTCGAGCGCGTATCGCAGGTCAGGCCGGTCCGATCCAAACCGCTCCATCGCATCGGCGTATTTAAGTCGCTCGAAGCGGGCGGGAATGTCCTGGCCGATTTCCTTGAACTGTGTCGCGAGCATGCCTTCGGTGAGGGTGATTATGTCCTCAGGTTCGATGAACGACGCTTCGATGTCTATTTGCGTGAACTCCGGCTGCCGGTCCGCGCGCAAATCCTCGTCCCGAAAACAGCGCGCGATCTGAAAGTATCTGTCGAAGCCGGCGATCATCAGCAGCTGCTTGTAGAGCTGCGGAGATTGCGGGAGCGCGTAAAACTCGCCCGGATGCACTCTGCTCGGTACGATGTAATCACGCGCGCCTTCCGGCGTCGGCTTGGTGAGTATCGGCGTCTCGATTTCCAGGAACCCGCGATCATCGAGGTACCGGCGGGTCGCCTGCTGGAGGCGGTGCCGCAGGATCAGATTCCGCTGGAGGTCCGCGCGACGAAGATCGAGGTTGCGGTGCTTCAGCCTCAGCTCCTCGGCAGGAAGCTTTTCCCCTTTGCCTCGGGCAACAGGAATCGCCGGCGTCTCGGCTGGGCCTACGATCCTGAAATCGCTGGCTCTCACTTCAATCTCGCCGGTTTCCATTTCGGCGTTGCGCATTTCGGTCGGACGCGCGGCAACATCGCCATCGATCAGCACGACTGTCTCGAGACCGAGCTTTCCGGCGCCCTCGATGACGTCTTGTGTAGTCCACTTCGGATCGAATGAGACCTGGACCAGGCCGGCACGATCGCGAAGGTCAAGAAATACGATCCCGCCGAGATTCCGGATGCGGTGCACCCAGCCACCGAGTTTGACTTTGGTGCCGGCGTGCGAGGCTCGCAACTCACCTGCGAGGTGTGAGCGCTTGGCCGTCGCGAAACGGGATGAGGGGGGCGTGGAGGTCAGCGCCGCGTCGTGTGGGTCGAGAAAGGCATCAACAGGGGTTAAATTTAGTAGTTGCATAGACTTGGTGGAAGGGAGCATGATCCAAACAAACACGCGTCGGATGGTCGAGCCGGCGAAACGAAACCTCCTCAACATGCTCCCTTCCGAGGCCGAGCAGGTGCTGAGAGACTTTGCGGTCGAGCGGGGTGACAAGCCGTTCCGCGGATCGCAGGTGGTGCGTCACCTCTGGCAGAATCCGGCGGCGAGCTTTGCCGCGATGACCGATCTGCCAGTGGCGTTTCGTGCGCTCCTCGATGAGCACTTTACCATCCCGAGACTTTCGCTGGCGGCGCGCCAGACGTCCAGCGATGGGACCGAGAAATTCCTCTTCCGCCTGGACGACGGCGAGTTCATAGAGACTGTTGCGATCCCCGAGGGATCACGACTCACGCTTTGCATTTCGTCTCAGGCCGGGTGCGCGCTTCAGTGTGCCTTTTGCGCGACGGGCGCGATGGGATTTACCCGCAACCTCCAGATGTTCGAGATCGCTGGTCAGGTGAGGGAGATGAAGCTGCTCGAGCCGCCGAAAAACGTGACGAACATCGTGTTCATGGGCATGGGCGAGCCACTCATGAACTGGAAAGCGGTGGACCCGGCTCTAACGGTTCTCAATTCGGCGGGTGGCCTCGGTATAGGAGCTCGGCACATCACAGTCTCCACGGTCGGCGTTCTGCCCGGGATTGTCGCACTCGGTGAGAGATCGGAACAATTCAGGCTGGCGATCTCCATCCACGCGCCAAACGACGAGCTGCGCCAGTCGCTGATGCCGATCAATACCAAGTACCCGCTCGCGAGCGTGATCGAGGCGGGCAAAGTCTTTGACCGCCGAGTCACCTTCGAGTACGTGATGCTTGGCGGCGTCAACGACGCCGGAGAGCACGCGGCCGAGCTCGCCGCCCTCGCGCGGGAGTGTCGCGCGTTCGTGAATCTCATTCCACTCCATCCGGGCGGAGCCGGGGATTTCACACCTAGCTCTCCGGAACAGATTCACTGGTTCGCGCGCCGTCTCCGAGCCGCGGGAGTCGAAGTCGCGGTGAGAAAGAGCCGCGGTATGGACATCTCCGCTGCCTGCGGACAGTTACGGGTGGAACGGCAACGCCGGCGGCCGCCAGTTGGCGCCGAGGACGACGGTAACGTCCAGGTAGCGTGAGCTGTCGCGCTGTGTGACCACCGGCGCATCCATGGCTCGACCCACGCGCGCTGCCCAGTCCGGATGCCCTGACCGATCGTAGACCACCGTCGTCGCTCGCTGAGCGGTGTTTGTCCCCGAGCCGACGACGTCGAATCCGTGATCGCGCAAGAAGAGCGTCGCGCGACGCGCCAGCCCTTTCGTCCTGGTTCCGTTGAAAATCTCGACCTTGATGCGCACCCCCTCGGGCGCTTTGGCGTCGTCGGGGACGTAGGGCGTTCCTGCGCTTCGACTGTTGAGCGATCTGACACCGAACCAGGCGACCGCTGCCAGCACGAGCAGGGCGAGAATGTATCGTCCGTAGCGACGCCGATGGCGCGTTACCGGAGGCTGTTCCAGAGCTCGACGGTTTCGGGAAAGATGTGGTTGCCTTCGCGCACCGACCACTCCAGCCGGAATCGCACTACCTGTCGGAACACGCCGTCGAAGTTGTGCGGGACCTGGCTCGCCAGAAAGCCTCTATCTTCGGCGAGAAATTTTCGACCCGGCTCGAGGTAGTCCGCCATGTAGAGGGCGCGTCCCGCCGGATCCCACTTGGCGGATCCCACCGTGTGATAACGGATCGCGTCGAGGAGGTTCTTTCTTCGCTCTCCCTCGGCCTCGAGCTTCTTTGCTACCGCGGGGCCGTGCAGCAAGCCGTCGGGGGATGTCCGGTCGCCGGTGATGTCCCGGAGCTCGGCTATCGGCGCATCTCGAAGCGCATCGTGCCACGTTCCCGCATCGATCCACGTGTTCGCATCGTCGGGTGAAAGCCGCATCGCCGCTCCCCATGCCCTGAGCAACGACGTCACACGCTGGATGTGCGCGAGACGGCGCTCACTCACCTGTGCCCAGGTCGGCAATCCGGAAGTCTGCAGCTGCACCATATCAGAAGATGATGTTGTCGATCAGTTTGGTTTCGCCAACCCGAACCGCCCCAACCGCGGCATCGCCGTGACGCACGTTGTTGACGCGCTGGAACGTGTCGGCATTGACTGCCGCGAGATAGCGCGGAGTCAATCCAACTACCCGATCGAGCATACGCCAGCCAATTGCCTCGAGCGCGCTCGCTCTGCGCTCCCCCCGACCAAACGCGTCGCGCATCGCGAAGAGCGCTCTCGAGAGGATGAGGCCGAGCTCGCGGTCTTTCGGAGAGAGGTAGCGATTTCGGCTGGACATCGCGAGCCCATCGGGCTCCCGCACCGTCGGCGCGATGAGAATCCCGACGGGGAAGTTCAGGTCCCGAACCATCGCCTTGATGGCAGCGGCCTGCTGAAGATCCTTCTGGCCAAAGACAGCGACGTCGGGCATCACGATGTTGAACAGCTTGGCGACGACGGTGAGGACTCCCTCGAAGTGGTGCGGGCGAACGGCGCCTTCCCACTCCTTTCCGATGCTGCCGGGGTGTACGATGACGACTGGCACATTCTCGGGATAGATCTCTTCCTTGGTCGGCGTAAACAGGAAATCCACTCCCCTTCTCTTCGCCAGCTCGATGTCCTCGTCGAGCGTGCGCGGATACCGGGCAAAATCCTCGCTTGGGCCAAACTGAATCGGATTGACGAAGATGCTCATCACCACCAGGTCGGCCACCGCCTTTGCTTCGTCGACGAGCCTGAGATGCCCCTCGTGAAGCGCACCCATCGTCGGCACGAAAGCGATGCTCTTGCCTCGTGCGCGCGCCCCGGCGATTACGTGGCGCATCTCAGAAATCGTTCCGACTGGCTTCATGCCTAGAAGCTGTGCTCTGCATCCGGATAAGCTCCGCTGCGAACATCGCTTGCCCAGTTGCCAATCGCGGCGCGAACGTCGGTCGCCATCTCGGCGTAGCGCTTGAGAAACTTGGGCTGGAACGTGTCATTCAGCCCAAGCACGTCGGGAAGAACAAGCACTTGCCCGTCACACTGCGCGCCCGCGCCAATGCCGATGGTGGGTATTCCGACGGCTGCCGTGATTCGTGCGGAGACCTGCGCCGGGACGAGCTCGAGAACGACGGCGAATGCACCTGCCTCTTCCAGTCCTTTTGCTTCGCCGATCAATCGTTCCGCTCCCGCCTCTTCGCGACCCTGGACCCGCGCCCCTCCAATCGTATTAACCGACTGCGGAGTGAATCCAATATGCGCCATGACCGGAATGCCGGTGCGTACGAGAGCGTGAACTGTATCGAGCATTTCCGGACCGCCGCCCTCGACCTTCACCGCGGAGACCCCGGTTTCCTGGATCGCGCGTCCGCAATTGAGAACCGCGCTCTCAATGCTCGCCTGATAGGACAGAAAAGGCATGTCTATGACGATCAGCGCACGCGTCACTCCGCGGCGAACCGCAGCGGCATGGTAGATCATGTGATCGAGAGTCACCGGAAGAGTCGAGCTATACCCCATCACGGCGGTTCCGACGGAATCCCCGACGAGTATAGCGTCGACACCGGACTCATCCACCAGGCGTCCGAAGAGCGCGTCGTACGCCGTCATGACGACGATCTTCTCGCCTTTGAGCTTCCGCTCGGCGAAGCCGCGGACAGTCATCGGTTTCTGCTCACGAGCCGGGCTAGTCAACGCGAGAGCTCCTCAAGGTTGCCAGTTCCGTGAGCCAGAAATCGCGCCGGGACAATTCCGGGTGCGGGACGACGAGCCCCTGTTCCTGCACGCTCTGATGCTCGAACAACACGATGTCGAGATCCAGCGTGCGCGGTCCCCAGCGTGCGCGACGTACACGCCCGGCCTCGACTTCAATTCGGTGGAGCTCCGCCAGCAGCTCGCTTGGCGACAGCTCGGTTTCGATGGCGATCATCTGATTGAGATAGGGGCCCTGCGCGATGGGGCCGATTGGCGCGGTCTCCTCGATATCCGTCTGCGCGAGCACTCGTGTGCGCGGCAAGGTGGCGATCGAGTCCCTCGCCTGTGCCAAAAATACCTCACGCTCCCCGAGGTTGGAGCCGAGCGCTATGTAGGCGACATCCTTCACGCACGCTCTCGCTCGAGCGCGACCTCTGCATATGCGAGCGGTCCAGGGAGCGCAACGTTTGGTTTCCGCACAGCGATGCGAACCCGGGTGACGAGAGGGAGCTGCAAGGCGCGATCGGCAATCATCTCCCCGACTTCCTCCAGGAAGCTGATGTGACCGTTCGTAACGACCTCGGCGACGAGGTCGTATACCCGGCGGTAGTCGACGATGTCCTTCGCTGACACCGGCCTGGCAGTGTGCTTCACCCAGAGCGACGCATCGACTTCTATCGATTGGGCGATCTCCGCTTCGTGTGGAAGAACGCCGATCCGCGCGTGAAAGCGCATCGCCTTGAGGGTCACGACATCGTTAGTGATCGCATTGTCCCTACCCATCGAGTGCCTCCCTCAAGCTTCTGGTCAAGCGCAGCACGGCTTCCGTGCCTTCTTCCGCCGCTCTGACGATTGCGCTGCCAACAACCACGCCGTCCGCGAGCTCTCCTACACCCCGCGCCTGCGCCGGAGTCGAGATTCCAAAGCCGACGCATATAGGAAGGGTAGTAGTCGAGCGAAGCCGCACGATCGTTTCCGGCAGCGATGCCGCCGTATGTTCCTGCAAGCCTGTGACACCGAGACGACTGATAAGATAAACAAACCCGCTTCCGTGACGGGCGATCTCGGCCATCCGTTCCTTCGGCGTCGTCGGAGCGACGAGCCGGATGAACGCGAGCGGACTTTGTCCGAGCCATTTTTCACGCTGCGGATCTGCGCCGACTGGAATATCAGTGATCAGGATTCCGCTTGCCCCGGCTTCCGAGGCGCGCGTCAGCGCGTTTGCGCCCGCGGCGAGGATAGGGTTGAGGTAGCTGAACAGGACCACTGGAACAGTGAGCTTCGCCGTCTCCACCAGGTCGAGAACCCGGTCGTAAGTGGTTCCGCCTTCGAGGGCCCGTTGTGAGCTCGCCTGGATGATCGGGCCATCCGCGATCGGATCGGAGAACGGGACACCAAGCTCTATGATGTCGGCGCCGCCCTCCTCGAGAGCGTGAAGGGTATCGAGCGAACGGGGAAGGTCGGGATGTCCGGCGGTGACGTAGCAGACGAGGGCGCGGCGAGACTCGGTGCGGAGCGCGTCGAACCGACGCGAAATTGCGTTAGAGGAGGTAGTCGCCCGGGGTGATGCCATACCTGTCTGGGTCCGCCGTCTTGATGATGGTGCGCGCGTATTGACCGCCCGCCTCGGGGATCGCGAGGTCTGCGACGAGCGGCGGACTGATTCTGTTGCCCTGTGCGTCGCTGATAATCTTAACTATCGGCCTGGACAATGCTTCGGGGTTGGGGTTCGACGCGGAGACGACAGCGAGCTCGAAGGTGTCCAGCACGACGAGCGTTCCAACGGGGTAGATGCCCAGCAGGTTGATGAAAGCCTTGACGAGGACAGGATCCAGCCCGCGACGCGAGTTGTCGCGCATCTCCTCCAGAACGTCGGAGGGGGCAAGCGCCTCAGTCTTGTACACGCGCCTGGAGGTGGCGGCGTCGTAGCCGTCGGCGATCGACACGATCTTGCTGAGCAAGCTGACCTGACGCGGGCGGATGGATTTCGGGTAGCCCGTGAGGTCGATCTTCATGTGATGCTCATGGCACACCGTCATCGCCCGGTAGGAGAGCTCTTCCTGCTGCCGTCTGAACTGGAAAAGGACCAGAACCCCGAGCCACGGATGCGCGGCCATCCATTTCCATTCCTCTTCCGTCAGCTCCCCGGTCTTTTGAAGAAGATCGAGCGGCACGCGAGACTTGCCGATGTCGTGCATCAGCGCCGCGAGACCCAACTCGTAGAGCTGGAGTTTGGTCATCCCGAGCCGCCGCCCAAGCGCGATCGAGAAAATGCAGACGTTCACGGAATGGGTGAACGTATACTCGTCGTAATCGCGGATCGCGGTGAGACCAATGAGCGACGTCTCCTCGTTCAGCACCTGGTCGACGATTCCCTGCACTACTCTCTTGATCTTGCGGATGTTCGGCGTCTTGCCGATGCGAACCGAGTTGATGACGTCTTTCGTGACCGCTACCGACTGGGAGTAGGTGCGATTCGCCGCCGCCTTGGCTTCTTCGTTGAACTCCCGGTCAGTCTGGGTTTCCGTCGGGGCATCGAGCTGAAAGCTCTCGATGTTCGCCTCGCCCAGGCGCTTGACGATCTCCGCATACCGCTCGGGCGGAGCGTTTTGTGTTTCCCCTCCGAGGAGTGATAGAAGAAACGTCCAATCCCTCGCCAATGAGTTCGGAGCGACGTGAATCGCGCCGATGCCGGAAACCTTGCACAGTGTCAGGATGTGACCGAATGTCGCGTAATTGCTGAGATCCAGTCTCAGTCGGGTGGAATTTATGAAGATGAATTCGCCGGACACCCGGAACTCGAGCTCGCCTTCTTCGGCGCGAAGCTCTTCGGCCACCTGGGCGAGCTCCGCCAATGACTTCTGGACAGCGGTGTGCTCGAGGGGATAAAGCTTGATCGCGCGCAGCGCCGCGTAGAATGAAATCATGAAGTTCCTTCCACCGCGGCGAACGTTTGCGCCGGACTGGCGATCGCCTTCGCGCACTGACTGCGTGACCGCTCCGACCGCGCTCATGTGGCTGATCCCCGAATCGCCCGGCTCACCGCATTCCTCACGATCACGTCCTTCTCGCTGGCAGCTTTGTTGAGCACCTCCATCGCTTTGGAAGTTCCAATTTTCCCGAGTGCCACGGCCGCGCACGCGCGAAACTCGGAGTCGTCGCGCTTGCCGCCCATGAACCCCTTCGCGTGCAGCACGCCATCGAGGAGCGCGATTCCGCCGTCACCGCACATCGCACCGAACGCCTCGAAGAACGCCATTTTCTCCGTGAGGTTGCTCTCGCGAAGATCCTTCCCTTTTATCGCCGCTTCGATGCGCGGGAGCGCGGCGCGCGCGTTGCGCGAGCCGATTGCGCGGACGGAGACGATCCGCACCTCGCGATCCTCGTCGACGAGGGCCCTCTCGAGCATTTGCATGGCTCCTGGCGAGCCGATCTCAGTCAGCGCAGTGACGGCGGCAACGCGCATTTCCGGCTCCCCGACGGTGAGCATCTTTCCGAGAGCCGGCACCGCCGCGGGGGACTTGAGCACGGCTGCCCGGCGGATCGCCTCGAGAACAACCGCTTCATCATCAGAGCCGATGAGACGAATGAGCTCTGCGCTGTGCGCTGAAGCAAGGCGCGTGGCCGCCAGCTCGAGCAGCATCTTCAGCTGCGGGTTGTTGCTGCGTCCAATCCAGGAAAGAACCGTCTCCAGCGCACGGGCCTGCAGAATACCGAATAGCTCGTCCAGCTCCATCTGCGGGGCGCGGAGTGGGGAGCCTTCGAGCGCCTGGAGGAGCTGGCCCAGCGGCTTCGGGTCGCTCATCAATTCGCCGAGTTGCGTCAATCGCTGCTTTTGCGGCTCGAGAATGTCCGGCGCCCGACCCGCGGTGACGCTGGCTTCGCGAAGCAGATACGCCGCGTTTCTGTATTGCGCCGAAGAGAGGAGTATGAGCAGAAAGTAGTCGAGGAGTCCGCAAATCTCCTCCCGGACGGTCGGGTCCTTGTGGGTCTCGAATATGTCCAGGAGAGAGGCGATCACAGCGGGACGCAAATCGGTCGAGAACTCGCGCTTGATCTCGCCCTGGAGGTACTCGACTTCCCGGTCGTCGAGGAAGTAAAGCGTGGAATCGAAGTCATCGAGACTCGCGATAGACGAGTTCGTGGTCTCCAGTCCCGCCTCCGCCTGGGCGGGAGAGAGAATTTTTTCTTTCTGCTCGGCGCGCTCCATCGAATCAACGCCGGGACCGCCCTCGGCGGTCAGGTCCACGTACTTGTACTGGAGAGTCGCAAACTCCCGTTCCCACATCAGGGTCAGCAGATCGTCGTCGTCGTCGGTCGCCTTGCGCACACGCTGGAGCAGATCGAAGAAGGTTCCGAGCTCTTCACCCTCGAAGCCCTTCAGCATCTTGAGCTCGCGAATTCCGTCCTTGTAGAGGAGCCAGGCAATGTTGTCACTGGTTCGCTCGTGCTCGTCGAGGACGACTCGTCCTTCCCACATCAGCTGCGTCTCGACGATTTGAATGTCGATCTCCTCGGTGTTCTTCCAGATCCCCGCAAAGGCCTCGCGCACCGCCTCGAGCGACCGCGCGTGCATCGGGTTATTGGGGAGGTAGAGCTGGTGGGCCCGGACAGCCTTGACGAACGACTTGAGAAGGTCGGTTACGAGAACAATCGGAAAGGACGGCTCATCGAGCTCGTCCTGTTCCGCGTTTGCGGTTGCCGAGGTTGTCATTCGGGAAGAAGTCCCATCTCAGTTATCTGCGCGAGATCCTTGTCGCCCCGTCCGCTGATGCAGATCAGGAGGGCGTCAGTTTCTTTCCACCGACCCTTGTCCTTGACGACCCAGGCGACTGCGTGTGACGTCTCCAAAGCCGGGATTATGCCCTCCAGACGGCTGAGGATGCCCAGACCCTCAACGGCCTCCTCGTCGGTGATCGAGACGTAGAGCGCTCGCCCGGTATCCTTGAGATGCGAGTGCTCCGGACCAACGCCGGGGTAGTCCAGTCCGGCGGAGATGGAGTGGGCCGGATGGACCTGGCCGCTTTCGTCCTGAAGGAGATAGCTCAGTGAGCCGTGGAGAACTCCAGGAACACCGCGTTGGAGCGATGCGGAATGCTCCCCGCTGTCGAGGCCTTTGCCCGCCGCCTCTACCCCGACGAGCTCGACCGCAGTATCGCCCACGAACGCGTGGAAGATACCCATCGCGTTCGACCCTCCTCCGACGCAGGCGACGACGCTCGTTGGAAGCCGTCCCGTCGCCTCCAGCATCTGCTCCCTCGCTTCGCGGCCAATCACCGCCTGGAAGTCGCGCACCATCCTGGGATAGGGCGCAGGGCCGACTACCGAGCCGATTATGTAATAGCTGTCACTTACGTTCGTGACCCAGTCGCGGATCGCTTCGCTCGTCGCATCCTTCAGCGTTCGCGTCCCCGAGCGAACCGGGATGACCTTGGCGCCCATCAGCCGCATGCGAAAAACGTTGAGCTCCTGCCGCCGCATGTCCTCTTCGCCCATATACACAGTGCAGTCGAGCCCGAACCGTGCGCACACCGTCGCGGTGGCAACTCCATGCTGACCCGCGCCGGTCTCTGCGATGATCCGTCGCTTTCCCATGCGCTGCGCGAGCAAAGCCTGACCCAGGGCGTTGTTGATCTTGTGGGCCCCGGTGTGGTTCAGATCCTCGCGCTTGAGATAGACGGCGCAGCCGACTTCCTCAGAAAACCTCGGGGCCGTACTGAGCGGAGACGGTCGCCCAACGTATTCCTTGAGCAGCCGGTCCAACTCGGCGACGAACTGTTTATCCCGCATGGCGTCGTCGAACGCCGAATGGAGCTCATCCAGCGCCGGGATGAGCGTTTCGGGCACATATCGTCCCCCAAACGCTCCAAAGCGGTGTACGCTATCCGTCGCCACTCTACTGAACTCGAGTGCCGGAAACCGCCGCGTAGAATTCGCGCATCAACCAGGGATCCTTGATACCGGGCGCGCTCTCGACACCAGACGAGACATCCACCACATCTGGCGCGAGGGTCCGCACCGCCGATCCCACATTGCCGGGCCTGAGGCCGCCAGCGAGCACGACCGCCGAGCTGCCTCTGTCGCGGGCGAGATCGACCGCGAGCTCGTTCCAAGGGAGAGCCTGGCCGGTCCCACCCAGCTGCTTCTCACTCCTTGCATCGAGGACGATCGCATCCGCGCTGTCGAACAACGCTTCGGATTCGTGAGGAATGTGCGCGCCAGCGATTCTGATCGCGGCCCAGATCTCTCCGCCGAATTGCCCGCGGATCGCCCGCACGTCGGACGTGCTCGGATTATTGTGCAGCTGCACGATGTCCAGGTGAGTTTCCTCCGCGGCGCGCGCGATTTCGTCAGGGTCGTTCGTGCCGAATACTCCCACGTGTATCACCGTCTTCCCGGCCGCCTCGAAAATTTTCTTCGCCTGTGCGGGCGTAACGCGCCGCGGCCCATCCGCGAAGACCACGCCAATGTAGCTCGCCCCGATTTCCGCGCCGATCGCTGCATCCTGCGGCCGCGTCATCCCGCAGAACTTAACCTTTGCGAGCACCGGCCGTCCGTGCTACGCCCGTGAGAGCGCGAACCGCTGCCTCGGGATCGGCCGAGGCCGAAAGCTCCGAACCAACGAGTACCGCATCCGCCCCGGCCTCCGCCAAGCTGGTGACATCTGCGGGCGACTTGACGCCGCTCTCAGCTATAGCCACGAACTCGCGCGGGATCAGCGGCAGGAGTCGGAGCGAAGTCTCCGGATCGATCTCCAGCGTTTCGAGATTCCTGTTGTTGACGCCGATCAAGCGTGCATCGAGTGAGAGTGCGAGGTCCAGTTCCCGTGCGTCGCGTACCTCGACAAGAATCTCGATCCCGAAATCATCGCCAGCCTTGATCAGCTCCCTGAGCCGATCGGGAGACACCGCTCGAGCAATCACGAGCGCCGCGGATGCCCCCAGCGAGCGAGCCTCGAGGATCTGCACCACTTCGACATGAAAATCCTTCTTCAAAAGGGGCGTTGCGACGGTGGTTCCCGCACGCGTCAAGTCGTCGTTGGAGCCCGAGAACCGGCTCGGCTCAGTAAGAATCGAAATTCCTGCTGCCCCGCCCTTTTCGTAGGCTAGAACCTGCTTCTCCAAATCGAGCCCGGAATTGATCACGCCCTTCGAGGGCGACGACCGCTTTACCTCGGCGACAATCCCAACGTTCGCCCGCTTCAGCGCGGCCGCAAATCGGGCAGGTTTGGTCATCGCCCCGATCGCGCGCATCAGCTCGGCCCTACGAGGGGCGAGCGTGGCGGCACGGACGCGTGCTTCGTCTGTCAGCTCACCGAGAGTACCGCCGGGCGGTGTCCAGGCAGAAAGTGCTTGCGCTTCGGTTGATCTTCGGCTAACGTAGGAATTCGGCAAATGTTCGGTGGGAAGGACCGACCGGTCCGTACTTCAACCAGCCGCGGAAAAAGGATATGTCGCTCACAAAACGCCAGCGGGAGATTCTTACCTACCTTTCGAGCTACTCTGATGAGCACGGGTATGCGCCGAGCTTCGAGGAGATTGCGACGCAGTTTAACTATAACTCCCTCGCCACCGTCCACGAACATCTCACCAATCTCGAGCGCAAGGGCTACATCAAGCGCGCCTACAATGAGAGTCGCGGGATAGAACTCATGCCGTCAGACGTGCTCCCTCGGGCGATGTCCCTGCCTCTGCTCGGTACGGTGGCTGCCGGCTTGCCGATCGAGGCCATTCAAATGCCCGAGACCATCGGGGTGCCCGAAGATCTGGTGCGGCGCGGTGGCAACCACTACGTCCTGCGGGTTCGCGGCAACTCGATGATCGATGAGCAGATTCGCGACGGCGACTTTGTCATCGTAAATGAGAAGAGTACGGCCGACAACGGAGAGATGGTTATCGCGCTGATCGACGGTACGTCTGCAACGGTAAAGAAGTTTTACCGTGAGCGCGACGGGCGAATCCGACTGCAGCCGGCCAACGAAGCCATGAACCCGATTTACGTACATGAGAACGACATCTCCATCCAGGGCATCGTCGTAGGCGTCCTGAGAAGGTTCTAGAGATCGGCCTCTTAAGTCGTTGCCTTGTTGGATCTTGGGTTCGCCTGTCTCAAGCGATCAAGAACTGCCTTAGCCTGCCCGGTGTCGATGGATTTCCTCGCTGCGCCAACCCCGTCGGCGAATGTCATCACGCGGCCACTGACATAGATCGCGGCCGCCGCGTTCAGCAGCGTCGCTGCCCGGGCGCCGGCCGACCCTTTCCCGTCCAGAAGCGAAGCAATGATTTGCGCGTTCTCGGCGGGTTCACTTCCGGCGAGATCCTCCAGGGCGATCTTCTTGAATCCGTGCTCTTCGGGCTGAATGGTCCAACGGGTCGTCGATGCGTTTCGCACCTCCACGACATGCGTCGGCCCGAGCGGCGAGACTTCGTCCAGGCCCGGCTCGCCGTACACGACCATTGCGTGGATGGTCCCGAGCGCGGCCAGAGCCCCAGCCAGCACCGGGGCTCGCTCCACGTCGGAGACACCCACGACCTGCCGGCCCGCCCGCGCCGGATTCGCTAGCGGGCCGACGATGTTCATCACCGTAGGTATCCCAAGCTCGCGCCGGACCGGCCCGACGTGGCGCATCGCCGGATGCATCAGTGGGGCGAACATGAAGACAATTCCCGCCTCACGAAGGGAAGCTTCCATCGTTGAGACCGGAACGTCGATCCCCACGCCGAGCGCCTCGAGAACGTCAGCGCTCCCGCATTTGGTGGTGAACGAGCGATTCCCGTGCTTCGCGATGCGGACTCCCGCTCCAGCGGCGACGATGGCGGCTACGGTCGAGATGTTGAATGTCGGAACGGCTCCGCCTCCGGTTCCGCACGTATCCACCAGATCATCGGGCGATTCAGCGGAAAGGGTCACCATCGCACTCCGGAGCGCTCTCACGACGCCCGCCACGACATCCACGCTCTCTCCAGTGGCGCGGAGCGCCGAGAGCAAAGCCGCAACCTGCACCGCGGTTGCCTCGCCGCGCATCACGATGTCAAATGCCGCCTGCGCGTCGTCGGCGCTGAGAGCCTCCCGAAAGGCGAGCTTATGGATCGCGCTTTGGAGCGCGTTGGAAGGCGGGACGCTCATTGTTGCTGGTTACAGCGAGGAAGCTTGCTCTTTCGACGAAACGATCTGAAGCACTTCTTCCAGAATCTTGCGCGGCTCTCCGCGACCAGCAGTCGCGTGGCGCAACGCCTGCTCCACTCGATAGATGATGTTGCTCTGGGTTTGGAGAGCTTCGCCCTGCGCGTGCAGCTGGACATGCGCCTTTTCCAGCTTCGTAACCGCCACCCGCACCTGTTCTTCCACCGCGGACAGCCGCTCGGCCGTAGCTCTGGCCTCGACTGATGCGACCTCAATCGCCCGCTTCAGCTGAGAGACGCGAATCGAATCGTTGCCTCCCTTCCCGTTCAGCGCCGACTGCGCGTCCGCCAGCTTGCGTTGAAGGTCGTGCAGTGCTCGGGCGTTTTCCTCGTTGAGAGCCTTGGTGAGCTCTTCCAGTGTTCGGACCGCCTCTTCGCGCGCGCGACGCTCGGCCAATCGGGCGAAAGCCAGCGAGAACAGATCCACCGCGGGCGCAACTTTTTCCGATAGCCTGTGACCGAATCGGGTCTTCGGCTCAGAAAGCGCGAGGACGCCGGCGAGTTCACCGTCGACCAGAAGTCCACGAAGAAGGAGCACACCGGCTTCAGGAGACGCCCCGGTGCCAAGCAGCTTTTGGTAGTCGCCCGACTCGGTACCCAGGTCTGCCCACTGCTTACCGGCGCTGATCGTACGCCTGATCGCGCTCGGAAGGTGGTCGACTGCGATCTCGAACTGTGCCGTCCTCATGCCTTCGTGCGCGGGCATCAGGCGCTCCGCTAGCAGATCGCGGCGGGCGTCGTAAATGAAAAGCACGACATTTCCGTTGCGATCGTGCTCAGTGACGTCCTGACTTAGCGCGTTGAGCGCCTCGGAAACGTTGCCTGCCGAGGCGAGTACGGTGGACAGTGCAGCAAGAGTTCGTGGGGCCATCGTGGGATCAGCCGGTCATCATTAGAGTGTGAGTCTCGCCGGGTGCGGCAGCCGCGTACTGCGAACGGCGGTTCCACATTGACCAGCCAACCAGCGAAAGTCAATCATATTCAACGCTTTACGTTCCTTGACACTAGGTCGCGCGAGGATAATTTCACGCGATGCTGTCGCGATCCGTGCAACTCGTGTTGCACTACGATGGCGCGCGCTTTTCCGGGTGGCAGCGTCAGCCTGGTGAACGGACGGTTCAGGGAGTCCTCGAAGCGGCGGTGTCCAAACTCTGTGGAGAACCCGTGACCGTCGTCGGGGCTGGACGGACTGATGCGGGAGTCCATGCGCGCGGTCAGGCTGCGGGAGCACGCGTCCCCGCGAAATGGGGCGCGCCCGTTCTGCGACGATCGATGAACGCCATTTTACCGGATGATGTATGGATTGCGGCAGCCTTCGAGATGTGTGACGAGTTCCACCCCCGCTATAGCGCCATATCCCGCAGCTACAGCTACTACGTAGGCACAGACGATCTCGCATCTTCCCCGTTTCGCCGGACGCACGAGCTGGTCTGGAAGAAATCGCTCGTTTTTGACCGCCTGGAAGCGGCTGCGCTTGCTGTCGAGGGGGAGCATTGTTTCCGGGCATTTGCCGTAAAAGGCA
This sequence comes from Gemmatimonadales bacterium, assembly GCA_038227135.1. Lineage (GTDB taxonomy): Bacteria > Gemmatimonadota > Gemmatimonadetes > Gemmatimonadales > Gemmatimonadaceae > UBA4720. The sequence continues at coordinate 77,727 of JBBRQC010000008.1, forward strand.
CCGCACCGGACCGTGATGAGCATCGCTGCAAGGTCGCCCACGCCACCTGGCGTAAACGCGAGGGTGGTCTCGTATTCGACATCACGGCCGACCGGTTTTTGCACCACATGGTCCGCTTTTTGGTCGGGACCATGATCGAGGTCGGAGAAGGCAAGCGCGGGCCGGAAGTGATGGCGGACCTCCTTCAGCAGGAAGACAACAGTCAAATCTCTCAGCCCGCTCCTCCACACGCTTTATTTCTTGAGCGGGTGGAGTATCCGAAAGACCTTTACCTGGAAAGTGAATGAACATCTACCTCGAGAGCGTGAGGCTCGATGAGATCAGGAACGCCGCGTCGGCCGGGCTCGCCGACGGCGTCGCGTTCTCGCACGTCGCGTTGAGCGTCGACGCGCCCGACTCGAGCGCGAAAGAAAGACTCGAAGAGATATCCCGGGAATTCGCGTTCCCGATATGCGTTCCGGTGGGTGCAGTGGCGTCGGGCGACATGTACACCGAGGCGCGCGAGCTGGCCAAAGTTTCCGATCACATCGTCGTGCAGATACCGCTCGTCGAAGACTCTCTCATTCCAATGGCGAAGCTCAGCGCCGAAGGCGTGGTGATCTGCGCGACCTTCGTATTCAACGCCGCACAGGCGATAATCGCGGCCAAGGCGGGAGCATCGGCTGTCCGCGTCACACTTGGCGAGCTCGAAGCCTACGGTCAATCGGGGGGGCAGGCGCTCGCCGAAATAAAGAACGTGCTCGATGCGGGTGGAGAGGAATGCGACGTCATGGCCGCGTCGATTCATTCCGCGATTCAGTTCGCAGAGTGCGCAACGGCGGGCGCCGACATCGTCTGCGTGACTCCGGAAGCATTGCGCGCACTCGTCGTTCATCCGTTGAGCGACAAGGGAGTCGATCGCTTTCTGAGCGATCTCGCCAAGCGACCCAAATCGCGCACGTCATCATGAGCCTCAGGGTAGTGCGACCACTGACGGCGGTGCTCTTCGTAGCATGCCAGGGCGCATCCAGCGCGCCGTCAGGCGCACAATCGACGGCACCTCAGACTTCAACCGGCGCGATAAACAACTCTCGCCGAACGGCAATCACCGATGCTGTCGCTCGGGTTGCGCCGGCTGTGGTGACCGTCCAGACGGAAGTTGTCGAGCAGGTACCCGCCGATGTGTTCGAGCAATTCTTCGGCGGCCGGTCGGGGCAGCGCTCTGCCGCGGGACTCGGCTCGGGATTCGTAATCAGGGCAGACGGCGCGATTGTCACCAATGCTCACGTCATCGCGGGCGCGACCCGCATCCAGGTGGCCATGAGAGACGGTACGACCTACCCCGCGCGTCTGGTCGGAAGCGACGAGGCGAACGACCTTGCTGTCATCAAGATCGATGCGAAGAATCTCCCCGTTGCTCCCCTCGGCTCATCAACAGACCTGCTGATCGGCGAGTGGGCGATCGCAATCGGGAATCCTTACGGCTTCATCCTCGCGAACTCGGAGCCGAGCGTTACCGCCGGCGTCGTGAGCGGGACGGGGCGGAACCTTGCCACGCCAAGCGAGGGTGCGGGTGTGTACGTGGACATGATCCAGACCGATGCGTCGATCAATCCGGGGAATTCGGGCGGCCCACTGGTTAACGCGGCTGGCCAGGTAATCGGCGTCAACAGCTCGATCTTTTCGCCGAGTGGCGGATCCGTTGGAATTGGGTTCGCGATTCCAATCAATCGCGCGCGTCGTGTCGCAGACGATCTTCTTGCGCATGGGGTGGTGAGACATCCCTGGATCGGAATGCAGCCGGAGATGACGAGACTCACTGGGGTCGCGGGCAATACGGGCGTTGTGGTCGCATCGGTAGTTCCCGGCTCTCCGGCTGCGCGCGCTGGAATTCGTGCTGGCGATGTAATCGTGCGCTCCCGAAGCAGAGCGCTGCACAATCCATATGACTGGTACGCGGAGCTTCTCGAGCTGCGTGTCGGTGAGAACGATTCGATTATCGTGAGGCGCGCCGGAAAAGAGATGCCCGTCAGTGTCCAGGTGGCTGATCTACCCGACGTCAACGCACCCAGGGTAACCGTCCTCCGTGAGCTCGAGCTCATCTCGCTGACGACGCCGATTCGGGCGCAGTACCAGATTCAGAGCCGGCAGGGGGCGCTTGTGAACCGAGTGAGCGACAGGATCCAGCAGCAGATCGGTCTTCAGGCGGGCGACGTGATCGTGCAGATAAATCGCACGCCGGTTCCTGACGCCCAAACGGTAAATCGAATTCTCACCAGTTACGGGCGTGGCGGGATTCGCTTGTACTTCGAGCGCGGTGGCCAGATCTATACGACGGAATTCAGCCTCCAATAGTGACGAACAGGTATACCTCCCCTCTCGCAGAGCGGTATGCATCGGCGGCGATGCTCGAGCTCTGGTCCCCGGCAACCCGCTACGGCCTGTGGCGACGCCTCTGGCTCGCTCTCGCGGAAGCGCAGCGCGAGCTAGGTGTAAAGATTCCCGATGATGCGGTCAGCGAGATGAAGGCGAATCTCGACAGGATCGACTTCGACGCGGTGGCGAGCTACGAAAAACGGTTTCGGCACGACGTGATGGCCCACGTGCACGCATTCGGCGACGTGGCACCGACCGCGAAACCGTTCATTCATTTGGGCGCCACCAGCGCCTACGTCACCGACAACGCCGACCTGATTCTGATGCGTCGCGGGCTGGACTTACTTCGCGGCCGCGCGCTCGACGTGCTTCGCTCGCTGGCGGCATTCGCTGAGCAGTGGCGCGATCAACCGACGCTGGGCTACACGCACCTCCAGCCGGCGCAGCTCACGACGGTCGGCAAGCGAGCGACGCTCTGGATGCAGGACCTTGTGCTCGACATCGAGGACATTGATTATCGCCTCCGCACTCTTCCCTTCCGCGGCGTGAAGGGAACGACCGGAACTCAGGCGAGCTTCCTCGAGATCTTCGAGGGTGATCATGACAAGGTGCGCGCACTCGACCGGCTCGTTACCGAGAAGATGTCTTTTGCCGCGCCCCTCCCTGTCACCGGCCAGACATATACGCGAAAGCTCGATGCATTCGTTCTGTCGGTCGTGGCCGGGCTCGCCGCCAGCGCCGCCAAATTCAGCGGCGATATCAGGATGTTGCAGTCTTTCGGCGAAATCGAGGAGCCCTTCGAGTCCGAGCAGGTCGGGTCGTCGGCTATGGCCTACAAGCGAAATCCGATGCGCTCGGAGCGCATTGCCTCCCTCGCGCGATTTGTGAACTCCCTGGAGAGCAATGCGAATCAGACCCACGCCGTGCAGTATTTCGAAAGGACGCTCGACGACAGCGCAAACCGCCGCCTGGTGATACCGGAGATGTTCCTCGCGACCGATGCGATTCTGCTGCTGATGGCAAATGTGTCGCGGGGTCTCGAGGTTCATCCGGCTGTAATCAGGCGCAGAGTCGCCGCCGAGCTGCCATTCATGGCGACCGAGGAGCTGATCGTACGCGCGGTGCGCGCGGGCGGCGACAGACAAGTCGCCCATGAGATCATCAGGAAACACAGCATCGCGGCTGCTCGCGCCGTTAAAGACGGCGCGGAGGGAAACGATCTTCTGGAGCGACTTGGCCGTGACAAGTCGTTCGGGGTCAAGATGACTGATCTGGAGGGTGCCATTGATCCGAAGCGTTTCTTGGGACGAGCGCCCGAGCAGGTGGATGAGTTCCTGCGCGATGTGATCACGCCACTTTTTGCCGGAGACACCGCCAAGGCGGATCGCGCCGAGGAGCTTCGCGTCTGATGTTGATGGAGGCGAGCGCGCTCCCGCTCACACCGTTCAGACGCGGAAAGGTTCGCGATGTGTATATCGTGGATGACGAGAGGCTCCTTCTCGTCGCGACGGACCGCGTCAGTGCGTTCGACGTTGTGATGGCCGAGACGATTCCGCAGAAGGGGGCGGTGCTCACCCAGATCACGGCCTGGTGGCTGAGGCAGCTCGAATCAAGGGTCGCGCACCACATGCTCTCCGCGGACACATCCGAGATCGTGCGTGAGGTGCCGCGGCTGCGGGATCACGAGCGCGAGCTCGAGGGGCGGGCCATGCTGTGCCGGCGCGCGACCGTGTTTCCCATCGAATGCGTAGTTCGTGGTTATCTCGCGGGCTCGGCTTGGAAAGAGTATCGCGCGAGTGGAACCCTTGCAGGCGAGGCACTCAGAAAAGGCTTGAGAGAATCTGATCGGCTAGATCCGCCACTGTTCAGCCCGGCGACCAAAGCCGATGAGGGTCACGACGAGAACATCACGGTCGGCCGCATGCAATCGGCGATCGGCGCTCAGTGGGGCGGGGAGCTGGAACGATTGTCGCGCGAGGTCTACGAGGCCGGACGCGCCATTGCCGCGGAGCGCGGAATAATCATCGCCGACACCAAATTCGAGTTCGGCCGGGCGAGGAGCGAAGACGGGACCGAAAAGGTTATATTGGTGGATGAGGTGCTCACCCCAGACAGCTCGCGTTTCTGGCCGGCAGATGTCTACGAGGCGGGTCATGGGCAGCCCAGCTTCGACAAGCAGCCCCTTCGCGACTATCTCGAGTCAGAGAAACGCGCAGGAAGATGGGATGGCAACTATCCACCACCGCGATTGCCGAAAGAAGTGATCGACGCGACGAGAGACCGCTACCTCGACATCTATCGTCGCCTGACCGGCCACTCACTCAACACTGAAGCATCACATTGAACTTCGCGCGAGAAGGACTGCTTTTCATCGCGATTGCCGCGGTCGTGGCCGCTGGCGCGTTCGCTTTAGCCGTGTCCCGGCGCTCGTGGGGACTCTGGCTGGCCGCGTTTGTCCTCCTCCTGCTCGCACTGTGGGTCGCCTACTTCTTCCGCGATCCGGAACGCGTGGGCGAGCGTGGCCCATCGCTGGTGGTAGCCCCTGCCGATGGCAAGCTGATCATGATCACGGAGGTCGATGAGCCGTCTTTCATCAAAGGGCGGGCGATCCGGCTTTCGATTTTCATGAACGTGTTCAACGTTCACGTGAACCGCTACCCGGTTGACGGAGTGGTCGCCTACATCCACTACAACAAAGGCAAGTTCTTCAACGCTGCCGCTGAGAAGTCGAGCCTGGAAAACGAACAGATGTCGGTCGGGCTGGACATGCCTCCTCCCGATTCGGGCCGGGCTGCGAGGGTGGGAGACGTGCATCGCGTTCTCGTGCGGCAGATCGCCGGGCTCATCGCTCGGCGCATTGTGACTTACAGCAAGCTTGGCGAGCGCGTGCGTCAGGGCGACCGAATGGGAATCATTCGTTTTGGCTCGCGAGTCGACCTCTTCCTGCCGGTGGGCTCCACGATCCGGGGTAAGGTGGGAGACGTGACCACCGCGGGCACAACAGTGCTGGGAGAGTTGCCGCGTTGATGCTCCCGGCGGATCAGACTCGCCGGCACCAGGCCAGAGGAACAGGTGGGGACGTCGAGCGTCCGCGCAATCGCGGCGTGATCATCCTCCCCAACGGATTCACGCTCGCCAGCCTTTTCTTTGGAATGTTCGCCATCGTCGCGGCATCCCGCGGCGAATTCGACACGGCGGGTCTCTACGTCGTGTTTGGCGGCGTGTGCGATGCGCTGGATGGGCGAGTGGCTCGCGCCACTGGAACGGGGTCGAGATTCGGCTCGGAGCTCGATTCACTGGTGGACGCCATCACCTTCGGGCTGGCTCCGGCGATGATCATGTACTTTGCCGTCCTCAACAGAAACGGGTGGGACTGGATCTTCGCGTTCCTGTTCACGGCCTGCGCCGTCATCAGGCTGGCGCGGTTCAACGTCGAGCAGGCTGGCAGAGCCAAGAAGTATTTTCACGGACTGCCGAGTCCGGCCGCCGGGATGACGCTCGCGACCTACTACTGGTTCAGCCAGACTCCCCTCTACAACCAGACCGTCCTCGGCGACCTGAACTGGACTACGGGTCTCCGCGGGCTGATGCTGCTGCTGGCGTTTCTCATGATCAGCAACGTCTCGTACCCGGCGATCCCGACTGTCGGGTTCAGAAAGATCAGCGAGATACTTGGCACGATGGTAGTGATCGCGACCTTTATCGGCGTGCTGTTCCTGCGGAAGGAGTTCTACTTCCCTGCCCTCGTCTGCTACGTGGTGTATGGCCTGGCCAAGACAGTCATTTTCGGGCTGCTCGACAGGCGTCCCGTCGGTGATTCTCCGGTAATCTCCGACGACGACGAGCCGATTCTTCTCACGTCCGCCGGGGTAGTGGCGTCGGGAAGTGACGCCGCGCGACAGCGCCCAACCCGGCGACGGAGAAGGCGCCGACCGCCCGGTCACGGCGAGCCACCAGCGGGCGGACCATCCGACATTCCGCCACCCGGTCCGATTGGAGGACAAACCTGATGTCGAAGTTCCGCATCGCCGTTCACATCACGCCCCGGAAAGGATTGCTCGATCCACAGGGAAAGGCGGTGAGCGATGCACTCCACACGCTCGGGTTCAAGGCAGTAAGGAACGTCCACGTCGGCAGATACATCATCATCGAAACGGATTCCTCCGACGCGACCACGGCGGAAGCGGCGGTGACCGAGATGTGCGGAAAGCTTCTGGCAAACCCGGTCACGGAAGACTTCGAGATCGAATCGGCGGTGCCGGCATGAAGTTCGGGATCATCACGTTCCCGGGCTCGAACTGCGATTACGACGCCTATCACGCCGTAACGGAGATCCTGAGCGAAGAAGCGGTTTATCTCTGGCACAAGGATCACGACCTGCAGGGTTCCGACGTGGTCATTCTTCCAGGCGGCTTCAGCTACGGTGACTACCTGAGAGCGGGCGCTATCGCTCGATTCAGTCCCATCATGCAGGAGGTAGCCGCTCACGCGAAGAGTGGCGGGCCGGTAATAGGTATCTGCAATGGCTTCCAGATCGCGTGCGAAGCGGGATTGCTGCCTGGAGCGCTGATGCGCAACTCGCACCTCCAGTTTGTTTCAGCGCAAGTGCGCATTCGCGTGGAGAACTCCGGCACACTGTTTACCAACCTCTACGAAACCAAGGAAATCCTGAGGGTTCCAGTCGCGCACGGCGAGGGACGATATGTCGCGTCGCGACAGGTTCTCGACAGTTTGGAAAACGACGGGCGTGTTATCTTCAGATATGCGGACGCTCACGGCAATATCAGCGCGGACGCCAATCCCAACGGCTCCGAGCGCAACATCGCCGGAATCATTAATGAAGGCGGAAACGTGCTCGGCATGATGCCGCACCCGGAGCGAGCCTGCAGCCCGCTCGTCGGCTCGAGCGACGGCATCCGCCTGTTCGAATCGATTCTCGCCAGCGTGGCGGCCTGACGTGTCGGAAGTGACCCCACGGCCGGGCGATCCCGCAATCACCCCCGCACTGGTCGCGGAGCACGGGATAACAACGCACGAGTACGATCGACTCGTCGCCATGCTCGGCCGCACGCCGACATTCACGGAGCTCGGGATCGTGAGTGCGTTGTGGAGCGAGCACTGCTCGTACAAGCATTCGCGGCCAGTTCTGAAGACGCTTCCCACCGAAGCTCCGTACGTTCTTCAGGGTCCGGGCGAGAACGCCGGCGTGATCTCGATCGGCGAGGGCCTGGCGGTCGCGTTCAAGATCGAATCCCACAATCATCCGTCGGCAGTCGAGCCGTATCAGGGAGCGGCGACCGGAGTGGGCGGCATTCTTCGCGACGTGTTCACGATGGGCGCCAGGCCGATCGCGATGCTGAACTCACTCCGATTCGGAAGTCTGGATAGCGCCAGAGTGAGGTATCTCTTTTCCGGTGTGGTCAAGGGAATCGGCGACTACGGCAACTGCGTCGGAATCCCGACGGTGGCTGGCGAGATAGTCTTCGACCCGGCATACGCGAACAACCCGCTCGTCAACGCGATGTGCGTGGGCTTGCTGCACGAGGACGATCTGATCCGTGCCAAGGCCGAAGGCGTGGGGAATCCAATCATCGCAGTTGGCGCGCGCACCGGCAGAGATGGAATTCACGGAGCGTCGTTCGCCTCGGAAGACCTCTCCGAAGCGAGCGATGCCAAGCGCCCTCGCATTCAGGTTGGCGATCCTTTCACAGAAAAGCTCCTCCTCGAAGCGAGCCTCGAGCTGATCAAGAGCGGGCACATCGTCGCGATCCAGGACATGGGGGCGGCAGGCCTCACTTCGTCTTCGGCAGAGATGGCCGAGCGCGGCGACGTCGGGGTGACGATCGACGTGACCAAGGTACCCACTCGCGAGAGCGGGATGAGTCCGTACGAGATTCTGTTGAGCGAATCCCAGGAACGGATGCTCGTCGTGGCGAAGCGGGGACACGAGGACGCGGTGCGGGAGATCCTGGAGAAATGGGATTTGACCGCGGCCGTGATTGGCGAAGTGATCGCAGAGCCCGTGTACCGGGTGACTGAAGGCGCGAATGTGGTCGCCGAATTTCCCGGATCGAGACTCGTCACGGAATGTCCTTCATATTCGCCCGAAGCCCGCGAGTCGGAGGCAATCAAGGCGCTGCGTTCCGAGGATCCGCTTGCCGTCACGGAGCGCGCAGAGGAGGCTGACCCGGTCTGGACACTGGAGACGTTATTGTCAGCGCCGACCATCGCCAGCAAATCGTGGGCGTATCGCCAGTACGATTCAACGGTTCGCACGAACACCGTTATCGGGCCGGGCGGCGACGCAGCGGTTCTCCGGGTTCGCGGGACCAACAAAGCCATTGCAGTAAAGACCGATTGCAACGGGCGGTACGTTTATCTCGATCCGCGGGTGGGTGGACGGATTGCGGTAGCTGAGGCTGCGCGCAACGTCGCCTGCACCGGAGCGCGTCCGATGGCGATCACGAATTGCCTCAACTTCGGCAACCCGACCCGGCCGGAGGTCTTCTACCAGTTCAGGGAAGCGGTCGGAGGGATGGGCGAGGCTTGCCGTGCACTCGGAACCCCGGTGACTGGTGGCAATGTGTCTCTATACAACGAGAGCCCGTCGGGCGCGGTATATCCGACACCGGTGATCGGGATGGTCGGACTGATCGACGACCTTGCCCACATTACTCGCGCCACGTTCCAGCACGACGGGGACGCGGTGTTGCTGCTCGGCGAGATGGATGGTGAGCTTGGGGGAAGCGAGTATATGGCGACGATCCACGGCAAGGTCCTTGGGGCCCCACCCCGCTGCGATCTCGATCTGGAGAAGAGAGTGATCGATTCCCTGCTCGAAGCGATTCGAGCGGGCGCGGTCAGCTCCGCGCACGATTGCAGCGATGGCGGCCTGGCGATCGCGCTTGCCGAATGTTGCGTGGCGGATCTCGAGTGTCAGAGCGGTGCGGATATAGATCTGTCGGCATTCGGTGGCATTCCGAATCGAGGCGTACTGTTCGGCGAGACCCAGGCTCGCATTGTCATTTCGAGCTCCGCGCCGGAGAGGGTTCTGGAGATTGCAGCGAAGATGGGCGTCCGCTGCGCTCGAATCGGCACGGTGCGACGCACGTCCGACACACTTGCGATCAAGCTCGCGGGCTCGGCGCTGAGAGCGTCACTCGAGCGACTCCGGCGCGTGTACCACGAGACGATCCCGGCAATCATGTCACGCACTCCCGAGCACGCGACATTCGACGAGCTCGCCGCCGTGGTGGCGCACTAGTATGTGCGGAATCTTCGGCATCTACGGACATGAGAACGCAGCCGCAATGGCGCATCTCGGTCTCTATTCACTCCAGCACCGCGGCCAGGAATCTTCGGGCATCATCGCCGTAGACCGGGAGCTCGGCGCGCGAGCCATCAAGAGCATGGGACTCGTCTCCGAATCGCTTGGCGTTTCCGATGTGCAGAGCCTGCCCGGTGACATCGCGATTGGGCACACGCGCTACAGCACCGCGGGTTCCTCCACGATCGAGAACGCCCAACCGATGCTGGCCAGATTCCGCGATGGACACATCGGGCTCGCCCACAACGGGAATCTGACAAACGCGTCGGAGCTGAGACGTGATCTCGAGGACGGCGGCTCCATATTCACGTCGACGATGGACTCGGAGGTGCTGGTTCATCGAATCGCCCGTTCGTCGTCGGAGAAGCCGGAGGAGAGGCTCGCCGACGCGCTGCGCGGTGTGGAGGGGGCGTACTGCCTCGTCGTCGCCATCGGAGATACACTGCTCGCTGCCCGCGATCCACGCGGCTGGCGGCCATTGGTGATGGGAAAGCTCGGACGCGCCACAGTTTTCGCATCGGAGACCTGCGCGCTGGACCTTCTTGGCGCCACAATTGAGAGAGAGGTCAAGCGTGGCGAGATAATCGCCGTGGACCGAAATGGCGTGCGGTCGACCTTTCCACTTGCACCAATGGAGTCGCGGAAGTGCGTTTTCGAATACGTCTATTTCTCTCGCCCGGATAGTCAGGTTTTCGGTGGCTCGGTTGACCGCGCGCGCAGGGCACTAGGGCGCCGTCTCGCCAAAGACTTCCCTGCGCCGTCGGCTGACTTCGTGTTCAGCGTGCCGGACTCCTCGAATTCGGCTGCTCTCGGTTTCGCTGAAGAATC
>JBBRQC010000009.1:0-86122 GCA_038227135.1 Gemmatimonadales bacterium
CGCTCGCGACTCTCCTTGACGGCGCCCGCAGCAAGCCCAACGATCGTCCACTGCGGAAGACCCGGGGCGGCGTCCACCTCGACGATCACATCATAGGCATCGATTCCAACCAGCGCTGCTGAGCGAACGGCGGCGAGCATCCGTCACCGTAATGCTCCACCGCCGTCGAAGGAGAAACCGTTATCAGTCGCGCAGCATCGCCGCCGCGCGACAGCAGCTACCAGACCTCCTCCTCACGGTTCACGAACCGGCCTTAGCGACCGCCTTTGCGGCCCGGGTTCCCGGGCGTTCCGCCGCGCTCGTCATTCGACCGGCTCGGATCGCCCTGGTTCGAGTTGCCCGGATCGCAACCCTCGGGTCCGTTGCCCACGCCCTGATTGCACTTCGGCTTCGCCGTGCCGCCAAGACTACCGCCGGTGCAGCCGGTCAGGGTGCCGCCCGTGATCGTCACCGCGGCTTTCGCGAGGGCTCGCCCGTCGAAGGTTCCACCGGTCAGCGTGATGGCCGCCCCGGCGAGAATCGTTCCGATAAAGTGCGAATCGGTCATGGTCGCGGCTTGCGAGACCCACCACGTCACGTTGCACGGGTTGCCGCCGCTGGACATGACGACCGAGAAGCCGGTACCCGTGAGGGCGCCGGTGCCGCTGGTCCCGATCTTAAACAGCCAGACCCCGTTCGAGGGTCCTTTGAGCGTCAACACGCCCGTCAACACCGCTGCCGCATCGAAGCAGTAGACACCGGGCTTGAGGGTCACGCCCGCGAGGGTGCCTGTCAGCACCACGTCGCACGGTGTGGTCGCGAGCGCGGCGTACGCGCTGTTGAAGTCATTTACAACCCCAGCGGAGACCGGCGCGATGGTCGCTCCCGTAATCGTGCATCCGGTCCGAACGACCGAGGCCGGCTGGCCGGAGGAGCCCACGTCTCCGGTGATGGTGGAATTGGTGCAGGTCACCGCCCCCAAACCCCCAGGCGCTGCACTCAGGACTGCGAAGCTCGACGCCGTACCCAGTGACGGCCCGGCCGATTGGCTGTTACTCGAGCTGGAGAGGAGCGGGGGCGCGTTGATGCGGGATGCGGAGTCGTTGCTGCACGCCGCGGAGAGCAGCGCCAAGGTGACGAGGATTCCTGCGGCAAATCTGGACGGCGCAAGCGCCCGTACCAGATGCATTGGACGATTGTGCGCGTACATGTGGCCTCCCTGGGTTATCGTGGTTCTCAGTCAGCTGATTTGCGAAAGAAGCTGGGCGCGGTCTCCCACTCGGATCGGTCACGAGCCCTTCTTGTTAGTGTAGTGCATATTGTCGGCCGTGAAGCAGGCCTATGATCGCGCGTGTCCGACAATGGCTGCTTCTTGTTTCGATAATCGTATTGGCTACTCCTCGTTTGAATCTGTAGTAGCCAACATGGTAGTAGCCTATTAGTCGTAGGTGATTGAATGCGGGACCTCGGTGACCGAAGCGGCTTCGACGCTCGGATCGCGGTCCGGAGATGCAGAAAGGCGGAGCGCCCTTTCGGGACGCTCCGCCTTTTTGTCTCTGGAACCGGACCCCTTTCGGGGCCCGGCCAGAGAAGGTGCTTACTCCTGCGGCGGGACCATGATTCGGTCGCTGCCGATTGTCACGATACGGAAGTCATCGCGACGGTTCTGCTGCCAGCAGGCTTCGTTGTGCTCGGTGCAAACCGGGCGCTCCTCGCCATAGCTCACGAGGTCGAAGCGATCTGCCGCAATGCCGTGGTCAACGAGGTACCGCTTGGCGGAAGCCGCACGGCGCTGGCCGAGGGCCAGGTTGTACTCGTCGGAGCCGCGCTCGTCGGCGTTACCCTCGATACGAATCCGCATGCCCGGGTTAGCCTGCAGCCACGGAACCTTGCGATCGAGTGTAGCAGCCGCGTCTGATCTGATCGTCGACTTGTCGAAGTCGAAGTAGATCGGGCCAGTGATCGCGGTGGTATCAACCATTGCCACTACTGGAGCCAAGCAAGCCGGATCCGAAGCCAGAATGTTCGGGTTGTACTGGCAGGTCGGCGGCGGCGGTGGTGGCGGTGGTGGCGGCGGCGGCGCAACGCAGTTCGGGCTCGAAGCTGGAATGCTCTCGAGACCTGCGTACGTGCACATTACCTCCGGACGCGCACCACCGAACAGCAAGCTCAAACCACCACGAACGTGGAAGTTGAGGTTGGCGCTCGGCTTGGTGTTGGGCATGTAATCAACGACACCGTCGAAACGAAGCGCGGTGCGGTTGGCTACGCCGATGCGAAGACCGGCGAGGCCGGAAGCGCCAAAGTTGTAATTGTACGTATCTGGCTGCGAGCCACCCTTGAACTTGTAGCTCGTGCGGACGCCACCAGCACCGATGATGAACTGGCTCTGTCTGCCCCCGATGAAGTTGCCGATCGGGAAGTTGTAGTTCAGGCGGGTAGCGAATGCATGCGCGTTGACATTAGTCGGCTGAGTCGTCGAGCAGCAGGGCGCAGCGCGATTCGTCTGAGGCGAATAGTAGCCGTCGCCTTCGAGCTCCCACTTGGGATCGCTGAGGAACACGCCAAGGCGGCCGCCGTAGCCAATTCCGTTCTTCGGAACTGCGCCGGGCTTGCCCGCGTTGTCGTCAAAATGGCTCCACTGAACGAAGCCACCGAGCTCCACCGTTCCCGGGAGAGGTGCGACCAGGTCATCCCACCATACGTAAGGCGCCCACATAACGGGGTTGCCCGTTGCGCCGCCCCCGAACATGTCGCGGAGGTCAGGCGAGAGCTGGAGACCGGCTTGAGCGCCGAAATCGAGCTTGCTGCCGTTGGACGGCAGGTAGTTCACGAGGCCGTCGACGCGAAGAGCGACGCCGCCGAAGCCAAGATTGAAGCCCACCAGGCCGTTTCCGCCAAACTGATAGACCTTCGCCGAGCCGTCGTTAGCTCCGCGATAGTTCTCGAGAACGCCGCCAGCACCGATGTGGATGGACGGCATGTTTCCGAGCGGGAAGCTATACATAAGACGGGCGGTGAAATTGCTCACCTTTACATCGCCACCAATTCCGTTGGCTACGTGACCCAGGAAATACGTTCCCGACTTTGATTTCGCCGGCGAGTACCAGCCGTCAGCCTCGACGTTCCAGTTCGGAGCGATGAAAGCGCCGAGCCGTCCGCCGTAGCCATACGAATTTCCGAAACCGGAGTCCAGGTTCCACTTACTATCGAAATGCGTCCACGTGCCGAATCCTCCTACCAGCAACGTACCTGGCGACTGTGCCGCCGCCGTTCCGCCGAGGAGTAAGGCCGTCATGGCGCAGACGGTCCAACTTCTTCTCAACATGATTGTTTCCTCTCAAAGGGTGGAGATACAATGCAGCGGGTACCGCGGTCGCGCATGAGCCGTGAGGCAGGATGCATGCCCCGTGAGCGCTTTCGCACTCTCCGGGCGACCCGCCTCACAACCGCTCAAACCTAGCAAATCTTTGCGGAGGCGCTAGTGACACACGCCAATATACCAGCGCAACCAAACATTCGTCACGCTCCGTTGACTTACACTCTGCGATATCCGTTCTCGCGGGGCAATCGGCTTGCAAGTGCCACGCCAGTCATAAGCATCGACGGTAAGATGCACGACTTTCGAATGAAATACAACAAAACGAACGAGAATAACCCCGAATCCGGCGCTCGAAAACCAAAGTCAGGGCGTTCCTTCAGGCCCTTCGGCGCCGTTGACGGGCTCTGTGCTAGGAAACCACCCGTCGCCACCACGACCCGCGCTGCCGCGCCAGAACTCTGTCGCTCGCCACTTTCCAGGCTCGCTGCATGGCCAATCCATCCGGGAATCGCTCGTCGGGATTGGGCGCAAATGCTGTCTTGAACCAATTGCAGATGACGGTCGGAAAGGCCCCCAGATCCACACGTTCATTGAGCTGCCGGGCAAGAATCTCCTTCGCCTCGCCATCGCCGAACGGCGCGTCACCCGTCATGACGAAATACACGATGGCCGCCAATGCGAAATAATCCGCCACCGGACCCTGCGGCTCGCCGAGCAGCTGTTCGGGCGCAGCGAACGCGGGTGTTCCGGTGGTTCCGGAAATATCCTCGCCCGTAACGTTAGCGATACCAAAATCCGTTATCCGCCACCGATGGTACCGGTCGATGAGGATGTTCTCGGGTTTCAGATCGCGGTGCAGTATCCCGTTCGCGTGGGCGACGATGAGTCCGTCCAGGACCTGCTCCACCTGCGTGGCAATCTCGCCGAGCTGCCGCGGGCCGGATCTCTGGACGAGGCTCGCGACGCTCCCTTCCTCGGCTAACTCCATTGTATACCACGACAGATCGCCGCTGGAATCCCAATCGTAGATAGGAACTATCGCCGGATGGGCAAGCTGCGCCGCGAGCTTGGCCTCGCGCCAGAATGCACGCACCGCTTTGTCATCCCGCGCGATCGCCGGGTGCAGTGCTTTCAACGCCACCTCGCGCTCAAGCGATAAATCTCTGGCGCGCCAGACCGTGCCGAAGGCTCCACTCCCGAGCTTGGACAGAATCTCGTAATCGTCACCGACCGCCCACCGCACCCGTGTCTCGGCGGACTCGTTCACGGTCTTGTCGGGCTCGCCGCGCACCATTACCACGGTGCGTGCCGGATCCCCATGCTCCACCGAGCGAAGCAGCACCGCCAGCGAAGGAAAGCGATCGGCGGCGTTGACTGAAAGCGCCCGATCGAGCGCCGACGCCAGCGCTTCTGGAGTCTCGGGTCGAACAAGCTTGATGGGAGGGACGCCCCGGACCGGAGGCGCTTCTCCCGTGAGCGCGGTAAAGCACGTCGCCGCAAGCTGCCACTGATCGCTCGCTGGCGTCGGAAGCCAGTCGTTCGCTTCCCACTCGGGGGGTATGGGGAGGGGCTCGCTGTGCATCGGCCGTGACTCGGGCGAGCGGATTTCGAGGGGCCCATTCCCCGGTCTGACCCCCGGCGGAATCGTCTCGCGCGGAACGGCCCACTGCCATTCCAGCATCCACAAGCGGCCCGTCGGGGTCGTCCAGAGCGCATCCCCGTTGAGTCCGCCATGCGCTATTCCGGTCTCGTGCAGATAGGCGAGCGTCGAACACGCGCCGCGAAGGAGCTGAAATACATATGGGATGTCGGCGAGTCCGAGTCGGGCGAGCCGCGCACGGACCGTCTCGCCGGTAATCCAGCGGCGCAGGTAACCCGGACCACGCCGGACATCGGTGTAAGCCGTCCAGTAATGGTACGTCGTCGGTATTGACGGATGGCTGCGATGCCCGAGCTGCCTCGCTTCCTCGAACAGCCACGCGGTGTGGGCCGGGTCGGGGGCGGTTACGAGCGAGAGCGATCGACCGAGGGCGTCCACCACCTCCTGATAATGTCTGTAGTCGCCAACCATCCCGCCCGGTCCCCAGGACCAATCGGGCGGCAGCTGCCATTCGGCGATGTGGGGCGGCAGGATTTTCGTCGCGCGCGGTGTGAGAACTCCACGATTTGCCGGCGTCACGCTTCCGCCCTCGCAAGCACGATCAGCACTCTGGTGCCCCTTCCTTCTTCGCTGGTGATCCCGATCTCTCCTCCCCACGCTTCGATGAGTCGCCTGCTCACGGCGAGCCCCAGTCCGCTTCCCGTAGTGCGCGTCGAGAAATGTGGCTCGAAGATGCGCGGCAACACACCCGGGGGGATACCCGCCCCGTCATCCACGGTCTCGATCATTACGCGCCTGTCCTCTTCCCGGAGCACCACATCCACTCTCCGCGCGCCGGCCAGACGCGCGTTCTCGAAGACATTGAGCAGGACATCTCTCATCTCGTCCTTTTGCGCCATCGCCCACGCCGCCCGCTCGGGGCCGCGCACCTGCCACTTCACCACCCGATCACCCATTTGCTCGAGTGCAACCACGTCCTTCACCACCGCGACGACATCGACCGGGACCGCGGGCGGCAAATCCGCCGGAGCGCTGCCGTACCTGCTGAAGGAGCGCGCGATTTCATCCAGCCGGTCGATTTCCGCAAGAATTCGCCGCACGTTGTCATTGAGAACGGTGTCGAAATCCACTCGCGGGTCGCTGCGGGCTCGCCGCAGATGCTGGACACCAAGTCTGATCGGCGTCAGCGGGTTCTTGATCTCGTGCGCCACCTGCCGCGCCATTTCGCCCCACGCGAGCACGCGCTCCGCACGGGCCACTTCGATTCTGCTCAATTCGAGATCCCTGGCAAGACGCTTCGCGGCGATGCCGCTCAGCCAGAGC
The DNA here is from genome assembly GCA_038227135.1 of Gemmatimonadales bacterium. Lineage (GTDB taxonomy): Bacteria > Gemmatimonadota > Gemmatimonadetes > Gemmatimonadales > Gemmatimonadaceae > UBA4720. Next base: position 6,225 of record JBBRQC010000009.1, read on the forward strand.
GCCGCGAGCGCTCCGACGGCGGTCGCAAACAGCACCAGCATTCCCAGGTCTCGGCGGCGTCTGTCCAGAACGAGATCATCGCTTCGCGCCGGCGCCGCCAGCACGTAGCGCTCCTGACCCGGACCGAGCGCAGCGCTGTACCCGAAGAGGATTTTCCCGCCGCCGACTTTCTCTTCCGATGCGGCCGTCAGCTCGCCCGCGTTCGCGAGTCGAAGCTGCACCGCCGGCGGCAGCGGACGTCCCGCCGGCGCAATGGCATCCAGAAGGCTGTCGCTGGTGCGGGTAAGAAGTCCGCTGGAATAAAGGAATAGCGGCGTCTCGAACCGGCGCTCCGCCGCCGGGAGCTGGTCGTATTCGTTGGCTGCGGTCACCGCGTGCAAGGTCTCGTGAACGAGGACCTCTTTCGTTTGCAGATCGTCGCCGCGCAATCGCTGGTAGGACCAGATCGCGAACGCTATCGCCGGTACGACGAAGAATGCGAAAAGCGCGAGAGTGAGCCGCGCGTGGTAGGTGTAGATCCAATGACCGGCACGCACGCGCAGCCACCTGACGAAACCTTTTTCGGGAACGGCGCCGAGCAGCCAGAAAAAGCCGGCGACGAGGAAGTCGAGCAAAAGGACGAGTAACCCTCGCTCCGCCCGAGCCCATACGGACCGCAGATCGATTTCGATGTGCGCTCGCTTCGTTCCCTCCGATGTCGAGATGAGCCGATCTCCATGGAGCTCGTCACCGATGCGATGCCAGATGACCTTTGCCGTATCGGCCCCCACTGCCGGAGAGATGTCCGTGAGCCCCACCGCATACGGTGGATCACCACCCGATTGAGACGTCATTCCGAGAAGCGCGGCGTAAGGATTCCCGGCAAGAAGCCTGGTGCGCGGAAAGACGAGGACCGAGGTCACTCCGCCCAACGGATGCCTGACCGCGGAAAGGATCTGTACTCCAGTGGGTCCGAGCACGCTGCGCGTCACTGTCTGATTCGTCGCCACCGCCTCGCGGACGGTCTTCAGTATCACATCGGAGTCGGCCTGCGCATCGGCGACCGCGAATTCCGCGGTCTGGTTCGCGTTGCTGTCCCACCCTCCGAGTGTCGCCGGATATTCCGCGGCCGCGAGATCAGAAGCCGCGTAAGCCTGAAGCAGCGCCGCGCGGCTCTTCGGCGCCGGAGCCTGCGCCAGATCAGTCGCAAACCTGCGGGCGAGGAGTACGACATAGTCGTCAACGTGTCCAAGCGCCGCGACGTCTTCCTCGGCGAGCTGCATGCGCTGGTGCAGTGTGGTGGACCACAATCCGCCCAGCGCAACGACACCGGACACCGTAGCAATCGCTGCGCTGGCCCGGAACGAAACGCTGCCGGGCTTCCTGAACGCGATGCGCAGCAACCAGTATGTCGCAAGCAGAGCGGCGAAAAGAAATACGAAGAGCGGTATCTCCCAGGAGAGCCAGAGTCCGGGTGTCGAGCCCCATGGGGGCTGACCGATGCCTCGAACGATGTTGGAGGCAAACGGAATCCCGATTCCGAGTGCGACGACAGCACCGATTGCGGCATAGGCGCGCGGCCAGCGTGGGTCGGGATGCGCGCGAATCACAGCATAAACCCCAATCAGCACGAGCGCCGAGCTGATGGAAAGCGCCGCGGCATTGGCCGTCAGCGGACCCGCGAGCTTCGAGAAGTAGTACGCAGGATCGAAGACCCGCGACGTGTTGGAGAACGAGTTCCATGGCACGAGCGCCGTTACGCCAAGAGCGACCACGAGAGCAAAAAGGCGTTCGGAGAGCGAATGACGATTGCGCCACGCATAGACCAGAAATGCGAGAACGAAGATCACGAGCGCGGTGGTCCCTCTGGCCCGCAGTCTCGCCGCGCTCTGGAATCGCACCTCACCCGGATCAGCCAATCGCGGGAGCGCGCGAAGAATCGGCTGTCCACGATCGGACAGCACAACGGGGCCGGCCCGGGCGTTCTGTGGCACGGCGAACTGATACGACGCAACACCCTGGACGGGAGCGACGCGAGAGTCGAGTGACTCCGTGAGTCCGTCGGCGGGTGGAATTGCGTGAAGGACGGCCGATGCCACCGCGCGCCTGTAGCCGCGAATCTTCACGACGTTGAGCGTCGTGTAAAAGGGACTGAACGTCGCGCTGACGGGACTCACCAGGGAATCGGGGTCGATTCTGATCTTTCCCGCCCACGCAAACGGACGGCTGTGATCGAACACGACCACCGATTCGCCATCCCTCTGCGGCGCCCGGCCGTCGAGAAACGCGAAGGCAGCCGCCACGTCGGCCGGCGCATCAAGGGCTCCTGTCGCACGATCGTCCAGACGCTGGAGCGCCTCGGAGAGCGACCGCTCGAGCGCGCGCAACGCGCCCTCCGCGGCTTTTGCCCGCTCAGTGTCTCTCCTTGCCGGGCTCCCCGCCGTTCGCGGAATTGCGGGAGTTCGTACCCAAATCGCGACAAGAAAGAGGGGGATCGCCGACAACGCGAGGATTGCGCGTCGCCGCAGGCTCCCGCTTCTTACATTCAGACTACTGACTGACGCGATGACCCTTCCCTCCCCCCTTCCAGTTTCCGGCCCATTGCGGGTCAAAGAGCTCAACCCGGCTCAGGTCACTGCCGTACTCGGCAACGATCCGCGGCTCATCATACCCATTGGCACATGCGAGCAGCACGGACCTCATCTCCCGCTCGGCTGCGACACCATCATCGTGGAGCACATGGCCGATGATTTGTCAGCGGAATATGGCGTGTTGAGGGCGCCGACGGTGGAGTATGGCGTAAACGTGGACACCGAGCGCGGGTTCACGGGAAACGCGTCACTCAGAAAAAAGACGCTGCACCGAATGTTGAATGACCTCATTGATTCCTGGGAAGCGACAGGAGTGCGCGAGTTCATCCTGCTGACCGCGCACGGTCACGATCCGCATCAGGAAGCGCTTGCCACCGTGACCACGACGGCGGCGCGCGTGAGGGTCGTGGACATCTTCGGTGTCAATCTTTCCGATCTTCTCGAAGGCCAGAGAGAGGCGATGCACGGGGATGAAGTAGACACGTCGATCATGCTTTTTTTGGCTCCGGATCTCGTCAACCTCGATCTCGCGCAGGACTATATGATGTCGCGAGAGCAGCTGCGACGTTACCGACGCGGGTGGCTAACGGTTCCGAGCGGCAGCGCGGGTTCCATCGGACGTCCGTCCCTGGCCGATGCTGAAAAGGGCAAGCTTCTTTACGAGCGCATCTTCGCCAGGATCAGCGACCGGATTTTCCTGGCTCCGGCGCCCGCGGAGTAGCCCGGACGGTCCAATCACGCTCCTGCCACGAGCACCCGAGATCGGCTGACGCTTCGTTAATTCGGTCCTGGCCAAACTCGTTGTTTTCTGCTCTGAAACTCTGTTGTATAGTTGGCCGTACACAACAGAAACCACATCTCCAAGCCAACCATGCGACACATGCTTCTATTGGGTCTGGTTGCCTTCAGCACGCAGGCAACCGCCCAGATCGTTCCCCGTGACTCAGCGCCACAGGCGACGCTCACGATCGACCAGGCGATCGAGCTGGCTCGCCGGAATAATCCCGTGCTTCAGCAGACGCTCAACAACCGCATCGGAGCTCACGCCGCTGTGCGCAGCGCCTACGGTGCGCTGCTGCCGGGTGCCGATGCATCTCTGAGCGCGCAAAGACAGCAGGGAGGGCAACAGATCTTCAGCGGCACGAGCCTCGGCGCCAGCTCGGATGTCAACCAATCGAATTACCAGATTGGCTTCAACTACAGGCTCAACAGCGCGACACTGATTACTCCCAGCCTGCAGCGCGCCAACCGCAATGCAGTCGAGGCGGACATCACCGGCGCAACCGAGACTCTCCGCAGCAACGTATCGCAGCAGTATCTGCTGACGCTCCAGACCGAAGCGGGCGCCGATCTTCAGGACTCGCTGGTGGTGGCATCGCAGCAGGAACTGATCCTGGCGCAGGCAAGAGAAATTGTCGGATCGGGCACGCAGCTCGACGTTTCGCGGGCGGAAGTCGCCCTGGGATTGCAGAGGGTCCAGGCCCTCAAGGCGAGAAATCAGGTTGAAATCGAGAAGCTGAGGCTGTTCCAGGTGATGGGGATCAACCAGCCGGCGAACGTCAAGCTCGTGAGCCGGTTTCCGGTCACCCCGCTCAACCTGAACCTTCAGGAGCTGATCACATCGGCCCGGGATCAGAATCCAGGCGTGGTCGCCCTGCGGTCCCGCGAGCGAGTTGCCGATTTGAACGTTCGCCGCGAGAAAGGCGAGTACTCGCCTACGCTTTCCCTGTCGACCGGGATCGGCGGCTACACGTACGGCTACACAAATTCCAGTTTCCCCGTGGCGCAGGCGCAGACGCAGCTCCAGGCCTCGCGCGCCAACTGCATCCGCACCGAAGAAGTTCGCGCGGCGCTCAACCTCTCCAATCAGCTGGCCGCCTGCAACGCGATGGCGTTCACCGACGCGCAGGCGCAGGCCATTCGCAGCGGCAATTCGAAGTTTCCGTTCAACTTCACCAAGTCCCCGCGATCGTTCAGCGCGACCCTGTCACTGCCGTTGTTCGATGGTTTCGCCCGCGAGCAGCGCGTGCAGGAAGCGATGGCGAACCGTTCTGATGCGCGCTACAACGTGAGATCGAAAGAGCTGGCGCTCACCGCCGACGTGACGGCGGCGTACCTCATCGTGACCACGGCGGAGAAGACCGTGGCTCTCCAGGAGCAGAACGCCGCCAAAGCGAGGCAGGAGCTGAAGCTGGTGCAGGACCGTTTCAAGATCGGGGCGACGACTTTCGTCGACCTGACCGAGGCGCGCGCCACCTACGAGCGCGCCGAGAGCGACAGAATCAATTCTGTTTACGACTACCACAAAGCCTTCGCCGTTCTCGAGAGCGCCGTCGGACATCCCCTTCGTTAATCGGATCGACAAATGAAGAAACGCACCAAATGGTCAGTTGCCGGCGTGATTGGTCTAGCGATCGTCATCATCGGCGTCACCAGCGCGATGAAAGGCCGGAACAAGGCCACTGAAGTTCGTATGGAGAAAGTTCAGAGGCGTGACCTCGTCGCTTCCGTGACCGCCAGCGGACAGGTTCAGCCACACACGAAGGTCAACGTCAGCGCGGACATCAGCGGACGCATAGTTCGGCTCGCCATCAAGGAAGGTCAGATGGTTACCAAGGGCCAGTTCCTGCTGGAGATCGACCCGTCCCAGTACCGTGCGAACGTCGAGAGAGCAACCGCCGCGGTGGCTTCGGCGAGGTCGCAGTCCGCCCAGGCCAAGCCGGCACTCGCGCAGGCGCAGCGTAATTACGACCGTCTGATGGCGCTCAAGAAAGCAAACCCGACGCTCGTGTCGGACGAGCAGGTCGAGCAGCTGCGGACCCAGGCGGAGGTCGCGCAGGCGCAGCTCGAAGCAGCGAACCACGCGATTGATCAGGCCACGGCCTCGTACCGTGACGCGCAGTCCAGCCTAAACAAGACGACGATCACGGCTCCGATGAGCGGCCGCGTCACGCGCCTCAGTGTCGAGGAAGGCGAGACGGCGATCCAGGGCACGTTCAACAAGGACGCCGCGACGATGCTGACGATCAGCGACATGAGCGTGCTAGAGACCAAGGTGAAGGTGGACGAGACCGACGTCTCCCGGATCAAGGTCGGTGACTCGACCGTGATCCAGCTCGACGCGTTCCCCGATACGACCTTCATCGGTCGCGTGTCGGAGATCTCGAACAGCTCGGTGAAGGGCGCTGCCACGGGTGGCACCGGTGGCTCCGCCGACCAGGCGATTGACTACGAAGTAACCGTCCAGCTGCTCAACGCTCCGTCCGAGACGCGTCCCGATTTCTCGTCGACCGCGAAAATCATCACGTCGACCAGGAACAACGTCCTCGCGATTCCGATCATCGCGCTTACGGTCCGCGAGGACAGCGTCAAGCCGGATACAGCCCTCACGCTCGCCAAGAAGGCGCCCACCAAACAGGTCGGCAAGCGCGATGTCGAAGGGGTGTTCGTGGTCGGCGCCAACAACAAAGTCGCCTTCCGCCCCGTAAAAGTCGGTATCGCGGGTGAGAAGTATTTCGAAGTTCTGTCGGGCCTGAAGGAAGGCGAGAACATCGTCGGCGGCACCTATCAGGCAATCCGCGAGCTCAAGGATGGCGCAACGGTGCGCGCACAGAAGGAACAACCGAAAAAGCCCGGCGAGCCGGCCAAGACCTAATGCAGACAACTGATGAAATCCCGCTCAGCACGACCGCTGAGCGGCAGGCAGTAACGACCGTCGTCGGCGCTGCTCCGGAAAATGACTGGGTCATCGTCACGCGCGGCTTGAAGCGTGACTACGACATGGGCGGCGAAATCGTGCACGCGCTTCGCGGCGTCGATATCGCAATTCGCCGCAACGAGTACGTGGCGATCATGGGTCCTTCAGGCTCGGGCAAGTCGACGCTGATGAATCTCATCGGCTGCCTGGATACTCCGAACGGCGGTGAGTACTGGCTGAATGGCGAGCTCGTGTCCGACAAGGACGAGGACGAGCTAGCGCGCGTCAGAAATCGCGAGATCGGATTCGTGTTTCAGACGTTCAATCTTCTCCCCCGCGCAACCGCGCTGCACAACGTGGAGCTTCCGCTCGTCTATGCCGGCGTGGGATCTGATGAGCGGAAGAAGAGGGCGACCGAAGCGCTCGAGCGCGTTCAGCTTGGCGATCGAATCCATCACCGACCGAACGAGCTCTCCGGCGGTCAGCGGCAGCGTGTCGCAATTGCCAGAGCGCTGGTCAACCAGCCTTCCATTCTTCTCGCGGACGAGCCGACCGGAAACCTGGACTCCACGACCTCGGAAGAAATCATGCGTGTATTCGAGGGGCTGGCCGAACAGGGACAGACGGTGATCATGGTTACACACGAGCCCGACATCGCCGCCCACGCCAGGCGCATCATCGTGCTTCGCGACGGAACAATCGCCAGCGACTACAAGCGCGATACGTTCATCAAATCCACAGGCATCGCTCCACCTGACCTCGCTGCAATGCGGAAGGGGTAGCAGTTGCCTTTCATAGAGGCGGTCTGGCTTGCTCTGGCGCAGATCCGCGTACAGAAGCTGAAGAGCTTTTTCACGCTTCTCGGCGTTTGCATCGGGGTGATGTTCCTGATCGCAGTCATCTCCATCGTGCAGGGCATGAGCAGCTACATGGAGAACGATTTCGCGGCGAAGATGCTCGGCGTGAACACATTCACGCTGCGGCGCTTCCCGTGGTTCGGCGACGGCGCGGGTTCCGAGGAAGAGTGGCGCACGTGGGCCAGACGCCCGCGCATTTATCACACTGATCTCGCCCTGGTTGCCAGTGTACTTCCGCCCGGGTCCAGAATTGCTGTCGAAAGCCAGGAGTTTCTCCAGGCGCAGTCGCAGTGGGCGCGCCCGAAGCAGCTCGAAGCGCACGCGATCGACGGAGACTACTTCACGATCAAGAAGTACGACGTTCGCGTCGGACGAGCATTCACTCCGCAGGAATCGACACTGGGCGCACCCGTCGTCGTCATCGGCGACGAGGTAGCCAAGTATTTCTTCCCCGATCTCGACCCGCTTGGCCGCCAGCTCCGCGTGAAGAGCATGCCCTACACGGTGATCGGAGTGCTGGAGAAGCAGGGCTCGGTGTTCGGGCTCTCGCTCGATCGGGTCGCGATCGCGCCTTACAACTCCCCACTGCACCACTTCACCAATCCTCGCGGGGACGTGGACGGAATCATGGTGCAGGCCCCAACTCCGCTTGCGATGGGTGAGGCGATGGAGTCGGTGCGTGAGGTCATGCGCGGTCGGCGCAAGCTTCGCCCGGGCGACCCGGACAATTTCTTCATGGAGACGTCGGCCAGCGCCCTGGCGTTCATGGACAAGCTGAAGACGATCATGACCATGGCCGGCACAGCCTTCCCCGCGATCGGCTTGATCGTCGGCGGAATGGTGATCATGAACATCATGCTCGTCGCCGTTGCGGAGCGCACACGTGAGATCGGCATCAGGAAATCGCTCGGGGCGAGGCGTCGCGACATCATGCGACAGTTCCTCGTCGAAGCCGCCACGCTGAGCACGCTGGGGGCGATAATCGGCATTCTGCTGGGTATCGCAATCGCGAAAGTCGTGGAGTGGAAGACGCCGCTGCCGGCGGCGATCGCTCCGTGGTCGATCGTGATGGCCACGCTGCTGGGCACGGTTGTCGGGATCGTTTCCGGCGTCTACCCGGCACGGCGCGCGGCGTCGCTCGACCCAATCGAAGCCCTGAGAAAGGAATAGCGATGCGACTCGCCCAAAGAGTCTTCAACGCGTTCGAGGGCGTCGGTATGGCGCTCGACGCCATCAGGTCGAACAAGGTACGGGCAGCGTTGACCATTATGGGTGTGGCCATCGGGGTATTCGTCGTCGTCGCGATGTCGTCGGTCGTGCGGGGCATCAACGAGAGCTTCGCCAAGGATCTCGAAGCGGCGGGCCCCACTTCCTTTTACATCTATCGCCGGCCGATCAGTGGTTTTCAGGCCTGCGATGGCTCGGACGAGACGTGTCCCGAGCGTCGCAATCCGGCGCTCACGATCGACGACGCAACGGCAATCGAGCGTCTCCCCTCGATCAAAGCCGTCACCGCCCATCTTGGGGCCGGCGCCAAGTTCACCTACAAGGACAAGCAGGTGAGCACGGGAATGGAGATCTACACGCCGAACTGGGTCGATGTGGACGGTGGAGACATCTATCCCGGACGCAGCTTCACTTACGCCGAGAACACGACGGCCTCCCGAGTGATAATCGTTAATCAGAAGCTGGCCGAGCGTTTGTTCGGACCGTCGGATCCCATCGACAAGATGATCAACGTCGATGGGGTCGGATTCCAGGTGATCGGCGTTTACCACTACACGGCGAGCCCGATGGGGACGCCGACGTCCGCCGGCGGCGGTGACCAGGCGAAGGCAATCGTACCCTTCGAGTCGGCGCGTCGCAGCCTCAATCCATGGATGCGCGGGGTCGACCTGATCGTGAAGCCCGAGCCCGGCGTGACGACGGAAGAGGCGACGGACGACGTGACAGCGCTTCTTCGCGCGCGGCGCGGGCTCCGGTCGACGGCAAAGAACAACTTCGAGATCATCACGCAGGATCGCCTGATGGGTATTTACAACCAGCTCTTCGGCACGTTCTTCGTGGTGGGCCTCGCGCTTTCGTCGGTGGGCCTTCTCGTTGGCGGTGTCGGCGTCGTCGCGATCATGATGATCAGCGTAACCGAGCGCACCCGCGAGATCGGCGTGCGCAAGGCGCTCGGCGCAACCAAGAGCGCGATCCTCTGGCAGTTCCTGGTCGAGGCGGCCACGCTGACGAGCATTGGCGCGGCCATCGGGCTCGTGCTCGGAGTCCTGCTGGCTTTCGCGATCAAGACAGCGTTCCCCGCCATTCCGGCGTCAACCCCAGTCTCCGCGGTTGTCGCCGCGCTGGGGACCAGCGCGGTCACCGGAATTCTGTTCGGACTTCTCCCCGCCGCCCGGGCGGCTCGTCTCGACCCCGTCGAAGCGCTCAGGTACGAGTAAGAACTTGTAGCGCGGGGGCCGCCTGCCCCCGAGATTAGGTCAATGCGCTTCGCCGACGTAATCACCACCGCGCTGGAACAGATCCGAGTCAACAAGCTGCGGTCGTTCTTCACGCTGCTCGGGATCATCGTGTCGGTGGCGTTCCTCGTCGCGGTCGTCGCGATCATCACGGGCATGAACGCGTACGTGAAGGAGAACCTGGCCAGCGCACTTATCGGCGCCAACACGTTTCAGGTGAGGCGCTCGCCGATTCGCATCGGACTGTTCGACGACGAGGAATGGAGAAAGCTTCAGAAGCGGCCGCGCATCACCGAGGCCGATGCGGATGCCGTGGTTGCGGCGATTCCCGAAGCGCTCGCGGTCAGCCTGCAGTCGGGATGGCCGACGCCTATCGCAGACCTCGTCTGGCGCAACAAGACGATGGGTGACGTCGTGATACTCGGCGTGACGGCGCCGTACCAGATCGTGCAGGATTACGTCTTCGCCAGCGGACGCCCGATCAGTGATTTCGACGTGCACGAGCGCAGGCCGGTCGCGGTAATCGGCGCCGACGTGGCTGAAAAACTTTTCGAGAACGTGGATCCCGTCGGGCAGGATCTGAGAATTCTGGGCCAGCATTACACGGTGACCGGGACCATCGCCAAGAAGGGCCGCGTCCTCGGGCAATCATTCGACGGGTTTGTGTTGCTCCCATTGCCCACTTTCGAAATGATTTACGGGCGCCGAAAGACCAATACCGTCTCGGTGAAGATGCCGACCGCCCTCGAGGTTGCGGGCGGGATGGAGCGAGCCAACGAAGCGATGCGCATCTCGCACCACCTGCGCCCTGGCGACGAGCCCAACTACTCGGTTGAGACGGCGGACGCGCTCGTCGAGTTCTGGAAAAATCTCACCCGCATTCTCTTCTCGGTCATTCCAGCGATCGTCGCGATCGGAATCGTCGTCGGCGGAATCGTGATCATGAATATCATGCTGATGTCGGTGACCGAGCGCACGCACGAGATCGGAGTGCGCAAAGCGCTCGGCGCGAGATCGGGCGACATTCGGAAGCAGTTTCTGGTCGAAGCGATCGTTCTGGCGAGCATTGGTGGACTCTGCGGGGTCGCCGCCGGCTGGGCACTGGCGTCGCTCGTCAGCCTCGCTTCGCCACTTCCCGCGCGGGTCAGTCTCTGGTCAATCGTTCTCGCTCTCACTCTCGGCGCGAGCGTCGGCGTGCTGTTCGGAGTGTATCCGGCATCGCGCGCGGCCCAGCTCGACCCGATCGACGCACTGCGCGCAGAATGATCATCGCGGAGCGGGTTCAGAGCAACATACAGATCGCCGTCGACACGCTCAGGGCGAACAAGCTGCGCTCGTCTCTGACGATCCTCGGCGTAGTGATCGGCGTTTCAACCGTCATGACCATGGCCGCGATCGTCCAGGGAATTCAGGGTCAGATCGTGCGCACGATCGAGATCGCAGGCCCGACGACGTTCTACGTCGTCAAGGTCTTTTCGCAAACGCCGGTGAATCCGGACCGCCTTCCGAAATGGATTCGGGTACGGCCCGACCTCGTCGAGGACGAAGCAGCGCGGATCAGGCAGCTTCCGGAAATCTCCTACGCCGCGATGTGGGCTCAGACCAACGGACGGCTCACCTACGGCGCGCAACACACGCAGATGATCGCCGTTATGGGTGCCGACGACCGTTATCAGGAGATACAGGGTGGCGAGCTGCTCGATGGCCGCTGGTTCACGCCCGCGGAGCTGGTATCCGGTACCAGCGTCGTCGTCCTCGACGAGAACGCCGCTCACAAGCTATTCGGCCGGGAATCCGTATTGGACAAGGAGATCAAGATCGGTGGCCGCCCGGCGAAAGTCATTGGACTCTACGCTCAGCCCGGAAATATCTTCTCGCCGCCTGGCCAGGAAATTGGGGCGATCGTCCCCTACCAGATGCTCGATCATCAATTCACGATCGATAAGACCAATGCGCTCTACATCCCGGTAAAGCCCAAGAAGGGTGTGACGACGGCAGACGCGCAGGAGGCGGTAACGATCGCGCTCAGGGAAATGCGACGCCTCCGTCCGGCTGACAAGAACAACTTCGATCTGATCACCCAGGACCAGATTCTCGACACCTTCAACAAGATCACGGGGGTCTTCTTCCTCGTGATGATCGTGCTATCGAGTGTCGGGTTGCTCGTCGGCGGAATCGGGGTGATGGCGATCATGATGGTCTCCGTGACGAGTCGCACGAGAGAGATAGGGATCCGGAAGGCCCTTGGCGCGACCAGGCGCGAGATCCTGTTCCAGTTTCTGATCGAATCCGCTACGCTCACCGGACTCGGCGGCATTCTGGGCATCCTGATCGGGTTGACGTTGGGACGGCTCGCCACTCTGGCGATGAACATCGACGCCGCGATTCCATTGGCTCTCACTGTGGTAGCCGTCATGGTGTCGGTGAGTATCGGAATCATTTTCGGGATGCTTCCCGCTCAGCGGGCGGCAAAGCTCGACCCCATTGCCGCATTGCACTACGAGTAGCTGGCCGCAACCGTATCCTGTTTGGGCTGGCTCGCGTAACTTTCCCGCATGACACAGGTAGATGTCCTGGCAATCGCCGCTCATCCCGATGACGTCGAGCTCATTTGCGGCGGGACGCTCATTCGCGCGCAAATGCTGGGACGAAAGACAGGCATTCTCGACCTCGCGGCCGGGGAGTTGGCGAGTCGCGGCACGCCGGAGCTACGCGTGAAAGAAGCGGCCAAGGCTGCGAGGGTGATGGGGGTGAGCGTTCGCAAGAATCTGGGCCTTCCCGACGGTGGCATCACGAACACGCCGGCTACGCGCGCGATGGTCGCCGTCGTGATAAGACAGCTGAAGCCCAGCGTCGTGATCACGCACTCGCTGCACGGACGCCACCCGGACCATCCCATCGTAGCGCAGCTGGTGCGCGACGCGTGCTTCGTAGCGGGACTGAAGCTGGTGGAGCAGGACATTCCTCCGCACCGGCCAAGGAAGGTTATCCACGCACTTTCGTTCCGCGAAGACAATCAGAAGCCGACTTTCGTCGTCGACATCAGCGAAGCGTTCGAGAAAAAACTCGAGGCGATCGGATGCTACGAATCCCAATTCGGTGACGCGGTCCAGGCTGGAGAAGTGTATCCAAACGGCGAGCCGCTGAATGACCTGATCCGGCACCACGCGGCGCACTACGGCTCGCTCATTCGCTGCCGGTACGGCGAGCCGTTCTACACCACCGAGACAATGCGCGTGGATGATGTCGCCGCACTCGAGGTCGCGACCTTTTGACCGGAAAGAACCGTAAGACGCCTCCGTCCGGGTCGGAGAAGAAATCGGGCGGTGAGGTCACCTACTCGTCGTACCTGGTGCTCGATGAGCTCCTCAGTCTGCAGCGACCCCGCTCGGCGCCGGAACACCCCGACGAGCTCCTTTTCATCATCGTGCACCAGTCCAGCGAGCTGTGGTTCAAGCTCATTCTTCACGAGCTCGACGCGCTGATCGGTCTGATGGAAGCGAAGGACACGCTCGGCGCTCTCACCTCGGTGCGCAGGGTAAACGCGCTCGTTCACATCGTCACGGGCCAGCTCTCGGCGCTGGAGACTCTTCCGCCGCAGCGCTTCGCGCAGTTTCGGGAATACCTCGGAACCTCGAGCGGGTCACAGAGCGTGCAGTTCCGCGCGATCGAGGCAAAGTCGGGCATGCGCGACGAGCATTTTGTCCGGGTCCTCAAGCAACACGGGGAGGTTCCGCCGCTCGTCAAAGAGGCGCTCGCGAAGCCGACCTTGCAGCAGCTTTACGAGGACCTCCTCGTCGCCCACAACGTGACACTGGAACAGGTGTACTCCGAAGCCCACCAGCGGCCGCTGCAGATGCTGGCGGAGGGGTTGCTGGAGTACGAGCAGGGATTCGCTATGTGGCGCTTTCTCCACGTCCAGCTGGTCGAGCGAATCATCGGCCCGGGTACGTCTGGAACGGGCGGGACGCTCGGATCCAAGTACCTTCAGAAAACGATCTCGCAGAGATTTTTCCCCAAGCTGTGGGATGTCAGGAGCAAGTTTTTTCAGGGCTGACCCTGGCCTCGCGAGAAGAGCCATCTCGTCATTCGGAGTCGATCCGAAACATTCGGGCTTCTTCCGGAGCATCCGTGTTCCCTTCCGTCGTGGATGCAGGTGCGAGCGAAGTGTTGTGGCTATGCCGGAGCGCCCCCCTTAAATTGCGAGCATGACGCCCGCCGCTGATCCCGTCTACCTCGATCACGCCGCCACGACGCCGGTGCGCGAAGAGGTTTTTGAGGCGATGAAGCCGTTTTTCGGCCCTCGCTTTGGAAATCCTTCGAGCACCCACCGGTGGGGACGCGAAGCGCGTGCTGCGCTCGACGAGGCCCGGGAACGGGTGGGCCGATGTCTAGGCGCGCGTCCTGATGAGATCTGCTTCACGTCCGGTGGCACCGAAGGCGACAATCTGGCCATCCTCGGCGCGTGGCGCGCTCTCAAGGCCAAGGGACGGCGGGCTGTCGTAGCCAGCCCCATCGAGCACAAGGCGATTCTCGGAGCCGTGCACCAGGTCGCCCGCGAAGGCGCCGAAGAGCGGATCCTAGAGATGACATCCGATGGCGTGGTCAACGGCCAGTCCTTCGACGATCTCGTTGACGAGGCCGTTGCCGTGTGCACGGTAATGTGGGTCAACAACGAGATCGGCACGATCCAACCCGTACCTCAGTTGGCGTCGAAGGCAAAGGAGCGCGGTGCCCTCTTTCATACCGACGCAGTGCAGGCCTTCGGAAAAATTCCCATCGACGCCCAGAAGCAGCAGTTCGATTTCCTGACGATCTCCGGCCACAAATTCGGCGCGCCCAAGGGAATCGGCGCCTTGTTCATCCGCCGCGGGACCAGTCTCGAGCCACTCATGCACGGAGGAACCCAGGATCGCGGCCGACGCCCGGGAACGGAAAACGTCGCCGCAGCGGTTGGTCTGGCGCGCGCGGCAGAGCTGGCCCTGGCTGAGTGCGAAGCGCATTGCGCCCGACTGCGCACCATGCGAGAGAGGCTCGAGGCCGGAATTCTCGCGAAGGTCCCCGATGCAATAGTCCACGGGCGTGGGGCCGAGCGGGCGCCGCACATCGTGAACATCTCCGTGCCGGGAACGGATAGCGAATCGCTGCTGATGGCGCTCGACCTGCGCGGCATCGCGGCGTCGGGTGGCTCCGCGTGCCAGAGCGGCAGTATCACGCCCTCTCACGTTCTGTCCGCTCTCGGCGTACGTCCCGATCTGGTGAGCGCCGCCGTTCGCATGAGCCTCGGCTCGCTCACGACGGATCATTGCATCAATCGCGTCATCGAAGTCTTCCCCGCTCTCGTGGCCAAGGCGCGTCAGCTTACGGCGGCGCAGTGACGATGACAAAGGAGAGAGTCCTGGTTGCTATGTCGGGCGGGGTTGATTCATCCGTCGCCGCCGCCCTTCTCGTCGAGCAAGGATACGAGGTGGTTGGCGCGACGATGAAGCTGTTCTGTCACGGGGACGATGTGCCGGATCGCCCATGCTGCTCTCTGGACTCGGTAAACGACGCCAGACGGGTGTGCGAGCAACTGGGCATTCCACATTACGTCCTCAATCTGGAGACGAAGTTCGGGCACGATGTCGTCGACAACTTCGTCGACGAATACGCTCGCGGACGCACTCCGATTCCGTGCGTGAGGTGCAACACCTTCACCAAGTTCCGTGATTTCCTGAAGAAGGCGGACTCTATAGACGCGCAGTGGATTGCGACGGGCCACTACGCGCGGGTTGTCGACGGTGAGCTCCGCCGCGGTGTCGACGAGAACAAGGACCAGACCTATTTCCTCTGGGGAATCGATCGGGCCGTTCTGTCGCGAATGATTCTTCCGGTCGGCACTCTCAACAAAGCGCAGACTCGCGCGCGCGCTCACGCGATGGGACTCGAGGTCATCGCGGAGAAGCCCGAGAGCCAGGAGATATGCTTCGTCCCGGACGGCGATTACGCCCGCATCCTCGAGCAGCGGCTGCCGGCGGACGCGCCGGCGCTGTCGCGCGGCCCGATCATGACGCTGGGTGGAAAGATCGTGGGTGAGCACAACGGATTTGCGCGCTATACGATCGGTCAGCGCCGCGGCGTGCCTGGCGGCTTTCCGCAGCCCATGTATGTCGTCGGCATCAGACCGCACGATCGCGTCGTTGTGATCGGGACCCGCGACGAGCTACTCGGTAGCGGAGTGGTCGCTCGCGAGGTGAACTGGCTGGCTCCTCCGCCGCGCGTCGGCGATCGAGTCAGCGTGCGAGTGAGACATCGGGCTTCGCTGGCCATGGCGGAGATTGTTCGACTGGATTCTGACGAAATCGAGTTGGCGCTCGATGAGCCGGTCTCCGCGATCACACCCGGCCAATCGATGGTGCTGTACGACGGCGATCGGGTGCTGGGCGGTGGTTTCATCGAAGCTTCGCGAGGCCAGCGACCCGCGCTGCCCGTGTTGGCGGCGTAGTAGGGCTGCATCGGCCTGCACGGCACATTCAGAAGTTTTTTTGACAAGTATCTTCGCGTTCCGCCCCACTTCTTCCGACCAATGATCAAGACATTCGCTTGCCTGGCTCTCCTCTGCGCAACCGCTCCTCTCATTGCCCAGACGAGTGTCGATACGTCCGGCACTGCCGCCATCGTCCGCCAGGCGACCGACCACTCGGAAGTGATGAAGAATCTCCAGTACCTGGCGGATATCATCGGACCGCGTTTGACCGGCTCTCCTGCGATGCGCCGTGCCAACGACTGGACGGTGGACCAGTTCAAGTCCTATGGTCTGAGCGCCGCGCTCGAGTCGTGGGATTTCGGTGTGACCTGGGAACGCGGCCCGGTGTTCGCGCGACTGGTCGCGCCATTTCAGCGTAGCGTCACCGCTCACAGCTGGGCGTGGACCGCGGGCACCGAGGGCACGCCGTTAGCAGGGCCCGTAATGCTGGTGAACGTGTCGTCACCCGAAAGCCTGGCTGTTTACCGGGATCACATGAGGGGAGCGTGGCTTCTTACCGGACAGCCGGCGAACATCTTCAATCCTGACGGGCCACCGATGACCGCAGCGGACTCAGCGGCCGTCCGTGCCCGCTTCAGTCAGCCTCGACCGCCTCAGGACACGTCGGCCGCCGCAGTGGCTCGCCGGCGTCAGTTCCAGACCGACGTGCCCTATCTGTTGAAGCAGGCCGGCGCGCTCGGCCGCCTCACTGACGGTAGCAAGGAACAGGGCCTCATGACGATGAGCGGCTCACCCTATTCTGTGTCGCCGCTGCCCAACCTCGTCATCGCTCACGAGGACTTTGCACAGATCGCGCGTCTCATCCAGAACGGTGTCACTCCCCGGTTCGAGGCCGCGGTCAGCAATTCGATGGGAACCAAACCTGTTCAGCAGTACAACACGGTGGCAGAAATCCGTGGGACGGAGAAGCCCGGCGAAGTAGTTATCCTCGGCGCTCATCTCGACAGCTGGGATCTCGGCACGGGAGCAACTGACAACGGCACGGGCTCGATGGTGGTGCTCGAAGCCGCGCGCGCTATCGCACAGTCCGGACTCAAGCCGAAGCGCACGATCCGTTTCATCCTGTTCAGCGGCGAGGAGGAAGGACTGTTGGGTTCCGCGGCGTACGCGGCACAGCACATGGCGACTGCCGACAGCATCCAGGCGGTGCTGGTGCTGGACAACGGTACCGGGATGATTACGGGACAGGCGCTCCAGGGACGAAACCAGGACGAGCAGCTCTGGAAGGATCTCCTGGCTCCCGTGTCGTCACTGGGAGCGAAGAACGTGCGACAGGGCAACAAGGGCGGGACCGACCACCTGTCGTTCATTCCCTACGGCGTGCCGGGCTGGAACTTCGACCAGGAATCGCGCGGCTACAACCACACGCATCACTCGCAGGTCGACACGTTCGATCACGCCATCGCGAGCGACCTCATTCAGGCGTCGGCTGTGACGGCCGCCACGGCCTTCGAGCTCGCGAATCTTCCTGCCCTCCTGCCCCGCGGAGCGAAGACCCCCGTCGTCCCGCGGACAATTGCCAGACCGTCGGCGGGGCTCGCGCCCAACTAGCCTCGCGGAAGTGCCTGTCGCAAGTTTGTGCACCCAACTAAGACAGGAGACGCTGGATGTCATCACGTGGAGTGTTTTCGTGCTCGAGCCTCGCGTTGGCACTCGCGGGTGCCGCGTTCGTATCGGCGTGTAGTCCTCCCGCTCCTGCACGGCCGCCGTCACCGGTTTCCGGTACAGTGGCGCCTCGAGTCATCCCTGCGCCCGCGTCCCTCACTCTAACTGGGGGCGCGCCGTTCGAGCTGACGCGCGCGACCCGCATCACGCTTGTCGGATCCAGCCCGGAACTGGCCGCGATCGGAGAAACGCTTTCCGCGCTGCTTCGCAAATCGACGCAGTTCGCTTTTCCGGTGGCCGCCACGCCCACGGGTAGCGGCACCGGCGGCATCGAGCTCCGCCTCACGAGCGATGCGCCCTCTTTCGGCGAAGAGGGTTATCGACTAACCGTAACGACGGATTCGGTACGGCTGGTTGCCAATTCACCCGCTGGTTTGTTTCATGGCGTTGAGACGATCAGGCAACTGCTGCCCGTGGAGATCGAATCTGACATGGGGGTGGAGCGCAGCATCTGGCCCATTCCAGCGCTCAGCATCGTGGACCAGCCACGTTTTGCCTGGCGAGGAGCTATGCTCGACGTCTCGCGCCACTTCTTCACCGTACGGGAAGTCCAGCAGTACATCGACCTCATGGCGCTCTACAAGCTGAACGTGTTGCACCTCGGTTTGACCAACGATCAGGGATGGCGAATCCAGATCAACTCTCGTCCGAAGCTCACCGCCGTCGGCTCACTCACACAGGTCGGAGGTGGACCCGGCGGTTTCTATAGCCAGCAGGACTATCAGGACATCATTCGGTACGCACGGGCGCGATATATCACGATCGTCCCTGAGATAGATATGCCCAGCCACTCCAATGCGGCTTTGAGTGCCTACCCTGAGCTTTCGTGCGGCTCGCGGCCGCCCACTCCTTACACTGGAACCGAGGTTGGCTTTAGCACCTTTTGCGTCGATAAGGATGAGACGTATGCCTTCATCGACGACGTGATTCGCGAGGTCAGCTCGCTGACACCGGGTCCGTATCTTCACGTCGGTGGTGATGAGGTGCAGGTGCTCACCGCAGAGCAGTACATACGCTTTGTCGAACGCGTGCAGACGATCATCTACAAGTACGGGAAGACAATGATCGGTTGGGAGGAGATCACGAAGGCGCGAATCAGGCCGACTACCATCGCGCAGCAATGGAAAAGCGATTCGGCGACGGCGGCGCTCAAGTACGGCGCCAAGTTAATCCTCTCACCGTCGAACAAGACCTACCTCGACATGAAATACAGCCCGACGACGGAGCTCGGGCTCAGATGGGCAGGATTGATCGAGGTTAATGACGCTTACAACTGGGATCCCGCCCTCTACCTCGCCGGAGTCACGGAGCAGAATATTGTTGGGGTCGAAGCAGCTCTCTGGAGTGAGACGGTGCGGAACATAACAGCCGCCGAGTATCTGGCAATGCCGCGTCTGGTGGCCATCGCCGAAGTTGCGTGGACGCCACAAGCTTCCCGCGAGTGGCAAGACTTCCGCTCGAGGCTCGCCGCCCACGCTCCACGCTGGAACTACCTCGGTATCAATTATTATCGGTCACCGCAGATCCCGTGGTAAAGCCCGCCCCGTTGATTATTTCGCTGGCGCTGGTTGGGACAATGACATCTCAATCGCCCGCTCAGGACGCTGCGCCGTTTCCTGCGCCCAACGTCGAGCCGCGCATCGTCACTCCCGGAAGGACGAGCGCGGATCCACCGTCGGATGCCGTCGTCCTTTTCGACGGAAAGAATCTCGCGAGCTGGCGCGGCAGCGATGGAAGCCCGGCGAAGTGGCAGGTCAGAGATGGCTACATGGAAGTTGCGGCGGGAGCGGGCGACATCCACACTGCGCAGCCGTTCGGCGACTGCCAGCTTCACATCGAGTGGGCGACACCCTCGCTCGTCAAAGGCGATGGTCAGGAGCGCGGCAACAGCGGCGTCTTTCTGATGGATCACTACGAGATTCAGGTGCTCGATTCGTACGACAACAAGACCTACTTCCACGGTCAGGCGGGATCAGTTTACAAACAGTACGCTCCGTTGGTGAACGCGTCGCGGCCGCCGGGTCAGTGGCAGAGTTACGACATCATCTTCAGGGCGCCGACATTCGACGAGCAGGGCAAGCCGATCGAACGGGCACGCGTCACGGTCCTGCACAACGGCGTTCTCATCCAGAACAACGTCGAGATTTTCGGGAACACCTATAACGACAGGCCGGCGGTGTACACTGCTCACCCGGCGCTCGAGCCACTGCGGCTGCAGGATCATGGGAATCCCGTCCGGTACCGTAACATCTGGATTAGACGGTTGTGAATTGGGATCGCTGCTTGTCAGGTGCCAACTGAATGGAACACGGTTCGGTTCAGTTGGCACCTGGGAACTCCCAACAGCGAGATAGCGTTAGCGCGTGACCCGCACGTTCACGTTCGGCGTCTGATACTTCATGTACAGTCGCAGCCACAGCGCGCTGGATCTGCTCCCCGAGAGAGTCCGTGTTGCACACGGAAAATGTCGGAGGCATCCCCTTGAAGAAGTCGAGAGGGTTGGAACCTAGTATTTCATCCCGCCGGAATCGGCGAAGTCCTTCATCATTTGCTCCTGCTCTTCGGACAGCTTTTCAGGAATGGCGATGGAGACCTCGACGATCAGGTCGCCCTTCTGGTCTCCCTTCTGGATTCCCTGGCCGCGCACCCGCAAACGCTTCCCCGACGGAGTGCCGGGTGGAATCTTGATCGCCACCTTTTTGCCGTCGAGCGTTTTGACGCTGATCTTCGTGCCGAGCGTCGCCTGCGCGATGTTGAGCGGAACCTTTGCGATGACGTCGAGCCCGTCCCGGCTGTAGAACTTGTCGGCCTGCACGTTGAAAGTGATCATCAAATCACCCGGCGGCCCATTCGCTGTTCCCTTTCCACCCTGACCCTTCAACCGGATCTTCGAACCACTATCTACTCCCGGGGGCACGTTGATCACGACCTTCCGTTTGACGCGCACATCAC
Organism: Gemmatimonadales bacterium; assembly: GCA_038227135.1. Taxonomy (GTDB): domain Bacteria; phylum Gemmatimonadota; class Gemmatimonadetes; order Gemmatimonadales; family Gemmatimonadaceae; genus UBA4720. The sequence continues at coordinate 26,954 of JBBRQC010000009.1, forward strand.
CGGCGCCGTGGCATGTCGGGCAAGGCTCGGTGGGGACTTGGCCCTTTCCGAGGCACACCGGACACGTCCGGTTGACGGCGAAGCCGCCCTGACCGAAAGAGATCACACCCCTTCCGTTGCACTCTGGGCAGATCTTGAGCTGGGCACCCGGCGCCGCTCCCGTGCCGTGACAAGTGGGGCACTCCTCCCGAACTTCCAGCTCTATCGGAACCTTTCCGCCGCGCGCTGCCGTGCGAAACGGGATGTCGAGGTTCGCTTCGACAGTATCTCCCTTTTCCGGGCCGCGCGGGCGCGATGCTCCGCGAGCTTCCCCACCTCCGAACATCGAGCTGAAGAGGTCGCCCAACCCGCCCAATCCGCCGATATCGAAGTCCTGAAAGTTGATGGTCTGCTCGCCAGCCTTCGACCGCCCGCCGAATCCACCGGCACCTCCGGCGCGAGAACGTCCGCCGCCGAAACCGCCGGACGCTCCATCGAACGCGCCGTAGCGGCGCATCTCGTCGTACTGCTTTCGTTTTGAGGGGTCGCTCAGGACGTTGTTCGCTTCCGATATTTCCTTGAATCGCTCGCCGGCCTTTGCGTCGTTGGCGTTGGCGTCGGGATGGAATTTCTTGGCGAGCTTGCGGTAGGCCTTCTTGATCTCGTCCTGCGAAGCCGTCGAGCTTACGCCGAGTACGTTGTAGAAATCCTTGGACTGGGCCATTTATTGGGCGAGCGAGACAGCCGTCAGCCGTTCCACTGCTTCACCACCACGCGGGCGGGACGCAGCAGCTGCGACCTGAATAGGTATCCTGGCTGGTAGACGCGCGAGACCACGTGATCGTCCTCGCGCGCCGTGGTCGGCTCCGTCGCTACCGCTTCATGCAGCGCAGGATCAAAGGTCTCTCCAAGCGGGTTGACGATCTCCAGGCCGGCCCCGCCCAGAGCTTTCAGCAGCTTCTTCTCCACCATGTCGACGCCCTGCACAACCGTGGTGGCGTCGGTCGTTGCCGGATCGATGTGAGCGAAGCGCGCGACGTCGTCGAGCGCCTCCACCAGCTGTCTCACGAGGTCGGCCTGCGCGCGGGTGCCGGCGTCCTGGCGCTCTTTCGCCGAACGCTTGCGATAATTGTCGTATTCCGCGGCGAGCCGAAGGTATTTGTCGCGCTCGGTTGCCAAGTCGTCGGCGCGCGGATCGCTGGTGTCACGCACCGATGTATCGCTTCCCGCACTCTCCGCCATCTCAGTGTCGGCGCTGCCGTTGAACGGGGGATCCTGCGCCCGCGCATCCGCGCCCCCACCGGGAGCGAAGTCGTCCTCCGAGCCCATCACATCCTCTTCACCCAGAGGGGCCTGATCACCCTTCTTTTTCGAGTGTCTCATGTCGGAAACTTAACCTTTTGCAAGAGTGCGACGTACCATCTCCAGAGCAGCCTGCGCCGAGCGCTGCCTTATTTCCGGGCGATCTCCGACAACATGGAAGCGGCGTGCCTTCGCGTCCGGGCCGTCTATCGCAATCCACACGAGCCCGACCGGCTTCTCCGGCGTGCCCCCTCCCGGTCCGGCGATCCCCGTCACTGAAACCCCGACATCGGCGCCGGTTATCTTGCGCACACCCGCCGCCATCTGAAGCGCTGCTTCCTCGCTCACCGCGCCATAGCGTTCCAGATCATCCGGGCGGACGCCGAGCAGCTGCTTCTTTATATCGTTGTGGTAGGCTATTACGCCCCCGACAAACACGTCGCTCGATCCGGGTATGCTCGTGATCCGCTCGCCCAGCATGCCGCCCGTGCAGCTCTCGGCAACGGCGAGCGTAAGCCTCAGAGCGCGACACCTCTCGAGGACAACTGCGGCGAGGTCGGCGTCGTCCTCTCCGTATGCGTACGCGTCCACTCTGCTCCGCAGTTTCACTACCGCTTGCTCGGCGAGCTCCTGGGCGCGTGCCGGAGGCATTCCCTTCGCGGTGACGCGCAGATCAACACCGGCGACACCAGGCAAATAGGCAAGGGAAAGCGATCCGAGCTCCGACCCAGGACCGCCCAGGAAATCCCTACCCAGCAGCTCGGCGATCGCTGATTCCGCGATGCCCGTTGTACGCAACGTGCGCGAGAGCACAATGCTCTCGACGCCTTTCATCCGTGTCTGAATCTCCGGCAACAGCTCTTCGGCCAGCATTCCGCGCATCTCTCGCGGCACGCCCGGCATCATCGCCACCCAGCGGCCAGCCTCGTCCTCCAACCAGATGCCGGGAGCGGTTCCATGACGATTGACCAGTATTCGCGCTCCCTCGGGGATTTCCGCCTGTATCCGGTTGGTCGAGGGAAAGGCGCTGTTGGGAAATCGGGTGCGCCAACGCTCCTCGAGCCTCGCGGCGATGGTCTCGTCGAGCTTCATCGCCCGACCGAAGATTCGAGCAATCACCGGCTTGGTCAGATCGTCGCTCGTTGGGCCGAGACCGCCGGTTGTGATCACGGCTCCGGTCCGGTCGACCGCTTCCCGAACAGCGTGCGCAATCTTTTCGGCGTCGTCGCCGACAGTCGTGCGACGCACGATCTCGATTCCCGCCGCCGCCAGCACGCGCGAGATATGCGCCGCGTTTGTATCTATCGTGAAGCCGAGGAGGAGCTCGTCACCAATGGTGATCAGCTCGACCTGGCTGGCGGTCAACGGGCGAACACGCCGGCGTACCGCCGGAGATAGAGGCCGAGCGAATAGACTGTGAGAACCACTGAAGTGACCATCGTGACGGTGCCGACAATGCCGTTGAAATAGGCGAAGGCGCGCCACTCGGGGGTGTTCCACCCATTACGGGCGGCAAGGGTCGCGGCGAAGAACCAGAAATAGGCCGACCCGACCCACACGGACTGAAACCCGGTCTTCCATTTGGCCGGGCCGATGGCGGAGATGACAACTCCACGACGCGCTGCCGCCTGGCGGAAAACCGTCATGAATATCTCGCGTCCGATCACGAGTGCGACGACCCACCACGCGAGATAGACGGGACCGAACGGGGTGAGAAAGGGGAGGCGGCCAGCGTCCATGCTCTCCGCGCGCGTAGGAATGAAAGGATCATTGGGTGGCGCCATCAGAACGAACATGGGAATCAACGTTGCGAACAGGAGCAGCTTGTCCGCCAGTGGGTCGAGCAGGCGTCCGAGATCGGTGATGAGATTGCGTGTCCGCGCCAGCATGCCATCGTAGTAGTCCGTAACTGCGGCGATGACGTACAGCACAAATGCAATGAGCCTCGCGCCGGGCGAGTTGATGAAGGGGAGTGCGGCGATGAAGGGCGCGGCGAGTATGCGGCCGGCCGTGATCGTGTTGGGAAGATTCACCGGAGGCTCTCCACCCCCGCTAGGCGAGCGCCTTCAGCACCAGCTTGCTAACGGCCTTGAGCGTATCGAACACGCCATCTCCCTGCACGGCAATTGCCTCGAAATAGGGCGCGCGCTCGACCCACTCTCCGCCCGAATGCTGCTCGATCAGGTTCTCACCGGCGTGGTACGGATCGGGAGTGACGCGACGCTTGGTCGGCTCTTCCACTTCCCAGCCGGGATTGAGCGCCGCCTGCAGATCGTCGATCGGAGCGGCGTTCGGCAGGTCGCGCTTGTTGTACTGAATCACGAACGGCATCTGGGTGAGATCGTAGCCGTACTCCGACATGTTGTCGTAGAGATTCTGCATCGACTCGAGATTGGCTTCCATGCGCTCCGCCTGCGAGTCCCCGACGAAGACTATGCCATCCACGTTCTTGAGTATCAACTTCCGGCTGGCATTGTAATAGACCTGGCCAGGCACGGTATACAGGTGGAAGCGGGTCTTGAATCCGCGAATGGTTCCAAGATCGACGGGAAGAAAATCGAAGAAGAGCGTACGCTCTGTCTCGGTGGCCAGGGATATGAGCTTGCCGCGCGTCTCCGGCTTGACCTTGCCGTAGACGTGCTCGAGATTCGTGGTCTTGCCGCCCAGCCCGGGACCATAGTAAACGATCTTACAATTGATCTCGCGCGAGGCGTAGTTGATCATCGACACGCTAGCTCTTCCTCACCAGTTGAAGAGTTTGTCGATCTCGTCATCCGCACCCTTGAGAAGTCTCGGGGGCGCGGCGCCGTTCCGACCGCGCGAAAATACGCGATCGACCAACAGCGTCAACTCTTCGATCTCGGCCTTCATTCTGAGCCGGACGAGACCGACAGTCGTGCGTGAATCGAAGATTATTACGAGAAGCAGCCGGCGAGCGACGTCGGCTACGTAGATGGATTCCTTTTCGCCCTGATGAAACAGGCTGGAGAAGTCGTTCTCTCCCACGAGTTTCGCGAGCTGGTCGTTGGCGCTGTAGTCGGCCGCCGTCAACGTCGCGAACGCGGTCGTGTCGAGTGAAAGTGGCTCACCTACTGTCGTGACGAGCTGTCCCGACCGATCGACGAGAAGCGCGCAACGGGAGTTGGTCTCGCCAAGAAAGCGCTTCAGCGAATCGGTGATCGCGGTGAAGTCGTCTTGCGTGAAGGACCAGTTTGCCGTGCCGGCCGTCATCGTGCTCCGGTCACAGAGTAGACTCCATGCTCTTGAGCATCCGCGCCCCGCGGCTGCGTAGAATCGCTCTCGGCTCCCACGCGATGTACTCGCGGAGCAGCTGTGCCGTGTTGACTGAAGGCCTGGCCCGCAGGTATCCGAGCGCGGCGACGCGGCGAATCGGCGACCTGCTGAAAAGATTGCGGCGGTATTGGCGCTGCAGCCTGCTCCAGACGAGAGTGCCGGCAGCGACCCCCCCGATGAATCCCACGGCCACGAAGCTCGCGCGTTCCCTGCTCATGACATGGATCTCCGCGCAGTCAATGCCTGCGCGATCGTCACGCCGTCGGCGTACTCGAGATCTCCACCGACGGGGAGCCCGCGCGCGATGCGCGAGACAGTGAGAGGATAGCGGGCGAGCTTTCGCTGGACGTACAGGGCGGTCGTCTCCCCTTCAATGCTAGGGTTGGTTGCAATTATCACTTCGCGGACGACTCCAGCCGACACTCGCGTCTCCAACTGTGGAATGGTGAGATCGTCCGGGCCGATGCCGTCGAGCGGCGACAGACGGCCACCCAGGACGTGATACATGCCCCGGAACTCGCCCGACCGCTCGATAGCTCCGATATCGGAGGCCTCCTCTACTGCGCAGATGACTCCCGTATCCCTGCGCGCGTCACGGCAAATGGAGCACAAGTCCTCCTCCGTGAGGTTGAAGCACCGCGGGCACGGGCGCACCTTCTCGGCGAGCGTCTCCAGCGCGGTGGCAAGACGCTTGGACTGCTCCGGCGACTGCTTGAGCAGGTGGTAGGTCAGCCTGAGCGCGGTCTTCCGGCCGATGCCCGGCAGCTTTGACAGCTCGGTCGCCAAATCGTCTATCGCTCCCACGCTAAAACGGGAGCTTGAATGGGAGGTTGAGCCCACCAGTCAGCTTGCTCATCTCGCCCTTCGCTAGCTCGCTGGCTTTCTTCTGGGCCTCGTTCACGGCGACGAGGACCAGGTCCTCGAGCATCTCGACGTCCTTGGGATCCGCCATGCTCGGATCGATCTTGACGCGCGTAATCGTCCCCTTTCCGTCAGCCTCGACCGTCACCATGCCGCCACCAGCCGACGCACTGACCGTCTGCTTTTCCAACTCGGACTGCATTGACTGCATGCGGGCCTGCATCTGCTGCGCCTGCTCGAAGATCTTGGAAAAATCAGCCATCGTCCCGGTCTGTGAATGAGCTGCGTGAAGTCAGTCGAGAAGCTCGAGGTCCAACTCGTCGATCGCCGCTCCCAGCGCGGGATCCTTCTGCCGAAGCATACCAATACGCTCTTCCTTCAGCGCCTCGGGCGTCATACGGCTTCGGTTTGAATCCTGTGCCGTCGATTCCATTGCGCGCTTCATTTCGCTCAGCTGTCCCTCGTTTACCTGTGAGGGGGCCTTCGCAGGCATCTCCGGCGGCAGAGCGTTCGGCGTGGTTAGCTGGGGAGGGTAGCCCGGACGCGTAGCCGGCCTTTGCACCGTTCGCGCCACCGAAGCCTGCACGGGTTGCGCGCGCACCGAGCCGCTCCGCGTTTCTCCCCGCTCGCTGCTCGCCCCCGACTCGGCACCGAGCCCTTTGAGCAGATCCTCCAGCGTGACTGTCTTGTCGAGCAGCGCCATCCTGACGAGGAGCATTTCGATAAGTAGCTGCTGCTGACCGCTCTTTCTGAAATCCGGCTCGAGCGTGTTGACCGCGCTGACCATGCGCAGCAGGTCTCCTGCGGTGAACAGATCCTTCCTTTCCCGCAGGGCGGCGGCGGCCGTAGCTGAGACTCCATCTGCCTTCCCGTTCAGTACCACGGCGAGCTGGGCACGCAGCATATCCGCGAATCCCGACAGGAACACGCCGAAGTCAACGCCCGAATCCGCGAGTCTCTTGACTGCAGCGAATATTTCTCCGGCGCGGTGCCCGGCGATGATGTCCAGGATTGCCAGGAACTCGTCCTCGGGTACGAGGCCGAGCGCCTCTCTGACGCGCTCCGCGGTCACGGTACCTTCGCCGATGGAAATCACCTGGTCGGTGAGGCTGAGGGCGTCACGCATTGAGCCGTCGGCCGCGCGGGCGATCATCGCGAGGGCGTCATCAGCGACCTTCACTCCTTCGTTCTCGAGAACGGTCGTGAGGCGCTTCGTGATGTCACCGAGGCCGATCCGCTTGAGATCGAATCTCTGGAGCCGGCTGAGCACCGGCGCGGCAGCCTGGGCAATCTTCTGTGGCTCCGTAGTCGCAAACACGAAGACGACCCGCGGCGGCGGCTCCTCGAGGATCTTGAGCAGCGCATTCCATGCTTCGCGAGTCAGCATGTGCGCTTCGTCGACGATGTAGACCTTGAACTGGTTGTCGCCCGAAGGAGCGTACATCGCTCTCTCCCGGAGATCTCGCGCGTCGTCAACGCCGCGGTTCGAGGCGGCGTCTATCTCGACCACGTCCAGGCTCGACGATCCGGCCCAGATGCGCTGACACGATACACACTTTCCGCACGGCTCCCCGTCCTCGCGCTTGTTCTCGCAGTTGAGCGCCATGGCGAGCACGCGCGCAAGGGTCGTCTTACCCACTCCTCGCGGACCGCACAGGAGATAACCGTGCGCGACTCTTCCTCTGGCGATGGCGCCGCGCAGCGTATTGGACACGTGCGACTGGACGGCAACGTCAGCGAAGGTCTTTGGGCGGTATTTGCGGGCTAGTGCGAGAGACATTGCGAGGCGGGATTACCCCAGGCCTGACGGAGCAACGAAAGACACCGCATGCCGCTGCTACCTTCGGGGTCCTGACGGAGTTAGCGGGCTTACGCCCTCCGGGACCTGGGGCACCAGAAATATATCACTGAGAACTGCGGATTGCGGACCAAGTGCGCTGCGGACTGCTGACTGACTACGAATTGGGGGACTAACTGCGAATTGGGGGACTAACTGCGAATTGGGAGACCCCTGCGACCTGCGGGACCGGTCCGCACTCCGCACGGTCATCAATCCGGAGTTAGTCCCCCGATCGCAATTAGTCTGCAGTCCGCAGTGCCGTTGGTCCGAAATCCAGTGTCCGAATCCACCGTCCGAAATAAAAAGCCCCGCCATTTCTGACGGGGCTTTCCTTTCCGGGCGAGTCGGAGGTGCTCTCGCCCAGTAAGTGAGGAGTTACCTCTTGATCTTCACCGTCGGGGTCTTGATCTTCGCAGAATCCATCTTGACCTTGGGGACCGCGACCGTTGTGGTCTCGGTTCCGACCTGCACCGTCGGCGTGTGAATCGTATCCGTCTGCGTTCCAACTACCGGTTTCTCAATCTGATACTCTCCATCACCGGTCTTCTTGCAAGCGGAGATCGAGACGACGGCCATCACGGCCGCGACTGCTGCTAACTTGCGCACGAGACGCCCTCCAAAAAGTGTGTTTGCCGGAAGACCCGGGCAACATCGCCAATAATACTCAATCCTCGAACGCCTCGCGCTGCCTCTTACGCACACGCCGAAGCTCATACACCTGTGCCACTTCGCCGCCTATGATGAATAGGAAGGAGGCGTAGTAGACCCAGATAACCACAATAACCAATGCAGCGACCGTGCCGCTGTAGAAGGACCCGGGGTTGAAGGAGTGTACGTAAGCCGAAAAAGCCCGCTTGGCCACCTCCAGCATGACGGCCGTGAACATTGCGGCGGTTAGGGCGGTCTTCCAGCGGATTTTTCGGTGTGGCAAAAATTTGTATAAAGAGAAGAACATCATCGCGATGAAGGAGAAAGCGAGTATCTGGCCCAGGTTGTATTCCACCTGGCCCATGAGCTCCTTACGAACGCCCAGATCGGCCAGGACGAGCACGCCACGACTGGTGGCGATCGCCAAATAGGCGTTGAGGGCGGTGTAGGCGACCAGAAGGAGACTCGACACAAGCGTCATCTCAATGTCGAAGATCTTGCCGGCGATGATCCCGCGGTCGGCGTCAATGTCGAAGATCGTCGCAAGCACAGTGCGGAGAGATCCGAACAGGCGCGTGGAGAACCAGATAAATCCGATGGCGCTGTAGATCGAGAGAGACCCGCTCCGCTTGATGACTTCGTTGAGGATCGTCGCCGCTGGTCCGGAGTCACCGGGCGCGTGCGGAGGAAGAAACTTGTCGACGATCTGGAGCACTTCCGCGGAAGTCGTATCCGGCGACTGATTCAGGAGGTAGACGAGACCCGTCGCCAGAAGCAGGAAAAAGGGCACCGCGGCGAGCAGAATGTTGAAGGCGATTCCGCCGGCGAGAAAAAAGACGTTATCCTCGCCGCTGTTATCCCAGACTCGCTTCGCGTAGTCGCGAAGAAGCCAACCGAGCCGGGCCGGGAGCCCGCGCTCCGGCACTAGCTGTCTTTGTACGCCGCTTTTCTCTCGGCGATGCGGTGCTCGAGCTCTCCGCGCGTCTGACGCGCCGCGGCGCGTCCCGCTTCGACTGCATTGGACACCTGCCGCTTTTTGGCGTCGACCGCTTCGAACGTCGCGTCAATTCGCTCTTCGACGGAAGCGCGCACCTGGTTGAACTTGTCGGCGACTGTCCCGCTCACATCCTCGACAAAACCCTGCGCCGCATCCTGGGCACGCCGAGCTCTTCGGGCAACCGCGCGCCGCGTCTCCTCACCGCTCTGCGGGGCGAGCAACAGCGCTACGCCGGCTCCGAGGGCAAGTCCGAGAAGCAGCGGACCGATTCCCGCACCAGCGTCGCCACGCTCGACTATGACGTACGGCCGCTCGAGATAAGGATCGTCCTCGTACCAATCGCGCTCGTCCATTCAACTCCTCCGCGGGTTAACCCGTCGACTGCGTCCGACGTCAGGATTCTGAGACGCTGTCGCGCCTCAACGCTTCTTGGCTTTGGGGGCCTTCACCACCGGCTTCGCCTTCTGCACAGGGGCCGGCGACTCCGGCGCCATCACCGACCGATGCGCACCATTAGATGCCGCAGCTCCCGCGCCGCCTCCCCCGTTCAGGAGGGATGCAATCTCCGAGCGTACGTCGCCGGGCGTCATTCCCACGATTGTCGCGGTTCTGGTATAATCGCCGTTTGTAGAAGCGAAAGCCCGGAGCACCAGTTGCCGCCGGGTATCGGCGAGAGTCGCGCCGGGTGGGACTGAGATCGATGCGTTTGGATCCGCGCCGCGGCGCAAATGACGGGGCACGATGTCAGCCGCCGTGATCCTGTCGCCACGGCTCATGATCACGGCCCGCTCGACTGCATTCTTGAGCTCGCGAACGTTGCCCGGCCAGTTGTACGAGAGAATCCATTCCCACGCCGCCTCGTCGAAGCCCGACATCGGCTTGCCGTTCTGCTCGGCGAATCGCACCAGGAATTCGCTCGCCAGCAGCTTGATGTCACCAACGCGCTCGCGCAGCGGTGGGAGGAACAGCTCTACGACGGCAAGACGGTAGTAGAGATCCTCGCGAAGATCGTTGTCCGAGAGCGCCTTCTGGACGTCGCGATTCGTCGCGGCGAGAATCCTGATGTCGACCTCTATCTCCTTCTTCCCTCCGAGACGTCTGATCGTTCGAGACTCGATCGCGCGCAGAAGCTTGACCTGAATGTCGGGCGGCATTTCCGCGACTTCGTCGAGGAAGATCGTTCCACCGTCCGCCATCTCGAACGCACCCGGCTTTTCGTTCGTGGAGCCGGTGAAGGCTCCCTTCTCGTGGCCGAACAACTCGTTCTCGAGGATGTCCTTCGGAAGCGCCGCGCAATTGAGAGCGAAGAACGGCCCTTTCGCCCGCTCGCTCTTGGCGTGTACGGCGCGCGCGACAAGCTCCTTGCCGGTGCCGGACTCACCAAAGATCAATACGCTGGCGGTAGAAGGCGCGACGGCTTCGATGATCTGATAGACGGAGCGCATCTCCTCGGACTGTCCGGTCAGCTCGCCGAAATGAGTCAGGCCCTCGAGCTTGGACGAAAGCTCACGATTTTTCTGCTGGACGTTGAACTTCTCGAGCGCCTTTGGAATGAGAGCCTTTAGTCGATTGAGCTTGTCCGCGGTGAGCGGCTTTTCGACATAGTCGTACGCGCCTTCGCGCATCGCCTGCACCGCCGAGTCGACGGTCGCCTGACCGGTCACGATGATGCACTCGGTGGGAATCGAACGGAGCTGCAGCTCTTTCAGCAGCGCGAGACCGTCGACCTTGGGCATCTTCAGGTCGGCGAGAATGACGCCGAAGCTCTCTGCGACAAGCTGGTCGAGGGCCTTCTGGCCGTCGACGGCAACGGCGACTTCGTAGCCTTCATCGCGCAAAATGGCACTCAACCCTTCTGTTATAGAACGGTCGTCGTCCGCGATCAGAATTCTGGCGTGCTTCACTTCAGTCTTTGGAATGGCTTTTACCTTCAGGCGAGACTGTTAATATAACCCGCTCGGCGTCCTGCTCGACCCCTACGCCGATGCGGTCCGCCAGGTATTTGATGTCTGACAGCGGGCCGGTCGCTCGGCCACCGTAAATCATTAGCTCTATTCGACTTCCGCTGCCAGCTCCAGGCGCGCACCTGAGCGTCCCCTGGGCCTCAGCCGAGAGCACGACTCCGACCAATGAGAGGAGCCCGTTCGTCAGCGCGGTCGCCTCTCCGATTTGTGTTCCAGCGCGTTCAGCGAATGACGCAATTTCGGTGGGAGCACCTTGTCGCGCCACCCGGCTCCTCACGACCTCCACGTTCACCGCAACGCCATTCAAGGCGTTTCGGATCTCGTGGCCGGCCCGGCGAATTATCTCACGAACACTGTCCAGGGCGTCCGCTTTCGCGCGCGCCGGATCGTCAGTCACTCAGGTCTGCGTCATCGGGCGCCGCCTCGACCACGGCAAGATCCGGATGCGGCTGAGGCTTGTGCTGTTCGACAGGCTTCACGAACCGATCGACGATGCCGCGCGTGTTGGCGACAGCCAATTGCGTGAACAGAAAGGTGAATTTCTCCTCGTACGCGCTGGCGAGCTTGGCTTTTACATCCGGGGAGAGGTCCCAGAACCGCTTCTTGAACGCCCCAAGCGCCTTCTTCCGCGTCTTGTAGAAGAACTGCTCGTCGGAATCGCCCGCTTTGCGCTCGTCCTTCGCGTTCTCCCTCAGCCACTCGTAGATCTCTTTCCGAAGCGCATCCGAGATGTTGTCGAACAACATCGTCTGGAAGTTGGTGGCCAGGTGAATCTCCGCTGTCTCGGTACGCGGAAAGTTGTGGAATGCGGTGTCGGGTAGCGTCGACGCGCCGTGTTGCACCGCCCCCGAAAGCCCGTATTTGTCGCGGGCCACCGTCGACAGACGCGCCAGAGTGTCGAAGTCGATCTTCACATCCGCGATGCTGCCGTCGGCGAGCACCACTCCGCCGTGAGTGGTTCCAGACTGAACGCTGATCTTGGACAAGCCTTCCGTCCCCGGAGATCGCTTCCTGAGAGTCTGGTTGAAGCCGTCCATGTACGTCTGAAGCTCCTCGACCGTCGAATTCTCGGTTCCGACTTCGCCGATCTCTCCACCGATTGAAATCGTGACGCCCTCCGGCTGCAGCTCCCGGACGGTAAGCGCGAGCTCCACCGCTTGCTCGTAGTTCGTGCGCTGCTGTTCCTTGAGGGTAGGCTTGGAAAGATCGACCAGCGTCGATGTGTCGACATCGATGTTGTAGAACCCGGCGGCGATTGCTTCTCGCGCCAGCTGCTTCACCCCGTTCACTTCGGTGACCGGGTCCACGGCGAACTTTTTGGAGTTTACCTGAAAGTGGTCACCCTGGATGAACACCGGCCCGCGAAATCCCTCGCGCATCGCGGCGGCAAGCATGACGGCAACATATTCGGCGGGCCGTTGATCCGTGTACGCGATCTCCGATCGCGCTATCTCCACGATGAGAGCACCGACCTTCAGCTCTACCGCGGAGCGGAACAGGGCGCGTGCGGTGTCGTACACCATCCCGCGAATGTTCATGGCGGGAACGGTGAAGCCGCCCGTCTTCCCCGCGCCGCGCGCCAGATAGAGGTCGTGAATGGAAGCTGCCTGGACCCCGACGGCCTGTCCGATCTCCCAGATCAGCCAGCGCGCATCGTCCCGCTCATCCGGCTCTCCGAACACGGCGGCGTTGACGAGCTTGTCCATCGCCGGCGACGCTATCGCCGACTCATCGTGCACGGTCACTCGACCGTCCAGCACAGTCACTGATTTATTGAAGGGATTCACGAACATGAAAAGAAATTAACTGGTCTAAACAGTCCACCGCGAGTCAGACCTTGGCAACGAGTCCCATTCTTTTCGCGCCTCGTCCGCTCCCGGGCGGCCCAGCAGGGCATACGCAAACTGCTTTCCGAGCTCGACCCCCGGCTGGTTGAACGCGTCGATCGCGTAGAGCTGCCCGGCATAGGCAGTCGCGATCTCGAGCAGCATCATCAGCTGCCCCACATGCGCCGCGTCAACGCGATCGAGATGGATGGTCATGTTGGGCCGGCCGCGCTTTGCCAGCGCCCCCGCCGTCGCGCGCTGTTCGATGTCGATGAGCTCGCCAAGCGAATGACCGGCGAGGTAGCCCAGCTCTTTCACATCCGCAAATGCGGCCGGAATTTTCACGTCAGTCGTTCGTTCACGCACTGAAACGAAGGTTACGGTCTTGTCCGCCGGTCCTTCCATGAACAACTGTACCTGCGCGTGCTGATCGGTCGCGCCGAGTGCCGCCAGCGGGGTGGAACCGACCGACTCCCCGTCGGGCCGCTTCTTTCCAAGACTCTCCGCCCAGAGCTGCACGAACCACGCGGCGAAGTCGCGCAGAGGATCGGAATAGGGCATGAACACGGCGATGCTCTTTTTCAGCCGAGTATCGGCCAGCCACTGGACCATCGCATATACACCGGCAGGATTGGACGCGAGTTCGTCGCTCTCGCATCGCTTGGCCATCTCGGCGGCGCCCGAGAGAAGCGCCTTCACATCGATGCCCATCAGCGCCGCGGGAAGCGTACCCACCGGAGTCAGAACGCTGAAACGGCCACCGATGTTCGGTGGGATATCCAGCGCCGGAACCTTGATGCGTTCCGCGAGCGGGCGTAGCGCCCCCTGCTTGGGGTCGGTGACGAAGACGATGTGCCGACTGAGATCGAGCTTGTCGCGCACCAGGCGCTCATGCACAATGAGAAACTGCGCCATCGTCTCGGCGGTTCCGCCGGACTTCGACGTGACGATGAAAAGAGTCCGCGACAACCGCAGTCTGCGGAGCAGCGCCGAGATGGATTCCGGGTCGACATTGTCCAGCACCTGTAGCCGCGGATAATTGTCCCGCGCTTTCTCGTCGAGCATGTTCCAGCCGCTGGGCCGGAGCGCCGTGCGCAGCGCAATCGGCCCGAGCGCGGATCCTCCGATTCCGAGAATCACGACGTCGTCGTAGTTGCCGCGTGCCTGGGCGGCAAAGCTCGTGACCTGCTCGATCAGTTTCGTGTCGCCTGGCAGATCAACAAATCCAACCGTGCCTCCACTTCGCAGTGTGTCGAAACCGCGCTTCGCCTCATTGAAGCGTGTCGCGGCCTCGCCCCACACCTTCTCGGCGATCCCGCCCGGCGAGATCATCATGTTCGAGTAATCGAGGCTGAGCGTCATCTCAATCGATTTGCACGGTAAGACCATCGAACGCAGGAGCAATGCCGGCCGGGAGCTCTGCCTCGAGCTCCTCGTGGCCGGTACGGTGAGTAAGGTGGGTGAGCCAGGTCTGGCGAGCGCCGACTTTCTTCGCCGCGGCGACCGCTTCGGAGACGCTGAGGTGCGTCGGGTGCGATGTGCGAAAGAGCGCGTTGAGAACCAGCACGCTGACGCCACGAAATGCACTGACCGCGTCATCCGGCAGCTCTTTGGCGTCTGTTATGTATCCGAGCTTTCCGATTCGGTACCCGTACACGGTTGCGGCTCCGTGCGGCACGGCGACCGGCAGCACGTCCACATCTCCAATGCGAATGGTCTGGCCAGCGACCACCGGATGTGCGCGGCCTTCCGGCTTGCTCGTTCCGGGAAGGGCCTTGATCGAGTCGTCAAAGATGTAAGCGAACCGTCTTGCCAACCTCTCCATGGTCTCAGGCGGGCCGTACATGTCGATCGGATGGTCGTTCCGATCGGAAAGCGCACGGATGTCGTCGATCCCGTGCACGTGATCGGCGTGATCGTGGGTGAAGAGAATCGCGTCGACGCGACTGACGCCCGCCGCAATAAGCTGCAGCCGGAGCTCGGGGGGCGTGTCGATGAGGATATTTGTCCCGCCGTCGGTCTCCACCATGGCGCCGACGCGGGTTCGTTTATCACGGGGATCGGTCGATTTGCACACCTCGCACGTACATCCAATCTGGGGGATGCCAAAGCTGGTTCCCGTCCCCAGAAAGGTGAGCTTCAGACGGTCTCCACCTTGAGCAGATTGGTGGTGCCCGGCATGTCGAATGGGACGCCGGCTGTAACGATGATGCGGTCCCCGTTGGACGCGAGCTCTCTTTGCGTGACAACTGTCTTCGTGCGCTCCATCATCTCGTCGTAGTCGGCGCAATGCGGAACCAGCTCCGGCACTACGCCCCACACGAGCGCCAGCTGCCGGAACGTGCGGGCTTCGTCCGTCAGCGCCAGAATCGGAACCGCCGGGCGTTTGGACGCGACGACGCGCGCCGAAAATCCGCTCTTGGTGAAGACGACGACGAGTGGCGCGCCCAGCATGTCCACCGCGGCAACGGTGGCCGCGGCGATCGCGACTTCGGTGGTTACCACTCCTTCACCCTGCTCCGCGCCAGCAAATGGTGCGACGGGTGGGTGCGTCTCGATCTCCTTGATGATGCGCGTCATCGCCTCGACGGCGAGGCGCGGATAGGACCCGGCAGCGGTCTCGGCGGACAGCATCACCGCGTCGGTGCCATCCATGATCGCGTTCGCCACGTCGCTCGCTTCCGCGCGCGTCGGGCGCGGGTGCTCGATCATCGACTCCAGCATCTGCGTCGCGGTGATCACCGGCCGGCCGTACTTGTTGGCGAGCCTGATGATGCGTTTCTGCGCGCCCGGCACCGCCTCGAATGGAAGCTCGACGCCGAGGTCTCCCCGCGCGACCATGACGGCGTCGGAAGCGCGGACTATCGCATCGATGTTCTGGAGAGCGACATCCTTCTCGATCTTCGCCACCACCAGCAGCCACTGCGGGATCTTCTTC
Organism: Gemmatimonadales bacterium; assembly: GCA_038227135.1. Lineage (GTDB taxonomy): Bacteria > Gemmatimonadota > Gemmatimonadetes > Gemmatimonadales > Gemmatimonadaceae > UBA4720. The sequence continues at coordinate 42,603 of JBBRQC010000009.1, forward strand.
CGTAGCGACTCGATGTCTTCCGCGCGCCTGACGAAGCTCAGCGCGAGATAATCGACTTCCTGCTTCACAGCGAAGACGATGTCCGCTTCGTCCTTTTCTGTGATCGAGGGCGCCGAGACCTGGACACCGGGAAGATTCAGGCCCTTGTGGCTGTTGAGATCACCGCCATTGAGCACCCGCGCTTTTACTCGAGCATTGCCGACCTCGAGCGCCACGAGCTCGATGAGCCCATCGTTGATGAGAATTCTGTCGCCCACCCGGACATCGTTTGCCAGCTGGTTGTAGGTGACGGGGATCTCTCCCTTCTTCTCCTCTCCTTCGTGCACGAGGACCAGGTCCTCACCGACGGCGAGCTTCATCGGCTTCGGAAGATCGCCGATTCGTATGCGGGGCCCCTGAAGGTCGCCCAGGATGGCGATGGGCTTGTTGGCTTCCTGCGCCAGCTGCCGAACCATCTTGATCGTCGCCGCGTGCTGCTCGTGCGTGCCGTGCGAGAAGTTCACGCGAGCGACGTTCATCCCGGCATCGATCAGCCCCCGAATAGCGTCAGCGCTTGCAGTTGAAGGACCAAGTGTGCAGACGATCTTGGTGCGCGGTGTGTAGATGCCGGTCACTTCCCGCCGGGTGCGAGTGAGCCAATCTTTGCTTCAAGGCCCGCGAGCAATTCGTCGAAGGACTTCTGGAAGCTGGCGATGCCTTCCATGAGCAGCTTGTCGGTGACTTCGCGCATCGAGATTCCCGCTGCCTCGAGCTCCTTGAGCACTGCCTCTGCGGCTGACACTTTCTTGTCGACGGTCTTCGACACGGCGCCATGATCCTTGAACGCATCGATTGTCGCCGGCGGCATCGTGTCGACGGTGTCGGAGCCGATCAGCTCCTCGACGTACATCACGTCACGATAAGCCGGGTTCTTGGTGCTGGTGCTCGCCCAGAGCGGGCGTTGCACGCGAGCGCCTTGCCTGGACAGCGCTTCCCATCTCGGTCCCGAGAACTTTTGGGAAAAGAGACGGTAGGCGAGCTTCGCGTTGGCGATCGCTGCCCTGCCCTTGAGCATCTGCAGTCGCTCCTTCTCCAACTGCGATGCCTTTGCAATCATTGCGTCCAGGCGTTTGTCGATCTCCGTGTCCACCCTGCTCACGAAAAAGCTGGCGACGGACGCGAGGCCATCGATGGGCTTGCCCGCCTTGACGCGATCAGCCAGGCCGGCGAGATATGCTTCGATGACGCGCTCATGAGCATCGATTGCAAACAGCAGCGTGATGTTGACGTTTATTCCCTCGGCGATCAAACGCCGCACGGCAATCGCGCCCTCCGGAGTGCCGGGAACCTTGACCATCACGTTGGGCCGGTCGACCGTCTTCCAGAGCCTGCACGCTTCCTCTACCGTCGCTTCCGCGCTGTTCGAAACTCCGGGAGAGACTTCAATCGAGACATAACCGTCCGCGCCGCGGGTCGAGCTGTACACTCCCGCGAAAATGTCGCAGGCGTCGCGCACGTCCGTGGTCTCGACGAGCTCGAACAGCTGCATCGGCGTGAGTCCATGGTCGGCGGCAAGTAGCTGTTCATCGTAGGCCTCGCTCGAGGCGAGGGCCTTCTGGAAAATCGTCGGATTGGAGGTCATACCCGTCAGCGCGTCATCGCGGACGCGTCGCTCGAGCTCGCCATCCGTCAGCATCCGGCGGTCGATGCTGTCGAGCCAGATGGACTGACCGACGTCGTGCAACTCCTGGAGTCGATTCTTTGCCATGCCTATCCCCCTCTCCAATTCTAACTATCCCTACGCCGTCGCGCGCCTCTTGCGCGGCTTGAACCAGGTGCTAACTGAACTCACCGCCCGATCCGCCAGTCCGTCGAGAGCTCAGTGTTCCCCCATGCGAACTTGAGAACGCCGTGCGGGAAGGTCGTAGAGGGAGGGGCTTCGACCGCGGGCACCAGCCAGAAGGTGAGGCTTTCGATCGGCTCCGCGAGCGTGCGCGAGCGCAGATCGATGCGCGCAACATCCTGCTTCGGATCGTAGTCCGTCCCCCACTGCAGCACTTCCTTGCTGACGATGAGCTTCCACCCGTTTCTGGTTGGCAGCGCGAACAGCGTGTAGATTCCGCGCGGGATGAACGTGTTTCCGATGGTCATGTCGACTTCCGCCGTCAGCTGCGTGGACATGTTCGCCCCCGCTCGCCAGACGGTGTCCCAGGGCATCACACCGGGAAGTCCCACCACGTTTCGGCCGCGTGCGTGCGGCTGACCGTAGTCAATCGCGATTTTGGCGGGACCCGCCAGATTCAACGCGCCGAACCATCCGCCCTCGCCCCAACGGCTGTCGATCAACACTGCCACCGATGCGCGGGTGCTCGCGGTAGCTCTGGGGATTCTTGGAGGCGGAGCGGGCGGACTCGAAGCAGGCTGGGTTGCCGGCGCTGGTTGGGACTGAGCGCGCAAATCGGCGGCGATCACGAGGAGCGCTGCGAGAGTTACGAATCGCGTCAACATTAGAATTCCCTCTTCCGCATCTCCTTGAAAAAGCGCTCGTGCTCCTGACGCTCCTTCAGCGTCGCCTCGTCGGTCGGCAGATCCGCCAGATTCTTGTCGTATTTCTTTCCAAACCCTTTCCGACCGCTCGACTTGGCCGCCTTGGCCGCGTTCTTCTTCGCGAGCGCCGCTATCTTCTTGTCGTCCATAGCCCTCCCTGCCTGATAGAGGTAAACGTACGCTTAAATATGTCACCCATTCGGCTGCGTCACGAGGCTGATTTTGACTAGCTTTCCGAGACGATGACGACCTTCCCGGACGCAACGTCGGTTCTCTCCGCCATGATCACACCCGCGGTGCTCATCTCCGCGTGTGGATCGCTCATCCTGGCCACATCGGACCGACTGAGCAAAGCGGTAGCGCGGACGCGAGAGATCTCCACCGCGCTGATTCCGCGCGCGAACGACCAGCGCTCGGAGGGACGCGAAGAAGAGCGACGCATGCTGTTCACGCAGCTCGACTTCGTAACGACGAGATCGCGACTTCTTCAACGCGCGCTGTCGCGACTGTACGGGGCGCTCGCGTTCTTCGTGGGCACCAGCGTGACAATCGGCCTGGTGGCGGTAACGAGCTCGGCCTTCACGGCGGTTCCGATCGCTCTGGGTCTGGTAGGCGCTGGCCTGCTTCTCTATGCCGCGTTCCTGTTGATCAAGGAATCGCGGTTCGCTCTTGCCGCCGTGAACGAAGAGATGGATTTCATGTGGAAGCGCGGCAAGGAGTTCGGCCCGCCGGACCTGGTCGAGAGAGGAATCAAGCGTGCGCGCTGGTTCGGCGGGGTGCGCTGAAACACGCGAGCAGAGACGATCCGATAAAAAACGCCGAGCAAGAAAGCTCGGCGTTTTTTCTGTCCGGATTGGGTCCCGTCAGCTCACCCGCACTCGGAGAATCCGCACACGTGACACTTCGCGCATCCTTCCGCGAACTCGAGCGATGATCCGCAGTCGGGGCAGGTTCCGATGAACGATTCGCTGCGATTCAAGGCGTCGAAGCCGTATTGCGGCTGCCCGCTCTCGCCGGAGCTGGCAGCGGGGGAAGGCCGGGGCTGAGCTAGATCGACCGGCGCGATGGGGGTCGGCCCAGCTGTCAGAAGATCCTGTTGAACGCCCTGCTTCTCGCGCATCCACTTCTCGAGCGCAATGCCTATTGCGTCGGGTACGGACAACACCTTGTTGGGCCCGAGCCCAATCGCCTTGTCCGACGCAATTCCTCGCAGCTGGCGGTGCACCTCGCGAATCGGGATCCCTGATCGCAACGCCAGGGAGATGAGACGTCCCATTGCCTCGGCGTCCGCCATCGCGGCACCGCCGGCCTTGCCGAGGTTGATGAAGACCTCGAAGGGCTGCCCGCGATCGTCCTCGGTGATGTTCAGGAACATGGTGCCGAGCGGAGTCTCAATGCGGGTGGTGATTCCGCGAAGCGTGTCGGGTCGTGAGCGCTTGGCGCGGCGCTGAAGGTTCTCCGCCTCCGCCTCGAACAGCGCTTCCTTTAGTCGGGCGTGATCTGCCTCCAACTCGGCGATGGTACCGTGCAGCTCGCCCCTCTCGGCACGAGCGTCGGCCTTGCCGTCACGATCGGCCGCAGCCTGAACAGTGGCGCCAGTCGATAGAACCTGATTGTCGCGCGATCCGTCGCGATAGACGGTGACTCCCTTGCACTTGAGCGCATAGGCAAGCTCGTAGATCGATCTCACATCGTGTGGAGTCGCCGCGTGCGGGAAGTTGGTCGTCTTGGAGATCGCGGAATCGCAGTTCTCCTGAAAGGCGGCCTGCATCCGGACGTGCCACTCGGGTGTGATGTCGTGCGCGGTGACGAAGACACGCTGCCACTGCTTCGGCACTTCGTCGAAGTGGATGTGTCCTTCTTTCGCGATCTTCTCCATCAGCTCTTCGGAATACCAGCCTTCCTTCCGGGCGATGGCAACGAAGTCCTCGTTCACATCCGGCATCAGCACGCCCGCCTGATTGCGCATGAACGCGACGGCGAAGAGAGGCTCGATGCCAGAGGAGCAGCCGGCGATGATCGAGATAGTGCCGGTGGGCGCGATGGTGTTGACGTTGCAATTGCGGAGCAGCTGCATCGGGCGAATGCGATTGCCCCTCGCGTCGCGTGCGGCGGTCTCGTCCGGGCCCCAGATCGAGCGAGCCCATTCCGGGAACGGGCCGCGCTCATTGGCCAGACGCTCGCTCTCACGCTTGGACTCGACGTCCACCAACTTCTGAAGCTGGCGTCCGAATTCAACGCCCTCGATGGTGTTGTAGGCGATGCCGAGCCGAACAAGCGCGTCGGCGAATCCCATGATGCCGAAACCAATGCGGCGAATCCGCTTCGACAGCGCGTCGATCTCGGGCAACGGATACTTATTGACATCGATGATGTTGTCGAGAAAGCGCACGGAGAGATGGATGTCGCGCTTGAGCGCGTTCCAGTCCATCTCGGAGTCTTTGACGTAGAAGCCGACGTTGATCGAGCCAAGGTTGCAGACGTCGTATGGAAGGAGCGGCTGCTCTCCGCACGGATTCGTGGCCTCGTATTGCCCGACGTGGGGCACCGGATTGTAACGGTTCGCTTCGTCTATGAAGAAGCAGCCTGGCTCGCCAGTCCTCCACGCTCCGTCGATCATCTTCTCCCAAACGCTGCGCGCGTCGAGCTGGCCCATCACTTTACCGCTGGAATGATCGACGAGATCGTAGCTGCTCCCCGCCTTCACCGCGTCCATGAACTTGTCGGTGACCGCGACGGAGATATTGAAATTCGTTATCTGCGTCAGGTCTTCCTTGCAGGTGATGAAGTCCATGATGTCGGGATGATCGACGCGCAGAATGCCCATGTTGGCGCCGCGGCGCGTTCCGCCCTGCTTGACGGCGTCGGTCGATGCATCATAGAGCTTCATGAACGACACCGGACCCGATGCGACGCCGGTCGTCGAGCGCACCATCGAGCCCATGCCGCGCAGCTTGGAAAAGCCGAATCCCGTTCCACCCCCCGATTGATGGATCAGCGCCATCGACCGCAGCGTGTCGTATATGCCGTCGCGCCCATTGGAAAGCGCGTCCTCGACTGGGAGAACGAAGCAGGCAGAGAGCTGTCCGAGGGGCCGTCCGGCGTTCATCAGCGTCGGAGAGTTGGGCTCGAAGCGACGCTCGACCATCAGCCGATAGAACTCGGTGGCAATCGCGGTGACTTCTGCGTCGCTGGATCCGTATCGACGATCTGCTTCAGCAACGGTGCCGGCCACTCGCCAGAACATGTCTTCCGGCTGTTCCATAGGCGTGCCCGTGGCGTCCTTGATCAGATATCGCTTCCCGATCACGGTCCGCGCGTTGTCATTGAGTTGGGCACCCCCCTGTGGGGGCACGGCTGGTATGGGCATTAGATACAACTCTCCGCAGGAAGAAAGGGTTGTCAAGAACTAGACGACGAACTCGAAACTGCACGCTTGGGCATCAGGTAATTTCGATGCGGGGACGGATACTACCGGGATTCGTGAGTCCGCGCCAGTCTCGAGTTATCTTGTTTTATGACAACGACTTACATAATCCACATCACGAATTGAGAATGACCCTCTAATTTTCCACCCGGGTTCGCTCATGCGCCTTCATCGATCGTCGCATAGGGGAAGCCGGAAGCGACATTTTCGGCACGTGGATGGGCTCTCCATATAAGTACACCGGAAGTATAGAGTTAGGACTCAGCTGAGCGGTTTTGGCGCACAAGGTCCGGCCGCAAACCGCCCGGGATTGGCGTACGCTCAGCCGGCCGAGCCCCCCGATTGTACGGTACCGTTGCCCCGACACACGTGACCAGCGCGCGTCAGAACGATGCACCGAATGTCGCATAAAATTGCGCGGTCGGGGCGCGAAGAAAGGCGCGATTCGCGAGCGGGAAAGCTACGCCCAGCCGAATTCTCGCCGCGACATCGAGCTGAAGGCCCGTGTCGACATTGATCTCGGCGCCCGCCGATGTCATCACAGGATTTGCCGCGTCGGAGGCTCTGCACACCCCGGATCCGGATGCCGACGCGGTCGCGGGACAGAATGCACGCCCAGTCTCCCCGAAAAGTGTGAGTGAAGTCTTGTCTATGAAAACCGGAATGAACCTGTAGCCGCGCGACGGAGCCGCGATAGGAGCGCGATACTCGAGCGCTGCCGAATACGCGCGAATGCCGCCTTCCGCGCCCGCCGGATATCCGCGGACGCCGAATGTCCTCCTTTGCTCACCCAGTGGAACTCCAGGGAAGACTTCCAGTGAAGTTCCGCTGATCCCACCGGCTGAAAATCGATCGGGACTTCGTTCGTCCGTTAATCCGCCGGCGCCGCGAAGCGCGAGTACGTGGTGGGCGAATCCCGGGAGATCGAGCGACTTGTACAGACTGCTCACGCCAACCACGCTTCGGGTCGAGCTGCCTGACGTTCCGCTCTGCCAGCGCTGACGTCCTCGTACGCTGGCGCTGATTCCATCCTCGGGGGAGATACTCAGTCCTGGCCTTTGTGAGTTCGACCAGCCGAGTGACGCGACGATGGCCGGAAACGTGGGTGACGTTGTATAGAACGACGAGAGATGCGGCAGCAGGGTGTCGGGTGAGGTCGAGAATGAAAAATTCTCGAGCTCGCCTCCAATGGAGGCGGACGAATAGGTGCGGAATCGCGGGCGGACGAGGGTCGCCTGGAGCGAAACAATCCGATCCCGCTGAACGAAGTATCCAACCATGGTAAAATTCCCGGCCGTTCCGCTGTACAATATGTCGTGGGAAAAGTCCTGAGACGCTGACAGATCGAATAGCGGCAGGCCGAGACCAGCGTAGCGGTACCCGAGCCAGGCGGAATTCTCACGAAAGCGGGTGTTGCGATGCACCTCGATCGCGTAGTTGTGGCGGCTGACAATGTCGTAGCCGCTCGTGGCTGCGCCGAAGAAACTTCCATCGGTGCTCGTGCTACCGAACACCGGAAGCCAGTACCGAGGCAGGAGCGAGAGCCACGGTGAATAGCGGGTTGCTTTCGACGTGTCCGTTGCCCCGAGCGGGGGAAGCCCGTCCACGAGCGCCACGCAGTTCACGCACCCCGCGCGGGGCCCGACTCGCGAGCTGTCGATGTCGAAGTAGCTGACCGGTTGGGGAACCGGCGCGACGCCGATGTGATCGCCGTCGGCCAGAAAAAGGACCGTCGCGATCTTCGTGTTATCCGGCGATACCTCGGGCGAGAAGACCCCCGTTGCCGCATCCGTAAGCCGCGCGAGTCGGATAGGTGCAGCGGTGATGTCCGCTACGTAGATCTGGGGCATCCCATTCCGCTCGGACGAGAAATAGATGCGCGCCCCGTCTGGCGACCAGCTTGGGTGGGAGATTAACGAGCGCGACGCCCCAAACGCCATCAGCTGTCCGCCGCTCTCGTCGAGAACCACGATCTGTGAGAGCCCCCGGCTTTGCTGGACGGCGACGATCCGCGATCCCTGCGGAGACCACCGCGGATCCATCCATTGCGTGTCGATTGTCGCAGTGGTGATGGGAGTGATGGTTCCGCCGCGCGATGAGATCCGCACGAGACGGGTAGTCGCTGGAACATCCTGCACCGCGACCACGTCTCCATCGCCCCGCACATCCACTGAAGAGAGCCTCGCTCCGAAGGTCAGCCGGATCTGGTCATTCCCACGCTGCACATAAAGATCCTGGCGAAGATGGTACGGATCGAGATACTCGGGCTGCGAGAACAAGATTCTTCCGTCCGGAAGCCGCACGTTCACCCCAACGCCGTTTCGGCGACCGAGGTTTTTTTCTCCTCCGCTAAGAGAAACCTGATACGCCGCGGGCATCTCCCGGCCCTTGTCGCCGGCGTAAAGCAGTGCGGTATCGCCAAGCCATCTCGGAAAGAGCGCCACGCGTCCCACCGCGGTCACCTGGTGCCAAGCCGGCATCACCTCGTGCGGCGTTTTCATTTCCCGCAGCAGGGAGTCGCGCCACTGCTGCCAGGCCGTCTGGAAAGATTCGCCGAACGCGCCGCGGGAGGTTCCTGTAAGAACGAAGGGGAACAGCGTCTTCGCGCCGCGCTCGACAAAATCCCTGATGCTCGCGGGTCCGCGCGTGCGCGACAGATAGTCGAACAGCAGGGATCCGTAGACGTACACGACTTCCCCGCCTGGAAAGCGAGACGTGCCCGGCGCGAGCTCCTGCAGTGTCGGAATCCTGTCCGCGAGAGCGGCAGCCCTGGCGATCATCGAATGCTCGGAACTCTCCAGCCGCCCGACTCCGGTCAGTCGCGACTCGTAGTAAACCGCGAGTCCCTCGAGGACCCAGCGCGGCTCGTACAGGTTCGGAAAGAGCAATGGGTTCCTTCCGAAGATCGCCTGCGCTCCCCGCCAGAAGCCGCGTGACCGGTCGAGGTGAAAGATGTGTGTGAGCTCGTGAGTTACGACGAGAGCGTTCCAGTCCGCGTAATTGCGCAGTCCCGACGCGTCCGTTGGCGGGTGCGCGAACAACACGATGCGATTGGAGGGAAAGGGCGTCGCGTAGCCGTTGACGTAGTCCACATTGTCGGACACCACCAGATCGATCGTGCCCCGCGGCGGGACCAGCTCAGTCGACAGCTCTGCGTAAGCTCTTTCAGCGTTCACCGCTGCGCGGCGTGCCTCCGCCTCGAGCGGTGGGGTGAAATGAATGCGGAAATGACGAGTATGCAGCGTGCGCCACGCCTCGTTGGGAGGAAGCTGCGCACTCGTCGCCCGCGCCGCGCAGAGGAGAAGCGCGGCGCCGAGCCAGATTCTCCTCACGGAGTCTGCGCTAGCGACGCGAAGTAGCTCTGAAGTCCGCGAAGGATCGCGGTGGCGTATGCTTCCTGAATCGTCGGAGTTCTCATCGCTGCCTCCTGATCTGGCATTATCACAAACGCTCCCTCGGTGAGGATGGATGGCATCCATGTTCCGCGAGCGACCGCGATATTCTGGAACTTCGTTCCATTGTCGCGCAACCCCAGCTCGTCCAGCAATGCGGCCTGAGTGACCATGCCGAGTGGAATCGAGTGCGGCCAGAAGTACAGCGTGAGCGACCCATTGTTCACGAACGGGTTCACTCCGTCCGGGAAGGCATTCAAATGAATCGAGACGAACGCGTGGGCATTGGCGCGGCGGCTGATTATGGGCCGGAGACCGAGGTCCACGGGATCGGACGTCGTGCGAGTCATCACCACGCTGGCGCCGGCCTGGGTGAGCAGGTCACGGAGCTTGAACCCCACCTGAAGCACTGCGTCTCCTTCATAGAGACTGGTTGGTCCGGTGGCGCCGGCCGGCGGATGGCCCGGATCGACAGTGATCGTGAGGCCGCGGAGCGGATTCGCGCGATCAGCGATTCGCGGCGGACGGCGCACTCTGAATGTGAGCGTGTCCTTCTGCCATAGCGCCAGATATCCGTAAGGCGGCCGGTTCAGATTGATTGAATAACGCACCCTGGTCGGCTCTGACGTGGGTGAGCTGACACTGTTGAGATATGAGTCAGCCGGCTGTGGCATCATGGACACCACTGGCGCTCCGCTGACTCCGTACAGCAGAAGGGAGAGCGAGCGATCGGACTCCTCGACGAGATAGGGCGGCGGCGGCCCGGTGACGGGGATCACAATATCGATCCAGTCTGGAGCGGATCGAATGCGGACATCGCCGACGCGTCTGACCGGAGCAGTCGTATCGCCGCTGATCCTGCGCAGCGAATCGGACGAGACGTACTGCGCCTGAAGCTCGCTCTTGAGCACCCACGCAACCTGTCCGGAGTCGAGCTCGATGCGCGCGAAGTCATCGCCGCTCGCTTGCTGGGCACCGGTAACTTTCACGACGGTGCCCGGAAAGAGAAACCACCTGTACTCCTGGCCGTTCCCCGGTGCCGGGCGCGCAATCGTGACCCGATCCGTGTCGTCGACGGTCGAGCCGGGAGCGCCGACGGCAACGTACACGGTGCGCGCAATCGGAGTGAGCGTGTCGGGATACACGACCCGTTTCAGAGTGTCGCCGACGAGATTGTTGCGGCTGGTCGTGTCCGGAGCGGGGGGAATCCTGACCGGCAAAACGAGTCGAGCCGTTCCCGTCGAATTGCCCGCGATCAGTTCGTAGCGTGGCGCGCTGTCGGGAGGCACCGGCAGCCAGCCCATGAATGCGCCATTCGGCCAGACGGGAACGGGACTGCCGTTGATCCGGAGAGCGGCATCCCCGCTACCAACGTTGCCGAAAATGAAATTCGAATCCCGAACGGTGAGCATCTGCTCGGGCTTCGGGTACACGACGCTGATCTGGACCGGGCCTCGCACCGCTGGCACTGGAGGTAGCTTTGCATGCGCAACGGGCAGTGGCGCGGGTACGAGAGGAGGGACCGGCGCGGGCGGAGGAGCAGGTCTTGCCGGCGCGGTGGCGCAGGACGCGCCCACAAGTACAAGGCAAGAGGCACAAACCCCTATTATCGAAGCTTTCATCGTCAGAATGTAGGTTGCACGTTGATTACGCCACCAGTCTATCCAATGCGGATGCTTCCAGTACGCATGGGTAGTGCCTTTCATGGTTTGCTTCTATCTTTGAAGCCCCGGAGCGCGACAAGCTCCTGTGACCACAAAACTCGCTCATTTAGAGCCTCAATTGCTTGCAGAAATCTTCGGGAGTTCGAATGTCGGGCTGATCAGGCACGACAATCAGGACTCCTTTATGATTGCGAATCTGGAAACGGGCGACATCGCGACGGTGAGCGCGCCAGCACTCGTTTCGGTCCACACCGCTCCTTTCATTCTCATCGTCGCCGACGGCGTGGGTGGGGCCGCGTCCGGTGCGCTCGCGAGCTCGATCGCGACCGAGACGATTCTGAGCGAGATGCATCGATGGTGGCACAAGGTGCCCAAGCGCACGGTCGACTCGATCGAGGCAGCTCTGAAGCGGGGCGTCGAGGTAGCCAACAAGGCGATCTTTCAAAAGGCGAATTCATCCCCCGAGCATCACGGGATGGGCACCACGACCACACTCGCTCTCGTGCTCGACGGCGAGGCGTTCATCGCCCAGGTGGGCGACAGCAGAGCGTACCTGGTGCGAAAGGGCGCAGCAAAGCAGCTCACCAAGGATCAGTCCTTCGTGCAGCGGCTGATCGACGCCGGCCGTATGACGCAGAAGGAGGCAGCCCAGAGCGAGCACCGAAACATCATCCTCCAGGCTCTCGGACCGGAGGAAAAGGTCGTCACCGACCTATATCGCTGCAAGCTGGAGAATGACGACGTTTTGGTCCTCTGCAGCGACGGACTCTCGAATCAGGTTTCCTCCGAAGACCTCGCGCGCATCACCCGCGGCGCCGGACGACCGGAAGATGTCTGCACTGCGCTGATCGAAGAGGCGATGCACACGGGTGCGCCCGACAATGTCACAGTGATCGCCGCACGTCTCCGGACCCCCGAAGCAGATCAGGTTCGAGCAGCTGGCGGGCGCTGAGCCACTTTGCCAGGCACGGTCTCGCCTGAGTGCGGAGCGGCCCCGATGGGGACGTCGCGCTTCCACGGCGCAATGAACGGGAGAAGCAGGAGGGGTGGGATTGCCATGGACACAGTTATGAGGAAGAACGTCGGCCATCCCAGCGACTCGGCGATTTTTCCGGCTGGTGCGACGAGCAGATCGCGGCTGGCCGCCATGAGGCTCGAGAGCAGAGCAAACTGAGTGGCCGTAAACCGCTTGTCGCACATGCTCATGAGGAATGCCGTCATGGCGGCGGTGACCAGCCCGAGACCGAAATTTTCGACCATTACCGCAGTCGTCATGAAGGCATGGCTCCCGCTCGAGAGCGCCATGGCGTAGTAGGTGAGATTGCTCAGCCCCTGGACAACGACGAAGACCCAGAGCGATCGATTGATCCCCCACTTTCCGATCGCGGCCCCGCCCGTCAGCGTACCCACTATGGTCGCAATCAATCCCGCTCCCCCGAACACCGCTCCGACCTCCTTCTGCGAGAACCCGGTCTTGAGGAGAAAGGGGGTCGTCATGCTTCCGGCGAGGCTGTCCGAGTACTTGTACAAAACGATGAACAGGAGAACGAGGATCGCGCGTCCGACGCCAGCGCGTTGAAAGAACTCTCTGAACGGAAATATCACTGCCTCCCCGATAGTCCTCGGAGGCAGCTCGCTGAGCACCGGCTCGGGCGCCAGGAACGTGGCGATGATGCCGATCAGCATCAGCGAAGCAAGCAGCAGGTAAACGATCGGCCACGTGATTGAATCGGCGAGATAAAGCGCCAGACCTCCAGTGACCAGAAGCGCCACCCGATAACCCATCACGAACACCGCCGCGCCGGCGCCCATCTCGCGATCCTGCAGCACATCGGTTCGGTACGCGTCGAGTGAGATATCCTGTGAGGCGCTGAAAAAGGCGATCGCGATTGCGTTCACCGCGAGCATTCTGAGGCCGAGTCGTGGGTCGTGGAGCGACATCGCAGCGATGACGATGAGCAGCAGCACCTGAGTGATGAGGACCCAGCCGCGACGACGTCCGAGGAACGGCGGGATGTAGCGATCCATCACCGGCGCCCAGACGAACTTGAGGGAGTATGGCAAGGTGACGAGACTGAAAAATCCAATTGTCGCAAGATCGACTTTCGCCGTCGTCATCCACGCCTGCAGAGTTTTGCTCGTCAGGTAGAACGGCAGTCCGGAGGAGAACCCAAGCACCAGGAGGGTTGCCATCTTCGGCTGGCCGAAAATGCGTATCGGCGAACTCTTTACGGGTGCCTCGCTCATCGGATTTCCCCCGGTTTCAAGCGGCTATCGCGCGGTGCCCAAACTCCGTTCCCTTCGTGCCGGCGCTGTTTCGCGGAGCAGGACGCGGGCCGCCGCCCTCTGCATCACCGCTTCCCCACCCCAGGCGCAGAGGATGGGAGCGTCGACGTCGAGCTCGTCGGCGAGCCGAGGATGGCTGAACGCGACGATCAACTGGTCGTTCCGTCCTCCCTTACCCAGTGCCTGGCGAACGGACTCCTTCGCCGCGGTGGAATATCCCGGACGTCCTTTCCAGGCGCGGATGTCCCCGAAGAGCGCGACGAGCGTCGATCCAGACGCGTCGAGAGCGGGATCCGCATCGAGGACCAGATCGATACCGGCGGCGCGCAGCAATGTTATGAGCGGGTCGCGAGATGGCGCGGGATATGGACCTCCGATATCGTCGTCCACAATGGTGAGATGCCACGGTTGCGCGAACTGCGGCATCTTCTGGCGAATCATGTGCACCACCCTCTCGGCCAGCTGACTCGACCATCCACTTTCATCGCGGGTCGGACGGTTCGTTTCTTTGGACAGCGCGGCCCACCGCGCCCATCTCCGCCGTCTCTCGAGAGATTGCTGGATGCGCTCGGCGTCGAGACACTTGTCATCGATCGCCTTCTGGACGGCCATGACCGACTCGGAGAGGTTCGTCGGATACAGCAAGCAATCGCATCCGGCGTACAGCGCGCGCACGACTGCCTCGGCTTCTCCACCCGCCAGGACGCCTTCCATTATGAGCGCATCGGTGACGAGGAGTCCGGTGAACTCCAGCTCTTTGCGAAGGAGGTCGGTCAGAATGGGTCGCGACAGTGTGGCCGGTGACCCGGTTGGATCGAAGGCGGGAAACGCTACGTGCGCAGACATGATCGATGCGACACCGCGCTCGATAGCGCGGCGGAACGGGACGAGATCGGTCTGGCGCAGCGTGTCGGCGGATTCGTCGACGCGTGGCGTCTCCTTGTGCGAATCGACGGTGGTCCGACCATGCCCTGGAAAATGTTTGGCGCAGGCGAGCACCCCTTCCGCCTGACATGCATCGATCCATGCGGCCGCGCAGTCGGCCACCCGCTCGGGGTCACTCCCGAAGGACCGCGTGCCGATGATCGGATTGTTGGGCTCGACGTCGATATCGGCGTCGGGCGCGTAGATCCAGTTGATGCCGAGCGACCGCGCTTCCACCGCCGTCACCGCTGCGGACCGCCGGATGGATTGCAGATCGTCGAGCGAGGCGATCGCAGCGAGAGGTGGAAGCGCGGTTTGACCCGCGAACTGTTGCCCCGCGCCACGCTCGAGATCCGCTCCGATCAGAAGTGCATTGCGGGATTTCGAGTGCAGGTCTTCCGTGAGCGACGCGACGTGCTCGGAAGGGCCACCAAAGAGTATGAACCCGCCTACGCCGAGGCTGATCGCCTCGTCAATGGCGTCGCGCTGGCTCTCGAAGCCGTGCGTCGCGTCCCAGCGAATGGCTGGATAAAAGAGCTCCGCAACCTCGCTCATGCGGGCGTTAGCTTGCCGAGAATGCGCTGGCCGCGGGCGCCGGTAGCGGTGGGGACATTTCCAGGACGTTTGGTCACGTGGAGATACCCAAGCAATGCAAAGGCCACCGCCTCCTTCGCCTCCCCGTCGAAATAGAGCTCGTCGAAGTGGCGAACACGAATCGGCGCCGCCGCTTTGGTGATCGCCGCGAAGAGCACAGGATTTTTGGCACCGCCGCCTGAAACAAGGACTTCGGCTATCGGCTCGGGGATGAAGCGCCGATATGCATCACCAACGCTTTCGGCGGTCAACTGCACCGCGGTTGCGATGATGTCTTCGTCACTCGCACCCTCGGAACGGCACCGCGCTATGAGCTTCGTGAAGTAATCCGTGTTGAACAGCTCGCGGCCCGTGGATTTCGGCGGAGGAGACGCAAAGTATGGTGCCGCCAGCAGGTCCTGGACGATCGCCATGTTGGGGCGGCCCGCCCCGGCAAGCAGGCCATCCACATCGTACGAAAGCTCAGGGCGCACGGCATGTGTGACACCATCGATCACCGCTACCCCCGGCCCGGTATCGAACGCGCGGACGCCTTGGATGTCTCCGTGAGGGGGCACGATGGTGATGTTGCCAATGCCTCCCAGATTCTGCAGGCCGCGCCACTCGGATCCGGAGGCGAAAAGCATCGCATCTGCTATCGAGACGAGAGGAGCGCCCTGCCCTCCCGCTGCGACATCGCGCACGCGGAAATCGCTGACGACGTCGATTCCCGTTCGCTCCGCAATTACGGACGCCTCGCCGGTCTGCCAGGTGGAATGACCCGGCTCGTGCCAGATGGTCTGGCCGTGCGAGGCGATCGCAGAAATGTCGTCGCGCGCGAGGCCGGCCTCCGCCATTACTTCGATGGCGGCGTCCGCGAGCCACAAACCGAGCTCGAAGTTGAGCCGGCAATACTCCGCGGGCGTGCCTCCGCCGAGGGCGGCTCCGAGTCGCGAGCGTTGCGCCGGCGTGTAGGACCGCGATGTGTACCCCAGCAGTTCGACGTCGATTCGTCCGTCCGCCGAATCACTGAAGCGGGCAACCGCGGCGCTGATACCGTCCAGCGAGGTGCCCGACATCAACCCGACGACGACGCCCGATGTCATCTCAGGTCTCGCGGATGGGAGGTGGCTCGTCCCTGGTGATACGCCGGATCACGCCGCCGTTGTCCGTGAGAAGTCGCTTCGCCTCTTCGCGCGACACGCCTCTTTTCTGCATGACGATTGCGGTCTTCACGCTCTTGTCAGCCTGCTCGAGAAGGTTCTTCGCCTCATCGCGTGAGATTCCGCACACCTCCATCACGATCCGCTGGCTGCGATCAACGAGCTTGTTGTTCGTGGCGCGAAGATCGACCATGAGATTGCCGTACGTCTTTCCGAGTCGGATCATCGCACCCGTGGTAATGGTGTTGAGCACGAGCTTGGTCGCAGTTCCGGCCTTCATGCGAGTCGAGCCGGTGACAGCTTCCGGTCCGACGATCGGCAACATGGTCACATCGACTCTCGCTACCAGGTCCGCGGGCGGCGGTGAGCACGCCAGGATTCCGGTGGTGGCACCGAGCTCAGCGGCACGCTCGAGTGCCGCACGGACGTACGGAGTCGTTCCGGATGCAGCGATTCCTATTACGAAATCCTTTTCGCCGACCCCATGCTCGTCGATGGCGCGGGCACCGTTGCCGACGACGTCTTCCGCGCCCTCCTGCGAGCGAGTGAGCGCGGGCAAACCACCGGCAATGATTCCCTGCACCATCTCCGGCTTGGTCCCGAAGGTTGGCGGGCACTCGCTTGCGTCGAGCACGCCCAATCGTCCTGAAGTACCGGCTCCGACATAGAACAGTCGTCCTCCCGAGCGAAACGTCGCCTCGGCGAGCTCGATTGCGCGAGCGATCTGTTCGCGCTGTGTCGAAACTGCGTCGGGAACTCTGCGATCTTCCGCGTTTATCATGTCCACGATCTCGAGCGGGGACGCGAGATCGATCGAAGCGGTACGCGGGTTGCGGCGCTCCGTTTCCCGAGGATCCAACATCAATGCGCTGCCGAGCGGTGAGCCACGATCTAACTTACCCGACGCATCGCGCGAATCGCAAGACAACTTGGAGCAAGATGATGAGACGTTTTTTCTTTGCGTCATTGATGTTGATGTTTGCCGCAGACTCGCTCTGCGCGCAGATAATACGGCGTCCCAGAGCGTACGCGACCAACGACCCCGACTGGTGGGTGTCGGCGGGAATTGGCGGGTTCAGAGGCAACGGCGTCAACGACGGGGTCACCGCAAGCAGCTGGGATTTCGGCAACGCTACCAACATCCAGTATCGGGCGTCTCTCGAGAAGGCGATGGACAACGGCGCTTCATTCGGGATTGCCGGAAGCTACGCCAGAGTTCCTTTCACCTACTCGGCGAATCCGGCCACTCCCCTGCCAGCCGGCGAAAATGGAACGAGATGCCTCAGCTGCAATGCTCATCTGGACATGACTACACTCGTCGTTGGATTCCACTCCGGCTCCGGTGTCGGATTCCACCAGGTCGTGGAGCTCAACGGGGGAGTTGCCATGTACAGGAACCTGAAAGAGGACGCTGGTGGGGCGAGCCTCGCACCGAGCAGGGGAAACATTGATCCGCTCTTCTCGCTCGCCTACGGCTTTGGGTATGGGATCAGCAGCCACATGAATCTCGACTTCATCTTCGCGGACTACACTTTCGCGATTCACGAGCGGAAAGGTCTGGCGAACGGGACGAGCAACACGAACAGCATGCCTTCGCTGCGCGTAGCTCTGCGGATGGGGTTCGGCTCGCACACGGTCACACGATAGTCCACGGAACGGTAGAACGCCTTTGAAAAACAATCTTGCAGTAGTTGGCGTTGCGGCTGTCGCGTTCCTCGGATTGGCGGCTGGCCTTCCTTTCAATCGCTTACAGCAGGCTCCGGCAATCCCGGCGCGGATGCCCGCCACGTTTCCAATCGCCTGGGGCTACCCCGCAGGGTCGCGCGCAACTTTTGCGCAGCACGCGATGGTTGCCAGCAACAACGCACTCGCGGCGGAAGTGGGCGTCGAGATCATGAAGCAGGGCGGCAACGCCATAGATGCCGCGGTCGCTACCGGTTTCGCGCTGGCGGTCACCTTCCCGGAGGCGGGAAATCTCGGAGGCGGCGGATACATGGTGATCCGCCTGGCCGACGGTCGTGTGGCAGCGCTCGATTACCGTGAGACGGCGCCACTCGCGGCGACTCGCAACATGTTCGTCGGCCGCAACGGGAAGCTCACAGGTGAGAGCGTGATTGGCCCCCGCGCGTCAGGCGTCCCCGGCGCGGTCGCCGGAATGCTCGAAGCTCACCGCAAGTACGGCGCTCTAGCTATAACAAAAGTTCTCGCGCCCGCGATCCGCCTCGCGTCGGACGGATTCGTCGTCGACAGCACGTTGTTCCGCTCACTATCCGGTGAGAAGTACCGGATCGAGGGCTTTGCCGGGAAGTCGCTGTTTTTCCCCAATGGTGCGCCGCCTCCGGTGGGATCGCGGCTTCGCCAGCCACAACTGGCGCGCACGATCGAGCTGATCGCTGACAGCGGGGCGGCGGCTTTTTACCGTGGAAGCATCGCCGATTCGATTGCCGCGCAGATGCGGCGCGACGGTGGGACAATCACCAAAGCGGATCTGATGCGATATCGCCCTGTATGGCGCGAGCCCATCCGCAGCTCGTACCGTGGCTACTCGCTGATCTCCATGCCGCCCTCTTCTTCGGGCGGGACAACTGTGTCGGAGATGCTGAACATTCTCGAAGCCTATGGCCCGCCCGCTCCGTTCGGCACAGTCGACCGGGTCCACGCGATGGCCTCGGCATCGCAGCGCGCGTTCGTCGATCGAAACTCGAAGCTCGGCGATCCGGCGTTCGTGCGCATTCCATTGTCGAGGCTGACGAGCAAATCGTACGCGCGGTCAGTGGCGCGATCAATCTCGCGGGACCACGCCGACGCCACGACGAGAGTTGCACCGCGCATTGGAGAGGGAAACGAGACGACGCACTGGTCCGTGGTGGACCAATCGGGAAACGCCGTTGCAACTACCAGCACGCTGAACGACCTGTACGGGTCGGGGGTGTACGTCAGCGGAGGCGGGTTCTTCCTCAACGACGAGATGGACGACTTCACTACGCAGCCCGGGACGCCGAACATGTACGGGCTCATCCAGGGCGAAGCGAACTCGATCGCGCCAGGCAAGCGGATGTTGAGCGCGATGTCTCCGACGATCGTGCTCGACCCAAAGGGGAATCTGTTGCTCGTGACCGGCGCGCGAGGCGGGCCGAGGATCATCTCGGCGACGTCCCAGATAATCTTGAACGTGATCGACCACCGGATGTCGCTCGCTGACGCGATGAGTGCGCCGCGACTCCACCATCAGGCGCTCCCCGATTCGATCCGACTCGAGGCCGGAGGCTTCGATCCCTCGGTAATCGCGAGGCTCAGGGCCATGGGACATCTTGTGTACGAGCTGAATAGTGGGATTGCGTCCGCGGCATCGGTGATGCGCGTGAAAGGCGGTTACGAGGGAATGGATGACCCTCGCTCGCGCGGCGGTGTGGCCGGGTTCTGACCGGGATTTCGGTCCGAGGGTGCACAAAAAAAGTCCGGCGCGATAAACTCGCGCCGGACTTTTATTCTGTTGCCGCTACTCGTGATTAGATGTTGACCTGAGTAGCCGAGTTGAGCGTTGCGGTGATTTTTCCACCTGAATTGACACAGCCTTCGTAGTTCGCTGTCGCTGCGGCAGCGCCTGCTCCTGCAGCGCCACCTACGGCGGCGCCGATCACAGTCGCCTTCGTGCTATGGCCGAGGATCTGGCCAGCGATCGCGCCGATCGCGGCGCCACCGACGACCTTCTGTATGTCCTTGTTCCTCGGCTGATTCCTGACCTTGCTGACTTCGGCGTAGCTGGTCGTCGCGCTGACCGGATAGGTATGGCCGCCAAATCTGACGGACGTCACGCGAAAGCCCATCACGACGTTGTCGTTCGAGTTTTCGCTGCGCTTCAGCTGGGTCACTTCGACGTCAGCGGTCGCGCCAGCGGGAATCACGGCGCCGTTGGAGCCAGTGATCGCGTTGGTCACCGTGGCGGTGAAGTGCTCACCGACCCTGCTGGTGTTGGTGCAGATCTTCGAGCCGGACGTCAGATTCAGAGTCGAGCCGGCGGCGATCGTTCCCACCCTGGTCCTACCCGCGGCGCTCCCCGTTGTCCGCGTAACCGTGTTGCCACTCGATGTAACCGAGGTGGTCGGCTTGCGCGTCGTCGTGGTCGGCGTACGAGTGGTCGTTGTCGTGCGCGTGGTAGTCGTGCGCGCCGCGGTGCTGGTGCTTGGTGCCGGATTCGTCGCCGTAGCGGCGGGCACGTCGGTCAGCGCGGGCTGTGCCGCGGTATCGCGGTTGGCCAGCTGGATGTCCTTGTTGAGAGCAGAGTCTGCCGCGGCAGTGTTGTCGGTCTTTGCCGTGCACGCGCCAAGAAGCAGCGCGAGCGATAGTGCCAGCGACGCATTCAAGCGGGGAATATATTGAACCATTAAGCCTCCTCCATCGTGTGTGACGAGCGCTTGGAAATGCCCAAGCTCATGAGTAATTCTGGTGTGCAATCGACATACCAAATATGAAGAATCTCAGGATCGCTGCGCCATATTACAAACCGTACTGGATTCCCTTCACAGTCGGGCTGCTGATCGTTGTCGCTTCATCGGCAATTGCCAGCGTCATACCCTGGTTATTGCGACGAGCCGTCGACGCCATCGGAGCTGGCGCCCCAATAGGGACGATCTGGAGGCTGAGTGGTCTCATAGTGCTCGCCGCGATCGTCGGTGGCGCCTTCAGGTATGGCATGCGCGAGCTGATCAATGGGGTCAGCCGCTGGATCGAGTACGACCTGCGAAACGATCTCTTCATGCATCTGGAGACGCTCGACTCCGCGTACTTTGCACAGACGCGGACCGGCGACATCATGGCGCGCCTGACAAATGACCTCAGCGCGGTGCGGATGGCGGTAGGCCCCGCAGTGATGTACCTAGCGAATACGATCACCGGAGCGCTGTTCGCGCTGGTGTTCATGCTGCGCATCGACGTCAGACTCACGCTCCTCGCACTCGTCCCCCTGCTCGTGCTCCCGGTGCTGACACTGCGGATGGGCAAGGCGATTCATGATCGCTTCGAGGCGGTCCAGGAGCACTTCTCGACGCTGACGACGCGGGCACAGGAAAATCTGAGTGGAGCGAGGATCGTTCGCGCATACCGGCAGGAAGCGGCGGAGATCGCCCGCTTCGGCGCGATCAATGAGCAGTACCTTGCGCTGAACATGTCGCTGGTGCGCTTGTGGGGAACCCTGAATCCGCTGTTTGCCTTTTTCGGGGGACTGGGCGCTGTGATTGTACTCGGCGCAGGCGGTGCGCTCGCGATCAGAGGCACCATCTCCGTCGGCTCGTTCGTCGCTTTCGGCATGTACCTCACCATGCTTACATGGCCGATGATCGCGCTCGGCTGGGTAGTGAATCTATTCCAGCGGGGTGATGCGTCGATGGGGCGGCTCGCCGAGATACTGGACGTGCGTCCAGCGATCTTCGGGGAGGAGCCCGCCCTCCACCTTCCCCTGGCGACGTCCGGACGGACCATCGAGTTCAGGAACGTCGGATTCCACTATCCATCCGACCCAGCGGGCGAGCCGCGGTGGGTTCTGCGCAACGTGAGCTTCATGGTGCCCGCGGGCGCAACTTTTGGCGTCGTCGGAGCCACGGGAAGCGGCAAGAGCGCGCTCATCGATCTCATCCCGCGCATGTACGATCCGCAGGAAGGAGAAATACTCATCGACGGCGTGTCGACGCGCAGAATAGCACCCGAGGAGCTGCGTCGCGACATCGGCTTCGTTCCACAGGAGAGTCTCCTCTTCAGCGACACCGTCGGATCGAATCTCTCGTACGGCACACCCGATTCCGTCTCGGCGGAATGGGCGGCGGGCGTCGCTCAGCTCGATCAGACGATCAATGAATTTCCCGGCAGATACGACACTGTCCTCGGCGAGCGCGGCATCAATCTCTCGGGCGGGCAGAAACAGCGCGCGTCGCTGGCGCGCGCTTTGGCGAGACGGCCGAGCATCGTGTTGCTCGACGACGCTTTGTCAGCCGTTGATACCCATACCGAAGCGGAGATCCTGCGCGGGCTGCGCGAAGCGATGACTGGAAGGACGGCGATGATCGCGTCCCACAGGATAAGCGCTATACGTGACGCGTCATGGATCATCGTGCTCGAGAAGGGCAGCCTCGCCGAGCAAGGCCGGCACTCCGAACTGATGGCGCTGCGCGGACGCTACTGGTCGCTGTTGCGCCGTCAACAGCTGCTCGACGCTGTCGAGTCGGCTACGTTGGCAACGGATGAACCAGCAACTACAATATGAGCATGTCCGACCGGCTCGATCCCGCCGCCCTGAAAAAGCGGCTGAAAGCGCTCGAAGCGCAAGCGAAAGAAGCGCAGTGCACGATCGACGAGCTGAAGTCGCGCGATTCTCTCAAGACGCAGTTCTTGTCCAACATTTCGCACGATCTGCGTACACCGCTCGCCGCGATCATCACGCACGCCGAGATATTGCGCGACGGGATGCTGGGAGAGCTCAACACAAAGCAGCGGGAAAGCGTGCGCGGAATAGTCAATGGCGGGCAGCAGCTTCTCGACATGATCGACGAGATCCTGACGTACGTGCGCAGCGAAGGAGACCAGATCAAGCTGACGCGCGCCGAATTCTCCATCGCCGAGGTAGTCGATCAGGTACGCATGCTGAACCAGCCGCTGGCGGCGAAAAAGCACCTCACCATCGAGCGGCTCAACGGCGACGACCTGCCTCCCGTTTACGCCGATCGTGACAAGTTGCGCCATGTCCTCGGCAATCTCATAGGAAACGCGATCAAGTTCACACAGGCTGGCGGGCGAATCTGGATCGGCTTTTCACTCCGCGGCGGGAACGGCGAAGAGCTGCTGGTGGAAGTCGGCGACACCGGTCAGGGCATTGCGCGGGAGCACCACGAGCTCGTGTTCCGGGAGTTCGCCCAGGTGGACGCCTCCCCATCGCGGCCGCATCACGGGACGGGACTGGGGCTCACGATTGCCCGCAAGCTCGTCGAGCTCCACGACGGGACCATCTGGGTCGACAGCGAGCTCGGCAAAGGAAGTCGCTTCTTTTTTACGGTGCCTCTCGACGCACGGCGGGAATAGTGGCTGCCCGCATTCTCATCGTCGAGGACAGCACGCTCGTGACCGATGCTTTTCAAATCCTGTTCACGGAGACGGGCTATGAAGTAGAGGTGGCCGCCACGGTCGCTGACGCCATCGACCGCGGCACTGAGAACACAGCCGACATAATGCTGCTCGACCTTACGCTACCGGATGGCAACGGACTGGAAGTTCTCGAGGCATTGCGCCAGCGCGGGGCGTCTCCGCGAGCGACTCTCGCGATGACCGGCCACGTCGACGCGAAGACGCGCCGCGAATGTCTCGATGCAGGCTGCGCGGACGTCCTGGTCAAGCCACTCCCAATCGGCGACCTCCTACGCCACATCCAGCGCCACCTGTCGTAACTGAGCGACGGGCGAGGCCACGCGCTGGCCCCCTCCTCCAGTGGTACTATCGGACGAAGTACCGCCCGTTCGCGCGCGAGAAACGTGCGCGCCCGCCCCAGCGCGGGCTCATCATGCTCCAGATCGACGCGCTCGCGTACTCCGATCTGCGTAGGGCGCTCGAGCTCGGGTTGTGCCCAACGATAGCGCGGCTGCTGCGCGACGGTTTTGCGCTTCGGCGCTGGTTCTGCGGCCTCCCGTCCGCCACCCCGTATTGCCAGGCGGGAATGTTTCACGGCGAGAACAGCGGCATTCCCGCGTTCCGGTTTTACGACAAGGCGGCGCACGAGGTGATCACGTGCAACGCGCCGCACGGCGTGCAGTACATCCGCGATCGCATTCACTCTCCGGGAGCGCTGGCCGGCGGATCGAGTTACGTGAACCTTCTCGATGGCGACGCGCAGACGGTTGCGTTCACTGTCGCGACCCGCGAGAAGATGTCGGTGTACCGCCGACTCGGCGGCACGCGGATGGGTCTGCTGATGCTGCTGCACCCGATACGAATGGCTCGCATGGTATTCCAGGGAGCATTCGAGTGGCTGCTTGAGGAATGGGAGCGGACGCGCGGTGAGATCGCGGGAAGGGTCACACACGCTGAGGGGATTTTCCCTTTCATCCGGATTCTCAGCAACGTCGTCGTCCGCGAGCTGCAGACGATGGCGATCCTACTCGACGTCTATCTGGGCGTACCGATCATCTACAGCACGTTCATGCAGTACGACGAGCTGGCGCACCACTTTGGGCCATCGGGAAAGCAGGCTCTGGTGGACCTGCGCAGGACGGACGCGCGCATCGCCGAGATCTGGCGCATGGCTCAGCTCGCCGGGGGGAGAGGCTACGATCTGGTCATCCTTTCCGATCACGGGATGACGCCCGCGCTCAGCTATCGCGTGAAGTATGGGGAATCGCTTGGAACAACGGTCCAGCGAATCCTCGACGAGGGGCCGCGCTCCGATCAGCCCGCGCCGCGCATTCTCGCCAGCTTCGCGGAGGACACCGAGTACGCGGATATCGGGCCCGAGGTCGTAGAGGCGGTGGCGCAGCTCACGCCGGCCTCATTCGGGGCTCGCAAAGGAATCCGCAGATTCAGAGACTGGCTGAGAAGCCGGTACGGATTGCGCGAAATCATTTTCCCCGAGAAATATCGGGTCGACAAAATCAACGACGTCGTCGTCACCTACAGCTCGTGCCTTGCTCTCGTCTATTTCACGGAGACCGAGCAGCGCCTGACCCATGAACAGATTATCGCCGACAATCGTTGGTCGAGACTCTACGAGCGGCTGATCGCCCACCCTGGAATCGGGTTGGTCGCGACTGTCTCGGCGCGGGGAGTGGCACTGGCCAGCAAGAAAGGACGGGCGGTGCTGCGCGATGGCCAGATCGAGAACACCTCGGGGGAAAACCCGCTCGAGATATTCGGGACGGATCCGTACGTGCTCCGCGCGGTGGAGTCCCTGGTTGGCCAGTCCAACGCCGGGGATTGTGTCCTGTTCGGATCCTACGATGGCTACGACATCATCTCGTTCGACGATCAGGTCGGGGCGCACGGGTCAGCCGGCGGAGATCAGGTCTATCCCTTCATCATCTCGCCTGAGAGGCTGGGATTGGCGTCGGAAATCCTGGAGGATGCCCGCGACATCCATCGCACGGTGCTGGCGCGCTACGCAGCCGCCAACGCCGAGAACGCGCCGCCTTCTGCTGCCCGACTGACTCCAATCGAGCCTCGTGCTGCAATCTGATTGTTTGTCTTGCTTCGGAGCAGGATCTCTACGCTGAAGGCTGCGGGGCCAGGCCCTCTACGATCGTTCTGAAAGCCATCGCCGAAATCTTTTCGGGCTCGAACGGCTCACCGGAGCGCTTCATTACACCCTTCACGACCTGGTCCAGCGTCACGAGCGGCGCGTCGGCCTCGGCCTGAACGTCCACCTCCCATTTGCCGCGGTCGGGGCCTTTCAGCGTGTGACGGTATCGCGCCGTGAACACCGTGTGCCGGTGCACGATGATCGCACGATCCTCCTCTTCAATCGGGAGGAATTCGTCGCCGGCGCTCTCGGTCAACGCTTCAGGGGGCTCGTCGGGGCTATGATGGTGCGCTGCCTCCGGCGGCAGCGGCAGCGCGGCGACTACTGCGACGCCCGTCTCTACGCCGGACTGCCGCAACGGCGGGAATAATCTCACTTCGTCTACCGCGTCCAGGCCGATCCGGTCCGCAATGTCTCGCAGGAATCTCTCGGTAGTCTCGATCACGCCTGTGCTTTCGATGTCTGGGTGCCGGCCTTCAGTGCCTGCCGCTCGCTGAGCTCGCGCTCCGCGTAGAGTCGCAGAATGTGCATGAAATCCTGGGCGTTCGTCACCACACCGAACGCCTGGTGCGTTCCGCGGTCCTTGAGCTTGCTCACCACGAACTCGGATGAGTCGACGCAGATCGTGGGAAGCTCCCTCATCGCGCCGTCCGGCTCGGTGACGAACGCGGGTAGCATGTTGCCCGTCGCGATGGCGTGCAACGCAGTCGCGATCAGCACCGCCATCGTGGCGCGGGTGGTATGTCGCTTCATCGCGTCCTGAGCGGCAAGCGTATCGGTGATTACGTCCGGCAGCGGTCCGTCGTCGCGGATCGACCCGGTAAGCACGAAGGGAATCCCCCGCGACACGCACGCGTGCATGATGCCGTCCTTGACGATTCCCTGCTCGACCGCACGCGCTATGGAACCCGCCGCGCGCACTTTGTTGATCGCGCGCATGTGGAGCCCGTGCCCGCCCGTAGTCGCTTCGCCGGTTCGAGTCATGCCCAGCGTCGTCCCGAAAATGGAAGCCTCGATGTCGTGCACGGCGACAGCGTTCCCGGCGAGCAGCGCGGAAACGAATCCGTTCTCGATGAACCACACCATGTCAGCGCGGGCCCGTGAATGCACCAGTGCCGGCCCGGTCACCCAGATTGGATAGCCGCCGCGGTCACGCTCCTCGATGAGGATGTGCGCCATCAACGCGTAGTCGATCGGCTTCTCGCGCGACACCTCGCTTGTCATGAACTTGAATTCTCCCTCCTCGTCGGCCAGGAAAGAGCTGGTGTGCACATAGATGCCTTCGCTGCCGTCTTCGGCGCCGCCGATGGCGACCATGTCTCCCTTTCTGAGCCTTCGGCCTTCTCTGATCCAGAGTCCATCGGGGTCGAGGACGAGGGCGGAATCCATGCGCGGCTCGCGCGGCATCCGCCACGCGCCTTTGACGCGGACGTAGGTGGGAAGATTGGTGGTCGAGAAAAAGTTCTCGGGCAGCACACCGTCGGCGGGCGCGGGAACGAACGTCGCGTCCGGAGCGTTGGCCAGCTCGGGTGAATTGAAATCCGGGTGTCTGAGAATCGTCACCCCGTAAATCTACACCTTCGGACTGCGGACTCACGGCACTGCGGACTCACGGCAGTGCCGTGTGTCCGCAGCGCGAAGTCGTCTAAAGAAGCGCGACAGGGTCGCGATCGAGGGTGACGCGGAGCTGGGCGGTGGTGGGAATCTCGAACCTCTCCATGAAATAACGGCTCACCCGGGTGAGCTCGGCGGGATGTTCGCTCTTCAGCAGTACGTGCCAGCGCCAGCGGCTCTTGATTCGTTCGATCGGGCAGGGTGCAGGCCCGACCACCGACACCTCATCGCCCGCGCGCGTCGTGATGAGCTCGCGCAGCCATTCCCCGGCGTGGATCGCAAGCCTTGCGACTGAATCCTCTATCATGCCACTGAATACGATGTTCGCGAGACGCACGTTGGGCGGATACGGTGGATCCACGCGCCCTTCCATCTCCTCGCGAACGAACGACGCGTAATCGTGCGAGACGGCATAGCGGACCGCGTGGTGCGCCGGAATCCGTGTCTGGATCAGTACCCGGCCTCCCTTCTCTCCGCGCCCCGCCCGGCCTGATACCTGGCTCAGAAGCTGGAAGCAGCGTTCCGATGCCCGAAAATCCGGAAGGTTGATTCCGACGTCAGCGTCGACGACTCCTACCAGGGTGACGTTCGGGAAATCGAGTCCCTTCGCGATCATCTGCGTACCGAGAAGAATGTCGACCTCGCCGGCCGCTACCCGGTCGAGAATCCTGGTGTGCGCCCATTTTCCGCTGGTGGTGTCGACGTCCATCCGGGCGATCCGACCCGCGGGAAATCTCTCGGACAGCAGCCTCTCGACCTGCTGCGTGCCGAGCCCACGCTGTTTCAGATTCCTGCCGCGGCAGCGGGCACAATCGGGCCGTGGATCCTCCTTGTGGAGGCAGTAGTGGCAGATGAGGCGCTCGGGATTCCGGTGATGCGTCAGCGTGATGCTGCAGTGCGGACAGGTGGCGACGGCACCGCAGTCGATGCACTGGATGAACGATGAGTAGCCGCGCCGATTGAGCAGCAGAATGCTCTGCTCGCCGCGCTGCATGCACTCGACGATCGCGTCGTGAAGGGGCTCACGGATGACGGACCCGTAGTCGATTCCGCCGTGCGCCATACCCGAATAATCGGTGGCAATCTTCCGCAGATCGATCACTTCGACCTTTGGAAGCCGACCGCCGCCCACGCGATCAGGAAGTGTCAGAAGCTTGAACTTCCCCGATGTCGCGTTGGCCCAGCTCTCCAGCGACGGCGTAGCGCTTCCCAGCAGCGTGATCGCGCCCTCGTTCTTCGCTCTTACGATCGCAACTTCACGCGCGTGGTAGCGGGGCGTCTCGCCCTGCTTGTAGCTGGACTCGTGCTCTTCGTCGACGATGATCGCGCCCAGGTTCTCGAGTGGAGCGAAGACCGCGGAGCGCGCACCCACGACTATCTTCTTCTCTCCACGCTTTAGCGCGAGCCAGGCGTCATAGCGCTCGCCCTCGCTGAGCGCGGAATGAAGCACGGCAATCCGGTCGCCGAATGCCGCGCGAAAACGATCCACCGTCTGCGGGGTGAGCGCGATCTCGGGAACCAGCACGATCGCCGTCTGTCCGCGCTCGTCCACAATCCGACGGAGAAGCTCGATGTAGACCAGCGTTTTCCCACTGCCGGTGATTCCATGGAGCAGGAATACTTCGCCCTTCTCGGCGGCGGCCATCGCGTCGATTGCGTGCTGCTGCGCCGGCGTCGGCTGGAGTCGCGTCGCGGAGATACCGCCCCGACTGGAGAAGGGATCGCGCTCGACCACTTCCTCCTCGATGATGACCAGGCCCCGCTTCTCCAGAGACTTGAGCACCGAGGACGAGAACTCGAGCTGGGAGCTCAACTGCTCCGATGTCGCCCGGTTACCGAGGGATTCGATCAGCTCGAACACGGCTCGCTGCTGCGGCGATCTCCCGAATACCTTGTCGCGCTGGAGGAGCGACGGGATCTCGAGCCCGACGCGCACGACGCGCTGGATCTTGCGCGCCGGATGCGGATCGTCAGCCCCGGTGAGAGCCGCCGGAAGCGCCGTACGGAGTGCGACCCCGAGAGGAACGACGTAATAGTCGGATATCCACCGGCACAGCTCGAGCAGAGACTGACTGACAGCCGGCCTGGCATCCGGTGATTCGAGAACCGCCTTTGGTTTTCGCTTGAGCGGACTGATGTCGCTAACGCCGACGCAGACACCGATCTCCCTGCCGTTTCGTAGCGGGACGACGACCCGGGACCCGATCACGACCGGACTCGCGAGGCCTTCTTCTACTGCGTATGTGAAATTCTGGAACAGCGGCAGGGGCAGCGCGACTTCTACGAACTTCGGAGGCTTCTCACGCACTTTGGAACGCCGTGGCCACATCTACGCTCGGCGCAGGCGATGCGCCCAGCCCCGGTGCGTCCGACAGTTTGATCGAGCCCGCCGCGATCGACGTGCCCCGGAAAGGATCGGTCGCCAGCAGCGCGGCTCCATCGAAATCAGCGGCGTCGAGAAGCGGCGCGATCTGCGCTATCGCAGAAATCCCCAACGAGCTCTCGATCATGCAACCCGCCATAACCTGCATGTCGAGGGCACGCGCGGTGTGAACCATACGCATAGCCTCTCTCAGACTGCCGCACTTGGCGAGCTTGATGTTGATCCCATCGACTGCTCCGGCGAGCCTGGGAATATCGGTCGCAACAAGGCACGACTCGTCGGCGAAAACGGGCAGCCTGGCTCGTTTGCGGACAAACCGAAGCCCCTCGATGTCGTTTCCCGCCACCGGCTGCTCCAGCATCTCGACCCCGTGCTCAACCAGGAATTCACTCATGCGCACCGCGTGCTTCGCGGTCCACGCTGCGTTCGCATCGACACGCAGACGTTTGTCCGGTGCCGCCTTTCGAACGATGCGCACGATTTCCATATCCCGATCGGTGCCCAGCTTGATCTTGAGAATGGGATACTCGCGAGCTTCGTGAACCCGCTGCTCGAGCTCGTGGTTTTCTGCGATCGCGATCGTGAAGCTGGATTGTGGCGCCGTCGCCGGATCGAGGCCCCAGATCCGATGCACCGCTAGCCCAAGTCGCTTTCCGAGCAGATCGTGCAGCGCCGAGCTGACCGCGCTCTTCGCCGAGGCGTTGCCGCGAAGCACGCGGTTCAACTGGCCTTCGATGGACTCGAGCGCCATTGGATCGGCGCGCTCGAGAAGAGGCTTGAATTGTCCGAGCGCGGCGATGACCGTGGCGACCGATTCGCCGTAGTAGCGATTGGGCGCCGCTTCGCCGAAGCCTTCGACTCCATCCTCGTCGGTGATGCGCACGATCACGTTTCTGTGGTGGGCGTACCCGCCTCGCGCTATGACGAACGGGTGCGTTGGCTTGAGCTCGATTGTCTGGTGCGAGAGCTTCATCCGGCAGCGATGCTGGCAGTAGCGCGTGCTGTGCGAGCCATGCGGAACTCGTGATGGGATGATGCGCCCGACAGGAAATTGATGAGCGCGTCGGCGAGATCGTTTCCGCGCTCGAAGCGGTGCGCCGGATTCTTTTCCAGGCAACGCATCACGATGGCCGAGAGCTGCGCCGGGATTTTGGATTCCACGACGTCGGGTGAGACCGCGGTCTCCGTCACGTGCTTGTAGCTGATTGAGTAACTGTCTGCGCCATCGAAGGGCGGGAAGCCCAGGAGCGTCTCGTACATCACGACGCCAAGTCCGTAGATGTCGCTGCGGCCGTCGAGCAGCTTTCCCCTGGCCTGCTCGGGAGACATGTAATGGGGAGTCCCCATAACGTTTCCACTCCCTGTCATGCGGCTTCGGAAGTGACCCGTCGCGATTCCGAAGTCGGTGACCAGCGCGTTCTCGTCTTCATCGAACAGAATGTTGTCCGGTTTGATGTCGCGGTGGACGAGTCCCCGGCGATGAGCGTAGTCGAGGCCCGTTGCGACCTGCGCCGCGACAGCCGCAGTGGTCTCCGGGGAGAGCGAGCGGTGCCCGCCGATCCGATCGCTCAGCGTGCCGCGCGCGAGGTACGGCATGACGCAATAGACGTGATCAGCGACCATTCCGAAGTCGATGATCTTGCAAATGTGCGGGTGCATCAGCTGAGCGGCCGACTCGGCTTCGCGGCGGAATCGCTCGCGCATCTCGTGCTCGCGGGCGAGATGCGGGTGCAACACCTTGATCACCACTGGTGAGTCGAGGGAGACCTGAAGAGCGTAGTAGACGCTCGCCATTCCGCCCTCGCCGACCCGATGCATGATCGTGTAGCGTCCACCGGTGAGCTGACGGAGCGCCGTAACCGAAGGGTCGGGTGGAGCCTGACGCTTGTCGGAGCTCTCGGCCATCCTGATCCCGCAACGCACGCAGCGCGCGGCCTCGGAGCGGTTCCAGCTGCCGCAATCAGTGCAGAACACTCTTCAGGCCCCGAACTGCATTCGCACGAAGTCGTACGGAGGCCACGGTCCAGTGACCTTGAAGTCGAGGGTGCCCTGACGTCCGGCCTCCTTGGACACGACGTCCTGAAACGCCTGCCAGCGCTGACTGTCGATCAGGAAGGACGCTTTCGCGATCACGCCTTCCTCTTCGTCGCCGTCCGCTCGGGGAAGCGTCACGGTTGCTGCTGCCTGACTCCTCAGAAGTCGCAGGCTCTCCGCGGCGAGCGCGGCGAAGCTCTTCTGTGCGTCCGCATCTTCCTTATCGTTCTGGGCAGTGATGCTCACTCGCGCCGCCGCATGCCCTTCGATGACGGATAGGGCCTCGGTGAGGGTGAAGTAGTGAAGCTCGAGCCACCGGATCAGGGTGTTCTGTGACTGAAACACGGTACCGGGCGGTGCTGGAAGCACCGCCCCGTGCCCGTGAGCCTCCTCGAGAACCCGCAGGTACTTGCCCATCGCGACATCGTCGAGGTCCACGGCCGAATAGCCCGACGGCTCTACGATCGCGGCCAGTGCCCGGTAGTGGGCGAGGGAAGTGCCCTCGGCGAGGGTAGCCGTGTGCCCCGATTCCACGGCCGCGACGCCGTACAACCTGAGCGCGTTCAGAGAAGCTTGCGCCATTTAAGACCGCCAAGAATTAGCAGAGCGAGAGCGAGTTGCGCCGACACCAGAATCGCGAAACCATATGGACTACTGTGAAGCGGAATATGCTCGAAGTTCATCCCCCAGATTCCGCTGACCACTACGAACGGAAGAGTGAAGGTAGCGACCACGCCCAACGCCTTGGTCGCCATACCTAGACGATTGGAGACCTGTGTTAGATAGCTGTCCAGCGTGCTGCTCAACAGGTCCCGGAAGTTCTCAAGGGAGTCGTAGATCCGAAGGACATGGTCGTAGATGTCCCGGAAGTATATCTGGGTGTCCGGAGTCAGGAGCGTGCTGGGCCGATTGGTGAGGACGCTGAGCGCATCCCGTTCGGGAGCAAGGTGTCGGCGGAGGGTTAAAACCAGGCGCTTCACTGCGAACACCTCACGGAGAGCGTTCTGATCGAACGTGCCGTAGATCTTTTCCTCCAGGCTGTCCATGAACTCATCGAGCTTGTCGATGATCGGGAAGTAGGCATCGACTGCCTGGTCGACGATCGCATGCATCAGGCGCGCCGGTCCGTGAGCGGCCAGCTCCGGCTTTCGCTTCAGGAGCTCCGCTGTCGTCTCCACGGGATTCGTGTTGTCGCCGTGGACGGTGACGAGGTAGTTCTTGCCGAGGAAGAAGCTGATATTCACGGTGTCGAGATCGTACGGGTCTTCGGTCGTCTCGCAGAAGGCCAGCGTGCGCACGATCAGGAGCACGTATTGATCGAACTCCTCAAGCTTCACCCGGGACTCGGGATTGACCGCTTCCTCGATCGCCAACGGGTGGAAGTGGAAAAGATCGTTTAGGAGGGCAGCCTGTTTCGCTGATCGGGTATCGATGTCCACCCAGAGCGTGCCTTCGCCAGACGCGAGCGCGACGCCGATCTCTTCGATGGATAGACCCTGCCTTATTCCACCGCGAGGGTCTGTATAGCAGCTCCACAACTGCGGTTCCGCTGTGGGACGCACGTCCTGGAGCGGTCTCAGTGCGGTGCTCATTGGGATCTTCTCTGTAGCGAAGAAGTGCGACGAATGATCGGCAGGGGCTGGAGGGTGAAGCGCCGCGACATCGCGGGGATGTCGTTCAAGATAGTCGTTAGCCAGCGAGAGCGGCCAGATGACGGATACTCGCTTGGGCCAGCCTGTCGGGCGCATATCCGCCTTCGAGAGCACTCACGAGCCGCCCGCCGCACCAGGAGTCCGCACGCGCGACCAGCGAGGTCGTGAGAGACTCGAAGTCGTCGACTTCCAGCGTAAATCCTCCCAGAGGGTCGCCGGCGAGCGAATCGAAGCCTGCCGAAATGATTATGAGGTCGGGCACGAATTCCCGGGTGGCATTGTCAATGGCGCGTTCGAACGCCGTCACGTACTCGGCCCGCGGGAGCCCTGCGGCCTTGGGGACATTCCACACCGTGCCGTGCGGTCCGCGATCTTCGACGGCGCCCGTTCCCGGGTACCATGGCCACTGGTGCATTGAGACGAAATGGATGTCAGGCTCGTTTTCAACGAGAGCCTGCGTGCCGTTGCCGTGGTGCACATCCCAGTCGACGATCAGAACTCGCTGGAGCCCGTGCTTCTTGCGCGCGTAGTGTGCGGCGAGCGCGACATTGCCAAAGAGACAGAAGCCCATTGCGCGGTTGTGAACCGCATGGTGCCCCGGTGGGCGGATCGCGGAAAAACTCCGCGGATGAACGCCGGACACGGAAAGATCGACGGCTGACAGGACGCATCCGGCGCCGGCCGTCGCGGCGTCCCACGATCCGCTGCTCACCACGGTGTCCGCGTCGAGCCGGCCACCGCCGTTGTGGGCGACCTGCTTGATGATGCGGATATAGTCGGGGTCATGAACCAGCTCGAGCTCCTCGATGGTCGCGTGGCGGCCTTCGAGATGCTCGACGGTGTGAAAGAACTCGGGGTCCTCGCGAAGTGCGCGCGTAATCGCGCGCAGGCGTCCAACATGCTCCGGATGTCCCCATCCGGTGTCGTGCCGTCCACAATCGCTGTTGGAGATGAACGCGGCCCGCATTGGACCGTGGGCCGCTATTCTACCGGTCGCCGGCGGCGGTCGGTGATGAGGAAGGTTGACCCGTTGCGGGCAGCCGTCGACGAGATCGAAGCGTCTTCGTCGAGGACCTCGAAGCCGTTGAGCTTGACGACGTATTCGTCGTCGTGCCGCACATCGGGATACAGCTCGCGCAGGGCGAGCTGCTTGAGGCTTCGCACCGATGCGGAAGGATTCGCCTCGATCGGGATTGCATCCCACGCCTCGAGAACCTGAGCCCTCAGGCGAATCGGCTTATCGGATGGAGCGCCAAGCCGGAATGGCTGGCCCCGCGTGCGAAGACTGTTGACGAACGTGATGGGGACGGTCATCGGTCGCCCGCTTCGACAACTTCCATGGGCAAAGGTGCCAGCGTCGCCAGAAATCGGGCGACCTGTTGATCGAACAGGTAGGTGGATCCCGTAACCTTCGTTCCGCCCGCATCCGCGAAGGCCGCGATCACAATCTCCTCTCCGCCCTGCCCGCGCAGAGTGACGTGCCGTTCGCTTTCCTGTTCGGGGAATGCCGCATAGACGCCGTTCTGCCGGGAGAAAAAGGATTTCGCGGCCGCCAGGGCCTCGGCCGGACTGAGGGCGGTGGTGGTCTCCTGAAGGGTGCGGTCGCGCTGTGACATCGATGACGAGTGAAGGGTTTTAGCGGGTTCGTGCAATCTAGGCCGCCTTCGACGGTGCAACAAGGCGACTCGATGTGGCGGCCTGTATATTTGCAGGTTGTACTGCCACGACCTTCACAAAAACGAAAAGGGAATAAGACACATGCTAACGAGTAGATCATTTTTCCGCGTGTTGGCTCTTGCGTCTGCGCTGGTTGTATCCGCGCAGGCTTCCGCTCAGAGCACCGCCACGCGGCCGGCGTCTTCCAGTCAGATTCCCCCTGCGACATACAAGCCGGAATTCGGGACGATGTGGACTTTCGATTCGCCGCCGCTGGACTACTGGCGCCGAACGTACAACTTCGCGCCGGATCAGAAGTGGCTCGACCACGTCCGGCTTGCTTCTGTGCGCCTGCCTAACTGCTCCGCATCGTTCGTGTCGTCGCGTGGCCTGGTAATGACCAACCACCACTGCGGCCGCGACTGCACCGCCAGCTCTTCCCCAGCGGATTCGAACTACATCCAGACAGGCTTCGCGGCGGGAACTCTGGCCGACGAAAAGAAATGCGCCGGATTATATGTCGATCAGCTGCAATCGATTCAGGACGTGACGAGCCGGGTGCGGTCCGCCATCACGGGGACGACGCCACCCGATCAGGCCGCGCAGCGAACAGCGGTAATCGGCCAGATACAGATGGAATGCAATCAACAGACACAGCTCACCTGCCAGGTCGTGACGTTGTATCAGGGCG
The DNA here is from genome assembly GCA_038227135.1 of Gemmatimonadales bacterium. Taxonomy (GTDB): domain Bacteria; phylum Gemmatimonadota; class Gemmatimonadetes; order Gemmatimonadales; family Gemmatimonadaceae; genus UBA4720. Next base: position 77,859 of record JBBRQC010000009.1, read on the forward strand.
GGATGTATTCGCTGTATCGCTACCGGCGCTTCAATGACATTCGCCTGGTGATGGCTCCTGAAGGAGATATCGCGTTTTTCGGCGGCGATCCGGACAACTTTACGTACCCGCGCTACGACCTGGACCTCACGCTCCTGCGTGTCTACGAGAACAACCAGCCCTATGCTCCGACCGACTATCTGAAGTGGAGTGCGGCGGGCGCGGGCGAGGACGAGCTCGTGTTCGTGGTAGGCAACCCGGGATCCACCGGCCGACTCAATACGATCTCGCAGATGGAATTCCTTCGCGACGTTGGATATCCGGGAAGTCTCGCCTCGTACAAGCGGAGGCTCGCCATCTACTCCGAGCTCGCGCGGACAGACACATCGGCCGCCCGGCGTTATCAGAATGACGTGTTCAACGTGGCTAACGTCCAGAAGGCCGTCATCGGATACCGGACCGGATTGCTGGATACGCTCAGCATGGCCAAAAAGCGCGCATTCGAAAACGAGCTCCGCGCTCGCATCGCCGCGGATCCCAAGCTGCAGGCTCAGTACGGCGGGACATGGGATGCGATATCGGCCGCCCAGCGTGAGCTCGCGACATTCGCTCCACAGCTTCGCTACCGCAGCTATGGAGGAAACTCGACGCTGTTGACCATGGCGGGACAGGTCGTCCGGATCGCGAGCGAATCGGGCAAACCCGACTCCGCTCGTTTTGCGGCGTACCGCGGACCGGCAATCAACAGCATGACCGCCCGACTTTCGCAGAACGTACCGGTCGACACCGCGTTCGAGAGACTCGCCATCGCCGCCCAGCTGCGAGCGGCGCAAAGCGAGCTTGGCCCGTCCGACCCATTCGTGCACCTCGCGCTGGCTGGACGCACGCCTGAAGCCGCAGCCGCGGCGCTGGTTCGCGGAACACGGATCGGGGACGCGGCATTCCGGACGTCGCTGCTGCAAGGAGGCCCGCCTGCGGTTGCCGCATCGACGGATCCAATGGTCGCACTCGCACGGGACATCGATCCGCTGAATCGGGCCGTCACCGCGAGAGCGAATGCATTGAACGCGATAATCGCCAACAACAGCGAGAAGATCGGGCAAGCTCTCTTCGCCGCTTACGGAACGACGCTGCCTCCCGACGCGACTTTCACGCTTCGGATCAGCGATGGAGTCGTGAAGTCATTCCCGTCGAACGGAACGATTGCCCCGTACAAGACGACGTTCTACGGATTGTACGAGCGATCCGCGGCCTTCGACAACAAGGACCCGTTCACGCTTCCCAAGCGGTGGGTCGATAGGAAGGGCAATCTCGACCTCGCGACGCCCTACAACTTCGTTTCGACCAACGACATCATCGGCGGCAACTCCGGTAGCCCGGTGATCAACCGCAACGCGGAAGTAGTCGGCCTCGTGTTCGACTCGAACATCGAGGGCATCTCGAACCGATTCATTTTCTCGACGGCTGTCGGGCGCACTGTGAGCGTGCACTCGCGCGGAATTACCGAGGCGTTGCGCAAAATGTACGATGGCTCGCGGATCGCCGACGAGCTGCAAGGGCGATAGCTCGAGTGAGCTCTATCGGGCGATTCTTTCGATAGCGCCCTGAATGAGCCGGGTGCCGAAGTACAGCGATTCCAACGGCACCCGCTCATCGTGCCCGTGCATGCGCTCTTCGTCGGACTGCAGCATGGGGAAAGGAAGCACGCCGTAGGCCTTGACCCCAAGAGTACGCAACCTCGCGCTGTCGGTCACTCCTGTGCTCAGATAAGGGAAGACCGCCATCCTGGGGTCGAGCTCGTGCGCTGATTCCGCGAGTGCCGCGAACATCTCCGAGTCAGGATCCGACGCCGGAGCCTCTTCGCCCCGGTGAGTGATTTCGATAGACACACCAGGCTCCGACACGATCGCTCTGAGCCGGTTCACCACTTTGTCGACCGAATGACCGGGCAGCGTGCGGACATTCAGCACCGCTTCCGCCGATGCCGGGATCACGTTGAACTGTTTTCCCCCGTCCACGACAGTCGGGGAAATTCCATTGCGAAGCACCGCGTTGAAAACGGGAATCGCGGACAGCACCCGTGCGCCGGCTTCCGCGCGCTTCGGATCGGCCGAAACGAGATCCAGCATCGCGCTCTGTTCGGACTCGCGCGGCCAGATTTCGGCCAGCTGTCCGAAGAACCTCCGCGTTATTTCGGTCAGCATCACCGGCTCGGCGTACCGCGACAGGGATTCGAGCGCGCGGCCTAGGCGAAAAATCGCGTTATCGGGCAGTGGAACGGCGGCGTGGCCGGCTGACCCGTGCGCCTTCACCGTCACGACGTGCGACACTTTCTCCGCGCTCTGAACCGCGAGATACCGCTGGCCACCCTCGATTATCCGTGTGCGCCCTCCTTCATTGAGCGCGAACTCGGCGTCGAGCACCTCAGGGTGGTGCTTCACCAGCCAACCCATTCCCCACTCGCCGCCAGCCTCTTCATCGGATGTGGCGAGGAAAACCACATCGCGGGACAGGGAGAGCTGGCCTGCCGCGAGCGAGCGCTTCAGCAGGAGCATTGTCATCAGATTCGCCGCCAGCATACCCTTGTCGTCGATTGCCCCGCGGCCGTAGAGATAGCCGTCACGCATTTCGCCCGCGAACGGATCCACCGACCAGCGATCTCTCTCGACTCCCACCACGTCCATGTGTGCGAGAAGAATCACCGGACGCTTCGCTCCGTTGCCGCGAATGCGTCCGATCATCACCGCGCGATTGGGCTGAGGCTCAAACCGGCTGGTCTCGATTCCTTCGTCACGGAGCGCAGCCTCGAGGTAGAGCGCCAGAGGCAGCTCGTTGCCCGGCGGATTCGTGGTATCGAAGCGGATTATCTCCTGAAGCCTGGAAACCGTCTCGGCGTCCGCACTCTGCCAGTCAGGCTTCAAGCAACGCCTCGACCTTTCGAACGAGCGGCTGGAAGGAAAGCCCACCGCCACCCACGCGGGCCGAAATCTCTTCCGCGGTATCACGCTGACCGTGCGAGAAGAGCTCGGTGACCAACCATGGGCCCGTGCCGGGATTCCGGAACCAGTCCATATCGAATCGCGACGTCAGCTTTTCGTTGAGAACGGACTGCAGCTGCCACGCGCGCAGATACCGCGCGGAATAAAACCTCGGGTCGACATCCACGAATGCATCGGCGGGACTGTACTCGAAACCGGTAGCGTTGCTCAGCAGCGAAACGTAAAGGTCGGGCAGCTGCTCCCACGGAACCTCTCCCGAGTAGAGGGTTCGTTCGTACAGAAATTTCGCAGTGTAGCGGCGAAGGAAGTGCAGCTCTTCGAATCCGGCGGTGCGCAGAAATTCCGGCACCCGGTTGCTCCCGAGCTGGGTGTACCGAAGCAGCCATCCCTTTTCCTGCATTCGGTGATCGAAGAGCATCGCGTACGATTCCGTGACAGAATTGTCTCCGAGCCAACGGAACTCGAACGGGTAATCGTCGCTTGCATAGGCGAAGTGGAGGGCGTGCCCGAGCTCGTGGAGAAATGTGTTGTAGTCGCTCTGCCCGCCGTGCGGGCGGAGAACCAGGTACACCTCCTCGGGAACTCGAACCGGGGAGCAGAATGCGCGGGATCGCTTCCCCTCCCGCTCCCCGACGTCGAAAATGATCCGGCCACTGGCGGTGGGATCGATTCCCATCTCAGAAACGTTGCGACGAATCACGGATTCCATGTGGTTTCCGGGAAATGCAGCATCGTATTCGGAGGCCCGGAACAGAGCCAGCGCATCCGAGCGCTTCGCCTGCGAGGCCTTGATGCCGATTTTCTTCTTCAGGACCCTCGGAAGTGTGTCGTCCCACATCGCCTGGGTATCGCGCAGAAACGCTTCGCAGCTCGCTGCGAGCGTGGACAGCGAGATCCCGGTAACCGCCTCGAAAGAGCTGTTGTAATTGCCTGCCACTCCGAGGGACTCGATGTATTCCTTCTCTCTCTCCAAGCGCTCACGGCGGAGCGGCGCATGCTCCTTCTGGACCAGGTCAGCCCGCGCTGCATCGAGCGCCAGACGCAGCTTGCGGTCCTGGGTGTTCGCGATCTCGATCGGAGCTGCCTGATACTGGATGACGCGCCCATCGGGGGAGCGTATGACGGCGGAATTTTCCCACGCGATCTCCCGCTCGTCGAGCGCGGCGAGCGGCTTGGAAGCCTGGGACTCGATCTCCCACTCCAGAAGCCACTGGGCTGACCGCTTGTCGTCGCTTCCCTCCGGGAAGGACCGGAACATTTCCATGGTCAACTCGAGCGCGTCGGGCCCGAGGATCCGCTCGTATTGCCGGTAGATCGGCTGGTATTCAGCCGTCTTCTTAAGGCCCGCGAGCGCTAGATAGCCTTCGCGCGAGATCGCTTCCATGAACGCCTGGCCTTCAGCTCTCAGGCGCTGAAGGGACAATGCGCTCACGACGTGAGCTTCGCGCTCAGATAGTCTTTCAGCCTGGCCGCGTCGACCCGCTCCTGCTTGAGCGTGTCCCGGTCCCGCACTGTGACAGTTCCGTTCGCGATGGATTCACCATCGACGGTGATTCCAAACGGCGTTCCTACCTCGTCCTGTCGCCGATAACGCCGACCAATTGCTCCGCTATCGTCGTAGAACACCGTGAACGAGGCTCTCAGATCCTCGGCAATCCGCTGCGCCATCTCCGGCATCCCATCCTTCTTCACCAGGGGAAACACTCCGGCTTTGATGGGAGCGATCGACGGATCCAGTCCAAGTACGGTCCTTCCCTCGGACTCCCCCTCGACGGATTCCTCCCGATATCCGTTTACCAGTACCGCCAACGCCGTTCTGTCGGCGCCCACCGATGTCTCGATGACGTAAGGCAGGAATCGCTTGTTGTTGGGCTGGTCGAAATACTCCAGCTTCTTGCCAGAAAATTGCTGGTGCTGCGAGAGATCGAAATCGCCGCGATTGTGCACGCCTTCGATCTCCTGAAAGCCGAGCGTTCCGCCGAAGTCGAACTGGACATCGAACGCCGCCCGCGCGTAGTGCGCGAGCTCCTCCTTGGTGTGCTGGTGGAACTGCAGCCTGTTTTCGTCGAGACCGAGGGCGCGGTGCCAGTCCATCCGCTGCTGCTTCCAGTACTCGAACCACTTCATGTCGGTGCCGGGCTCGACGAAGAACTGCATCTCCATCTGCTCGAACTCGCGCGTGCGAAAGATGAAGTTGCCGGGCGTGATCTCATTCCGGAAAGCCTTCCCTATCTGCGCAATCCCGAAAGGAACTTTCTGTCGAGTCGATTGCTGCACGTTCAGGAAGTTCACGTAGATGCCCTGCGCAGTCTCCGGCCGCAGGTAGACGACCGACGCGGACTCCTCGACCGGGCCCATGAACGTCTTGAACATCAGGTTGAATTGGCGCGCCGCGCTCAGAGTGCCTTTCATTCCACACGCCGGGCACTGCGCGTCGGGCATTCCAGGCGTGCCCTTGATGCGAGGATCGTCGGCCCGAAATCGCTTCTTGCAGTTACGGCAGTCTACCAGCGGATCGACGAACCCGGCAACGTGTCCGCTCGCCTCCCACACGCGGGGATGCATCAGGATCGCGGCATCGAGGCCCTCGATGTCGTTCCGCGCGCGCACCATCGCGTGCCACCACCGGTCCTTGAGATTCTTTTTCAGCTCGACACCGAGTGGACCGTAATCCCAGACCGAGCCGGTGCCGCCGTAGATCTCTGACGATTGGAAGATGAAGCCGCGGCGCTTGGCGAGCGACACGAGCTTCTCCATCACATCTGGGTGGTTTGGCATAGGGGAAAGCTAGCAGGCACCGGGTACGGGGCGGGAGTCGCCGCGGCTGGTTCTACTGCTTCGGACTAGAATCCGTAGCATCCGTGTGGTCATCCAGAGCATCCTTCAGCTATCGAGCTCCGCGCTCAGTCTCGGCTCTGATGGCGCGCGCTTGCCTAGCAGGTGAGCGACGATGCGGTCCCCGTGATAGCGGCCGTTTTCGATGAACACCTTGTTGGCGTCGTAGCCAGCGACTACTACGCCAGCGATGTACACACCAGGAATTGACGTCTCGAGCGTCTCCGGGTTGTGATCGGGGATCCCCGTCTCGGGATCGATCGGGACACCAGTCCCGCGCAAGAGATCGAGGCTTGGCGCAAACCCGGTCATGATGTACACCCGGTCGGCCTTGAGCCGGTCCTCGCCCCGCGGCGTCCGGACTACCACGCGTTGTGGCTCGATGGCCACCACTCGGGCGTCCCAGCGAGCCCCGATCAGCCCCTCCTTTACGCGATTCGTGAAATCAGGCAGCACCCATGGCTTGATCTTCTTGTCGAATGTCGGGCCGAAGTGAACAAGCGTCACACGCGCGCCCGAGCGCCACAGATCGAGCGCCGCTTCCGCCGCAGAATTTCCGCCGCCCACGACGACCGCGTCCTGCAGGAATGCTTCGTGGCCCTCATGATAGATGTGCGACACGTGCGGGAGGTCCTCGCCCGGCACGCCAATGCGGTTGGGCGATCCGAAGTATCCGGTGGCGACGACCACAGCGCGTGCCCGGGTCCGTCTCTCTTCCCCGGCCTGCGTCACCGAACGCACCACAAAGCCATCGCCGCCGGACTGCCGCTCTATCGCCGTTACCCGTTCGCGCTGGCGCAGTGGAACCCCGAAGTGCAGCACCAATGCCCGGTAGTAGGCTAGCGCATCACGGCGGCTCGGCTTTTCCGTGGCGATGACGAATGGCAGCTCACCGATAGCCAGTTTCTCGGCCGTCGAAAAGAATCGCACGTACGCGGGATATGCGGCGATCGTGCTCACCACTACCTCCGACTCGATCACGAGCGGCTTGAGTCCCGCTTTTTGCGCCGAGATCGCGGCGGCGAGGCCACACGGCCCCGCTCCCACTATGACGAGGTCCGCGTCGTCCGACATTGAGCTCAACCGTTAGCTGACGGCCACGGACGGCGCGGGAAGAGCGCCTTCCACTCCGATGATCTGATCCCTGCGTGTTCCGACGCTCACGTACGTGATTTGAGTCTCGACGAGCGATTGGATGCGGTCGAGATACCGCCGCGCCTCGGTTGGTAAATCGAGCAGACTGCGCGCCTCGGCCGTTGAGCTCTTCCACCCGTCGAACCACTCATACCTCGGCACGGCACGATCGAGCACGCTCAGGTCGCCGGGGAACTCTTCGTAGACCTCGCCTTCCACTTCGTAGCCGGTGCAAAGTCCGATGCGGTCGAGGGTGTCCAGCACGTCGAGCTTCGTCACTGCCAGATCCGTCAGACCGTTGACGCGCGCGGCGTAGCGGACGACGACACCGTCGAACCACCCGCACCTACGCGGACGTCCCGTCGTTGCGCCAAACTCGTTGCCGAGTGTGCGGACTTCCGACGCCAGTGGCTCCTCGAACTCCGTCGGCAGCGGGCCGTTCCCGACTCGCGTCGTGTAGGCTTTGACGACGCCGATGACGGAGTCGAGCTCCTTCGGGGCGATGCCGACACCCGTCGCCGCCCCTCCGGACGTCGTACTGCTCGAGGTCACGTACGGATACGTCCCGTGATCGATGTCGAGCAGTGATCCCTGAGCGCCTTCCAGGAGCACAGCCGAGCCGCCAATGATCGCGCGATGAATCCTGAGTCCGACATCTTCGGCGAGTGGCAGAAGTCTCTTCGCAAACCGGGAGAGCAGTTCGAGCGTGTAGTCGACGTCCGCGCGCTTTGATCCAGATGTAGCCAGCTCAATGTTGGCGTGCGCCACGCCTTTTTCGACCAGCTTCCTGAGGCGCTCCGGGTTTCTCAGATCCAGGACCCTGATTCCGCGGCGCCCGTACTTGTCCTCGTAAGCCGGTCCGATTCCACGGCCCGTCGTCCCTATTTCCTTGCTGGCCGAGCTTTGGGCGTCGATCAGCTTGTGGTATGGCATCACAAGATGCGCCCGGTCGCTCACGTACAGCCGACCCTCGACGTCGATCCCATCGGACACCAGCTCATCTATCTCGGCAAACAAAGTCTCGACATCGAGCACCACGCCGTTCCCGATCGCGCAGCGTACCCCGGGGTGCAGTATGCCGCTGGGAATCTGATGCAGCACAAACGATTTCTCGCCGATCTGCACCGTGTGGCCAGCGTTGGCGCCGCCCTGGTAGCGAACGACCCAGTCCGCGCGCTCTGACAGAACGTCGACGAGCTTGCCTTTGCCCTCGTCACCCCACTGCGCGCCGACGACGACGATGGTGCGTGTTTTCGAGTCGAACATCTTATTGAGTTCGGTAGGTTCTGGCGGAGGGAAAAGCAAACGCCCCGAGAG
>JBBRQC010000010.1:0-81903 GCA_038227135.1 Gemmatimonadales bacterium
CGTGTCGCGCGCCTGCTTTCGGCACCTCACACTGGAGATCGACGAGAGTGTTCTCATCCCGCGCGTCGAGACCGAGGTGCTGGTCGAGCGCGTCCTCGAGCGCTGTGACAAGAATACTCGGACGATCGCCGACATCGGCACCGGATCGGGCGCCATCGCGCTTTCGCTCGCGTTCGAGCGCGAATTCGGCCGGGTTTTCGCGACCGACATCTCGCTCGATGCATTGATGGTCGCGAAGGCGAACGCGGTCTTGCTGGCCGGGGTCCTGAAAGCTCGCGTGGACTTTCGTCACGGCTCGCTGCTTGCCCCTCTCGGCGGCGAAAAACTGGACGCCATCGTATGCAATCCGCCGTACATCAGCTTCGCTGAGATCGTCGATCTGCCGGCAGATGTCCGCGACTGGGAGCCCAGCGTTGCCCTCCTTTGCGCGCACGACGGGCTGGCGGTGACGCGCGAGCTCGTGAGGAAGGCACCGGCATCGCTCGCGAGTGGAGGACTGCTCGCTCTGGAGGTCGACACCCGTCGCGCGGGATTGGTCGCGGAAATGGTTGCCGTGGAAGGCCACTATGCTGACGTCGAAGTTCTACTCGATCTGACGGGCCGCGAACGGTTCGTATTCGCGCGCCGCATTTGAGCGCCAAGGGATGACAGGAGACGCGATGCTGGAAGAGAAAGCCAAGGATTTGGGCCGCCTGATTGGGCAGAGCTCGGAATACCAGACGCTGAAGCGGTCGAGCGAGGGTTTGAACAATGACCGCGAGGCGGTGGCGCTGCTGCAGGAGATGGAGAAGCTCCGGGGGGAGGCGCAGGCGCTGATCCAGAGCGGAGAGAATCCGACTCCCGAGATGGAGCAGCAGCTGGACGCAATGCTCGAGAAGATCCAGGCACAGCCCGCGTATCAGCGTGCGGTGTCCGCGCAGGAGAACTTCGACAAGCTCATGCTGCGCGTGAATCAATGGATAATGGATGGCATGAAGAAGGGCGCCGCGAGCCCGATCATCACCCTGTCCTGAGCATGCCCCGCGGCAAGCTGATCGTCTTCGAGGGCGCCGAAGGGGCGGGAAAAACCACTCAGATCAAACTGATAGCCAAGCGACTGACGGCCGCCCGTATTCCGGTCCTCGCCGTTCGTGAGCCGGGCGGGACGCCGGTGGGCGACGCAATACGCGAGATTCTTCTCGATTCCGAGCACCACATCAGTCCGCCGGGCGAAGCTCTGCTCTTCATGGCTTCGCGCGCGGAGCTCATCACACGGGAGATCCTGCCGGCGCTCGCCAGGGGCGACGTGGTTCTCGTCGACCGGTTTTTTCTGTCCACTTACGCGTATCAGATAGTTGGACGCGGCCTGCCGGAAGACGAGGTTCGCGCCTCCAACCGCCTCGCGACGGGCGGCTTGGTGCCCGACTTGACGCTGCTATTGGACGTTCCGCAGGCAGAGGGGCTGGGGCGGGCTGACGCGCGGGGAAAGCGCGACCGGATGGAGCGCTCCGGGGATGATTTCCACGGCCGAGTCGGCGACGCATTCCGAAAGTTCGTCGAGCCGGCGTGGCAGCGGTCGCATCCGGAGTGCGGACCGATCAAGTTGATTGATGGGACGGGCGACGAGATGGCGGTGCTCGTGCGCATTTTCTCGGCCCTGGCTTCGGCGTTCCCGCAACCTTTTGGCAAGATCAAGAGTTAAATAGAAGATGAAATTAAGACTTCCCAGCGCATCGGCGCGGGCTCGCTCGGTGATCGTTGCCGGCACGTTCTTCGGAGCGCTCGTTACCGGTGGATGGCTGCTGCAGCGCGGCTCCCGCACCGGAGCTTTTACGGAGTTCGAAGGAGCACAGCTGTTCGACAATGTCCTCCACCATGTGCAGAACGACTTCGTCGACCCGATCAGTGATTCTACGCTCTATCGTAAATCAGTGGACGGCATGCTCTACGAGCTGAGGGATCCCTACTCGACGTTCCTGCCGCCGGAGCGTTTCGCTCGGCTCAACGAGTCCACGAGCGGCAACTACGCCGGCCTGGGTCTCGAGACGGATCTTCGAGATGGCTGGCTGATCGTGGTTGCCCCGCTGCCAGGCGGGCCTGCTGAGCGCGCGGGCCTGCAGCCGGGCGACCGCATTGTCGAGATCATGGGCAAGCCCGCAAAGGGATGGACCAGCGAGGAGGCATCGAAGGCCTTGCGTGGCAAGGCGGGGACACCGGTGACACTCAAGATCGAGCGGCCGGGAGCTCCAACGCCGATGGAAATTAAGCTTGTGCGCTCGACGATCCACCAGAGCGCGGTGCGGCGGATATCAATGCTGGGCGACGGCGTCGGCTACATCGATCTGAAGGCGTTCAGCGATTCGACGGCCAAGGAGATGACCGCGGCGATAGCAAGTCTTCTCGCGCGTGGAATGAAGACGCTCGTGCTCGACCTGCGAATGAATCCAGGCGGATTGCTGAATCAGGGAGTGAAGGTATCCGATCTCTTTCTAAATGCCGGACAAAAGATCGTGAGCATGCACGGACGGCTCCCCGAGGCGAACCGGGAGTTCGCCGACACCGCCAAACAACGGTGGCCCGAGCTGCCTCTGATCGTACTCGTTGATGGACGCAGTGCCAGCGCTGCCGAGATAGTTGCCGGTGCGCTGCAGGACCACGATCGCGCGCTCATCGTCGGAACGGCGACGTACGGGAAGGGAAGCGCGCAAAGCGTAGTTTCGTTTGGGGACGAGGGCGGACTCAAGCTGACGACGGCCAGATGGTTCACTCCCGCGGGGCGATCCATCACGCGTCCGCGGCCGAGCGACGACGGGAGCGATGATGCGGTGCCGGTGAAACGCGAGAGATTCCGTACTGATGCCGGCCGTGTCGTATTCGGCGGCGGTGGCATTGCCCCCGATGTGATCGCCGGCGACAGCGTTATTCCAATCGCCGAGGGCCGCTTCATTCACGCCCTTGGTGCCAACGGAGGCCATTTTCGCGATGCGGTCACCGATTACGCTCTCTACGTGAAAGCTGCACACGCGGTTACGTCTCCGGACTTCGTCGTCACTCCCGCGATGCGCGACGAAGTCTGGAACCGGATGAAGCAGCGTGGAATCGACATTCCGCGCTCGGTCTTCGACGAAGGAGAGCCGCTCGTCACCCGCCTCATCGGGTACGACATCGCGCGCTATGTGTTCGGGAGCGAGGCCGAGTTCAGGCGGCGGGCATCGGTCGACAAAGCGCTGCAACGGGCGCTGCAGCTGGCGCACGGGTCGCCGAGCGAGACGGAGCTGCTGCGGAAAGCGACAGCCATGGCCCAGCCGGCCGATAGCCTGGAAGGTCAGTGAGCGAGCGGGTTTTCATCATAGGGCCCGGTCATGTGGGGCGCGGGCTTGCCCGCGCCTTTCGTGCATCGGGGGTCGAGGTCGTTGGACTTCACGGGAAGCGCCCTTCGGGCGTCGCGACGTCGACGGGTGCATTGCCGACCGAGCTGGCGAGCGCCAATGTCGTCCTCGTTTCCGTGCGCGACCCACAGCTGGACGAAACAATCGACGAGGTAATCGCGGCATCTCGCGACGGACGACTTGCACGGGGCACGGTGATCCTGCACACGTCGGCGATCGCCGAGCCGTCAGGTCTGCTGACTCTGAATGAGTCCGGATTTCCCGGGGGCACGTTCCATCCCCTGGTGCCGTTCAGCGATCCCGAGGTCGCCGCGGAGCTGCTGCGCAAGGGATGGATCGGCATCGACGGAGAGAATTCCGCCCGAAACGCGTCACGACGCCTGGCTGGGCACCTTGGCGCGCGAACGCTCGACATTCCCGCCGGGCGAAAGCCGGCCTATCATGCGGCTGCGGTGATCTCGTCGAATTTTCCGGTAGTCTTGGCGTCAGTTGCTGGCCACTTGTTGCACGACATCGGGGTTCCGGACGCAAGCGCCTACCAGGCAGTCGAGAGTCTGATGAGCGGCGCGCTGGCCAACATGAAGCAGGCGCTCCCGGATGACGCCCTCACCGGCCCAATCGTGCGCGGGGACGCTGAGACCGTGGGTAAGCACGTTCGCGCGCTGGAGAAACACGGGAGCGCGCTCGACGTGTACCGCGCGCTGTCGGCCGCCGCGATGGAGATCGCGCGCTACCGCGGCGTCGATCAGAAAAAGCTGGCGGTGCTGGCGGGGCTGCTGCGATCGAGCAAATAGAACGTCTAGAACGTTACTCCGCTCGACTGATCGACGACCTTGACGCCCTTCGGAACCGAGAAGCGGAAACTCGATTTGCTGAGATCCGGATTGGCGGTGAAGCTCGTGATCACGACGTGGCGTTTGAGTCCGTTCGCCGTCTCGAGGTCGAACTGTCTGATGCTCGAGTCGGTATCGTCGATCCACACCTTCGCGCTGGTGAACGCCGGATTTGGGCGCTTGGGGACCAGCGTTACCGCGTGGGTCGCACGGCCACCGAGTGACGCGGAGCCAGCGGCAGTCACAGTGAACCGCGTCCGCGGAGAATTCAGGAACTGATTGGCCGGATCGACGGTGATAGCGTTGTCACCGCTGTACGGCATCCGGATGACCTGACCGGGCGCGCTGCTCGGCAGGTAGAACCAGAGCGTCGATCCGTCGGCCGCGACTCTATCACCACTCTCGAAGTCGATGCTCAGAAGATTGGGCTTCCTGCGCTGGATCACGCCCTTTGTCGTCTGGGTGTTCCCGGTGAGCGGGTTGCTGAGGGTCTGCCGGAACTCGGCCCGCATGCTAGTGAGACGGGAATACGCAGCCGCTGCCCGATCGATGATCGCATCAGCGCTCTGCGCTTGGCCCGCGACGGGAAGCACGGTCAGCGCGATCGCCGCGAGATATGTGAGCTTTTTCATACGTTAGACTTACCCTGCGACGGCTATGCCGTTCCGGTTTCGGCTGGGGGAATACTTCGTCCGATGGCTGCGGCCACGGCGCGGAGCTCGCGGACCAGCTGCGTGAATTGATCGGGGTACAGAGATTGAGCGCCATCGGAGAGCGCGCGATCGGGCTCGGGGTGCATTTCGATCATCACACCGTCCGCGCCGGCTGCCACCGCCGCGCGCGCCATCGGGATCACCTTGTCGCGGAGCCCCGTGCCGTGACTCGGATCGGCGATAATCGGCAGATGGGATAAGCGATGCACGATCGGAATTGCGGTGAGGTCGAACATGTTCCGCGCGGCCGGATCGAAGCTCCTCACGCCACGCTCGCAGAGAATGACGTTTTCATTTCCTTCGGCAAGGATGTATTCGGCGCTCAGCAGCAGCTCGTTGATCGTGGCCGCCATTCCGCGCTTGAGCAGGACCGGCTTTTTCAGCTTGCCGACGGTCTTGAGCAGCGAATAGTTCTGCATGTTACGCGCGCCTATCTGGATGCAGTCGGCGATTTCAGCGACCATCTGCGCGCCCTCGGCGTCCATCGCTTCCGTCACGATCGGCAGGCCGGTCTCCTTGCGCGCCAGAGCGAGAAGCTCGAGGCCCTTTCGTCCCATTCCCTGAAACGAGTACGGCGAGCTGCGTGGCTTGAAAGCGCCGCCTCGCAGCGCATTGCCACCAGCGGCTCTTACGATTCGCGCCGCCGAGAGTATCTGGGCCTCGGATTCAACAGAGCAGGGCCCACCGATGACGACGACGGTATCACCGCCCACCGACACACCCGGCGCCAGCGTTACGACGGTGCTCTCCGGCTTCCATTCGCGCGAGACCTGCTTGTACGGCTGGGTGACGTGGATAACCTGAGCAACTCCCGGCAACGCTTCGATCCGGGACGAGTCTACGCGTCCATCGTTGCCGACCAGTCCGACAGCCGTACGCTGTGCGCCGGGCATCGGCCTAGCTTCGTAGCCCATTTCCTTGATGACGTCGACCACGCGATCGACGTCTTTCGCCGACGCGTCGTGCTGCATGACTACTAGCATTTAAGCGGTGACTGGCGCTGTGTCGGCGACTTCCGCGGGCTCGTCGCGCAGCTGCGGTGTGTGCGCGGGATGCGCTGGAGAGATAGTCTCGTCCACGGTTCTGCCCCGCATCCGGACGCTCACCAACGATGATACGCCGGGCTCCTGCATCGTCACGCCATAGACCGCATCCGCCGCTTCAGTCGTCGTACGGGGATTGTGCGTGATCACGATGAACTGGGTGTTCGCCTTGAACCGGTTGAGCATTCTGACGAAGTGCCCGATGTTCTGATCGTCGAGCGGCGCGTCCACCTCGTCCAACAGGCAGAAAGGACTCGGCTTCGTCAGGAAAATGCCGAACAGCAGCGACAATGCGACCAGCGCTTTCTCTCCGCTAGACAGCAGGTGAATCCGCTGGGTGCGCTTTCCGCGCGGTGAAGCGTGGATCTCGATGTCGCCCTCGAGCGGGTTCTCTGGATTCTCGAGTCTCAGGTCGCACTCGCCCCCGCCGAACAGCGTCATGAAGATATTGCGGAAGTTCTCGCGCACCTTGACGAAGGTCTGGAGAAACAGCTCCCTCGCCGTCGTGTCGATTTCGCGAATCGCCTGCTGGAGCGAGCTTTTCGCCGAGTTGAGATCATCACGCTGTGTGGTGAGGAATTCCAGGCGCTTCGTCTCCTCCTCGTGCTCTTCGATCGCCAGCGGGTTCACCGGCCCGAGCGCATCGAGCTGCTCGCGCACGACCGCGGCTTCCGCTCGCAGAGTCTCGTCGTCCAGCTCCAGGTTCTTCGCGCCCGCGAGTAGCTCGTCGACCGGCTTCTTCCATTCGGCTTCGAGTCGCTCGCGGATGGCTGTTCTACGTCCCGACAGCTCGGTGTAGCGAAGCTCCGCTGAATGCAGCTCCTCGCCAAGAGCCGCGACCCGGTGGCGCATTTCGATGAGGACGTGCTCGTCGCTCGTCAAACGCTCGTCCACCTCACGGACCGCGAGCTCGGCGTCCGCGAGTCTCTGCTCGGCGTCTTCCAGCGTCGCCTGTCTCGCATCGAGATCACTCTGCCATTGCGACAGCTGCTGAGTGAGCTGTGAATCGGCGCTCGACAGCGTGGTCAGCTCGAGCTGCAGCGAATGAAGTCGTCCGGTTGCCGAAGCGAACTCGTCGGTCAGGTGGCGGCGGCGATCCGCCGCTACCTCCAGCTGGGCCTGCGCCTGCGCGCGGCGGATCTGGCTCGCAGTTCGCTGGTCGCGGGCCTCGTCCTGCCTCTGCTCGGCAGAAACGAGCATCTCGCGCGTGGCGGCCACGGCTGCTTCGTGCTCGGCAATCCTCGCCCCGATATCGCGTGCGCTGCTCGCCAGCGAGGCGAGACGGGCGGTCGTCTGGCTTTCGCGCTCGCTCAGTCTCTCGATAAGTGCGCGCGCTTCCGCAGCCTCGCGAGCGGCTCGCTGGTGTTGCCGCGCCAGCGCAGCCGAGTGGTCAGATGCTTCGACGTTGGCGCGTGTAGCCTGCGTGGCAGCTTCCTGCGCAACGATCGCTGCGCGCTCCGCCGAGGCGAGCGTTGCTCGTTCGGCTTCGGTGGTGGCGGCGGCGGCGTGGCGGGCGGTAGCGAGGTTCGATACCGCCTGCTTCAGCTCGACGATTTCCGCGCGCCGGCGGAGGGGACCCGGTCCCGACTCCGCTGCCGGCAGCCAGATTGCGCCGCGAGCATCCACGAATGCGGTACCGCTTTCCATCGGTGTCACGCGTCCCAATAGCGAACGCACCCACCCATTGGCAGGCGACGATGAAGTCACCAGGTCGCCGAGTCCATTGGGCAGCTCTGACGCTTCTGGGGACTGTTCGACCAGCGAGTCCACTGGGAGCAGCAGCAGCGGGCCCGGCCCGGCCGACGCGTGCCACGCGCGGATAGCCTCTGCGACCGAGCGGTCGCGCACCAGCACCGCATTAACGGTGGCGCCGAGAAAACGCTCTACCAGCGCGGACGAGTTCGCATCGGCGCTGATGAAGTCACTGAGCGGACCCAGAATCGCTCCTTCGCCGAAAATGCCGCGCTCCTTGAGCAGTCGCGCCGCCGCAGGAGCGAGTCCAACCCGCTCTCTCTCTAGAGCCTCCAGGGCGTTCAGCTTGGCGACCGATGCCGTATGCAGCTCGTCGGCGCGAAGCAGGTCAGCTCTCGCGGCGGTCTCGCGCTCGCGGGCCTGCATGGCCAACGCACGCGCGTCATCGGCGGCGACGGTGGTTTCGGCCACACGCGCTGCCGCGATGGCAGCGGCGTCTTCTGCTGCCGCGAGATCGCGACGGGATGCTTCGGCCGCGTCGAGCAGGTGCGACTGCTCAGTCTCGAGTGTAGATCTGCGCGCCGCGATCTCGGACTGCTCCCGCTCGCTGCTCTGTCGGTCCAGATCAGCACGGTGGAGCTCTTCGCGCAGATCGCGCAACGTCCGTTCGCCTTGCTCGACATTTGAGCGCGCCACGCTCAACGCGGCGCGAACTTCCTCCTCGTGCCTCGCGTGGGAGCCGAGAGCTCCGTCGGCGTCAGCAAGCGCTGCCTCGAGCTCCGCAAGCTCGCTCGACGCGCGCTCGAGCTCGGTGCTAACGCGTCCCGCTACCGCATCACCCTCGCGTCGCTCTTCCTCCGCACGCTCCCGACGTGAGGTTGAATTGCGCAGCCTTTCCTCGGCGACTGCAATCTCTCCGCGCAGCTGCTGGGTACTCTCGCGTTGATCGGTGACGAGACGGCCCAGCTCGGTGCGCCTGGCCTCCGCGGTAGTGCGAGCGGCGAGCGCGGCGTCGCGCGCCGATTCGGCGGCGCGAAGCCTCTCTTCTTCCGCGGGCACTTCAGTGCGAAGGCTCGCTACGCGCGTTTCCAATCGGAGGAGATCACCGCGCCACGCGTCCATCTCGCGTGATGCATGCGCTACCTCGAGCGTAAACCGACGGGCCATCAGCTCACCGTGACGCTCAGCGCGCTTTCTCTGGCGAGACAGCGAGCGGACCTGGCTCTGTACTTCTGATATGAGGTCGTCGATCCGGGCCAGGTCGGTGGCGGTCTCCTCGAGACGCCGCTCGGCGCTCCGCCTGCGATCCCGATAGAGGCCTACGCCCGCGGCCTCTTCGAAGAGCTCACGCCGATCGTCGGGTCTGTCGGAAAGCAACGCGTCGACCATCTTCGATTCGATGACTACGCCCGAATCGGCACCGAGCCCGGTGCCGCGCACCATGTCGTGGATGTCGCGCAGCCTGCAGGGAGAGCTATTTAGGAAATAATCGCTTTCGCCGGAGCGGCTCAGTCTCCGCGTTATCACGACCTCGCGGTACGGAATGTCGAGCGACCCATCGTCGTTCTCGAAATGCAGCGACACTTCAGCGACGTTCACTGCGCGCCGCGCGGAAGACCCCTGGAAAATCACTTCTTCCATCTTCGCGCCGCGGAGTGTTTTTGCGCGCTGTTCGCCGAGTACCCAGCGCACGGCATCGGAGACGTTGGATTTTCCGCAGCCATTGGGACCCACGATAGCAGTCACACCAGGCTCGAAAACCATTTCGATGCGGTCGGCGAACGACTTGAATCCGTGGATCTCGAGCTTCGTTAAACGCACTAAGGCGTACTCCCGGTTCGGTAGACGAGAATGGGCTTGAGGCCCGCCGCACGTAAGGATTTAATCAGTTCGGCCGACTGACTGGCCGTCTTGAAAGCGCCCGCGTAGATCCGCGCGCCTCCATCGTCCTGCATCAGCGTGTAAACCGGCAACCCACGTGCTGCGTAATTCTGGACCGCCGCGCGAATCGCATCGAGGATCCCACCCTGGCTCGGCACACTGTCGACGAGCAACGCCAGCGGAGTCTGCATGACGTGGTCGACGGAGTCGTCCGCGAGGAGTTTCGACTCCCGCATCGCGCGCAGCAGGGAGTCAGCCTGATCTCTCCTCGTGTAAGCCCCAGCCGTCACTCTGTACCATGTGGCTTGCTCCGGACCGATGGGAACCGGCGACACCGCCGCTGCCGGAAGTGCCGCACCATTTTTCCGCACGAACAAGTTAGCACCTTCGGTGGTGTTTGCGACTAGCAATTCGACCGAGAAGGCCGCCGCCGATAGTGAATCGATTGCATTTGCGGGAGGAGCGATGTAAAGCGTTTCCGGCGCGGCCCTCGGAGGTGGTGGCACCGGGCGAGCCATGGTCGTGGTTGCAACGGTGGCATGGTCGGGCTTCGTCGCCTGGCCAACCCGGCCGAGCATCAGCGCCAACCCGACACCGCCCAACGCGAGCACAGCGACCACGCCGAGTACCGGATAAAGCCATTTGTGCCGTGGCCAATGCCCTGCACCAGCACTGATTCGGTGGAGCTGGATCTTCAGGGTGGGTGTGGGACCCGCCACCCGGGCGAGGATCAGCGCGGAAGGTGCAGTGAGGATCTCTGGATCCTTCACGAGAACAACTCCGTCGAGCTGGTCCAGGAGATCAGCGAGTCCTGGCGCATCACTGGTAGCGACAAGTACGAGAAGCGCGCCGGCCTCGGCAAATCCAGCGGCCAGTCTTGTCCACCTCTGGCTCTGCATGATCTCGGCGTCGATCAACGGATCCGTTCCGCTCGGCATGATGTAAAGGTTCGGAACTCCTTCCACATCGTAGCCGATCTTGTTGAGCGAGACCCCGTAAAGAAAGCTATCCGTTATGCCGGGGGCTTCTTCTTCCCTTATCAGCGAGCGCAGCGGAGGGAGATCTCCAACCAGATCGCCCACGACTGAGCGTCGGTGCCCTGCTTCGGCGCGGGCGATGCCCAGCGCAACATAGGCCGCTGCGAGGGGATCACTGGAGATGACGACAATTGCTGAATAGCTGCCAAGGACTGGCGCGACCTGCCTTCCGGCGTCTTCCCACGCAACGGGCCGACCTCCGGAAACCTTCTGACTCAAGGGGAGCCCTCGTAGATCCAGTATTCGTGCTTTGCCGCGCGTCCGACTTTGTCGGCTTCATCACGCGTCGGAAATGGGCCCATGACCACCCGAAATATCGGGGACCCGGCGGTCATCGTCGACACCACGTGCGCCGCGTTCCCGTTGACCTTGATGGCGCTGGCGATCTGCTGAGCTTTTTCCTCACTCAGAAGTGCCGCGAACGAGACCGTGAAGCCGGTCGTGGGTGTGGCCGGGCCAGCAGGCGGGCGACTCGTGTCCTTGACCACAGGTGCTGGCAGCGATGGGGCCGTGCCGGTTGCCGTGGAGCTTGCGGAGAGTGAGTCACGCTGCAAGCTGTCGCTCGGGAATGTGACAGGCTGGTCGAGGCCCTGTGGTCGCGGGCGGAAACCGTCCCAGGCGAAAAAGTACCAGAAGTCCTTGGCAGCGCCGGCGACTGTGGATTTTACAGCAAGCTTCTCCGCATCTACGAACGAGACGTCCTTCGCACCGAGGAGGGCAATCATTCCATCAGGCGTTACGGAGGGGAGGTCCGTCTCCCACCGCGTCGGCACGGCGCCGACAAGCCGGTTGTCGCCGATGGCGATCACCCACGCGGAGTCCGCTCCCGGAATACGCGCCAGCAGGTAGCGTCCCAGGGCGTCCATTCTCAGCTCGCTCGGCGGCTGAGGGAGCTCTATGCTCGTTTTGGCGCTCTCGGTGTAGCGATCCACTATGGAAAGGCCACTGTCGGCAACCATCGCTACGTAGAGTCTGTCTCCGCTTGGTGTCGGAGCGAGAGCGGAGACCCGGTTGGCAAGCTTGATCGCGCCAACGGGCGAAAGATCCTTGACCTTTATGCCGACCAGACCGCTGTCAACCGTGAAATACACTCGGTCGCCTACCTGCGTGCGAACGCCACGGCCAGAAAGGGGGAGGACGGCGCTGTCCTGCACTACCGCGTCGGGCGGGCGCACTTTCCAGAGCAGAGTTTGCGCGCCCTTATTTCCCGTGACGATGAGCTCGCCGTTGGGTTGCGCGAAGACAGTGCGGGCCGGTACCGGAGGCTTGAACTTCCAATCTCCACTGTTGGGGTTGAGCCTGACGATCTCACCCTTGGCGTTTATCCCGTAGATGTCGGTCCCATTCGCCGATGAGAGCGACGTGAGCTTGATCCTGGCCGCCTTGACCACGTCGGTCTCCCGGAGATCGACGCGCCCGGGATACCCCTTCGAGTCGACGACCGCAATGCTGCCTGCCTCTGCGTCGAAGGCGAGAACCCGGTCGATGGCCGGCACCTCATCGATCGTCCACACCGTGGAGTCGAGCTTCGGATACCGATAGACGCGCCCCGTTCCTCCTCCGCGTGGAATTCGGAGGAGGAGGGGTTCAGGGCCGTGATTCTCTAGAGCTGACTGGGTAGTGCTGTCAGGCGCCGCCTTGTCGTTATTGCACGCCGCACAAAGCAGCGCCAGCAGTAGGAGCCGGCGCAACGGTTAGTAGCTCGCTCCCAATGAGAACGTCCAGTTCGGCTTACGTCCTCCGACCAGTGGCCGCGCGTAATCCCAGCGAAGAATCGCCAGGTTGAAAAGATTCACGCGCAAGCCAGCGCCCCAGCTCGTCAACGGGTACCGGTCCTTGTTTGGATCGAACCCCTCGGGGGCGTTCCCCAGATGCGGCGTGATTCCCTTTCCCCACGCCAGGCCTGCGTCATAGAAGATGAGCCCGTCCACTGGCGGCAGTCCAAAGCTGCTTCCAACGTCGAACCGACGGATGATCGGGAAGCGAAGCTCCTCGTTGAACACCGCCACGCGGCTTCCGGCGAGCTGCTGGTTGTTGCAGGTCGATTGCGATCCGATGACGGACGTGCAATCGAAGTAATTGAAATTCGCGCGATCGTAGCCACGAACGAAGTCTGGGCGTCCGATGTACTTGGGGAAGAAGCCCTCGTCGCGCCCAACCGACATCGAGCCGAGAAACCTCGTCGCGAACGTGAGCGTGTTGAATATGATCGGATCGTAACGGCGGTAGTCCGCGAGGTAGTCAGTGAAATTCAGCTTGCCGACACTCTGCGATATCTGGAATCGCATCCGGCGGCCCATGACCGGCCCGGTGTTACCGAAGAGCGTATTGTCGGAAACGAACGCGGCCGTCGGAGTTACGTAATTGATCGTAGCCAGCGTCGTGTCGTTCTTGAATTGCACGTCGGTGCAGTATGCGCCGTTCGCGCAATCCTGAAAGACATTGACGATGCCCTCCGAGATGCTGTTGAACTGCGCCCCCGTCTCGAGGCGGGTGAAGCGGTTGAACGGGTACTGCCCGACGAGGAAGAGGTCGCGCACCACGTAGCGCAGGTACTGGCTTTGATACCGGGTGACCTGACTGTTCACAGGAAACGCGCCGTATCCGAGCGGCACATATACGGGGTCCTGCGACACGCCAGTCGTGTACTGGAGCCTGTGACTCAGATTGGCGTAGCCGACGAACACGCTGGCATCGCTCAATCTTCCGTAAACGTTTCCCGAGACCGCGAGCTGGTGGTTGCCGAGCAGATCGCTGAAGACGAACGCGGTGCCACCGGAGAAGGTCCCGTAATTGGGTGTGTACCCTATCCCCGGGTCGGCTATGTAGTCTGGATGGAACGAGGCGTGATAGGGGTGCTCCGTGAACCGAGTGGTATCGGGTAGACCGAACATCGGATCGGAGTTGAGCATTGCCACGCTTGGCGGCAAATCCAGAGTGGATTCTGCCGTCGGCAGGATCGACGACTGGCGCGTGCCCCCAGAGCTGCGATATGTAGACGTCGGCTCGCCGGCGCGCGGCCTGAGCGTCAGCGAATCAGCCGTTTTGACGACTGGCGATGTGTCGACGGGGAGGATGCTCGCCACGAGGTTCGGCGTGTTCGGATTGAACGCGGTCTTTTTGAGGGCCCGCGGATTGTCTATCGTCCAGACGGTGTAGTCGCCCTTCTCGAAGTTCGTGTAGGCGAGTCGGTCCGCGCCCTGGGCCCAGCTTATCGCCGGGCTGTACTCTGTTATCGCTGAAACTCCGCCGAGCACGTTGGTGATCTGGTAGTGCTGGCGGTCGGCGAAGTCGAACAGGAATATGTTTGGAATGCCGGTGCGATCGGAGACGAACGCGAGCTGCCGCCCGTCCGGCGACCACGCCGGGTTCAGGTTCAGTCCGCCCTGGTTCGGCAGGACTTCGATCGCGCCCGACTGGAGATCTATCACGGCGATACGCCACTTCGAAAACTTGAGGACTGCGAGGTTCGTTTCGGGGCTCCGATCCGTGGCGAACGCGATCCTCGTCCCATCGGGTGACCACGCGGGCTGAAGGTCCCCGTATTGATCGTTGGTCACCTGCCGGAGATTCTTGCCGTCGGTATCCATGATGTACAGATCGGTGATACCGCCGTGCGTGCCGCTGAACGCGATCCGCTTGTCATCGGGCGACCACACGGGACTCCAGATGGCATCAATTGACGGCAGATCAATGCGCCGTTTCACGGAGGCACTGGCGACGTCCATCAAATAGAGCACGTCTTTGCCTTTCCGGTACGCAGTGAACGCCAGCAGGCGTCCGTCGTTGGAGAACGAGCTCTGCGAATAGAGAAGCCTCAGCTCCTCGAAGTTCGGGTTCGTGGTGGTTTCTACCAGACGCTTGATTCGCTTGCCGGTGCGGGCATCAGCGAGCCAGAGATCGATGAACAGCTCGCCGCGCTTCGGGTTTCCGTTGGAAAGGAAAGCGATGCGATTCCCGTCCCTGGAGAGTGAAGGCGCGAGAAAGATCTGGCCTCCGCTCTTTTTCTCGGTGAGAAGTGGCTGCGAGAAGGCGCGCGGCCGCTCCAGCATCGCGGCCTGGGGCAGATACTTGGCGTTGACCGCTTCCCGCCAATCGTCGCTCAGCTCGTGCAGCGTGAGTCCGAGCTGCCGCTGGACCGCGCGCGCAACGCCGAGCGTTGTGGTGTTCTGAAGGATCTCTCCGATTGCCGCGTCGCCCCAGCGCTGGCCGACGTATTCCCAGAGCGCCTCGCCGTATCGGTACGGAAAGTATTTGTCGGGGCGCTCGGTCATCTGCTCGATGGACGGGACATTCCCATTCACTGCCGCGTCCCGAAGCCATGACGCTGTCAGCGGGTGGCCAGGGCCGGTCGACAGATACTCAGCCTGTCCCTCGACGAACCAGAGCGGCGGATCTATCTGCGCCAGGGTCTGAAGGTTCGCGCCGGCCTTGCCGCGCGAGAAGATGTCGTACTGGAACACGTGCACCATTTCGTGGGTGAGCACGTGCTCGAAGCTCCCGAGGTCGCCGGTGAGCGGCAGGATTAGGCGCTGGCGGGATGCTTCGGTGACTCCGCCCGTTCCCTCTCCCGGATCCCCGGTGATGTTGTTCTGCCCGAAGTCGGCGCGGGAGGAGAAGAGGATGATCGGCTTCTTCTCGCGGAACTGGTGGTCCAGCACGCGCGAGAGCCTGGCGTACGCCCGCTCTGCCATCCGGGCGGCGGCCATGGCGCCCGCTTTCTCTTCCGGATAATAGTGAACGAGGAAGTGCTCGGTCTCGAGCACGCGCCAGTCGAAGTGCTTGTACTGAACCTGGTTCAGCCCGAAATACTGCTGTGCGTCGAGGCGAGTCGCGCACAGTAGGACCGCCGCAATGGCGAGAATCCTTGCCGCTTTCATCTGTGTTACTCCGGTGACTCCAGCACGACGACTTCCGCATCGCTCCAGAGTCTTTCGATCTGGTAGAACGAGCGAAGCGTCGGGTGGAATATGTGGACTACAAAATCGAAGAAGTCGAGCAGCACCCAGCGGCCCTGTTGCAATCCTTCAGTGTGGTGCACGCTCAGCCCTGCCTTTTTCATCTCGGATATCACGTGCTCGCCGATCGATCTCACGTGGGTGTCCGAGGTCCCGCTCGCGATGACGAAGTAGTCCGTCATGTCCGTGACGCCCGCCAGATTCAGCGTTACGACGTCGTTGGCTTTCATATCCAGGCAAAGCTGGGCGGCGCGCTGAACTCGTTGCGCGCCTTCGCGGGCGGATGTGGAAGAGAGGGATGTCGCCATGCGGCTCAGTGAAGGTTCCTGACCGGCGCATCGCGCCGAATCTCTGTATGTAGCTTATCTGGTGCGGAAAAGTTCCGTGAGGGGCAATTCGCATTTCGCACGCCAAGTACTGGACGCGAAAAGACCTGGCGGCGCCGGCAGGCGCCGCCAGGTCAGCCGGAACGGGGTAACTACTGCTTGATGACCCAGACTTTGATCTCGGGGTGGACGTCGGCGTGGAGTCTGATCTGCACGCGATAAACCCCGAGCGCGCGGATCGGCTCGTGCAGCTCGATCTGTCTTTTCTCGACGTGGAAGCCCTGGGTCTCGAGCTGGTGGGCAATGTCGGACGACGTCACGGAACCGAAGAGCTTGCCGTCCTCGCCGACGCGGGCCGAGAAAGTGAGTGAGACCTGCTCGAGCTTGGTGGCCAGCTCCGACGCCGAGCCGCGGCGCTGCTCCTCCGCCTGCTCCAGACGCTGCCGCTCCTGCTCGATGCGCTTGCGATTGCCGGCGGTCGCCTCGTAGGCGAAGCCACGCGGGAGGAGATAATTCCGCGCGAAACCCGCGGAGACCTTGACGATGTCGCCCGGGTGTCCGAGCTGTTCTACTGCCTGTCTGAGTATGACTTCCATTGGGAAAATTCCTTCAGTGATCGTTGAGAACCGGGTAATTCTAGCACATACCCGGAATAAATCGTACGGTCAGCTCGCCTTCGCGCGCCGACGGAGATCGAGCCAGGTGTCTCCCAGCCCTAGTGCAAGCGCCAAAATCCCGAGCATCACTCCGAATGGGGGGATCAGGCTGAGAATACCGAGGAACAGATAGCGGCCTTTGGTAATCCAGGCGAGCACCCCCAGTCCGCGCAGGAGGTAGAGCGTCCCGAAGAACGTCAACAGGTTAAACCCTGCGTTCCTGCCGTCGGCGAAGGTCGGAAGCAGGCACAGCGTTGCTCCAACCGCGACTCCCCAGACGAGCTGGTCGTTGAAGCGGAACTCAGTCAGAGGGCTAAGCGGCGGACCGATCGCGACCGAAGAGAGCCGTTGATAAATCCCCCAACCCAACGCCAGCGCCGCGAGCGATTCGAGGGCAAGAAGCGCGGGAAGGAGTCCGGCGGTGTGCTCGGGAAGCGCACGCAGGATCGACTCATTTTCGTCCTGCATCGCATCGAGCCAGGGAGCCTTCGCTGCCAGTTCCCGCCATTGCGGAGTGTCCCGCCCAGCTTCAATCCTTTCGATGGAAGCCCCAGCCCGCTTGGTGATTTCGGATGCGGCCGCGTGCTGGAACCTCGCGATTCCGCTCGGCGATGAAAGCGCGATCATAAAGCCAACGGCGGTCGCAATGCCCACGGCCGACAGGGCGCGAACGAAGAAGGGAAGGGCCGCGTTCCACAGACTGACGAGACCGAAGCTGGCGGCGAGCACGACCGCCCATCCGCGAGCCATCTGGTCGTAAGGCGTTCCGGGAGAGCCTGCCGGCTGAAGAAGAATCCAGCCCGCAAACACGACCCACACAATGGCGAGAGCCGCTCGTCCGCCGAGTTTCCATCCGACGATAGAGCAGGCAGCAACCGCCGGCACCAGCAGAACGAGGGTTTGATCGATCGGAAATACTTCGTTGAGTGGCGGACCGATCGGCAGGAGCAGGAGACCGGCGGCCCCCCAAAAAAGCGGCCACCACGATTGCTTCCTGGTCGTCGTCGTGGTGGCTGCTGTCATCTAGCCCTGGTGACCGCGAATGTACGGGATCAGGGCAAGGAATCGCGCTCTCTTGATTGCCGTGGAAAGCTGGCGCTGGTGCCGCGCGCATGATCCGCTCAATCTCGAAGGAAGAATCTTCCCCTGGTCGGTGATGAAGCGGCCGAGTGTCCGATCGTCCTTGTAGTCGATCCAGCGGACGCGGCTGTCGCAGAACGGGCAGCTCTTTTGTGGTCGTCTCATTGGTTAGTCCTCGTCGTCGTCATCGTCGTCACGGCGCGTCGCAGCGGCCAGCTCTTCCTCGGACTGAGGCGGGGCGCCTACTTCGTGCTCGTGCAGCGTGATGAGGTAGCGGATGACGCCGTCGTCGAGCTTCAACGCGCGCTCGTACTCGGGCAGAGTGGTGGGCTCGGTCGTGAACTTCGAAACGACGTAGTAGCCGTTTTCACGGGGACCGATCGAGTAGGCGAGCTGGCGCCGTCCCCAATGCGCGACTTCCGGCTGCTCAGTCGCGCCAAGCATGCCGTGGAAGCGGCCGATCTTTTCGTTTATGGCGGCGTCTTCGAGGGTAGAGTCGAAGATATAGACCGCCTCGTATGTGCGAGGCACTGGGCAATCCTCCTTTTGGTCATGATCCGCCCCCCGTCTGGTTGCCGTAGCGGGAGGAAGGTGTGAAGGCCGCGGTGCGGCCGTTGTGAGGGAGTGAAAGGTACCCGGGCGACGGTTCTGAATCAACCGCCGTCAGAGAACTCGACGCCCGTCCTTAGACGTTGAATCGGAACAGGAGTACGTCGCCGTCCTGGACGACGTACTCCTTGCCTTCCGACCTCACTACACCCTTCTCGCGGGCGCCCTTCCACCCTTCGTTGCCCACGAACGAGTCGTAGGAAACTGTTTCGGCTCGGATGAATCCGCGCTCGAAATCAGTGTGGATCACAGCCGCGGCCTTCGGCGCAGTGTCGCCACGATGAATCGTCCAGGCGCGCACTTCCTGTTCGCCGGCGGTGAAGTAGGTCTCGAGGCCGAGCAGCTTGTAGCCTGCCTGAATGAGCCGGTCGAGCCCCGCGGATTCGAGACCGAGGGAGGACAAAAAGTCAGCGCGATCTTCCGGGGGAAGCTCCGCCAGCTCTGCCTCGATCTTGGCGGAGAAGGGAACGACCTCCGCCCGCTCACCGCTCTTCTTCACGGCTTCGCGAAGCGCTCGCAGATGTGGTCCCTCTTCTCCGGAGAGCTCGGCGTCGGCGACGTTGGCGGCGTAGAGAACCGGCTTCACGGTGAGAAGCGACAAAGGCGCGAGTACCGCTTTCTCGTCCGCGGAGAGCCGAGCCTCCCAGAGCCCTCGCCCGTCCTTCAGAAACCCGTACGCTTTCTCCAGCACGGGAAGCTCGAGTAGCGCTTCCTTGTCACCGGTCCGAGCCGAGCGTCGCGTTTTGTCGAGCCGCTTCTCGAGCGACGCGAGATCGGCAATCGCCAGCTCGAACTCGATTACTTCGCGGTCCCGGACGGGATCAAGCGCACCCATTACGTGCGTGACGTCCGGATCCTCGAAGCAACGGACCACGTGGACAATGGCGTCGGTCTCCCGGATGTTCGAGAGAAACTTGTTGCCGAGCCCCTCGCCTTCTGCCGCTCCCTTGACGAGGCCCGCGATGTCGACGAACTGCACGACGGCAGGAACCGTCTTCTTCGGCTGGACTATTCTGGCGAGCTCACCGAGGCGCGAGTCGGGCACTTCGACCATCCCGACGTTCGGCTCGACCGTGCAGAACGGATAATTCGCTGCTTCCGCCTTGGCGGCAGTGAGCGCGTTGAACAGCGTCGATTTACCGACGTTCGGGAGGCCGACGATGCCTAGCTTTAACATTTGGAGTCAAGATAATCGGTCAAAAGCTTTTCACTCGTCAGACGTTGGCACCCGATTGTGCAGGTTCATCGCCTTCTCGACGCCATCCGTGAGCCACGTCTCTACGGTCGCGGTCAGCGGAGGCAGCAGCGCCAGAACATCCTCTCGCTCGTCGCGCGCAAACGGTGCCAGCACGAAGTCGGCGAGATCACCGTAAACTCCCTTCCGCTCCTCGCTCGGCCCCACTCCAATTCGCAGACGCGGGTACTCCTGATTCCCGAGCGCCGCCTCGACGCTCTTCAGCCCGTTGTGGCCTCCGGCACTTCCGCGAGCCCTGATCCGAAAGCGTCCGACGGGGATCTGAACTTCATCGACGACAACGAGCAGATCCTTCGCCGGGCTCCAGAATGGGCGGCGCACATAATTCTTCAGCACCTGACCGCTGAGATTCATGTACGTCTGGGGCTTCATCAGCTTGACTTTGACGCCGGCGACAACGCCGCTAACCGCGTGCGAATCACCGTCTTTCTTCCAGCTGTCAAAATGCCAAACGTCGGCCAGGTGGTCGATCAACCACCAGCCGACGTTGTGCCTTGTCGCCGCGTACTCTCGGCCCGGATTGCCGAGGCCGAGTATGACTTTCAAGGGTTGATCAATAGTTACTTCTTGGACTCGTCGCCGCCTTCGCCCTCTTCATCGTCATCAAGTCCCTTGCCGATGACTTCTGGCTCAGCAGCAACGCCTTCAGCGCCTTCAACAGCCTCGACCGCGACCGTCTCTTCGATCACCGCGCGCGGGGCAGCAACCACCGCCACCGACGTCTCGGGATCGTCGAGCACTTCGACACCTTCGGGGACCTTCAGATCGCTGACGTGCACGGAGTCGCCGATCACCAGGTTGGTGACGTCGAACTCGATGTGATCAGGGATATTGGAAGGATCGACTTCGATTTCGATTTCACGCAGAGTCTGATCGAGAACTCCTCCGCCGAGCCGCACTCCTTCGGGGATTCCGTGAAGCACGATCGGGATGCTGACCGTCACCTTCTCACCGGCGACGAGGGCCTGGAAATCGACGTGAAGGATCTGCCGCCTGATCGGGTGCCGCTGGATCTCGCGAATCAGCGTCTTGGAGGTCGCGCCACCGACCGTAACTTCAATGACGGTGCTCTCCGCCTGAATATGGCCGAGCAGCTTGTCGAGATCGCGCGCGTTGAGTGAAAGCGCCTGGGGCTCGCGGCCGTGGCCGTAGATCACAGCGGGAACCTCACCCCTGCTGCGAAGTGTGCGTGCCGCGCCCTTTCCCACCGTATCGCGAGCTGTCGCGCTGAATGAAACAGTTGCCATGACTAGTTCTTCCCTGTAGGCGCCAACAACCTGCTGAACGCCCATTCGATAAAGTCCAAAACTGCTGCCGCGAACTCTTTCGCGACTTTCAATGTCACTTCAGGCATCTGAACCCCTACTGCTCGAACAGCGAGCTGACCGACTGCTCACTGTGAATGTAGCGAATCGCCTTCGACAGCAGCTCGCCCACCGACAACACGTGCAACGTCGCGAACCTCTTTTCAGGTGGGATCATGACGGTATCCGTCACGGTCACTTCCTTGATCGGAGCCTTGCTCAGCCTTTCGACAGCCGGTCCGGACATCAAGGCGTGCGTTGCACAAACGTATACGTCCCGCGCGCCCAGATCCTTCAGTGCGATAGCCGCCTCGGATACCGTCCCCGCGGTGTCGATCATGTCGTCCGCGAGCAGACAGTCCCTTCCTTCGACCTCACCGACGACGTTGACGACTTCCGAAACGTTCGGCTTCGGCCGTCTCTTGTCGATTATCGCCAGCGACCCGTTCAATCTCTTGGCGAATCCCCTCGCCATTTTCGCCGAGCCTACATCCGGCGCGACTACGACGAGGTCGTGCAGATTCTTTTTTCTGTAATGCGAAACAAAGACCGGCGCCGCGTACAGGTGATCCACCGGAACATCGAAGAACCCCTGCAGCTGGTGCTGATGAAAATCGATTCCCAGGACACGGTTCGCACCCGCCACCGTGATCATGTTCGCCAACAGCTTCGCACCAATGGCCACCCGCGGCTGGTCCTTTCGGTCCTGCCTCGAGTACCCGTAGTACGGCATCACGCACGTGATGCGCGCTGCCGAAGCCCTGCGCGCCGCGTCTATCAGGAGCAGAAGCTCCATGATGTTGTCGGCCGGCGGATTTGTCGGCTGCACGATGAAGACGTCGTTCCCTCTGACGTTCTCGTCGATGCGGACGAATATCTCGCCGTCGGCAAAGCGGGTGACCGTCCTCTTGCAGAACGGCACATCCAGCGTTTGCGCGATCTCAGCGCACAGATCCGGATTTCCGGGCCCTGCGATGAGCTTGAAGCCATGAGCGGGTACGGATAATCCGTCCATGCAGCCTTACAAGTTAAGTGGGCAAAGGAGTTAGATCAATTGCCCCTGGTGGATTCGAACCACCATTACCGGATCCAAAGACCGATGTCCTGCCATTGGACGAAGGGGCAGCGGGAACGGAAAGCTAGTCCAGAAGCTCCACGGGGACAACGCTCTCGGCCGTGCGAGTAACAATCCGTTTGGTGCCTTCAGGAATCTCGAGCGCCCGGAGCTCCGCTTCCGAATCGAGCGGCCGCGTCCCGACGCCCGCGATTTTGAATACCGTCGATCCGGACCCGCTCATCCTATAGAAGAGACCGTGTCTCTCGCCCCGTGAAAGGATCGCGTCGATTTCCTTGTGTCGCCCCCTCATCACTGGCTCGAAATCGTTGACGGAGTTTTTCGCGGCCGAATTCCAGTCGCGAAACATTTCCGTCGTGAGCATTGCGCCGGCTCCGGTGTAAGGACCCCGGCTGTCGTCGAGCAACGCGTAGGCTTCGCCGGTGTCGATGCCGAACGGCGGGAGGAAAAGATGAACATCGCGCGACGGCAGGGGCTTGAGCCCCAACAGTCTCTCTCCGCGTCCCCAGGAAAGGGCCATCACGTAATCGCTCGCCAGAAACGGCGTGTCCGAACCAACCCTTCCCGCCAGCTCGAGGAGCCTTCCGGTAGCCATCGGTTTCCTGGAGATCGTATTCAGGATCTGCAGCACCGCTGCCGCGTCCGCGCTTCCGCCTCCCAGACCACCGCCGATCGGCACATTCTTCACGATCTCGATCTCGAATCCTTTCGGCCAGCCGGTCTCCCTGGAGAACAGCTCCGCCGCGCGATAGGCGAGATTTTCCTCGGGACGCTTGTCGCGCATCTCGAAGCAGCGCAGCGAGCGGGCGCCGCTGGTTGTACGAATTTCTACGTCGTCCCCCAGATCGAGGCGGAGAAAAACGGTCTCGATCGAGTGAAATCCATTGGGCTCCTTGCCGAACACTCGGAGGGCAAGATTGATCTTGGCCTGGGCGAGCATCCGCGCTGCGTGTCCGCTCATGCCGCGGCGTCGCTCGACGTCTGAAGGTCGCGAAGCTTCACGCCCAGGCGCGTGAAGTAGTAGGCGCCGATGAGCGTGATCGGAACGAAGGAGAACAAATGGTATCCGATTGCCCACGTCGCGGCTTGCTGGCGGCCGACTCCATAGACCGACAGTCCCTCAATCGACATGTACTCGAAGACTCCGAAAAATCCGGGAGCCGAAGGGACCGCTGTACCCAATGCGATGAACGCTTGAAGAAACAGCGCGGCGGAAAACGGCGCCCCAATCCCGACGGCCTTGAACGCGAGCCAGATTCCAAAAGCGTTCAGCAGCCAGTGAGCAACGGACCACCCGAATACCGCCGCGAAACGCCGTGGTGAGCGGAGTACGCTCAACCCGTTGATGAAGGTCTCCAGAACTCGCCGGCCTCGCTCCTCCACCGACGGCGACACGCGTCTCGCGAAAAGCTCGAACAGCCGGAGTAGCCGGCTCGGGAAAAAGATGAGCGCGTAGGTTCCGAGAAGGAGAACCAGAACGACAGCGCCCGCGCCGGCCCCGAATGAGCTCAAGGCCCTGCCACCGAGCGTCTGTGTGCTGGAAAGCGCGGGGTCGAGAAGGGCGAGTGCCGCGAGCAGAAGCAGCACGATCGCATCGAACAACCGATCGACAACAAGCGACGCGAGGCCGGTAGCGAAGGGAAGCTTCGCTTCCTTTTTCAGCGCGTACGCTCTGGCCAATTCTCCGGCGCGAGCCGGCAGCACGTTGTTCACCATCATTCCAATCGCCGTCGCGCGCCACAGCGGACCCAGCGGAATTCCTGAAGCGACCGGCTCCAGGATCGTTCGCCAACGGAGCGCGCGAACGGGGAAGATCGCGGTGGCGCAAATCACTGCCCCGACGAATAGAAGGGGATCGGCGTGCGAGAGGCTGTGCGCTACCCCGGCGGCCGAGATTCCGTGGAGCGTCCAGTAAATGAGCGCCGCACTCAGCACGCCTCCAACAACGGCGCGCCACCCCGGCTTCAACTGCTACTCGGTCGAGGCCAGCTCGACCAGATCGACGAGCTCTTCGACGAGCGCGCGTGTCGGAGCTGTTCCGCTCTTCTTGAGCGCGCGACGAATCTCGGCGGCGCGCTCGATGGCGCGTTGTCCCCTGTACAGCAGCTGCTGAATGGGCACGAGCTCGGCGGCTTGCGGCTGTGAACCGGAATTCCTGTTCTCGAGCGATCGCATGGTAGCGAGACTTGAATTCAGCACGTCCCGCAGCTCCTTGCCGCGCGGCGGAGTCTTCGCCTCGGAGGCTGCCCTTGCTTCCGCCGGCGTGGGCATGCGTTTCACCTCGGGCGAGAGCGTGCCAGGCCCAATGCCTCCCGTCTCGCGGAGCTGCTGCTCGTAGTGCGTCTTGGGGTTGGGTGCGACATAAACAACGTGCGGCCCGTCATCGTTGTGAAAGAGCTGTGAGATCGGGACGATCAGATCATCGTTGCGCGACTCCCTTGCTGGACCGTAGCGGGCGAGACGGCTGAGACTTTCTTCGACGCGCGAGTCCTGGTCGGCTCCCCAGGTGCGCACGGAGCGCACGAGTAGCTTCAGATCCTCGATCGCACCGACCATCGAGCGCTGTACTTCGGGTTCCCATTTCGTGGCGCCCTGAACGACGCCACCGGCGATGCGCTCGACACTGGTGGCTAACCGCGCGAGCTCGTTCGCCTTCGCCATTGTCGCGCTTCCGCGCAGGCCGCGGGCCGCCGCCGCGAGCTGGTTTGCGTCAGACGCGGGCATCGCTTGCTGCGTGACCAGAGACTCGAGACGAGTGAGATATTCACTTGCCTCGAGGGTAAAGAAATCAAGCAGCCGGCCCGGTGATGTCATCAGCATTTTCTCCAGATCACAGCCGGAAAGGTCGCCCGTCCGGCGATTGCAGTCAAAGCTTCGCTCCCACTATGACGACCGAGCAACGCGCATCGCTTCGCGCATTTCCCTGACTGCGCGGTCAAGACCCACGAAAACTGCCCTGCTGACGATCGAGTGGCCGATATTGAGCTCCTCGATCTCAGGAATTGCCGCGACCGCCGCGACATTCCCCAGTTTCAGCCCGTGGCCAGCGTGGACCGCGAGCCCGAGATCCGACGCCCGCCGTGCCGAGTCCCTCAGCGCGTCGAGTGCCGCTTCGGAATCGGGGTGGTGCGAGAAGGTGCCGGTGTGCAGCTCGATGGCTGGAACCCCCAGCTTCTTCGACTGCTCGACGGTGACGCGGGTGGGATCGATGAAGAGGCTCACCCGGATTCCAGCTTCCGAGAGCGCCTCGACAGCGTTCCGGATGCGCCCGGGGTCGCTGATGATGTCGAGGCCGCCTTCGGTGGTAATCTCCTCCCTGCGCTCAGGGACGAGGGTGACCTGCTCGGGCTTCAATCGACGCGCGAGCTCCAGCATCTCTGCCACGCACGCCATTTCGAGATTGAAGTACGTCCTTACGCTCTTCCTGAGCTTTTCGATATCGGCATCCTGCATGTGGCGCCGGTCTTCACGCAGATGAGCTGTGATTCCGTCGGCACCCGCGGTCTCGCACACGCTCGCAGCCTCGACCGGATCAGGTTCGTCGCCGCGTCGAGCCTGACGCAGAGTCGCGACATGATCGATATTGATGTAGAGCCGTTGTTGCTTAGCGCGCATTGTCACCGTCCGTAGGTCGCAGCTCTAATCTCGTGGAGAATTCTATCGTGTCCTTCAGAATATTTGCTGGTCTGTTCCTTCTCGCCGCGTGCTCGAGCGCAACGCAGGGCGGTTATCCCAGCGGTCAGCTCACCGGAGGCGCGAACGCGCAGCAGGCTGTTGATCAGTTTCTCGCCGCTGTAAAAATCCGCGATCTTCAAGGTATGTCTACCGTTTTCGGGACCGACAAGGGTCCGGCCCGCGAGACGATGGATAGAACGGAGCTCGAGAAGCGCGAGATCATTCTGGCCTGCTACTTCAACAACGACAGCTATCGGGTGCTGGGCGAACGGTCCGGCCAGAGTGGGCACCGGGAAGTCAGCGTAGAGCTGAAGAAGGGCAACCTTGTTCGGACTTCGACTTTCTATGCGATTCGGGGCCCGGGCGGGCGTTGGTACGTCGACAACATGGATATCGCCGCCGTGCGTGATTTCTGCGGGAACCCGGGAACCTCCCGAACTCAGTGATCTGACAGCTCCACCAGCACCCCGCCGGTGGATCTGGGGTGCAGGAACGCAATCCGCTTTCCCTCCGCTCCGACGCGCGGCCGTTCGTCGATGAGCTGAATCCCCGCCGCGCGACAGCGGTCCAGCATTGCGTCGAGGTCGTCAACGGAAAAGCAGATGTGATGGATTCCCGGACCACGCTTCGCCACGAAGCGCGCGATTGGCGAGGCTGGATCGTCCGCCTCGAGTAGCTCGACCAATGGCTCCCCCGCGTTGAAGCCCACTATCCTCGCGCCGTCGGAATCGTCGAGGCTGACCTCATTCAGACCCAGGACATCGCGGAAAAAGGGAAGGCTCTCGGCGATTGCCTCTACCGCGATCCCGATGTGGGAAACGCGGGGGCCGCGCGGAGTTGATGGGGTCATTAAGTTGTATTGATGAGGGGGCTTCGCTCCCACTGAAACTAACCGACGAAGTTCCACGGGTCACCCGTGGATTGGAGATTACACAATGTCGAATGCGCTGGAAGTGACTGATTCTGATTTCGAGCTGCAGATCGAGCAGCACAAGGGGCTCGCCGTGGTCGATTTCTGGGCGACCTGGTGTGCGCCGTGCCGCATGATCGCGCCCGTTCTGGATGCGCTTGCGATCGAATATCAGGGTAAGGCCAAAGTGGCCAAGGTCGACGTCGACACGAACATAAAGACCTCGACAAAATTCAACGTCCGCTCGATCCCGGCGATTCTGTTCTTCAAGGACGGGAAGCTCGTCGACCAGGTGATCGGGTTCGTGGGCAAGCCGGCTCTGGCGGAGAAGTTCAAGCAGCACGCCGCGTAGGCAGCGGGGGCCAACCCCGGCCGGGCGATGAGCTCCGCGCGCGCGGGGACTCTGTACCTGGTGAGTACTCCCATCGGCAACCTGGGAGACATGACGCATCGCGCGGTCGAGATCCTCTCCTCGGCCGCGCTGATCATAGCGGAAGACACGCGCCACTCGCGCCGCCTGCTCGACCATTACAAGATCTCGACGCCGCTCAAGTCATACCACGAGCACAACGAGGCGCAGGAGACCCCGAAGCTGGTGGCGAGACTTAGCGCCGGGGAATCGATCGCACTGATCTCGGACGCGGGTACGCCGCTCATCTCGGATCCGGGCTCGCGGCTGGTCGCGGCGACCCTCCAAGCCAATCTTCCAGTGGTCCCGATTCCGGGCGCATCGTCGGTAATGGCGGCGATCGTCGGATCCGGACTGCCGCTCGAGAGGTTCACCTTTGTGGGATTTCTTCCGCGCAAGGGACGCGAGCGGGGCGAAACGATGGCTGATGTCGTGGCGTCGCACTCTACCGTCGTGATGTTCGAAGCCGCCAATCGCGTCGGCGCAACGCTCGGTGCCCTCGCGGAGGCCGGCGCGGGCGGCCGCCAGGCGGTCGTTGCGCGGGAGCTCACGAAGCAGTTCGAGGAGTTCAAACGCGGCAGCGTGGCCGAGCTGGCTGGCGCCTACAAGGATGTGGATCCGAAGGGAGAAGTCGTGCTCGTCATCGCGGGCGCCGCAAAGTCGACGGTGTCGGAAAACGAGCTGAGCGATGCGGCGAGGAAGATGCGCGCCGAAGGGAATTCGCCCCGCGATGTGATGGAACACCTGATGTCCGGCCTGGGCGCACCGCGCAACCTCGCCTACAAGCTGGCGCACGAGAGCGAGCCATGATTGCGCGCCCGGACTGGGATGTCCCGATCGTCTACACCGCCTCGGGTCCAGCGGAGGAAGAAGTCGTCAGGGAGCGGGAGCTTACTCCTCTCGACCGCACGGCGATCGAGCACGACCTCGGCCCCGCCGGCGCCGTCGCGCGGGTTCTCACACAGTACGAAGACCGCGAGAGCCAGCGTCAGATGGCTGGCGTCGTCGCCGATCTCTACAACGACGGCGGAGTCGGTCTGCTGGAAGCGGGGACCGGCGTCGGAAAATCGCTCGCCTATCTCGTGCCCGCGCTTCGTTGGGCCGCCAACAACGGGGAGCGTACGGTTGTCTCGACGAACACGATAAATCTTCAGGAGCAACTCGTCCGCAAGGATCTTCCGTTCCTCGCGAAAGCGTTCGAGGGAGAGCAGGAGGTCCGGTTCGCACTGCTCAAGGGATGGCGGAACTACATCTGCCTGCTGCGCCTCGCGCAGGGCAAGCTCCTCGCGTCCACTCTGCTCGCCGACGAGTCACGCGCGGAGCTCGATGCAATTGCCGAATGGGCGGAGCAAACGACGGACGGATCACTCGCCGATCTCCCGTCGCGTCCGCGACCCGAGGTATGGGACGAAGTAGCGGCCGAGCCGGACCTGTGCCGAAAATCCGCCTGCCCGCATTACGGTGCGTGTTTTCTCTTCCAGGCCCGACGCGCCGCGGCGAAAGCAGATGTCGTGGTTGTGAATCATCACCTGCTGATGTCGGACGTGGCGGTGCGGCGGGCGCAGCAGAACTGGGAGGACACCGCGGTGATTCCGGCGTACTCGCGACTCGTCGTGGACGAAGCGCACCACGTCGAAGACGCGGCCGCCGCTCACCTCGGCACCTCGGTGAGCAGCCGCGGTCTTCAGCAGCTGTTCTCCCGACTGACACGCCACGGCGCTGGTACGCGCGCCAGTCGCGGGCTGCTGCACGCGCTGGAAGCAAGGCTCGTGGCGGCGCCCGATCTCCTCAATGCCGCGAGTCTGGACATCGTACGAAAGAGCCTGTTGCCGAGCGTCGATGCGGCGAGAGAGAAGGGGACGTTTCTGTTCGACCTTTTACACAGCTATCTGCAAGTGCGTGGTGAGCTGGTTCAGCGGCTCACGTCCGATTTTGCGCGGGATCCGATCTGGAACGCCGGGCTCGGCGCTGCCCTCACCGACTTGCTCGGAGAGATCACCATGCTCAAATCCGGACTCGAGATGGTCCGCACCCGCCTGGAGGGCGCGAAAAAGCCCGACGAGACGGTGATGCCGCTCATCGGCGAAATGGCGGCGGTGGGGCGTCGCCTCGAGGGGGCCGCGCTCGCGCTCGAGACCACGTTGCGTCCACCGGTGGGCGAGCCGATGGTGCGATGGGTGGAGCAGCGAGGGCGCGACGGGAATGTCGCCGTCATGTCGGTGCCGCTGGATCTCGCGCCGATCCTTCGCGAAGACCTGTTCAAGAAAGTCGAAACGGCGATTCTGACGAGCGCGACTCTCACCAGCGATGCTCGATTCGATTTCCTGTCACGCCGGCTTGGGCTCGATTCGAAGGACTCGAATGTCGTGGCGGAAATATTTCCCTCACCGTTCGAGTACGGGACCCACGCGCTTTTCATGGTTCCGACGGACGCGCCCGCGCCGAACACCGATTCCAGCGGGCACATGCAGGCGGTGGTGCGAAGCATCATCGACGTCACCGGCGCTGCTGATGGCGGCGTATTCGCGCTGTTCACCAGCCACCGCGACGTGAAAGCGGCGGCGCACGAGCTGCGCGCGCGCGGGGTCGAGCGGTCTCGCCCGCTGTACGTCCACGGCGAGGACACCCGCGACAATCTTCTCAGAAACTTTCGGGAATCGGGGCGCGCGGTGCTTCTCGGAACGGCGTCGTTCTGGGAGGGCGTAGACGTGCCCGGTCGCGCGCTCCAGGGCCTGATCATCGCGCGACTGCCATTCCGTGTGCCGACAGAGCCGGTGACCGCTGCTCACTGCGAAGCGATCGTGGAGCGCGGGGGCGACGCGTTCGCGGAGTACATGGTGCCGCACGCCGCGCTCCGCCTGAAGCAGGGATTCGGCAGACTGATCCGCACGGCAACCGATCGCGGCGTTATCGTGCTTGTAGATCCTCGTGCTGTGAACAAAGGCTACGGCCGGGCGCTGCTGAGGGATTTGCCGCCAGCTCGCCGGGTGTTCGGCCCGTGGAAAACGATCGTGAAGCAACTCCAGGACTTCTACTCGTGACCAACAACTGAGATGCCCAACAGGAAATACCGTCCGGGAAAGATCGTCTGCGTCGGCCGCAACTATCGCGAGCACGC
Organism: Gemmatimonadales bacterium; assembly: GCA_038227135.1. Classification (GTDB taxonomy): domain Bacteria; phylum Gemmatimonadota; class Gemmatimonadetes; order Gemmatimonadales; family Gemmatimonadaceae; genus UBA4720. Next base: position 29,943 of record JBBRQC010000010.1, read on the forward strand.
CAAGGAGATGGGAAACGAGGTACCGAAGGAGCCTTTGATCTTTCTGAAGCCGCCGTCGAGCGTGGTCTGGGAAAATGACCCGATCAAGCTGCCGAGCGCGTCATCGAAGGTCGAGCACGAAGGCGAAATCGGGGTCGTCGTAGGGAAGACACTGTCCTGGGTGTCTGAATCGGATGCGGTGCGTGGGATCAGGGGGATAATCGCCGTAAACGATGTGACCGCCCGGGACCTCCAGAAGAGCGACGGACAGTGGACTAGAGCGAAGGGTTTTGATACCTTTTGTCCTCTGGGAGAGGAGTCGTCAAAGCTTCCGGACCTCGACAGCCTGAGCGTCGTCACGCGAGTGAACGGCGTCGAGCGGCAGAGGGGGAAAAGCAGTGAGATGGTCTTCTCGATCCCATCCCTCCTCGCCTACATCTCGCGCATAATGACATTGGAGCCCGGAGACCTCATCGCAACAGGAACGCCCGCCGGCGTGGGTGCGCTCATTCCCGGCGATGTCGTCGAAGTGGAGATTCCAGGTGTCAGCCGCGTGACCAACCCCGTACAAGAGAGCCGATAGTGCCACCCTACACAGATCGTCTGCTCAGCCTGCCCGAGTACCCCCTCTCGGGAATCCCCGAGAAGAAGCGCGATCTCATCGCGCGCGGAGTCGACGTCATCGACCTCGGCGCCGGCGATGCTGACCTGTCGCCGCCAACGGTCGTAATCGAACGACTTGCCGCAGCCGCGCGTATTCCTACCATGAGCCGGTACGGATTCGCACTGGGCCTCGTCGAATATCGCGAGGCCGTAGCGCGCTTCATGAAGCGGAGATTCAATCAGGAATTCAATCCGCTCAAGGAGATCATCCCGCTCATCGGCTCGAAGGAGGGCATCTCGCATCTCGCGTTCGCCTATACCACGAAAGGCGACTACACCATCGTCCCGGAGCCCGGTTACAACTCGTACGTGGGCGGCACCCTGCTGGCTGAAGCGACGCCTTACAAGTACCCCCTTCGTCCCGAGAACGGATTCCTGATCGATCTGGACAAGGTTCCGGCTGAGGTGCTCAAGAAAACCAAGATTCTGTATCTGAACTATCCGAACAATCCGACCTCGGCAGTCGCGCCCAAGGAGTATCTGGAGGACATGGTTCGGCGCTGCAAGGAACTGGATATCCTGCTGGTGTATGACAATGCCTACTCGGAGCTTGCCTACGACGGATACGTTCCGCCCAGCATCTTCGAGATCGAAGGCGCGCGCGACGTTGCGATCGAGTTCCACTCCATGTCCAAGACGTACAACATGACGGGCTGGCGGTGCGGGTGGGCGTGTGGCAAGCAGGAGTTCATCGCAGGACTGGCGAAGGTGAAGTCATTCATCGATACGGGGACATTCATGGGGATTCAGGCAGCCGCCGCGACAGCGCTCGACGAGTGCGCTGACTGGATTCCGTCCAACGTCGCGGAGTTCAAGAGACGTCGCGATGCGGCTGCGGATTCTTTCAGCGAAGCGGGATTTCCCGTCGCACGGCCCAAGGCCACGATGTACATCTGGTGCCCGCTTCCCAAGAATATCCCGAGCGCGGTTTTCGGAGAGCGTCTGCTCCAGGATGAAGGCGTAATAGTCCTGCCGGGCTCGGCCTTTGGTCCCGGCGGTGAAGGATTCTTCCGGGTCTCGTTCATCGTGTCCCCCGAAAGACTCCGCGAAGCGGCTACGCGCGCCGGTCGGGTGCTGAAGAAGCTCGTGGCGCAGGCAGGCGGGGACGACGCGCGAGCGGGACGTCGCGCGGAGCCGATAGCTGGAATGGCGCGCGCCTGATGATCTTCCGGCGCGTCGCGACCAGTCCAGACGGATCGAGGAAGAGGCTTTCGAAGCCCTTTCTCGTTTCGTTTGGCGTTCACCTGGTCGTGGGAGTGGCACTGATGCGGATGCTGATCGTCAACATGGACGTTTCGAGGAATCGAAAGCGCCAGGCTGTTCCGGAGCAGCGCATCGGGTTCGTGCAGATCTCGGGCGGCGTGAAAACGCCGGTGGCGGGCAAGAGCGGTGGCGACGGGAAGCCGTTCACGCCGCGCGAGATCCACGTCGTGGCACCCGTCGCTGTTCCTACCACCATTCCAGCGCCTTCGGGTCCGGCGACGAAGCCGGCTGAAGAAGGGACAGGTCCGCTGGTTGGTACCGGCGGCCCGACCCGGGGAGTTCGCCCCCAGTATTCGGATCCCAGGGTATGGGAGCCGCCGGGTGGTGTGGTCAGCACTCCGAAGACCGTGAAGCAGACGCTCGACAGTCTGATCGCCGATGCCATCGCGCCGTACAACGATTCCATCGCGGCGGCCGCGCAGCGGCGCGATCCGACGGATTGGACCATCGAAAAGGGCGGCTACAAGTGGGGCATAGACAAAAGGGCGATACGACTCGGACCTGTCTCTATTCCAACGGCGTTGCTCGCTATGCTTCCGCTCAACCTTCAGGGCAATCCGACAACGATACAGCGTGACCGTGCCTATGCATCCATGAATGCAGACATCAACTGGCACGCGCAGCAAGCCATCAACGAAGCCGATTTCATGAAGGCCGTGCGCAGCATCCGCGAACGAAAGGAGCGCGAGCGGGCCGCGGTGCTCTCCGGATCATCGTCGCCGGCGAAGGATCGTTCCGGGGACCAGAACCCATAGTCTGGCATCCCTGTTGATCTGGGGCAGTCATCCCGGTTGATCTGGTTTAAGTGCAACAGAACGGGTGCGAGTTGTCAGTAGCGTAGATGCCGGTGAGAAGTTCACTGCGCCCAGACGTATCCCCTTGGCGTTCGGAGCAACTGCTTATGCCTAACGCCAATATTGACGGTCCCGACCTCATGAACTGAGCTTGACGCTGCGCCACTCACGACTGGCCCCCGTTCGGTTGGAGTTCAGGTGAACTGAGCAAATCCGACGGTATTGCCCCCCGGCTCGCGAACGTAGATCTCGCTGCTTCCGTAGAAAGTCTTGTGTCGTGGTTTCACCACCGGCGCCCCGGTCAGTGATTTCACGACCTGATCCAGATCGTCGACCGTTATGAACAAGGCCACCGAGTGACCCATCAAGTCTCCCGCGGCGCCGGGCTGCTCGTGGATGACGCTAGCTCGTGTCTGGTACATGATCTCTACGGATCCCAGCTGCACGCTGGCGAAGATCAGTTTTCCATCGGGGCCGGGAACCTCGTTCGTCACGGCGAAGCCAAGGCGATCGACCCAGAACTTGAGGCATGGCTCGACGGCCTCCACGATGAGAACCGGAGTCAGCTGTTTAAGTGACGCGCTCAGTTTGCCGGACGCGCCCATAGACTCTGCAGACATCCCAACCTCCAGAAATGATCGTGGCCTCTCGGCCGCAAGGTACGGCAGGGAAAAGCACAAGGATTGAAACGAACAGCGGCCGGCTCTCGCCGACCGCTAAACTACCGCCGAAAGGTCCGGTTTACGAATGGAGCGTGTTGCTCCCGTTGTTGGCGTCGAATCCGGGACGGAAAACTCCGCAGACAACTCCCAACACTCCGAAATCCATCCCTGGCTGAACCGTGATGTCGCGGTCTGCGGGATTCGCGGCTTCGAGGACGACCGTTCCGGACCGCTGAGTAAACGTCTTGACGGTTGCTTCTTCACCGAGACGCGCGGCGATGACGTCCTGGTCGCGAGCGTTCTGCCGCGGGTTCACCATCACGTAATCACCGTCGTTGATGCATTTGCCCACCATGCTGTCGCCCTTCACCTTGAGAAAAAAGACATCCTCCGAAGGCACGAAGCGGCGATCGATGGTTATGAATCCCTGGCGGTGCTCCGGAAGAAGCGCGGGCTCGCCAGCGTGAACCTTTCCGTAGTAGGGAACAGGCTGCGTCCGCAGGGCGCCACCAAAGCCCAGGAGGTTGACGCCGCGTGATCTCGACGGATCTCGCTCTATGTAGCCCTTCTTTGCGAGCGACTGGAGAAGATCGGAAACTGTCTTCGTCGATTTGATCTTGAACTGCTTTCCGATGTCTCGAATGCTGGGCTGATACGTTCTCTCGGCCGTGAAATCGAGCAGGTAGTGGTAAACCGAGCTCTCGAGCTTTGTTAGTGGCTCGGCCATCTGATATATCCCTGGAAGTGGCGAAACCCGTGTCGGGGCAGGTCCCGCGTTTGACATCGATGCCCTAATGTGTGTACGGAATCGTACCCGGTCAACAGTTTCCGCGACCGGCCCTCTTTTTTGTTACGCGCGAAGCGCCAGGAGTGCTTTGTCGATCCGCTTCAGCGCAAGCTCCCTCCCCATCTGGATCAGCATTTCGAAGATTCCGGGGCTGACTGTAAGTCCGGTGAGCGCGACCCTCAAAGGCTGGAAAATCTTGCCAGCGCTCACGCCCCGGGACTCGGCAAGCTCTCTGAGCGACGCTTCGAGCCGCCCAACGTCCCAATCTGGCGCGCCAGCCAGGGCGATGCGTGTTGCCCGCAGGAGATCGGAAGCCTCGGTTGGGTCTTTCCAGTTCTTGGCTACCGCCACGGGGTCATACTCGATGTCATCGAGGAAATACGGGCCCGCCTGGCGGACGATGTCGTCAATTGTACGGGAACGGACCCTCAGCAGATCGAGCAACCGAAGATACCAGTCGCGCCTCGCCACCAGCTCTTCCTCCGTGGCCAGACGGGCGGTGACTATTGCCGGCGTGACGCGCGGCTCCAGCTCCTCGAGCGGAATCATCGACAGGTGCTGTCCGTTCATCCACTCGAGTTTCTTGGGATCGAAGATCGCTGCTTTCTTCTGCAGGCCATCGACGCTGAAGAGCTCCGTCATCTCCGGCATGGTCATCACCTCTCGGTCTCCGCCGGGAGACCAGCCGAGTAACGCAAGGAAGTTGAGCATCGCGCCGGGAAGGAGCCCGTAATGCTGGTAGTCTCCCACTGCGGTCGCGCCATGACGCTTGCTCAGCTTCTTCCCATCGAGTCCGTGGATCATCGGCAGGTGAGCAAATGTCGGCAGGGGAGCGCCTAGCGCGCGGTAGAGCAGAATCTGCTTTGGTGTGTTCGAGATATGGTCATCTCCGCGCATGACCACAGTGATGCCCATCGCAATGTCGTCAGACACTACCGCGAGATTGTAGATCGGCGTCCCGTCCGAGCGAAGGATGACGAAGTCCTCGATGTCCTTGTTCGGGAAAGCGATTCTCTCGTGAACCATGTCATCCCACTCCGTCGTACCCTCCGGCACGCGGAAGCGGACGACGTACGGCTCTCCAGCCGCGACTCTGCGCTCCACCTCTTCTCGCGGGAGGCGATCGCAGCGGCGATCGTACTTGAACGCTTCCTTGCGCGACTCCGCCTCGCGCCGACGCTCGTCGAGCTCGGCCGGAGTGCAGAAGCAGCGGTAAGCCGCGCCCGTCTCCAGGAGCTTGCGCGCATCCTCCCGGTGTCGAGGGAGATTGGCACCCTGATAGACGACGCCGTTGTCCCAGTCGAGTCCGAGCCACTGCAATCCTTCAAAAATCGCGCGAGTGCTCTCGTCCGTGCTGCGTGCCTTGTCGGTGTCTTCGATGCGGAGCAGGAACTCGCCGCCGAACTTCCGCGCGTAGAGCCAGTTGAACAGCGCCGTGCGCGCACCCCCAACGTGGAGATATCCAGTTGGAGATGGGGCGAAGCGCAGACGCGGTTTGGTGCCTTTTGTCATCGGTCACTCGAAAATGAACAGCGGGTCCACACTGGATGCGCGGACCCGCCGAGCGGAGAGAGAGGGATTCGAACCCTCGATACGCGTTTCCACGTATGCCGGTTTAGCAAACCGGTGCCTTCAGCCTCTCGGCCATCTCTCCAAAGTCTCGCAAGTTATTGTGGCTGTTCGACTTCTTCAACCGCGCTTCGCAATACGGCGAAGGTCTTTTCCTGCGAGACAGGCAATAAGTCAGGCACTAAACCATACTTTTGCCCTTTTCCTTACTTCGCTACAGCGAAAACGGGTCGAGCAGCTTCCTGTCCTGAAGATAAGCTTTTTGAAAGTAATTGAGCATCGCCAACAAAATAATCATTCGGCAAGTGCTGGACGTTAGTGCCGTATGTAGCGGGTGGCGTTGACCCGTAACTCAACACGGAACTCGCTGAATGTGCGATTTGAAGTGACGATAGCGGACGGGCCGACTACCTTATTCAGAGCGTATTCAACGTGTAAGCTGGCGTGTTTCCTTGTGGCGGGGAGGTTGTAGTTCACCCCCGTCCGTGACCTGAAACCCGGAAACTGATTCGGTTATTATCTCGGTCCTCACTTGAGGAGGGCCGATGCGGAAGTCGAGATTCACCACCGAGCAGATCGTCGGATTTCTGAAGGAGCAGGAAGCGGGAGCTAAGATCTCCGATCTCTGCCGCCGGCTGGGCATCAGCGACAACACGTTCCACCGGTGGAAGAGGAAATACGGCGGGATGGATGTACCGGACGCGAGGCGCTTGAAGCAGCTCGAGGAAGAGAATCGCGCTCTCAAGCGGATCGTTGCCGACCAGGCGTTGAATCTCCAGGTGGTGAAGGATCTCTTGGGAAAAAAGTGGTGACCCCGAGCAAGCGGCGACTCGCGGTCACTGAGGCGAGGGAAGCTGCTCAGATCTCCGAGAAGAGAGCGTGCCGCTTTACTGGTTTTTCGCTTTCTACTCAGCGCTATCGTTCTTGCCGGCCTTCCGATGAGGATCTCAGGGCGAGACTCAAGGAGCTCGCCGAGAAGAGACCGCGATGGGGCTACCGGCGGCTCTACATTCTGCTCAAGCGCGAGGGCTGCGAGAGGAACCGGAAACTGGTGCAGCGTCTCTACCGGGAAGAGGGTCTCTCGGTGAGAAGAAGGAAACGTCGAAAAATGGCGGCTGTCGCCCGCTCTCCGATGACCATCCCTCTTAGAGCCAATGAGAGGTGGAGCGTCGATTTCGTGCGCGACACTCTCGCCGATGGCCGTCCGTTCCGCGGCTTTACCGTCGTCGACGACTTCACCAGAGAGTGTCCGGCCATCGAAGTCGATCACTCGCTGCCGGGGGAACGGGTTGCTCGCACTCTTGATCGGCTCTCTGGAGAGCGCGGACTTCCCAAGGCGATCGTTTGTGACAACGGACCGGAGTTCCAGGGGCAGGCGCTCGACTTCTGGGCTCACCGACATGGTGTCGCTCTCTCGTTCATCCAACCAGGGAAGCCGGTGCAGAATGCTTTCATCGAAAGCTTCAACGGGAAACTTCGAGACGAATGCCTCAACGAGAACTACTTCACTAGTCTGATCGATGCGAAAGCAACGATCGAGGCCTGGAGACAGGACTACAACGAGACAAGACCTCATAGCAGTCTCGGCGACCTAACCCCCGCCGAATTTGCGATGAAGAAGAGATCTGATGCAGCTTAATAAATCACTAGACCGAGATAATTCCTGAACCAAGCTTGGGTTTCAGGTCAGAGCAACTCTTGAACTAATTGAGTTTGAATAGGGGTGTCAGGTCACTACGCTGGCGGGGGTCAACCAGAGCGAGCATCACCCGTGAAGACTGGGTAACTCTGCCTAATCGCTGTCCTTCCTAATCGCCGAAATATTTCCCGACGGTGGGTGGGGGCAAAAAAGAAACCCCGTCGTATCCCATCGAGGTATGCCGCCAAGCAAAGACCTGAAACGAGAAGCAACGGGGAAAGCGAACGGGGTTTCCTATCAAGCTTACTGAAAGGAACTGCCCAAACAACAAAGTCGGGCTTAGCCGGAAGGAAATGGACAGCGCGGACAGGCGCGGAAAGAGGGCGACGAAATTAGCAAACCGGTGCCTTCAGCCTCTCGGCCATCTCTCCGGGAGAGTTTCGGAAGTTATTGGCGCAGAGAGCGTTCTACAACCCTCGCCGCGCGCCGAAGCTGGCGTATTTCTTTGCACGCGTGCATCAATTCCGCAGAACGCTTCGCTGGAGGGTGAAATGATTTCACGGATGACTCGCAGGTTCACGGCGCTGCTTCCCGCGCTCAGCCTGATCGGCGCGGCCGCGTCCCCCCTCGTCGTTTTCGAATATCAGATCCCGCGCGAGCGCGCCTTCCCGCACGATCCCGCTGTCGGTGCCGACGGAGTCGTCTGGTACACTGACCAGTCGAATAGCTTCATCGGGCGGCTGGATCCGGCGACGGGAAAGATCACCGATTATCCGACGCCAACGCCGTCGTCGGGCCCGCATGGCATCGTCGTCGCTCCCGACGGCTCGATATGGGTCGCGTTGTTTGGGACCAACAAGCTGGGGCGAATCGATGGAGAGAGCGGGGCACTTCGAGAGATCACCCTTCCCGAAAGCGCAGCGCGCCCGCGACGTTTGGTGGTCGATGAATCGGGCGTGGTATGGTACAGCGATTTTGCGCGCGGCCAGCTCGGTTCCTACAACCCGAAGAATGGCGCGTTCCGGGAATGGCTATCGCCCGGAGGAGCGAACTCCGCATTTTATGGGATCGCGATCGCTCCTGACGGGCGGGTTTTCTACGATGAAGCGCGGTCGGGAGCCATTGTGGCTTTTCGATCGAAGGACTGGAAAAGCGGAGACGATCAGAATACCGACACCCGGCTCGGTGGTTCGGAACATGTCAGTAGACAGTACGCGAAGCCGCATCTGGTTGGCCTTGAGCGGCACGGGCCGAATCGGAAAAATTGAGCTGAAGTGATCGCGCTATGAGTAGCCCAACTACAACCACCGAGGCATGGAAATGAGATTGTCCGTACGCCCGCTCGCGGTTTCCGTTTCGTTTCTTGTCACGGCCTGGAGTGCGCCCCTGCACGCACAGTCGGCAGACCCGAACCCGACAGCTCCACTTGTGCAGGCGTTGTCCGCGACGCGCCCGGGCCGCGATCCGAATCAGCCGATCGACGAGGAGTACACGCGAAAAATCCGCGAGTACACGACGGAGTCGTTCTTTCTGTCTCCCCTCGTGGATTATCTCCCGGCGTCGTCCACCGTGCCGACTCCAAAAGCGGTGCTCGGCGACATCGCAGGCGCGCGCAACAATCTGCCGTACTCCAAGGAGGTCTATACCTACATGCGCATGCTCGCCAAAGCGAGCCCGAGAGTGCGTGTCATTTCGATCGGCAGGTCGGAAGAGGGAAGGGAGATGATTGCCGTCGCGGTCGCATCGGAATCGATACTCGCGAATCTCGAGCAGAACAAGGCAAGCCTCGCGAAGCTCGCTGATCCGCGCAGTATCAACATGGACGATGCTGAAGCGGCGCGGATCACCAGCCAGGCGATTCCCGTCTACTACATCACGGGCACGATCCACTCACCTGAATCCGGCGCGCCGACGGCGCTGATGGAGCTGGCGTATCGGCTTGCCGTCGACGAGAGCCCGTACATAAGGAATATCCGCGACCACCTGATCACCTTGATCACGCCAATCGTGGAGGTGGACGGGCGCGATCGAGAGGTCGATGTGTTCCGGTGGCACATGGCGCATCCGGATGAGACGTACCCGCCGCTGCTCTACTGGGGACACTACGTCGGCCACGACAACAACCGCGATGCGATGGCGCTGACGCTGAAGTTGTCGCAGAACGTCCTCGATACGTACCTGGATTGGAAAGCGCAGGTGCTGCACGACCTGCACGAATCGGTTCCCTACCTGTACGACAACACAGTCGGTGACGGACCCTACAACGCCTGGCTCGATCCGCTCCTCACGAACGAGTGGCAGATGATCGGCTGGAACAATGTGCAGGAGATGACGCGGCTCGGAATGCCGGGAGTCTTCACACACGGTGATTTCGACACGTGGTCGCCCGGTTATCTGATGTTCCTCGCGGCGACGCACAACGGCATCAGCCGCCTCTATGAGACGTTCGGAAATGGAGGAACCGCGGAGACGGTGGAGCGCACGCTGTCGCCTTCCGAAACCGCGCGCACCTGGTACCGGCAGGACCCGCCGCTGCCACGCGTAAAGTGGTCGCTGCGCAACAACAACAACTATCAGCAGACGGGGTTGCTCGTTTCCCTCAGCTACTTCGCCAATAATCGCGCGCAGTTCCTGGACAATTTCTGGCAGAAGAGCAAGCGCTCGATTCTGAAAGCGCGGACGGAAGGTCCCGCCGCCTATGTACTGCCCGGCGACGAGCGACGTCCCGGTGCTCAGGCGGAATTGCTCCGTATACTCCAGAAGCAGCACGTCGAGATCTCGCGCGCGACGGTGCCGTTCACGGTCATGGTTTCGGTTCCGCGCTCGCGTCCGACCGCGCCTGCCGGCGGAAGCGGGAGATCGCCCGACAGCGCCAGGCAAGCGGATTCAGCGCGAGCGGCCAGCGCGAGACCCGCAGAGCCGACGCGAGCCGCCGACAGCACTCGACCGAGTGAGATGTCGAGGGCAGCCGCTCCCCCGCCTATCAATCCCTACGACACCCTCCCGGTCTCGGTAGCCCGGCTTGAGCCGCGCCAGTTTCCGGCGGGCAGCTTCATCATCAGGATGGACCAGCCATATTCGCGCATCGCCGACGCGCTGCTCGATTACCAGTATTGGAGCCCAAGCGATCCGCAACGCACACCGTACGACGATACGGGGTGGACATTCCCGGAGAATTTCGCCGTCCGCTCCTACCGCATCACGGATCCGAAAGTTCTCGCAGTCCCCGTGGAAAGCGTCAGCGGTGAGATCAAGGCTCCGGGCGGCGTAGTCGGCAGTGGGAGCATTTTCGCGATCGATCACAACGCGGACAACGCGTTGGCGACGCTGCGATATCGGCTGAACGATGCGGATTTCCAGATCGCAGAGCAGCCATTTGATGCGGCCGGACACAGCTTCGCGCGGGGTTCGTTCATCGTGCGCAAGGTTGCTGCTGGAGATCTCGACAAGACGTCGAGAGAGCTCGGTCTCAGAGTCTACGCCTTGGGGACAGCGCCGTCGGTCGCGACTCATCCAGCGCGCGCGCCGCGCGTAGCAATCGTGCACACATGGCTGAATACCCAGACGGAGGGGTGGTGGAGACAGGCGTTCGACTTTCTTCACATTCCATACGCATACATCAGCGTTCAGAACGTCGCCGCCGATCCGAATCTGAATGCCAGGTACGACGTGATTCTGTTCCCTCCGGGAGGCGGAAGTCCTCAGGCGATCGTCGCTGGAATGCCGATGTGGCGAAACCCCATGCCTTGGAAAAAGACGGAGCTGACGCCCAACATCGGAGTGGATGAGACCGATGACATACGTCCAGGTCTGGGGTTGAAAGGGGTCGACAACCTCGGCGCGTTCGTCAAGAACGGCGGTGTGCTGGTGGCGGTCGAGAACACCGCCAATCTTGCGGTGTTATTCGGATTGGCGAACGGGCTATCGACCAATCAGCCGCCGCCACTTCACGTGGTAGGAAGTCTCCTGCGCACAAGAGTGGTGGATGACGCGAGCCCCATCGCGTACGGAATTCGCGACAGCCTCGCCGTGTATAGCGACGATGGCTCCAGCTTCAGCATCACGAACGTCCTCGGCACGCGCGGCGGCCGGTACGCCGATTCGGCGATTGCTCGGCCGACCGGTAGAGGGACAACGGAGGACGTCGACGTCCCTCAGGGCAGACTCGCTCTCGACCCGCGCAACGATGTGCCGCAGCGGAAGCCCCTGCAGCCCTGGCAGGCGGCGCCGGTAACCGACGAGCAGCTCCGAAATCCGCTCAACGTCATTCCCCCGGCGATGCGGCCGCGAGTCGTGCTCCGGTTCAGCGATCAACGCGATCTGCTCGCGTCGGGATTGCTCGACGGCAGTGACGTTGCGCAGAGGCCGGTGGTGGTCGATGCGCCGTTGGGGAAGGGCCACGTGGTTCTGTTCGCCAACAATCCCGTTTACCGAGGGGAAACGATCGGCAGCTATTTCCTCGTCTTAAACACCCTGCTCAACTTTGATCATCTCGACACAGGGAGAAAGCTCGACGTGCGCTGAGACGTACGTTTGCCGAACGAAAAAGCAAGGGAAAATCGCTGCAAAAAAAGGGAGTTTTGGCACCAGGCCTGCAAAAGGAGAAGTTGTGAGCAGGACCTTGGCGTAGTCGGCGACGGAGGGCTTGGGGATGAGCTACCGAACGTTTCTCGATTCGAAGGGCAGACGGTGGGAGGTATGGCTGATCACACCCGCCGCGGCTGAGAGACGGAATGCTGACCGGCGGGTGTCCACGGGCGGAAGCTCCGAGTTTCAGGGCGATCTCGACCGGCGCCGAACTCCGGAGCGCCGGAGAGGTCCGTTCCGGCGCTCCGCGTCTGTAGCGAGCGAATACAGCAACGGTTGGCTGTGCTTCGAGAGCGAGGGCGAGAAGCGGCGACTCGCTCCGGTGCCCCCAGGGTGGGAAGACGCCGGGCCCGACCGGATGGCGACATGGCTTCAGGCCGCGAAGCGCGTTGTAAAATGCGGCCCCTGATATAAATTCAGCGCTCCCGTGGCCCCTGATATAAATTCAGCACTCCCGCCGATTCAGCTCCCATTTCCGGGAATCGCGAAAATGCAAGCAGTGCCTCAGAGCCTACGCGAACGAGATGCAATGATTTGCCGGTCCTGTCAGAACGAGGAGCGTGCGTCCGAAGGCTATCCTTGCGCGAACTGCGGGACATTCATCTGCATCATCTGCACTTTTCGAGGCGTTGTCACGTGCCGGAAGTGCCAGGAAGAAAGCATTGATCCCCTGGTACAGCGAACTGCCTGAGCGGCTCGCGGCGCGGCCGAGCCGATTACAAACCCAATTCACAATGCATAGAACCCGAAGGCTCCGCTTCATCGCGCTCGTCATTTGCTTGCCGTCGTTTGCCGGCGCACAGGAAAAGCAGCGTTTCGCGAACCTGGACGAAGCTCTCCAAGCTGGAGGCATTCTCAAAGGACGTCAGGGTCCGCGAAATGTGAACTGGATCGAAGGGGGAAAACGGTACTCCTACACCGATCGCGATCCGCAGACCAACGCGCCGGTAATCCGCGCCTACGATCCCGCCTCGGGCAACGCCACAACGCTCTTCGCCGCGAGTGGCGTGACGTTTCCGGGAACCAACGACCCCTTCAGCTACGACTCTTTACAATGGGCGCAGGACTCGAAACATCTCGTGTTGCAAACGAACTTCCAGCAGATCTTCCGACGGTCGGGGACCTCTGACTTCTACATCTATTCCCTCGAGGATCGAAGCCTCAAGCTCGCAACCAAAGGAGCGCGAACAGCGCAACTATCGCCGAATGGCGCGATGCTCGGCTTCGAGCGCGGGGGCGAATTGTACGTGTCAGACGTATCCACCCACGCCGAAAAGCGTCTCACTCGCGATGCATCGGAGCACGTGTATAACGGACACTTCGACTGGGTCTACGAGGAGGAATTCGGGCTCCCGCAGGCGTGGAAGTGGTCGCCCGACAACCGGTACATCTCCTATTGGCAGCTGAACGATTCCGCGGAGCCGGAGATTCAGCTCTCCGATTACTCCGGACTTCATCAGGAGTGGGAAAGAATCCGGATTCCACAGGTGGGCGATTCGAACGCGACCGTGCGGATCGGCGTGGTCAACGTTGCGACGGGAGCCAACACGTGGCTCGACACCGGTGAGCGCGGTGATTTCTACATTCCCCGCATCTACTGGACGAGCCGGCCCGATACGCTCGCAGTGATGACTCTCAATCGCCCGCAGAACGTGATGAAGCTGTTCTTCTTCGACGTGAAGACGGGTGGGCGGCGTGAGGTGATGACTGAATCCTCGAAAACCTGGATCGACATCTTCGATTTCTACGGCGGAGTCGACGACATGATGTCGTTCCCGAAGGGATCGACCGAATTCTTCTGGCTATCCGATCGCGATGGCTATCAGCATCTGTACCGCTACGACTACTCCGGCAAGCTCCTCAACCAGGTTACTCGCGGGAGCTGGAACGCGACGCGCATCGAAGGAAGTGATGCTGCTCAGAAGACGATCTACTACACATCAACTGAAGTCTCCCCACTCCAGCGGCAGCTCTACTCCATCGGATTCGATGGCTCGAATAAGCGGCGCATCACGACGGTCGAAGGGAATCATAGAATCAACATGTCGCCGGGCGCGACGTACTTCCTCGACCGCTATTCCTCCGTGCATCAACCGGTTCAAGTCGAGCTGTGGTCGACACCGAGCCAGAAAATCCGAACGCTGGAGGCGAACGCAGCCGTGACGAGCTGGCTGGCGACGCACGCGTATTCGCCAGCCGAGCCGTTCTCGTTTACCACGTCGGACGGCGTGCACCTCGACGCCAACATGGTGAAGCCGGTTCCGTTCGATCCCGGCAAGCGCTACCCGGTGATCTTCGACGTCTACGGCGGGCCGGGTTCGCAGCAGGTGTACGATGCTTTCGCCAGCAGCGGGTGGACCCAGTGGTTGGCGCAGGAGGGTTACATCGTCATCGGCGTCAACAATCGTGGAAGCAACAACTACGGCAGCGCGTTCACGAAAGTCGTCTATAAGCAGCTCGGCAAATACGAAGCGCTGGATTTCGCCGAGACGGCGCGATATCTCGCGACCCAGAGCTACGTTGACCCAAAGCGAGTAGCGATCACCGGAGCGAGTTATGGCGGATACAGCACGGTTTACACGATGGAGATGTATCCCGAGCTGTTTCCGGTCGGTGTCGCAAATTCAGCGGGCACCGATTGGCGCCTCTACGACACGATCTACACCGAGCACTACATGGGTCTGTTGAACGACAACCTCAAAGGGTACGTGGAGAGCGCGCCGGTGGAACACGCGGCCCAGATGCGCGGGAAGCTCCTCATCATCCACTCGATGATGGACGACAACGTCCACCCGCAGAACACCATGCAGCTGCTGACCGCATTGACCAATGCGGGCCGGGACGCCGAGGTGAGGATCTATCCACCGGGACGTCACGGCGCCGCCTACAACGCCCAGAGCACGCGGTTGATAAAGCACGTCACCGACGAATACTTTGCGCGGCACCTCAAAGCAAGCAACCCTCCTCTGCTGGCGCCGGCGCGTTAACCCGGGAAAAGGAAAAACCGGCGCTGCAATTCAGCGCCGGTTTTTGTATTGCGGACCTTCGTGCCCGCTAGCGGTGCGCATCCTTTCGGGTGTCCCTGACGTCCTGACGTCTGTCCCGGCGATCAGCGCGGATATCCTTACGGTCCGCCTTGAGATCCTTTCTGTCGGCCTTGATTTCCTGCTTGTCGCCAGCCTTCACGTCCTTTCTCACGTCTCTGCGATCGGCGCGGACTTCCTTCCGGTCGGCGCGAATCCCACGCGTGTCGCTGCGAACTTCCTTGCAATCGGCAGGGGCTGCCGGATGATTTCTGCACCATGCCGCGAGCTGTACTCTCGTGGGATGAGCCCCAACTTTCCCGGCAGCCTGGGCCGACGCGGTGCTGCTGGCTGCGAGAACCAGAGCGGCAACGAACGCCGCGATCTTCGCTTTGGACATCAGTGTCTCCTTCCTCTCTTGAGGGTCGTTTTCGGATGGGCGCATCAGCGCTTCAGCTTGAGAGACGCACGATCCGGCCTGTTTGTTAACAGAGATTCGGGGCACCAACGGCCTGCGGCTTCCATTCGGTTGGAAAAAAGGTCACAAAAATACATTTATTCAGTGCGAAACTTCCCGTGAAATGTGGTAGTCAGCACCCGCGGGTTTCCCGCCCTTGGGCCAATCGTGAATTTTCCGGGGAAAGTCCGGACGCGGTCGCGTGTTGATGTATGTCGCCACGTCGAATGCCTGCTGTTCCGTGAGCCGTTGCGCCCGATCGATCGGCATCAGGGCGTGAATGAATGAAGCGGCCGTGATGATGTTCCCCATGCCGGCGCCCACGTTGTACGAGCGCGGCCCCCAGAGCGGCGGCGCGAGGGCCGTGCCTTGGCCATTCGCCCCATGACATCTCGTGCACGTAGAGGCGAATAGACTGACCCCGCGCTTGAGATCACCATTCACGGGCTTGAGGCGCGCGAGTCCCTGACCTTCCATCTGCGCTCCGACCGGAATTCCGGTGGACAGGAATGCGAAGTACGCGACAATGTCTGCCATGTCTCGCCCGGCGGGAGCGAGGCGCTTGCCGTTAAGGCTTCTCTCGAAGCAGTCGTTTATCCTGTCCTCGATGAGGTCGACCTTTCCGCTGCGTGCGCGATACTGCGGGAATCGCGCGTAGCTGCCCACCCAGGGCATGGCGTTGGGCCGCAGCCCGTTGTCGAGGTGGCAGCTCGCGCAACGGAGAGAATTGCCGACATTTCGCGGCAGACTGTCGCCCGTAGCGAGAAGAATGGCGCGCCCGCGCAGTGCCGATGCGCGATATGCGCTGTCGCGCAACTCAGAGTCAGCAGGCACCCGAAACGCCACGCGCCCTCTCGGCGCGGCGGCTGGTCCCTGCGAATGTGCGCGCGCCGCTGGAATGACCAGCAGCGTGGCCGAAGCAGCGAGGGCAGCGAGTGAGATCCGAAAAGGCAACGATGCTCCCAGTTGGCGGACCGGAGTTACGCTTTTGTCCCTCGGATTTATGAGACGGGGGCGGTCAGCGCAAGAGAAATCGCTGCGCTGACCGTCGTGTGATCAGTCTGCCCGGATCGGCGCTTCGGGCATGCGCTCGGACTGCCGAGGAGATCTCTGACTCGAGTCTCCCTTGATGGATGTCACAACATCCGCGACCATATCATCTATTCGGGAATGAAACGCCTGCGTGGCCCCGGCGATAACCGCAGCCAAAACCCCATCCAGGGCGCCGCCAAGCTTGCTTCCAGTAACCCTGGTAGCCTGCGATGTAGCCTGCGCTGCTTTCACGTCCGCTTTGGAAGCGCTCAACGCTACTCCGGCACCGAACGCGATGGCGACCGCCGCCCAGGGGTAATCCTTCACCCTCTGTGTGACATCCACTTTGCGCTCGAGCTCGGCGATCGCCCCGGACATCCGCTCGCGGGTTTGCTCAATGTCGGCACGAACTTCCGTTGTCGTCTCAGGCATGCTTGTGTCTCCGTAACGTTGCCAATGTTTCTTCGGGCTTCATGTTCCTCGGCGAGAGCAACGATGCCCCGCGCTTGAGAAGGAAAAACGCCAACCCCCCGAGGATAGCGGTAAGCACGAAGGCGGCGATCCAGTAATGCCCGCGAAAGAGTGCGTCACCCATCAGTAGTACGATTCCGAAGACGAGCATCTGCACAGTGAGGAGACCAAGCATCGCCGCCGCGACAGTAAATCCCGTTCCCTTGCCGATGTCGCGCGCGATCTGCGCGAACTCGATGCGGGCAAGATGGACCTCCTGCCGCGCGAGGTGAGCTCCGTCTTCGGCCACTTCGCGGAGCAGCTGTCCCACCCCGCGGTTGCTCTCGGTGAGCATCTTCATTATCGGCGCAGCGCCTTTCCTATCAGGTAGCCGGCCCCCAGTGCTACGAGGAGCGACCTGGCGGGATGCTCTTTCACCTGCCTCTCCACGCCTTGCTTGAGCTTCTCCATGTCCGCGTCTCTCAGCCACTCCGCGCTCGACTGCATTCCAGTTGCAAGTGAGTCGGTTACAGCCGCAATGCTGGGATCGTTGGTAATCGCCAGTGCCGAACCATCGGAACCCGCCGGCGAAGGGCGCCGCTGACGAAGCGCTTCGGCGCCTGCCTCCAGGCCGTCGGCGAGCATGGATGGGATCCCTGCCGCTCTGCCTTTCACCGACGAGGCAACGCTCTTCACCCGATCGGTGATCCCTGATTCGCCGGTCGCTCCGCGCTTGGCATCACTGGAATTGAGCTCGCCTCCGAAACTTGTCTGTTCGCCCCCGGTATTCGGGCGCGCACTTTCCTGGTTATTTCCTTCCATTTGTACAGCCTCCGACAGTTGTTGCGCCGCGCATCGAGCGGCGGTTGACTCTCCCTCTATGCAGAAGCCGCGCCGGTAGCACCAAACCTATAAAGGTCTGACCAACGATGCTTGAGGGCACGCTGGCTTTGCTCGATCGTCACCAACTGAAAGCGGACAGTCTCACCGGGCGATCGCTGGGCGAGAATCGGCAGGTCCGCCTCGGCCACTATTGCGATCTTAGGATAGCCACCGATCGTCGGGGCGTCCGCCATCAACACAATGGGAATGCCATCGCCCGGGACCTGGATCGCTCCCTGACACCCGGGATCGGACGGCAGGTTTCTCTCTGCGAGGCTCACAACTTTTCCCTTCAACTTGTAGCCGGTGCGATCCGAAGCTGTCGAAACGACGAACTCTGTCTCGATGAGTGCATGCCAGGCGACATCATCGAAGAGATCAGACTGGGGGCCGCGGGTGATGCGCACAGCTGCCGACTCGTAGCGTGGAAGGAGCTCTGGAGGGCAGGTGAATCCTGCCGACGGCGGGGAACTCCGATGACGCCCGAGGCTCAGAGTATCGTCGCGAGCTAGCGTCCGGCCGCTGTACCCTCCGAAACTACCCGGGAGATATGTCGACCGGCTGCCGAGTATCTCGGGGACGTCGATACCGCCGCTGATGGCGACGTATAGAAATCGCCCCGCGGTGAGCTGCTCCACGGTCAGCACGTCACCCGCCCGCGCATAACACGTCGTGAATGAAGGCACCGTCTGGCCCGCCAGCGTTGCGCGGGCATAGGCTCCGCCGATCGCCACGACGCAATCGCCTTGAAACCGCAGGGACCCACCGCCGAGCGCCCATTCGAGCGCAGCAAACTCGAGCGGGTTACCGACGACCGCATTCAGCGCCTTGAGCGCGAACACGTCCATTGCTCCGCCGCGGGGTACACCCGACGAACGCGAATGCTTCCGGCCCGTGTCCTGGACAGTGAGGTAAGGAGGCGGGCGATCGATTGTTATCATCGCACTAAAACGAATCGGACTATGTCGCCTGCCCGGAGGGTGGAAGGCGGGTCACGGTCCGGATCGAACATCACCGTCTCTGTGCGTCCGATGATGTGCCATCCTCCTGGAGTATCGAGAGGATATACCGCCGTCTGCGAGCCAGCGATTGCAACGCTTCCAGCGAGAACCCGAGGCCTCGGCTGGGGCCTGCGTGGCAGTCGGAGCGATGGGTCGAGCTCGCTCAGATAGGCGAATCCGGGAACGAATCCGAGGAGGTCGACGGTGTAACAGCCCCTGCTATGCCGCTCTATGACCTCCGCCGTTGAGATTCCGCAGGCCACGGCAACCGTGGCGAGATCGGGGCCGTCGTAGGTGACGGGGATCTCGTGCTCGCGAATTGTGTTGGAGACGGTGGTCAGATCAATCGCCCGCTCACAGACCGCCAGGACCTTCGCCTGCATTTCCGCGTAGGACGCGTGCAGCGAGTCGTAGAAAACCGCGACGCCGAGGTAGGCGGGGACAATATCCTGAACGCTCGGGAGCTTCTCCGCTGCCAGTGCCGCCGCGGTAGCGTGCACACGTTGCAGAAGATCTGCGCTCTTCTCGTCTCCGAGCACGATCGTGATTGCGGAATCTCCAAGCGGTACTGCGCGCAAGTTCGCTCGACTCAAGCGGCAAAAGGCGCGATGGTTACGCCCGAACCTTCGAGGGTGGCCCTGATCTGGTGCAACAGTGCCGCGGAGTCGGGGTTGTCGCCGTGAACACATAGCGACTGCGCAACCACTCGGAGCGCAGTCCCATCGTCGGCAACGACGGTGTTCGATTTTACCAGACGAATTGCGCGCTCAGCGGCGGCCTGCGCGTCGTGGATCACGGCGCCAGGCTCGTTCCGAGGGACAAGCGAGCCGTCACTCTTGTATGCACGATCCGCGAATGCCTCGGCGGCGAATCTCAGCCCGCTACGGTTTGCAGCTTCCGCCATCTGGCTGCCAGCGAGTCCAAGCAGGAAAAGCGACGGATCCACATCGCAGATGGCCTGAGCGATTGCACTGGCTGCGGACGAGTCCCTTGCCGCGCGATTGTACAGCGCGCCATGGGCTTTCACGTACGAGAGCTTTGCGTCCTCGGCCACGCATATCTCGCGCAGAGCCCGAAGCTGGTAGCCCACGTGAAAGCGGATCTCTTTTGTGGAGAGACCAAGCTCCCGGCGGCCAAAACCGAGAATGTCCGGGTAGGAAGGGTGCGCGCCGATCGTCACGCCGCGCGACGCGGCCGCTCCTACGGTGTCGCGCATGGTGGTCGCATCACCCGCATGAAATCCGCAGGCGATATTGGCGGACGACACCAGGTCGAGCAAAGCTTCGTCCTCCGCCACGCGGGACTGCCCGGAGCCTTCGCCCAGGTCCGCATTCAGATCGATTGTGGGGCGCAAGGAACTACTTCTTGCGCCTTTTTTTCTTCCCGCCGGCGACCGGCTTGGCTTCGACGACCTCCCAATCCTGCTCGTCGTCCTCGAAGCCGCCGCGTGTCACCTTGGGCAGCAGCTTTTCTCGCACGACCACCGGAGTCAGCCAATAGGTGTAACCGTCATCCGCGTCGACGGGGAACCAGGCGAACTTTGTGCGCACGCGCTCGTCTCCAATCTTGCCGCGCGGGTCTCGTCGGCTCTTCCATTTCACAACGATATTGCCTCCCGTGCTAGATACGGTCTTCCAGGCCCTTGATGCCGGACATGCTGGCACAATTGGCGCAACAAAAGAATGTTCCGTTGCTCTCGACCCCGTGGCCGATGATCTTGCAGCCGCAGTGGGCGCACTTCGGCGCCAGCGCGTGTATCGCGCACTCGAACGAGTCGAAGGTGTGGGACTTTCCCTTCATCGTGACGCTGAACGATTTATCGTAGTCGTTGCCGCAGACTTCGCATTTCGACATTGCCGCTCCGAGGCTGGGTTGTGGCCGCGTAGGGCTCTACGGCGAATCTAGTGCCGCTGGAGTCGGCTCATCGGAAGATTTTCCTCATTTTCGTATCGGGGTCGCGGGCGAAGCGGAACGTGAACCAGGCCAGGTCGGTGACCAGCTGGTCGTACGTTTGCGGATCCATTTTGTCTTCGACGATGCTCAGGCGACCGGTAATCTGGCCCTTGAGGTGCTCGATCCATTCTTTGGTGAAGTCGGCCATGTTGGACGGGGGCTGTTGGTTGCGGGAAATTGCTCAGGGAAGTTGCTATCCGCCAGTTAGGCAACCCCAATGGCCGCGCCGACTGGTCTGTTTCCTGCCATTCACGGTTCCTGCGCGGCGGCGCGGCTGGCCTTGAACACGCAAACATAGAGGGCTTTTCGATGCGGAATATCTCAATCACTGTCGGCGCAATCGTGCTGCTCGCCGGATGTGGAGTCTCTACCCAGCAGGAAGTACAAATGGGCCAGCAGGAGGCGCAGCAGGTAAATGCCCAGTTGCCCATGGTGCAGGACGCAGTGATCAACAACTACGTCAACGCCCTTGGGAACCGCATCGCGAGGACGACGTCGCGAGCTGACCTGAACTGGCAGTTCCAGGTAGTCAATTCGGACATGGTCAACGCCTTTGCGCTTCCCGGTGGCTTCGTTTACGTCAACCGCGGCGTTCTCGAGCGGGCCAGCAACGCCTCCGAAGTCGCGGGCGTTCTTGGTCACGAGATCGAACACGTGGTCAGGCGGCATTCAGTCAAGCAGATGGAGAACGCCCAGGGCGCGAACGTCGGCGTTGGAATACTCTGCGCACTCACCGGAGTGTGTCAGAGCGGCGTCGCCCAAGCGGCGATCAACATCGGGGGCACCGCTGTCTTTGCGAAATTCAGTAGAGCCGACGAAGTCCAGGCGGATGAGGGTGGATTCAACAATGTCATGCGCGCCGGCATCAGCCCGCGCGGAATGTACACGTTCTTTCAGAAGCTTCTGGCCGAGGAGAAGCAGTCGGGCGGGCGAGGTGCCACGGCTGGCTGGTTTTCAGACCACCCCGGTACTCAGGACCGGCTTGCGGACATCCAGCGAATGCTGAGTCAGGTTCCGGCGTCACAGCTCAACGGCCTTCAGTCCAACGATTCGGGGTTCAGCACTATGAAGGCGAGACTGGCGCGCCTAGGACCCGCTCCCAAGGTGCAGGGCCAGTAAAATCCGCGAGCGACGCTCTGATCATCCGAGCGGGGCGTCGCTCCAGCGCGGAAATCATTACGGAGGGTGAGGCAGTACGCTCCCGACGCGCGATCTATAATGACAGTAGGAAGTTAACGTGTACACGCGGCGGTGGTATTCTCTCAAATACCCCCGTCGGTACCCCCACGTCGCCGCTCATCGCGAGACGCTCGGACCTGCGCATCACACCACTGCGCAACCTCGCTCTCTACCCAGCCCCTCGCTGCGCAGCCTAAAGAGACTTGCTTTGGAAAGCGGCCTGTGCTGCTCAGCAAAAATATCGTCGAGCGCGCGAGTCCGGTGACTCGCATCACTTCGCGGATGCGGATGAATCTGTCGGCCATTCAAGTCGCTGGTGATAGGGAAACAAAAAAGGCCCGATGAAACCCACAATAAGTGGGTTATGCATCGGGCCTCGTACGGGTTGGGCTTAGGGCGCCGTGGCGGCAAGTTTCGATGAACCACGGCTTCTTTTCTTGCTGCAGCAGCGTTGCCGGCGGTCCGGGGCTGCGATCTCATTATGTACGCCGGCTCAGCGTGAGTCAAGCTCGAAGGTCTGGGAGACAGCGACATGGGTGGAAGGCCGATTTTCGGACTCAGTCTTTGGTCAATTGCGCTAGGCCACGTCTGGAGCGCTGTCAGTTAACACTCTGTTCTGAGCTCAAGAGCGACGCGAAGTTCTACTGACTTAGCAGCTCCCAGACATTCGGAGGTTCAAGCTTGAGGCTTCACCACTCGGATTTACCTCCGCCCGTTAGAAAAACGCTTCCTCCTCACCCGTCTTCGGAGCGGCGCTCAGGAGCTTCTCTGTTAGTGCGTCGCGCGGTGAATCGAATCGATAAAGATCACAGCATCGTAGGCGGAAACAAGCCTGACATTGACGTAACCATCCTCAGTACGCATAAGACGCGGTGCGTTCAACCACAGAGCGGCAGGGCCAGACATCGGAGCGTTCCTCAGCACGACTACGGACAGTGGATTTCGAAGTCGGGCGAAGGATTCCTCACGTCACAACCCTCACCGAAGAACGCGATGAGCATTTCAATGTGAGCGTTTCCTCTGCCCGCGTGCGAGGAGTCTTGTCGAGGAATGCGGGTGATTCTTTGCTGTAGCGCTGCCATAGGTGCTGCAGCGTGACGACGCCGCCGGCTGCAACTTCTTCATGCCGGAGAACCGCGGACAACAGCTGCTTCCCCAATCGATCCGCCTCTGCACGGTCCGTCGTGGCGAGCGACCTTCTATTGAGCCCGTGGCCAGGCAGCCAGACATCGCGGAAGAATCCTCCGCCACCGCGAGCGCCCCGCAAATGCTGATGAGACCAAAGGCGGTCCAGAGTCCTATGATGACGAGCGGATTTGGGACGAGGCCGGCGATCGTGGGGGGGTTCCTGAAGATCCCGCCACCAATTGTGATGCCGACGATGAGCGCCGTCCCGCCGAAGAATCCGATGACGCGCCGGAGATCGTGCGATTGTCGCATCTCGGAATTTGCGCGAGCGTTTCTCTCGGTGCCACTTGGTTCTCCGGCGGGCACATGATGAATCCTGTTAAGGGAACGCTCCCACTCGGCCGAGCGATGAGGATCGACGCCTAGCCGCGACCAACTGGGCCGGCCTGCACCGCGAGCTCAACCCGGAGCTGAACAGATAGGCTGAAACTCATTAGCCTTGCGTCCCGTACTATCGATTATCGATATTACTGACTGTCGATAACACCGCCCGAATCCCATTCACTTTGGAAACCGGTTTATGTACCGACCATACCCGAATGCATTGACGTTGTCGCGTAAAGTCCTGCGCGCACTCATTGTTCTGACCCCGATCGCGGGCGTTCTCATCTTGGCACTATTTGTCGCCAGCCTGGTAGCCGAAGGCCCCGTAATGGGAGCCTTGGGGGTGAGGCCTGGGCCGGACAGAGCAGCACTCATTCTGGGAATGCGCGTCATCATGGTTGTCGGCATCTGCTCGGCCGCACTTGCCCAGATCGCGCTCAGGCGCCTGCTCGCGATCGTTGAAACCGTGAGTGTGGGCGATCCATTCGTGTCGGAGAACGCCGAGCGACTACAGACAATTGCGTGGGTCGTGCTTGGACTCGAGTTACTGCATTTCCTGGTCGGCCAGGTTGCGGCGCGCGTGTCTTCGCAGGCGCATCCACTCGACATACACTGGAGCTTTTCAGTGACGCGATGGCTTGCCGTGCTGCTTCTGTTCGTTCTCGCGCGCGTGTTCGATCAGGGTGCGCGGATGCGGGAAGATCTGCACGGGACGATTTGACATGCCGATTATCGTCAAGCTGGACGACATACTCGACGCTCGGCGAATGACACTCACCGAGCTTTCGGAGAGAGTCGACATCACCCTGGCGAACCTGTCGATCCTGAAAACAGGGAAGGCGCGCGCGATTCGCTTCTCGACACTCGACGCAATCTGCGAGGCCCTGCGGTGCCAACCGGGCGACTTGCTCGAATTCGATCACTCGAAGTCACGTCAATCACGCAAGGCCAGTTGACCTACTAACCAGCGAGTCCTATGACATCGACGCCACGGACTGGAGACATGTCTCCGCGCACAAAAGCCAGAATTACCGGTATGCTTTATCTCCTCACCATCGTCGCAGGGGTTATCGCCGAAGGATTCATCAGCGGCGGGTTGGTCACCTCAAGCGCAACAACCACTGCGACCAACATCCTGTCGCACGAATCGCTGTATCGACTGGGGTTCTCCGTGTATCTGGTCGAGATGATGTGCCAGATCGCAACGACGATGCTGTTCTATCAACTGCTCAAGCCGGTAAGTAAGAGCGTGGCGGCTCTCGCGCTGGTATTCGCACTGGTCGGCTGCACAATCAAAACGATTGCCCGGCTGTTCTACTACGCGCCGCTCCTGGTGCTCGGCGGCGCACCGTACCTCGGTGCATTCTCACCCAGTCAGCTGCAATCGCTTTCGCTGCTGCTTCTCAAGGTGAACAGTCAGGGCGCAGGGATCGCTCTCGCATTCTTCGGCACTGAGTCGCTGCTCGAAGGATGGCTAATTCTTAAGTCAACTTTCCTGCCTCGCTGGCTGGGCGTGCTGGGTATCATCGGCGGAGCTGGCTGGCTCATGTTCATCTGGCCGCCTTTGGGATCCCGTGTTTTCAACGTCGTTGCACTCTTTGCAATCGTCGGATCGCTTGCGCTGATTCTTTGGCTCTTGATCAAGGGTGTGAACGAAGAGCGCTGGCTGGAACGGGCGATGGGTGCCTCAACTTCCATATGGCAGTAGTACGGTGAGATCGTCGAGAGACTCCCGCGCCGCGATGGTCGTAGGGAACGGGTACGACCGGCAGCGGCGAGAAAACGAAGCGCAAGGCGTTGAACGCGCTGCTTAATGCGAAATCCAATAAGGAGACCTTCAAAATGAAACTCCAGGGCACATTAACCGTCACGTCTCTGCTGTCGATCCTCCTCTTTGCTTTTCACTGGGCGGATGAGGTCGTCCGCGGGATAGCTACGGGAGGGACCTCAGGCCTGTTCGGGGTGCTCATCCTCGTTGTCTGGCTGTCCGGAACGCTGGCGCTCGCCGAACGGCGATCCGGATACATCATTATGCTCCTCGGGTCATTCTTTGGGTTGGGCGTCCTCATCCTCCACATGATGGGGCCGGGACTTGTCGGCGGCAGGATCGCCAATTCCAGTGGAATCTTTTTCTGGGTCTGGACGCTCATCACGCTCGGCGTGACGTCGACCTTCTCTGCGATCCTCTCGGCGCGCGGATTGTGGAGCCTGCAAAGGGGTCAGGCCCGTTAGTCAAAGCGTGCGGCGGTGCTCATCAGACTCCGCCCAGACCTGCACGGTTCAGCGACGAAAAGGTGGAACTGCCCCCGGGGAATAATCCGCTAATATGAAACCAGCAAGGTGCCTGGAGCAGGAGCTCCACTGAACCACGGCCAAGAACGACACCTCACGCCCGATGAGCGTGAGGCTGGCGCCGCCACATTTCGGGCCTAAAGTGGTCCACGGGGCGACGGCGTAAGATCAAAACGGCGGCCGCCAAGCTATCGGGATGCCGCCGGTCTCACGGCCGAGGCACCTTATGCCGAGCGTCGCAACAGCGGCTAACGGGAACAGGGTCGCTGAGAGCAGCATCTACGCCATATAAAACTCCCACTTCACCCCATCGGGGTCCTTGAAGGCCACATACTCCTTTTCCAGCGTTGCGTCGAGCTTCACTCCAGTGTTCTCGACGCCTTCGGCACTCAAAGCCGTTGCGAAACGCCGGAGCTCCGTCGCATCGGCACACGCGAGCGCGATGTGATCCAGACCGACGCGGAAAGGATCGAAGGTGTCGTCCGCAGCAGTCCGTTCCGCGAGACCGCGCACGCCGAACGCGGTACTCCCCGCAAGAAAAAGGAAGAGGTCGGGTGTTTCCATCAGCAGAGGGAAACCGAGGCGTTCGATGTAGAACACCCTCGATCTCCCTAAGTCAGTGGACCGCAGGGTGATGTGATGCACCCCGGTGGTTTGCGGGCTGATGCCGCGAGTGGTGGTGGCCGTCATTGCTCTCTCCCTTTGGATGTGAAACCACAGTCGAGCGGTTGCCGCTCCTTGTGAGCGCCCGTAGTATAAGGCGTCCCTCTCACCTGGTTCTCACCTGGACGAGTCATCATGAGTAAGCCGCTGCGACTGCGTGCGTTCGGAGGACTGGTCCTGGAGCGCGATAGCGGCGGGTTCACCGGGGCGGCCAATCAGCGACGCCGGCTCGCCATGCTGGCCACGCTGGCGGTCTCCGGCTCGCGCGGCGTGAGCCGCGCAAAAATGCTCGCGCTCTTCTGGCCGGAAACTGACGAGCCTCGGGGCCGACAAGCGCTTTCTCAGGCCCTTTACGCATTGCGGAAGGACACAGGAGAAGAGCAGCTCGTTCTTGGGAGCGACACGCTCCAGCTTAATGCCGCAGTTATTACGTCCGATGTCGGCGAGTTCGAGGACGCCATCGCGAAAGCCGATATTGAACGGGCTGCCGCTCTCTACACCGCGCCTTTCCTCGATGGCGTGTATCTCTCGGAAGCGGCAGGGTTCGAGCGGTGGTCCGAAGATCAACGCGTGCGGTACGCCCACCTGGCCGAGCGCGTGATCGAGGAGCTCGCCACCGACGCGAACAAGCGCGGTGACTACAAGGCCGCCGCAAATTGGTGGCGAAGATTGACCACCCTAGATCCATTGAAGACGCGCGGCGCTGTAGGCCTGATGAACGCTCTCGCGGCATCCGGGGATCGCTCGGACGCGCTACGTCATGCAGATGCATACTCGAAGCTCGTTCGGGGCGAACTGGGCGCGGAGCCTAGCCATGCCGTTAGAGCGCTCGCGAACCGATTGCGTGAAATCCGAGGCGACGACAAGCTCGGGCTCGATGCCGCGGATTCACACACGCGAATCGGCGGACGCTTCGAGATCGAGCGCGAAATCGGCCGCGGCGGCATGGCCGTCGTGTTCCTGGCGCACGATCGCAAGCACAATCGGCGCGTCGCGCTCAAGATGTTGCACTCGGAAGTCAGCTCCGCCGTGGGCCGCGAACGGCTGCAACGCGAGATCATGGTTACCGCGCGGCTGCAGCATCCGCACATTCTACCATTATACGATTCCGGCGAATCGGATGGCGCGCTGTTCTACGTCATGCCTTTCGTCGAAGGCGAGTCGCTCCGCGCGCGTCTCGCTCGCGAGGAGCGACTGCCGGTCGATGACGCCCTTTGCATCGCACGCGAAGTGGCCGACGCGCTGGATCACGCGCATCGCCACGGCGTGATTCATCGCGACATCAAGCCGGAGAACATTCTTCTGGCCGAAGGTCATGCGATCGTCGCGGACTTCGGAATTGCACGAACCCTGTCCGAGGCGCTCGGCGCGACGCTGACGCAAAACGGTGTTGCGCTGGGAACACCAGCGTACATGAGTCCCGAACAGATTGCCGGGGACAGCGTCACGGACGCGCGCAGCGACGTGTACAGCTTAGGGTGCGTGCTTTACGAGATGCTCTCGGGACGGCCGCCGTGGATCGGCACCGACGTCCGGGCGCTGATGGCGCGCCGCTTCACCGAACAACCAGAGCCACTGCACGTTCTAGTCTCCGACATCCCGCCTGACGTGGACGAACTGGTTGCTCGAATGCTCGCGTCGGAGCCGGAAAAGCGCTACGAGAACGGAGGCGGTGTCGGGCAGGCTATCGCGGCACTGATGAACGCGCTCCGACGACCAAGCGCGCCCGCGGCCAAGCTTCCGACGTTCACTAGCCCGCTCATTGGACGTGGCCAGGAGCTTAAGGCCGCACGCGCGCTACTTAGCGCCGCCGGCGTCCGACTGCTCACGTTCACTGGTGTGGGTGGAAGCGGAAAGACGCGTCTTGCCATTCAGCTCGCGACCGACGTGGCGCCGCTGTTTCAGGATGGTGTCTTCTTTGTGGACCTTTCCGCAGTGTCGGACGCCACCCACGTTCTGCCCACGATCGGTCAGGCCCTGGGCATAAAGGACGAGGAAGGCAAACCAGCCTTCGATACGGTGTGCGAGTTTCTTGGCGACCGCCGCGCCCTCCTCGTCCTCGACAACATAGAGCAGGTTGCCGCCTCGACACCGGAGCTTGCCCGACTCCTCCGGACGTGCGAACGACTGTCTCTCCTCGTCACCAGCCGAGTGTTACTTCGCGTGCGCGGGGAGCATGAGTTTCATGTGCCGCCACTTGGCATTCCGGACTTGTCACAGTCGGCAGGGGATCTGAGGAACGCTGCTGCCGTTCAGCTGTTCGTGGAGCGCGCATTGGAGGCACGACCCGAGTTGACGTTCGACGATGAAGCGCTTCGGACCATCGCGCAGATTTGCGTCAGAATCGACGGACTGCCACTCGCGATCGAATTGGCGGCCGCCCGAAGCAAGCTGCTGTCACCGCGAGGGATTCAGTCCCGGCTTGAAAAACGTCTTGACTTGCTCGCGGGCGGTCCGCTCGACCAGCCGAAGCGGCATCAGACACTGCGCGCCGCGATCGGCTGGAGTTATGAGCTGCTTCGTGAAGACGCACGACGGGCAGTTCGCCGCTTCGCGGTTTTCGCGGGCGGCTGCGAACTCGATGCGATAATTTCGGTGATCAGCGCAGACGACATGCGCGTGCTCGAGCTGGTCGAAGCGCTCGTCAATGCAAGTCTCATTCGGCGTAACGACGACGATGCCGGTGAGGGGCGCTTCACCATGCTCGAGACCATTCGCGAGTTTGCCCTCGAACAGTTGCGCGACGCCGGCGACGAAGATGCTGCGCGAAACGCGCATCGCGACTTCTATCGAGCGCTTGCAGAGCGGGTCACTTTGGATCTCACGGGTGAGGATCAAAGCGCTGCGCTGACCCGGCTGAATAGCGAGCGCGACAACTTGCGCTCCGTCCTCGACTGGACTGAGCGTTCTTCACAAGCCGACCTTCAGGCACGCCTGACTCTGTCGCTGTGGCGATATTGGCTCGTGCGCGGTCAATGGAATGAGGGACGCGATTGGCTGCGCCGCGCCCTCGCTAACCCCGATGTCGGTGGTGCGACCCGAGCAGAGCTCTTTGTGGCGGCCGGAAGTCTTGCGCAAAACCAGGGTGATTACATCACCGCGGTCGAGAGCTTCGAGCGCGCGATCGACATTTGGCGCGAGATCAAAGACGCTGCCGGCGTGGCGCGGACGCTCGCGAGCATGGGCTGGCTACGATGGCGTCAGTGCAGGTTTGCCGACGCTCGGCGGCTTTCGACCGAGAGCCTCGAGCTGCATCGCAGTCTGCGTGACGATCGCGGCGTCGCTCAATCGCTCAATAATCTCGGATGGGTGGCCATTTTCGAAGGAAACTACGGCGAGGCCGAAACCGTGCTCGCGGAGTGTCTCGCAATTCGTCGCCGACTGCGTGACCGTCGGAACATCGCGTTTGTGCTCACGTCGCTCGCGTGGGCGTCGACACGAATGGAGAAGATCGACGCCGCGCATGCGATGCTCGACGAGTCGATAGCGATCTTTCGCGACCTCGGGGAGAAGCAGCTCTATGCCTTTGCGCTCCGCGTTCGATCGGAGTTGCGCCTGCGCGACGATGCCGGCGGTGCGGTGGACCTTCTGCAACGAGAGAGCGTGCCGATCTTTCGCAGCATCGGCGATCGCTGGGGGCTTGAGGTCGCGCTTGGAGTGCTGGGCGACGCGTTGCTCGCCCTAGGAAGAATCGACGAAGCGGAAAGTGCCTTCTCGGAGAGCCTCGACCTCTCGCGCGCGCTGGACGACCCGTACGGGCTTGCCATGGCTCAGTCACGTTTGGGAATCACGGCCGCGCGTCGCTCGAAGTTCGGCTCCGCCGCCGACAGCCTGGTCGCGGCCGACCGTCTGCTCGCCGAGATCAATGGAGTCATGGCACCGTATCAGCGCGAGATTCACGACCGCACCATGACTATGGTGCAGAAGTTCCTGGGTTCCACGGTCTGATTCGTCGACGGAAACCACTCGAGGGGATTGGTTGTGTATTGTTGCGCCTTTGGGAGCAGGTGTCGGTTCGAATTGCAAGTTGAAGCGGCGGCGAGTGTGAACTCCCCCACCCAGTGGCGAAAGAGCCCGCAAGCAAACTGAATAAGCAGCCAAACACTTTGGTGTGAATCAACATTCCTCGCAGCCTCCCCCCGTCAACTGTGCGACAAACCCTCGTCAACTACAAGAGCGAGGGGAAGCGGTTTCCCGAAGAGGCCTCACGCTTGATGAGCGTGAGGCTTCACGACGCGTGCAGGGCCGCTGCTAGCAGACCGACCGCAACGAGAAACAGAACAGCACGGACCGTGGGACGCCTCCCAAGTGGCGCGAACGCGGGTCCAGTCTGCAGGCAGGTCATCCGCCCGCCAGGCGCCAATCCGTCGGTTCTGGGGATCCGTCACAGAAAAAAACACGATCAGCGCCCCAAGTCCCGCCACCCAGGCACCAAGGGTCAGCCAAAACTTCGCGCCCTGACCCCACACGAGCACCAACGCAACAAGAGTTGCGAGCCCCGCGACACTTTCAATAAGGGCGGCCGGTAAACGATACCCGATATAGAGATTCTTCTGGACGGCGACGGCATACTCGGTCGGCATCCGGCGCTTTCCAGGGATCTCAAGGATATGAGAGAGCGCCACTCCGCTCGCGAGGGCGCTTAGCAGCAGGGCAACCATCCAGAGGATAATTACGATCATAAGCTGACTGGACCTTCGAACATCCTTCTGATCCCGATCCGGCTGTCTTGAAGGAAAGCTTAAATCGCTCGGAGCATGCGCTCGACTAGAATTGCGGGGTGAAGACGAGGCCTCACGCGCGATAAGCGTGAGTTGGGCCTGATCGAGAAGATCGGTCAAGGTCTCTTTGGGGAGTGCGGGAGAGCGCTCTAAAGTAGGGTTGGGACCTCTTACAGCCAACATTCGATGTGGCGATCTTGAACCCCTCCCACTGGCCATCTATTACCAATGGCCAACGGATGCTGCGGAAAACAACGGATTAACAGGATTGGGATGTCGTGCGACTCATCATCACCCGCCGCGCACACTTTGTTCCCTTGTTCTTGTCGACCATTCTGTGGTCTATGGCTCTGTCGTCCGCGAGGGGGCAGCAGTCAGCGCCCAAAGACTCCGTTCCCCGAGATATCCGGCTCCGCGTCTTCCTCGATTGCAACGTCTGCGATTTCGATTTCATGCGGACCGAGATCAACTTCGTCGATTACGTGCGCGATCGGCAAGACGCACAAGTCCACATTACTTCGTCCAGCTCGGTTTCAGCTACAGCTTCGGCTCGATCTTCAACAACATCGTGAACCCGAGGTTCGGCGGCTCAAGTGGTGGGTTTACCATCATCAATTGAGTTGTCTCGGCGTGCAGGTCGCAGCGCTGCGTGTGGCTCCGATCGATACGTGGCCGAAGGCAGCCTCTGCGCGACGCAAGATAGCCGAGTATGCCGGTCGCGATTAAGAGCATTCCCACGATCAACCACGGGGCTGGGTCGAACCCGCCACACGAGAAGTGTTCATCGCGGGCGAGCCGCATGGGTCCGGTGGGGCAGGGAGAGTAGCCGCGGTTTCTGTACGCGACGAAGAGACACGTAACACCCACTCCCACAAGTCCACCCATTGGCGCTTCGGGCCAGGCTCGATTTCTTACACCTGCAACCGCGAGAGCCGCAGCCGCAAAGGGGAGAACAAATATTCCGATAGTCATCGCTGCGATAGTGGCGAGACCTACCAGCGCAAACCCAAAGGCCCATTCAGTAAGCGACTGCCAACCTATCCTCCCGCTCATCGCAACCTCCAACTCTGAAGCCGCTACCTAATGCCTATTGGCTTGCAAACGAAACTAAAAGGCTGAACGCGTCGCGGCCTTGCCAACTCTAACGACTCGAGGTCGTGATGGAAGAGGCTCATGCAAGTTGGCACACGCCTTCTCGGCGTGAGGGAATTCCGTACTGCCCGTTACTACCCGTTGCGCGCACAAAAGTCCGGCAATGGGGACCGGCAGGATGCCGGCGATAGTGGCTCCTGCCCTATGAAAACCGGCTCCCCGCCGGACTTTGCGTTATTGATTGGTGCGCCTGATAAGCGTGAGGTCGTAGGTTCAACTCCTCCAGGCCCAAAAACCACACAAAAAAAGACCCCGCATAGGTTAACTCGCTGTGCGGGGTTTTCGCTTTCGCGTGATTCATGGCCTTCCTGTCAATTCATCCGGTCGATTGAGAAAAGTTGGCTCGCTCTGCCATGCGTCTTTTCGCGCTCGTGGACTGCCTTCCTCAGCGTGTCTTGATCGGACTTCATATAGACCTTCATTATCGTTTGGCCGCTCATCCAGCCTCGTCGAAGCTAGTGCTGAATCGATCGCACGTCGCGAATAATCCATTTAGTCTGCATCGACGGGTGTGAGTTCGAACCGGTCGAAATGGAAACTCTCTCGACTAGCCAACATCTCAACTCGAAACATCACAGTCGAACTTGCCCAGAGAGCTTGTGGGTCGGGTACTTCCTTCCAGTTCGCATCACGCTGCAGCGGAACGTCTGCGTTCGTGAGGGTTACCTTGGTGCGCATAACGCCGGTGCCTTGATTGAGGATGCCTCGACAGTTTGAGAATGAGAGGCTCCCGAGCCACGCCTTCCGCTCGGCCGTATATGCACAGGTGAGAACCTCGACCGGAATCCAATATGATTCTCCCATCAAAAGCCTCATTCGGGGCTGAGCAAGGTCTAGCCGGTGCGACCGGCCAGGGAGGTGGTTGGCAGCGTTTGCGTTCCATGCTGCTGCGAGAAGCTCTCCAAGAGGGGTATTTATGGTCCCGCCGTCAAGCGAAGTCAGCCACGTGCTGGGGTCGGGGGCGATTCTTATTTCCTCTGTGTTGGCCCGGTGCGCTCTTACATCCAACTCAACTACGACATCATTGGCGGTGGATTCGACCCACAGCAGCGGAACGCGGAGATCGATGGCCCATTTGCGGTGACGGGCGTCGTGCGCGGTACACAAATCGATACCTAGATTGCGCCCATACGCGATCGCCTTTTTGGTAAAGCCAGCGCTGCAGATAAGCACACCCTTTGCTGCGCGCACGTCTCTAATGACTGCGTTAAACTCGCCTACAATGTTGACGTCGGCCGGACGAGAGAGGTCTTTCGTTTGGACGATGATCAGGAGATCGTGGCCAGCAACATTCGTCCTGATGGATACGTCGATTTGACGATCGGTACCGCTTTCAATGCCGCGAATCTTCTCGTCGTGCGTAACGACCGCATTGTTCTCTAGTTCGGTATATATCTCGGCCGCGAGTTTCTGATAGTCGAGCCAGTCTGACTTTGCCATTCCGAGAATCTAGCCAGAATCGCGTTCACGAAAGCCTCGCAATTGCAGCGGGGTCGGCGTTTTTTTCTTGCGCGCGCTCAAGTAGTAGTCGGCGCGCAACATCGTGTGTCTGCTCTTTAGTCGGCCAAAGGTTTAAAAACTGGCGGGAATCGACGACAACCGAGTCATAGCCAAGAAGCGCGCCGATGCGGCCGGGGTCTACACCGCTGCGTGGAACAGGCACGATCTTCCAGAGACAGGCGACATCGCTGTGAACTTGCAGCGCGGCGAGCCGCCACGTTTCTCTCGGAATCGGCTCGTATACGATCCCCGGCGGCGTTCTCCCGCGTGCCGCCAAGCCTCCATCCATAAAGGCGTCAACAACCTTGTGTGCCGCGACATTCATCAAGCTCCAGTCGTCACACGCGCCATTCATGGCCAGTTGCTGTGACGCATACCAGCGGCCCCACGCAGAATCCCAGCCCATGCTTCGAACCGCGCTCCCGAGTTCGGTTTCGCGGTACATGAGATACTCTTCGCCTGAAAGCGGAGTGGCATCTGGGTGAGGTGTAGGTTGCTCCGATGATCGCTCAAGGTTCCGTCCACTGGAAACCTTCGAGACCACGCGCTCGAAAGCTGCGGGGAGCGCATCGATCTTCGACTGCGTCTTGCCGTGTCCCGCAAGTTGTTCCTCATGCTGATGCTGGGAGCGCCGCAGTTTCCATCTTGCCCACAACTTGACGAAAGCGGCATCCCGTCTCCCCGCAATAATGGCCCTCAGGCCAGCGAGCACCGCAGCCGCGATTATCCACGCGCGGTCTGCGTCTGTCAGCCCTTGAATGCCGAGCAGCGCCACGATGAGTCCGAACACGATCGTCCAAGCGAGTACGCCCATTCCGCAAAAGCTGTAGCGTCTGATAGCTTGGCGACAGTGTGCACTTCAGTCGCTCCCACAATCGCTCGGTGGGGAGCGGGAGGAGAGTTGTTGATACCGCATTGGCGTTACAACTCATCCCGTCTATGAGGCGATCACTGATATGGTGCGCTTTAAGTGGGTGTGGAAACCCGGCAAGAGAGACCCGGAAGATGGTTCAACAATCGAGGCCGCGCGAACCTCCTCCTAGCCCCCGACCCGCGGCTCGGAGCGGGATGGCTTCGCCTCACTGAGCGGTAGAAAGCTGGGTGTCCCACCAGTCCATTAGCCGACGTCGCTCGTCGAGACGCTCCCCTCGGTCGTAGGCTCTGACGACCGCGTTCGCGTGTAAGTGATCTAGCGTGAGTTCGACAACGTCACGCGAAAACCCAGCATCGCTGGCAAGTGTCGAGAACGACGCGCGCCACCCGTGAACGGAGTGTCTCCCTCGTAGCGCGAGCGTGACGCGATAGGACTTTTCTAACGCTTCGTGAGTGACGTGAGACCGCCCGGTCGGGGACGGGAATACGAAGCCACGCCCGCGACTAACCGTCCGCCACATGCGCAGGTCGGCCGCTATTGTCGGCCCGAGCAAAACGCGGTGATCGTGGCGCCGGTCCCGCACCTTCATTTTGGCCCGTGGTATCGTCCACGTCGGCGTGTCGCTATCCAGCTCAAACTCTTTCCAATCGGCGGCGATCGCGTTCCCGATTCGGCTCGCCGTGTACGCGATCAGCTTGTGACACATACGGACCGCCGGTGAAATCGGCGCCCTCTCGCTCCTGGCCAGCACATCACGGAGCGATGGAAAATCCAGGAATGCGGGTCTCGGCACCTCCGCCCGCTTCTTGGGAAGCACCTCGCGAACGGGGCTCGCTGGGTTGTCTGAGCGGAGACCGCGGGCTTGCGCCAATCGAAAGACCCGCTCGATATTCCACAGGATCTTCGATGCTGTCTCCTCGGCTCCTCGGGCGACAACCTTGTCGATCAGCTTCGCTATCATCGCGGGCGTGATCTGGTCTACCGGAAGATTGCCGAGCAAAGGCAAAACGTCCCGGTCTATATCCCTTTTTGTTTGCGTGTAGTGGCGTGGGCTCCAGCGCTTTTTTTCCTTCGCCAGCCATTCGGTCGCTACGATACGATATGTGCTGCTTGATGACGCTAACCCATTCGCCTTGGCCAGCAGGCGGGCTTGCTGAGGGTCACGGCCCTCGCGCAGGTAAGCATGCACCACGTCACGCCCCGATCGCGCCGCCTGGAGGCTCACAGCCGGGTAGACACCTAACGCGTAAATCCTCTCGACGCCTGCGAAGCGATATTTAAGGCGCCATACTGGAGAGCCCGCGGGGGTGCGCATAAGAAAGAGTCCGCCCCCATCAAAGAGCTTCTTCGTGGGCGCGTTGCCGGCTAGGAAGCTTTTGATAGCGCCCGTGCTCAGCCGATTGGTTCCCCCTCTATTACTGGGCCCGATACCCCCAGCCACGAACTCGACGGCCATTCCGATCACGATACCCCCTCTGGTATCCCTAACTTAACCGGCTCTCCTTGGACGCCGCAAGATTGCGGTGGACGAGATTCTCAGAGGGAAAATAGCAAACGGCGCCCATTTGTGGACGCCGTTGGACTGCCGTGGACAACTTAGATTACGGAGGGTGAGGGATTCGAACCCCCAAGCCCTTGCGGGCGCCAGTTTTCAAGACTGGTGCAATAGCCGTTCTGCCAACCCTCCTGAACTCTCAAGATAAGAGCGGCCAACCGACGCGGCAACGCGTTACCTCGAGGCAATTCCAACGAGATTGTCGAGCTGAGTAGCGTGGGCGATGTGTTCAGTCTGCGCACGAATTCGAGCCGCTTCCTGATTGAGTCCCACTTGGTCGAGCGCGGCAGTGAGCTCCAGACCCGTGCGCACGTAGAGATAAGGAATGCCCGCCGAAGGCCGGTCGACCCACATCGTCCGCCTTGCTAATGACGCGGAAGCAGTGAAGACCGTTTCCCACAACGCCCTTGTCATCGCCGCGTCGAACCACTCGCTACCGCCGATAGACACGATCCCGTTTCCAGACTTCGGGATGCGCGGCACGAGCTTTCGCGTGAGCCCTACGGTGACCGTATATGGCGCGAATCCCATCTCCTCTGCGTATCCGCCAGAGGTGCGGCTGAAAAAGAAGGGACGCTCCGGATAGCTGTCGCGGATCAGATAGAGCACGAAGAGATCGGCGCGCTCGAGGCCCGAGTAATCTCCCAGCCGGCGTGGATTGATAGTCGCGACGATGTCGGTGCCTTCCTTCCGAAATGTCTGCGGTGCACTGAGCTCGATCGCTGGCGGCACGGCATCCGCCTGCTCCATGGTAATCCTGAGGGGAGGGCCGGCCGGCTTTGTCCATCGTCTGCCACGGTAAATGGCCGGACCGCGGAGCGAATCGTATTCGTAAACCGGACGCCGCAACAACTGTCTTGTGTACCAGTCGGTGTTGAGCAGAGAAAGACAAGCGACGATCACGTCGCGTCTGATCCCCTCGACCTCCTGGGCGTACCAGAGAGGAAATGTGTCGTTGTCGCCCGAGGTGACCAGAATCCCGTATGGCTCGACGGAATTGAGAAGATCTGCCGCGAAGTCGGCGGTGTCCGTTTGCCCGGCGCGCGATGCCGATTGCCAGTTCGCGAAAAGGGGGATGAACGCGACCGCGAGAATCGGAGTCGCGAGCAGCCAGCTTCTCGGTCGCGGAAGATCCAGCGTCTCGCTGCCCAGTAGCACTTTCTCAGACCCGGTAAGCGCGGCAATCGTCTCCCACACGTAGACGAGCCCTAGCGCGGCCCATACGCTCCACGCGGAAAAGCTCCACAGGTAGAAATAGTCACGGTCGCGAACCTCACGCGGTACCGTTTCGCTCAAGTCTGGTGATTGCGACGCGCCGTACTTGAAATTCATGTAGTAGATGAGGGCGAGCGTCATCGTCACCATCAGGGGGCCGAAGTACGAGAACGATCGTCTGTCGCGCTTCCAGTGCACGTAGCCGCCCAGCCCGCCGAGAAGCAGGAACAGGGTCGCGAGCATACGTTGAATCGTCTGGTGACCGTTGAACGGATCGCGGATCCACTGCCACTTGAAGTACAGCCACCACATCTCCACCTGCGCGACGAACGGTGCCTGCCGGTCGGTGAGAGCGGGCTTGCTGTACTGGCCGCGATTGAAGTTGTACATGAAGCGATCGTACGTCGCTTTGCTGAATGTGCAGCTGGCGCCGATTTTCGTAGTACAGCCTGTCGGCTCCCCCTCGTTGATTCCCGGAAAGTGCGCGGCTCGGAGTGGCTGCGTGAGAAATGGTGTCATTCCCAAGGCCAGCGCACCGGCCACAGCGAGAAGAAGTTTCCATCGCAGGAGTGCGCCAGGGCGACGGATGATCACAGCCGCGGCCACCGCCGGTAGCGCGAGAAACCCCGCCATGTGAACCGCATAGCCCAGTCCGCTCAAGTAGGCGACCAGCACCAGCAGTCTGTCGCCCCTCGGCCCGTCCGGATCGTCGCACCAGCGAACGATGAGCCACGACACGAGCGCGAGGCCGAGCAGTGAGACCGTATAGACTTTCTCGTTGACGACGGATTGCGCCCAGACCGTAAATGCGGTCGCCCCGATCAGTGCGGCCAGCGATCCTCCGACGACTCTCTGCCAGCGCTCGGGGAGCCATCCCACGAGCACGCGCTCGGTAATGAGAAACCACATTCCAGCCGCGGCGGCGCTGCAGAGCGCCGCGAGAAGGTTGACCCGCATGGCGACGTTCGGCGCGATAGGCAGAATCGCGAAGACGCGTCCGAGTATGACGAAAAACGGATTGCCGGGCGGGTGTGGAAGGCCGAGGTCGAACGCGGCGGCGATGTACTCGTTGGTATCCCACATCGCGGTAGATGGGGCCAGCGTAACGATGTACAGCAACAGGATGAGCGAGGACGTTACCGCTGCCGCGCGATACGATGGCCGGTAGTCGAGCTCGTCGTCGGTTTCTCGCGGGCTTGCCGTCATCCTAGTGCCTGAACTGACGCATGCCGGTAAAGATCATGGCGATGTTGAATTCATTGGCGGCCTGAATGACCTCTTCGTCGCGCACCGACCCCCCGGGCTGCACGATCGCGCTCACGCCCGCATCAGCGGCCTGCTCCACCCCATCGCGAAACGGGAAGAACGCGTCCGACCCCATGACGGAGCCCTTGGTATCGTGACCAGCGAGTCGTGCCTTGTGCACGGACAAGAACGCGGCATCGACGCGTGACATCTGGCCCGCACCGATGCCGATTGTCGCCCCGTCCCGCGCGAGGACGATTGCGTTCGACTTGACGCTGCCAACCGCGCGCCAGGCGAACCGAAGGTCTGTGACCTCGGCCGCAGTCGGCTGACGCTTGGTGACGACCCTCCATTCTTCTTTTGCGCCGTCGCGTGCTATCCGCTCCTGCGCGAGAAATCCCCCGCGAATCCTCTTGTAATCGAGCGCTTCGTCGCGCCAGCGTGCCTGACCTTCCAGTACACGCAGATTCTTCTTCCGGCCAAGGATCTCGAGAGCGCCGTCGCTGAACTTCGGCGCGACAATGCACTCGACGAACAGGCTCGAAATGGCTTCAGCCGTCTCATCGTCGACTGTAACCGTGAAGGAAATAACCGATCCGAATGCGGAAACCGGATCGCACTCGAGCGCTTTCCTGTACGCGTCGAGTGCATTTGCCCCGGTTGCCAACCCGCACGGGGTGGTGTGCTTGACGATCGCGCAGCACGTCTCGCCTTGAAAAGGATCGGTGGCGAAGAGCGCGCCCTCGAGGTCGAGAAGATTGTTGAAGGACAGCTCCTTGCCGCCCTTCTTTTCCAGCGCGGCGATCCCTTCCTTGTCGCGCTCGACGTAGAACGCAGCGCGCTGGCCCGGATTTTCTCCGTACCTGAGCGTCGTTTCCCGCTGGAGCGGGATGGCGATGCTGTCGGGAAAGGTCTCCGATCTCACACCGGCGAACCAGCGAGAGATCGCCGCGTCGTAGGCAGCCGTACGCTCGAATACTTTTTCCGCGAGAACCCGACGCAGATCGAGATCGTCGTCCTTGGCCTCCAGAGACGCGAGAACTCGACCATAATCGGCGGGATCGACGATCACGGTAACCGACGCGAAGTTCTTCGCGGCCGATCGAAGCATGGACGGTCCGCCGATGTCGATCTGCTCGATCACTTCCTCCGCCTTGGCGCCCGCTGGCGCTGCAGTCTGTTCAAAAGGGTAAAGATTTACGGCGACGAGATCCACGGGCGAGATCTTGTGTTCTGCGAGTGCCTTCATGTGATCCGGCGAGTCGCGTCGTGCGAGCAGACCGCCGTGGATGGCCGGGTGCAGTGTCTTTACTCTGCCGTCGAGCATCTCGGGAAATTGCGTCAGATCGCTGACATCTCGCACGTTGACACCGGCCGCGCGCAGCGCCTTGGCAGTGCCTCCGGTCGAGATCAGGTCCCACCCAAGTTTGGCGAGCGCGCTGGCGAAGTCGACGAGACCGGTCTTGTCCGAAACAGAGAGGAGGGCGGTGGGCATGTCAGTCAGTCGATTTCGATTCGAGTTGTTGCAGGATCGCGACCATCTCCACGGCGCGGGGAAACAGCACGTGTTCCACATTGAGCACTCGCGCCGCCAGAGAATCGGCGGTATCCGACCGGTTCACCGGTATCCGCCACTGGGCCACGATCGGGCCACGATCGTATTCGTCGTCCACGAGGTGAACGGTGACGCCGCTTTCTTTGGTCCCTGACGCGATTACGGCTTCGTGAACACGTGCACCGTACATGCCTTCCCCGCCGAAAGCGGGCAGGAGCGCGGGATGAATGTTCATGATACTCCCGGCGTACTCACTGATGACCCCGGGCGGAATTCGCTTGAGATAGCCCGCAAGCACCACCAGATCGATTTTGAACGTCCGAAGGAGTGCAACGAGCTCGGAGCCGTCGTCGGTGGAATCGAAGTGGGCAGTGTCGATCGACGCAGTTGCTGCACGAATGAGCGCTGGTGAGTCAGCGCGATTCGACGCTACGAGCACGATTTTCGCCACCCGCTCACGCGCGAGATTGTCGAAGTGCTCGATAATTGCCTGGAGATTTGAGCCGCGCCCTGATGCGAGCACAGCGAGTCGTGACGGCATCACCGATTTTACGCTGGCCCGTCCTTCTCAGTAAGACCGAAAATCATATCAACGGCGTGCCGCAGAGAGCGGGCAGTCTGAATTCCATCCTCATCGGCTTTGCGTCGATCTTCGTCGGTGGTCATATGAGAGGCGATCATGATCCCACGCCCGCCGAGCTTTCTCGAGGCGGCGACATCCCGCCAACGGTCCCCAACGTACGCGACGTTCGCCGGATTCAGTTTGAAGTCGCGGATAGCCTCCTCGAACATTTGCGTCGCGGGCTTGCGGCATTTGGAGGGCCCGGCCTCGCTCGGATGGTCGGGACAGTAGTAACTGGCATCGACGTGCGCCCCTTCCCGAGCGAGCAGTGACTCGAAGCGGGTCTTCACGGCCTCGTAATCCTGGACAGTGAACATCCCGCGGCCGATTCCAGACTGATTGGTCACGACGATGACGGGGATCCGGGCATCGTTGATCTTCTTTACCGCCGCGGCGGCGCCCGGAATGAGGCGAACCTGGTCGGTGGACTTTATGTAGTGCGCGTCCTCCATGACCGTGCCGTCGCGGTCGAGAAAAAAGGCCTCGGGAAGCCTGGTCATGGGGCCAGATGAATGATTGCCTCAATAAGAAGCTCATCCTCGTGCGCCAACACACTGCGCAAGTCGAGGATGAGGTGCCCCTCGGCCATCCGGCCGATGACGGCGGGCTCGCCGAGCCGAAGATTCTTTTCCGCGTCCTGCCCGTTTCGCGACAGGACAATCGCGCGCGACGGAATTGCCGCGGTTGGAAACGCGCCTCCTCCGACGCTGGCGCTCGATTCAGCGACACTGGCATCGATTCCCGCCGCGCGCAGCCGTGCAGCAACGGCCTCGGCGCGCGCGGTGAGCTCTTCGACTGTGGCCGTGAGCATCGATAGCACCGGAATCTCCCTCAGCGCCCGTTGCGGCTCGAGATAAAGTCTCAGGGTGGCCTCAAGTGCGGAAAGGGTGAGCTTGTCGACCCTCATTGCCCGCGCAAATGGGTTCTTGCGAAGCTTGGCGACCAGGTCCGCGCCGCCGAGTATGATTCCCGCCTGCGGACCGCCCATCAGCTTGTCGCCGCTCATGAGGACCAGTGATGCGCCGGACTCGAGCGCCATCCTCGCCGTGGGTTCACCGGTGAGCCCATACTCGTCGAGCGACACCATCAGTCCGCTGCCGAGGTCGTGGATAACCGGGAGCCCATGTTCAGCGGCGATGAACGCGAGGCGGTCTACGGCTACGTCCGACGTGAATCCTTCGATCGCGAAGTTGCTGCGGTGCACCTTTACGATCGCGGCCGTCCTCGGCGTAATTGCGCGGCGATAATCGTCGTCATGGGTGCGATTCGTCGTCCCGACCTCAACCAGCTTCGCGCCAGCGCGCGCCATGATGTCGGGGATGCGGAAGCTGCCTCCGATCTCGACGAGCTCTCCGCGCGACACGAGAACCTCCTTTCGCTGCGCCAGCGCATTGAGCGCAAGTACCATCGCCGCCGCGCAATTGTTGACGACAAGAGCGTCTTCCGCGCCGGTGAGCTGGCGCAGCAGGCCAACACAGTGTGAGTATCGCGAGCCCCTCTCGCCGGTCGTGAGGTCGTACTCGAGGTTGCTGAACCCCGCCGCAACTTCCCCGATTGCTGTCACGGCGGATTCAGCCAGCGGTGCGCGACCCAGATTGGTGTGGAGGACCACTCCCGTTGCGTTGATCACGCGGCGAAGTGAACGCTGGCTCAGGGTACGAACCGCGTGGGCGATGCTCGTTACCCACTGCGCCTCGGTGCGTTGAGCGTCTCCCTCGTGGCGCGCGGCGTTGACGGCACTCCGTACCGCCTCTAGAACAACGCGTCTCGGGTGCTGCTCGAGCACCGCGCGCACCCCAGGGCTCTCCAGTAGCGTATTCACACTCGGGAGGTCGCGCCGCGGATCCGTCATTTGCTGACGGCCGGAGGCGGCTTGGCCGGGGCCACCGTCGGCTTGGGAGGTGGAGGTGGCGCGGGGGCCGTGAATGGACGCTCGCTATTGCCTGTATTACCGAGGAGCCCGCGGATTCCGATGGCCCGCACGCGATAAACGAGCTTCGGTGTCAGGGGGTGCTGAAATTTCAGCAACACGGTAGCGACCGGCGTCGGACGCGACATCACGACCTTCCTCGCGGCTGTCGTATCCAGGCGCGGATTTCCGGCGATACGTCGTGGACCGGGAGTCGGGCCAGGAGCCTTCACAGTTGTGTCCCGGGCCTCGGGGTTCGCGCTCGCGATCGGAACCAACAGGGAGTCGGGCCCCATGATCGCAAAGTTCGCGACGGTAAGCGTCTGGGTTGGATCCACTGGTTTGTCAAACGTCAGCCGGAAATTCAGGGAATCAATCGCCGCGACCTCACGGAGGCGTGGCGGGGCGGTGTCATGCACGAACAGCAGCAGCTCGATGCGGGCGCTGTCAGCGAGATTTACCGAGACGCTGTCCCACGGCTCGCTCGGATCGATGCTCAGACTCTTGTTGCGATCGAGGTAAGCCCTGACGGTGTACCTGGCGGGTGGCAAATGGTCGAGCACGAACGCCCCGCCGGTATCAACCAAAGCGACGTAGGGATGGAGGCTGTCGGGTTGCACGAACGACTC
Source organism: Gemmatimonadales bacterium (assembly GCA_038227135.1). Lineage (GTDB taxonomy): Bacteria > Gemmatimonadota > Gemmatimonadetes > Gemmatimonadales > Gemmatimonadaceae > UBA4720. The sequence goes on from JBBRQC010000010.1 coordinate 73,307, forward strand.
AACCAGCGCTGCCACCGCCGGCGTGCCGGCAACCCAGTCGAACACCCGTCCAGAGATGCGTGTCCGGGGAATTGTCGCGCCGGTTGAAAAAAAGGTCGACGCGCCGGTGTTGCGGACGTTCCCTCGGATGTCGGCGAGCCCCGGCATCATGATCACCGTGTATGGTGTGTTCGCGCGCCAGCCACGACCCGGCTTTACCGAGATCGCATCGCGATGCCAGGACGCGTTCGGTACGCCGTCGCGCGGGGAAATCAGGAATAGATCGCCGAGCGTAGTGACTGATGCTGGCTTCTCGGCCACGACTTCGTCGAAACGAAAGATCACTTCCTTCGGCTTGACGCCCACGCTCGCTGAATCGGGGGTGATGGAGACGATCTTCGGAGCGGCCGCGTCGGGCGGTCCGCCAGGCGGCATGCCGGGGGAAGCGCACGCCAGTCCGAACAGCACGGCGGCGATCAGCCGCCGCAAAGCGCTATCACTTTCGCGGCAATCAGCTCCCGCCGCTTGGTCCATTCCTCTTCTTTCTTCCGTTCCGAGTCGACCACGGCCGCCGGCGCGCGACTGGTGAATCCTTCATTTCGGAGACGCTTCGACAACGATTCGAGTTGAGCCTCCAACTGCTCCAGTTCTCCGCGAAGCTTGCCGCACTCCTTCGCCAGATCCACGACCCCCGCCAGCGGGACGATGACCTCGCTGCCATCGGTGAGTACGGCGTGTGCCGCCGCGGCGTCCGTCGGGGAAGCACCGACCTTCAAAGTTGCGCGCCCCAGCTGCCCTATGAGCCGGGCCTGGTCAGTGAACAGGCCACCATTTGCTCGAGACTGGACGAACGCCTCGATTAATTTGCCGGGAGGAATGGCGTAGTCGGAGCGAATCTGTCGCACAGCGCTTACCGCCTCGCGAGCGAGGTCGAAGCGCGCCATCGCGTCTGTCTCATTCCCGGCCACGGGATGCGGCAACGGCCACGGTGCTATCGCGAGAAATTCGGAGCGGTCGGCGGCCAGGGGTGAAGGGAGCCGCTGCCACAGCGTCTCCGTTATGAAGGGCATGATTGGATGGAGGAGTCGCAACGCGTAGTCAAAAACGTGAGTGAGCACCGCCCGGGCAACCTCGCTATCGGCGCCATCGGTGCCGATGCGTCCCTTCGTGGTCTCCAGATACCAGTCGGCGACGTCGTTCCAGACGAAACGTCGCGCGGCTTCGGCAAATTCGCTCAGACGCAGGCCAGAGTAGCGATCCTCCGGTGCCCAGTTGCCGTCCGCCGGGCGCGCTGTGCCAAGAGCCGCATCGCACTCGGAGATCGTCGCGTTCAAGCGGCCGAGTATCCATTGATCGGCGAGCGTGAGCTCGGTATCGCGCAGCTCGTCGACGCTTCCCACCGGCGCGGAGCCGACATTCGTCAGCAGGAAGCGACCCATGTTCCACATCTTGGTCGCGAAATTCCTGCCTGGTGCAAACGACCTCTCGAGATCCTTGGGGTCGAGCACCAGGTCGGCTCCCATTCCCATCCCCGCAATAACGGTGTAGCGCAAAGCATCGGCGCCGTAGCTCGCCACCACATCCAGGGGATCGATTCCGTTTCCCAGCGACTTGGACATTTTCACGTGATTCGTGTCGCGAACGGTTCCGTGCAGGTAGACCGTATGGAAAGGGGCGGCGTCCATGAACGCGTAGCCAGCCATGATCATTCGCGACACCCACAAGTAGAGAATCTCGGGCGCGGTCACCAGATCGTCAGTCGGATAGAACGCGACGAGTGGTGCGGCGCTCTTGTCAGGCCAGCCAAGGGTGGAGATCGGGAACAGCCACGACGAGAACCAGGTGTCCAGCACGTCTTCGTCCTGACGAACCGATCCGCCGCACTTGTCGCACGCCGTCACGTCCGTCCGACTCACGATCTGTCGATTGCACTTCTCGCAATACCAGACCGGAATGCGGTGACCCCACCAAAGTTGCCGCGAGATGTTCCAGTCGCGGAGATTCTCCATCCAGTGGATGTAGGCCGCCTCCCACCGCTTCGGCAAAACCCTGATCGTGCCGTCGCGCACGGCTTGCAGCGCCGGCCTTGCCAGTGGTTCCGTTTTGACGAACCACTGATCCGACAGCCTTGGCTCCACCACCGTGTCGCACCGGTAGCAGTGACGCACGGCATGCTGGTGCGGCTCGACTTTCTTGAGCTGGCGCGATTTCTCGAGTGTTCTCACGATTCTCTCCCGCGCCTCGAATCTGTCGACGCCGAGCAGCTCGGGCGGCACCCGTGACCCGGCGTCCACACCGTTCGCCATTGTTCCGTCGGGAGCCATGATCACCGGCATGGGTAGCTTGTGCCGCAGACCCACCTCGAAGTCGTTCGGGTCGTGCGCCGGCGTGATCTTCACGACTCCAGTCCCGAACGCGGGATCTACGTAGTCGTCCGCGATCACGGGGATCTCGATGTTCGCGATGGGGAGAAGAACCGACTTGCCAATGAGATCCGTGTAGCGCTCGTCGTCAGGGTGAACCGCGAGCGCGACGTCGCCCAGCATCGTTTCGGCCCGCGTCGTGGCGACGACGAGACTCTCCTTGTCTTTCGTACCCGCGATGGGATACGCGATGTGATAAAGTGTTCCCATCTCCTCGCTGTGCTCGGCTTCTTCGTCACTGAGCGAAGTGAGGCAGCGTGAACACCAGTGAATGACGCGGTGGCCGCGATATATGAGCCCGCGCTCGTGCAGCTGAACGAAGGCTTCGCGGACCGCTATGGAGAGTTCGGGCGAGAGTGTGTAAGCGGTTCGGTTCCAATCGCACGAGGCGCCTATGGCGCGCAGCTGCTGCAGAATCTGGCCGCCGGTCTGCCGGACGAAGCCGATCGTGCGCTCGACGAACGCCTCACGCCCAAGATCGAATCTGGTCTTGCCCTCGGCGGCGAGCTGCTTCTCGATGATGTTCTGAGTCGCGATTCCCGCGTGGTCGGTGCCCGGCACCCAGAGGGCCTCGTCGCCGGCCATCCTGCGCCAGCGAACTATCACGTCCTGGACGGTGTTGTTGAGACCGTGCCCCATGTGCAGCACCGAAGTCACATTCGGGGGCGGCATGATGATCACGAACGGATCGCGATCACCTCCGTTCCGCTTGCTTCGCGTCTCGTCCGCTGAGAACACTCCGGCCGCGACCCAACGCTCGTAAACGGCGCGCTCGGTCTGGCCGGGGTCGTACTGCGCCGGCAGTTCGTGAAGTTCCTGTGTTGTGCTCATCTCTGGCGCAAGTTAACGGGCGCCATTTTCGCGGGTAAGACCGCGAGAATCAGTCGTCCGCTTCGCGCCCCGGATCGGCGACGTGATCCGCCTTGGGTACTCCGCTCGGCGCGATCGGCGAGCCGTCGTTGCGTCCACCTCGAGCAACCTTCTTCGCCTTGGTGCGTCGCTCCGCGGCATCGGGAATCTCGTCGGCCGCAGCCATGAACGCTCGATCCTCACTCAGCGAACGATCCTCGAGAACGGTCCGGGGGTCGGCGTGCCGATCGATCTCGGTCGAGTTGCCCTGCCTCCTCCGGCCGGTCCCCACCTGCTGTCCTTCCCAGTGGCGCTCGGTAAAGGCGGGATCGCCATCCTGATAGCGGTGCGCCCCGTCGTCGAACAGGTCCTCATCGGTGCGGATCACGAGGCGATTCACCACGGTTTCCACGCCTGGGACTCCGCGCGCCACGACGACCGCCTGATGCGATTCCTCATCCGAGTTGACCCAACCTGTGAGCTCGATGATTCCGTCCTCGACGGAGCCAATATCCACGGCGCGCTCGCTCAGTATCGGATCGTTCCTGTACGCCTCGAGCACTCGTTCCTCAAGCTCTTCGGCGCCATTCAGTGATGTCTTCGGGGTGTCCAGATCATCATCGAAATCGGGATCGAATTCGTCTTCATCGAGCCCTTCGTAATCGAACTCTTCTTCCTCCTCGCCGGTCCCGCCACCAAAGGTGTCCTTGATTCTGTCCGTCAATCCCTTGAAACCTCCGAATCGCTCCGCCATGAGCACACCGGCAGCGAAGCCGGCAGCGGCCCCAATGGCGATATAGAGTGCGTTGCGCGGCGAAGATTCCTCTTCGTCTTCAGCGTAGATGTACGGCGGCTCGTCACGGTAACGTAAGGGGGACATTGGATGCCTGTAGCGAAGGGTTTCTGCAAACGATAGCTTAACGGGGAGCAAAATAAAGGCCATCCGCAGTACTCGAAATTATACCAAGAAATGTTGACGCTGAAGCTGCCCGACGGCGCCACCCGTGAAGCTCCCGAAGGCGCTCTGCCCCGCGACGTCGTCGCATCGATCGGGCCCAGGCTCCTGCGCGACGCGATCGCAGTCGAACTGGACGGAGAAGTCCTGGATCTCAACACCCCGCTGCGCAAGGGCGGAGCTTTCCGGGTAATCACGGAGAAAGATCCGGAATCGCTGGCCGTTCTGCGGCATTCTGGCGCGCACATTCTCGCCACCGCCGTCCGGCGCCTGCGCCCGGACGCCAAGATCGGGTTTGGACCCGCGATCGAAGACGGTTTCTACTACGACTTCGAGGTGAAGGAGCCATTCACCCCTGAGGACCTCGAAAAGTTCGAGTCGGAGATGAAAAAAGTCATCGCGGACAAGTTTCCGTTCGTCCGGGAAGAGGTGTCACAGGCCGAGGCGAGGAAGCGCTTCGCCGACGATCCACTGAAACTCGAGAGGCTGGGGGAGTTCTCCTCCGACGAGATCATCTCCACCTATACGGACGGTCCGTTCATTGATCTCTGTCGGGGGCCGCACGTACCCGACACGTCGTATCTCAAGAACTTCAAGCTGCTTCACACCGCCGGCGCGTATTGGCGCGGCGACGAACACCGGCAGATGCTCCAGCGCATTTACGCCACCGCGTTCTGGAAGAAGGAGGATCTCGAGGCGCACCTGAACCAGCTCGAGGAGGCGAAGCGCCGCGACCACCGTCATCTCGCCCAGCAGCTGGATCTGTATTCCACCGATGCGCGGGTCGGTCCCGGTCTGATACTCTGGCACCCGAAGGGCGCGATAATCCGGAACGAGATCGAGGAGTACGAGAAGGGATTGATCCTGCGCCACGGCTACGACCTCGTGTTTACGCCGCACATTGTCAGCGACAAGCTGTTCCAGATCTCCGGCCACCTCGAGAACTTCAAGGAGAACATGTTTGGCGCGATGGATGTCGAGGGCGCTAGTTATCGGCCGAAGCCGATGAACTGTCCAGGACACATCTGCATCTATCAGTCGCACCCGAGGTCGTACCGTGATCTTCCGATCAGGTACGCCGAGTTCGGGGCTGTTTATCGGTACGAGCGAAGCGGGGTGCTGCACGGGATGATGCGCGTCCGCGGCTTCACGCAGGACGATGCGCACATCTTCTGTACACTGGAGCAGGTGCCGGCGGAGATCGGACGCTTGCTAGATCTCTGTGACGAGATGCTCAAGACGTTCGGCTATCCGTACACCATCGAGCTAGCCACTCGCCCCGACAAGGCCCTCGGGAGTCCTGAACTGTGGAAGCAGGCCGAGACTACTCTGGCGGAAGTTCTCACCAGGCGCGGACAGGCGTTCACGTATGATGAGGGCGGTGGCGCCTTCTACGGCCCGAAGCTCGATTTCAAGCTCATCGACGCCATCGGACGTAAGTGGCAGGGACCGACGGTGCAGCTCGACTTCAATCTCCCCGAGAGATTCGGGCTCGAGTACACGGGTGCCGACAACGTGCCGCACCGCCCGATCATGCTGCACCGTGTTCTGGTCGGCTCGATGGAGCGTTTCGTGGGCGGATTGATCGAGCACTTCGCCGGCGCATTTCCGCTCTGGCTGGCGCCCGAGCAGGTGCGCGTGATCCCGATCGCCGATGAGGTCAAGGGATTCGCGCAGTCCGTGGTCGAGCGCCTGAAGGCGCGCGGAGTGCGCGTCCATCTCGATGATCGTTCGGACACGCTGAACTACAAGATCCGCGAAGGCGAGATGTTGAAGGTCCCATACATGGCCGTCGTCGGAAAGCGCGAAGCCGAGGCTGACTCGATTGCGCTCAGAGTGCGGGGAGCGGGGAAGAAACAGGAGGTCATGACTGTCGCCGATTTCCTCGCCAGAGTCGAGGATGAGCTGGCCACGAGAGCGCTCAAGCCCTAGTCTCCAGACCATGTCGGAAATCTGCGAGCACCTGGTGCTTCCGCCGTGGCTCGAGGCCCAACGGACGCAAATCGAATCGCAGCTCGCGCCGATCCATTCGCCGCGTCTTTCATTGGGTGACGGCCTAACGAAAAGTCTGCTCGGCTAGCGGCGCAGCCGGACCTTCAACGGGTTCTTCGGTAACCGCTGGCTGCTGACGCAGCACTCGATACAACACCTTGCCGATCTGCGTCTTCGGAAGCTCCGTCACGAATTCGTACTTCGTGGGGACCTTATAGGGCGCGAGCCTTTCGCGGGAAAACGCCTTGAGCTCGGCTCCTGTCGCGCGCTGGCCAGGACGCAGGACGATCCAGGCCTTCACAACTTCGCCCCGCATCTGGTCCGGCAGGCCCACCACACCCACCTCCGCCACTGCCGGGTGAGACGAGATCACTTCCTCGATCTCGCGCGGCCAGACCTGATAGCCGGAAGTCTTTATCAGATCCTTTTTGCGGTCGACGAGGAAGAGGTATCCGTCTTCGTCCTGATAGCCGAGGTCGCCGGTGTAGAGCAGCCGCTCACCGCGCTCGTTGGTGCGGATCATCGCGCGGGTTTCGTCGGGCTTCTGCCAGTACTCCTGCATGAGCTGGGGCGCGAGCAGAACTACTTCCCCAACTTCGCCCTGCGCCACGGGCGTCGTCCCATCTTCCGTATCGACGATCCGCACTTCTACGTCGGGCAAGGGCAAGCCGACAGATCCGATTTTCTTCTCGCCGAGCACTGGATTGGCGTGGACCGCCATCTGCGCTTCTGTGAGTGAGTACCCTTCGACGATTATGCCGCCCGTCAGCTCCTCGAACCTTTTCTTGGTCTCCGCCATCAGCGCAGATCCACCGGAAAAACAAAGCTTGATAGAGGTGAAATCAACTTTTCCCTCGCGAGCCAGCGGGTGATTCATGATTCCGTTGAGCAGCGTCGGAACAGTGCAAATGAAGGCGGGCTTTACATCTATGATCTCTTTCAGCACATCCCGGATTTCACGAGGGTTCGGAATGAGCGCGATTGGATTGTGGTTGATGAGCGCGAGACTCTGCAGTCCAGTGTTGGTATAAACGTGAAAGAGTGGAAGAGGACACATGATCGTGTCCGTCCATTCCTGCATTGCCGACCGGAGCCACGCCTGGAGCTGCAGCCCGGCGATCACCATTCCACGGTGAACACCGACGACTCCCTTAGGCGTACCGGTCGTCCCACCGCTCATGAGAATGACTGACGGATCGTCGGGTGAGATTCGTGCGTCGGGCTTGGGTGCCCGCCGAAAACGGCGCAGCAAATCGGTGAGGCGATGGTCGCCCGCGCGGACGGAGATGCGGTCTCCTTCCTTTTTCTCCTTGAGAATTGTATAGCCGAGGCGAACGAGCGGGGGAAGGTATTCCTTGATGTTCGTCGCTACGATCCGCTTGAGCGAGGTGGTTGACTGTATTCCTTTCACCTTCTCGTAGAATCGATTGAGTACGACGAGCGTTTCGGCGCCTGTGGTGCGGAGCGCCTCGCCCATTTCGCGCTCGCTGTAGGTGGGATTGAACGGGCACACGATGGCGCCGGCCTTCCACGCCGCGAACTCCGCGACCATGAACTGCGGACAGTTGGGGAGGCACAGCGCCACGCGGTCTCCGGGCTCTACACCGATTGCGACCAATGCTGCCGCCAGAGAATTGCTCTGTTCCTCCACCTCGCGATAGCTGACGCTCGACCCTTTGAACAAGAGAAACGGCCGATCGGGCCAGTTCCGTGAGGACTCAGAGAGGTAATCCAGCAGAGTCCGGTCAGGGTATGGCTGAAGGGTGGCGGGGACCCCTTCGTCGTATCTCTTGCGCGAGGTGGGTGCGGTCATGACGGCCTCCGTACTATCCAGCCGCCGCTCCGATAGCTCGCTCCCGTTTGGCCGCTCCGCGCGCTGCGCTGTTCTTCCAGCGGCGAAGTGTCGGTACTTCTTTCGCGAACCGTCTCGCCAGAAATCCGGGGAAGTGCATCGTGCGCAGCTTTTCTTGGACGAGCGCCTGCATTTGTTCGGCGGTGACGTCAGGTTGGGTGAACGCGCCCTTGTGATAGCAGTGGCTGCAATACTCCGCGGTGCGAGTCCCATCCGCATTGGTGCCGCCACCCAGTGGATCCTTGCTCAACGGCATTCCGCAGCTCTGGCAGGGGGGTCTTTTCGGTCTGAACATGTTTCCTCCGACCATCGATGAAAGGAGCGAGCGGCGCGCGCGTGCGCGCCGTTCGCTCTCTTTCGTGCTATTTCGCGCGTTTACCCGTCGAGTTTAGAACGAGCACCGAATCGGCGGTCTTGACCTTGTAGTGGGCGGTGGTGGTGCCGACCAGGTTTCCGTTCTGAATCCGGAAGCCACTGTTGGTCGTAACCTGCACTCCCTTACGGCGCACGCTCGAGTACGGGCCGGCGTCGATCTTCACGCTGTCGC